>NZ_JBBKZS010000034.1:0-44773 GCF_037889955.1 Variovorax robiniae
ATCCTCATACCCCCGCCGCTTAAAAAAGCAGCAGGGTAGGCTGAACACCCGGGTCAAATTTGAACCGGCACAACCCTCACAGGTGGGTCAATTTTCGGCCGGCGCCAACACACAGGTCTCACGCTGCGGCGTGGAGAACTCTGCAGCGCTGCCTGATAACTCCCGACCTGAATGACTCGAAGGGCGTGCAGGACGTCCTCCGATCTGCCGAGAGAGAGGAGCACGCGCGGCGTGAGATCGCCAAACGGAGCGAGCTTCGCATGGCAGAACCAGTCAATCGCCTTGTGGCGACCGCCCAAGGTGGCCATGGCAGCGGCCAAGATCGCCTGACCTTCTGCCAGATACAGCCGTGTCCACGGATCTTCTGAAGGTCTGGTCTGACTGTAGGTTTGCACTTGCGACGCAAGCGCTTTCTCGCCCGTGAACCGGCACCAGCCTTCGGACGTCTTCAATTCTTCGGGGGTCATGGCGTGATCGCGACAAAGGCAGCGGTAACAGGGCCCTGAAGCGCGCTTCCGTGGCGTTTGTCGGTGCAATCGAAGGCAGCCACGGCGGTCTTCGGAGATTGAGAAGCCCTGTTCACTCTCTCGTGCGCTCCCCATCGCATTGCATTGGCTTTCCATTTCTCCTCCAACTCGCCCCTTCTCTGCCACTTCGCCTTCAGCAGGTGGGCTGCTCGGAGCGGTCGCTCGATTGGGGTTTTGAGAATCCACGTCACTTTTTGTCTTTTCGCCAAAAAATAGCCTCGTCTTGATCGGCCTCCCAACGCCGATCGAGATCGCTCGCTCCGATGAAAGGGGATCAGCTCGTGTCACCCATATGTTAACGATAGGACGTCGTCTTGACAAGCACCGCCCTGTTTGGAGTGGCCTTGACTAGCACAGGAACGGAGCATCCCGCCCCTATGGAAACGACCTCGCGAACGACGCAACACGATTACCTACAAGTGCTGGGCGAACTGGTACGCGTCGCGCGCGGACAAGCGAATATCTCGCAAGAGCGGTTCGCGAAGCAGGTGGGGCTGGGCCGCGCCTATGTCGGGCATCTCGAACGCGGGAAGAAGAACGTGACGCTTGGCAGTCTGATGGCCATCCTGGAAGGCCTAGAGATAGCACCCGAGGCGTTTTTTCGGAACCTTCATCTTCGACCATCCGTGCAAGGCACCGACGAAATGGTGAAAGCGATCATGCGGCGCCGATTTCCGAAACTCGCTGTAGAAGAACGCGCGAGCTACAGCGAAATGTTTGGGGCTGCCGTTCGGCATGAGCGTCAGCGACGGGGATACTCCCAAGAGGGTTTTGCCAACTTGGTTGGACTGACCAGAACCTACGTTCTGACCTTAGAGCAGGGCAGGCAGAACCCCTCTTTCGTCGTTGTGATGCGCATTCTGGAGGGTCTTGGATTGGAGCCCTCCAAGTTTTTCCGGTATGTTCGATTGCATCCTCGCGCTGCGGCGGATCGAGTGGCCTTTCCGAAGCAGTCGCAGCGGAAATCTGCCTTACGAGCCCGCGCAACATCTCGGCTGCAGATCGAGCATGCCGCCGAACGCACGGGCTTTGGGGGGAGCATCCACGAAAATCAAGCCAAGCGGATCGTACGGACTGCGGGCAGCGCGTGATCTAGGCTGTGGGTGGCGCGTCTCGCAAAGTCGACTGAGCGAGCAACTCGTGAGTAAGCTCATGCCGCGCCCGGGGAACTCGATTCTTCCGCTCCGGTAAACCAAGATCGTCAACCTAAGCCATCCCTTGGGCGCGTGTTGCTTGGCCGTGGCCTAGTGCCTTGGGCACGAAGCCACCCGCCCACCCCTACTTCGCACGCCAGTCGCGCGCGGTCCGCGCGTTCGAACTAACCGACTTGGTTGGTCTGTGCTTGCGGATAGCTGGTGTCGATGTCGCTGGCAGCCAGTGAGTCCTAGAGCCGTTCCGGCAAAACAGCGCAAGATCTGGTAGCCCACTGGGCCGATAAAAGTCAGCCGTGGCCTGGCTCCGTCCAGATGTGCCGATTTTCTCGGTAAATCACAGGCAGCGGGCGCCCTAGATCTGCCAAAACCATCCGATCATTGTCCGACGACGCCATCCCGCTTCGACCGAGAAGGAAGCTTAGAACTTACTACAAGAAAGCCCGCCAACTGCTTGATACCAAGCCATTTTCATCTTGAAAACCATAATCTGGCCAAATCTGAAAAAAACCATAACAGCGTTTTTCGGCCACCAATTGCCTTGTTTCCCACAATAGCAGGCTTTTCAATAACCACGCGGTGTTGGTGGTAGGACGTACTGGATTCGAACCAGTGACCAACGGATTAAAAGTCCGCTGCTCTACCAACTGAGCTAACGTCCCACACTTGTCTGTTCTACTGCGCCCCAAGCGCAGCAAAGCCAAAGATTATAGCGTGCCGTCCTGCGCAATCTGATCGAGCGCCCACCCTGCCGCGCATTGACCGAAGGTCGCAGTCACGCTCACCACCGAGCCGTAGCCGTGGCAGTTGAGGCTGCCATCGCCCTCGTCGATGGCGCATGAGGCATCGGGAGGCGCCACGGCCTCGCGGCTGAAGACGCAGGTCACGCCGATCTTCTTGCCTTCGCGCGGCGCGCCGTGCAACCTGCGCAGGCGGTTGCGCATCTGCGCCAGCAAGGGGTCATGCGTGACCAGAGCAATGTCGTCGATCTCGACCTTGTGCGCCAGCCGCTTGCCGCCCGCCGCGCCCACCGAGATGAAGCGATGCTTGCCGCCACGGGCCCACACCGCCATCGCCAGCTTGGCTCGCACTTCGTCGCAGGCATCGATGACGGCATGCAAGGGACCCTGCGTCTCGACAGCGCGAGACAGCATCGACTCCCAGTTGTCCGGCTCGACGAAGTCGTCGATCGCCAGCACGCGGCAATCGGGATTGATGTGCGCAATGCGGCTGGCCATGGCCTCCACCTTGGCCTGCCCCACGGTGTCATCGAGCGCGTGGATCTGGCGGTTGATGTTCGATTCGGAGATGTGGTCCAGGTCGACCAGCGTCAGCCGGCCCACGCCGCTGCGCGCCAGCGCCTCCACCGCCCACGAGCCGACGCCGCCGATGCCGATGACCATCACATGCGCCTGCCGGATTCGCGCCGCGCCCGGCACGCCATACAGACGCTCCAGCCCGCCAAAGCGCCGGGCCAGATCGGCGGCGGCTTCGGGGGAATCCACAGCAGGCAATGTCGCGTTGTCCAGAACCACGCCTGCTACTTCAAGCGTGCCAGCCGCTCTTTGGCAGCGGACGCTGCTTCCGATTGCGGATAAGCCTTGATCAGGTCTTCCAGCGTCCGGCGCGCGGCCCGGGTGTCCTTCAGTTCGATCTGGCAGTTGGCAATCGACAGCACCGCCTCCGGCGCCTTCGCATGGTCCGGCGCGAGCGAGAGCATCGAGCGGAAATTGGCAATCGCCTCGTTGTAGTTGCGCGTGGCGTACTGCGCGTTGCCGAGCCAGAACAGCGCCGAGGGATTGTAGCCGCTCTGCGGATAGCGCTTGATGAAATCCGCGAAGGCGGCTTGCGCCTGCGGGAACTGGCCCGCACGGAAGATGCCGAGCGCCGCATCGAAATCAGACTTCTCACGCGGATCGGCGTTGAACTCGCGGCCGTCCACGTTCACCGGCGCGGGCTCGCTGCGCTTGATCTTGTCGTCGACCGCCTGCTGGCGTAGTTGCAAGTCGGAGACTGTCTTGGCCAATTGCTCGTTCTGCCCCGTCAGGCGGGCCACGTCATTGCGCAACCCGTCGATCTGGTTCTGCAGTTCGAGCACGGTGCGCGCGTTCTGTTGGCTCGCGGCATCGTATTGCGTGCGCAGCGTCTCGACGCGCTGGCGCAGGTCGAGGATGGCGCGGCGCGCCTCGTCGTCTTCGAACAGCGCCGCATGCGACCCCACCGACGCGCACATGACAAAGGCGGCGCATGCCACGCGCCGCAAACTCAATGCGGGGTTCATCAACGGTACGAGATCTCGGCGCGGCGGTTCTGCGCCCAGACTTGCTCACCCGAGCCCTGGGCCGCCGGCTTCTCCTTGCCGAAGCTGATGGCCTCCATCTGCGAGTCGGCAACGCCCAACAGGCCGAGCGCACGACGCACCGCCTCGGAACGCTTCTGGCCCAGCGCCAGGTTGTACTCGCGGCCGCCGCGCTCGTCGGTGTGGCCTTCGATGAAGATGTGGCGCGACGGATTGGCCTTGAGGAAGCGCGCGTGCCCGTCGATCAGCGACTGGAATTCGGGCTTCACGGTGTAGCTGTCGAAGTCGAAGTACACGATGCGGGCGACGCCCACCGGGCCTTGCGCGTTCAGCGAACCCGTGTCGGCGCTGACCGGCGCCACGGCGCTCTGGCTGCCTTGGCCCGTGCCTCCGCGCGTGTCCGTCACCGGCACATCATTCAGCTTGGTGCTGGACGAGCAACCGGCGATCAGGGCCACCACGGCCAGCGAGTAAATCGTGCGTTTCAACATTTGGAACTCCTCAGTGTTAATCATTGCTTTTGAAACGGACCCCAGTCCGGTTCGCGTATGTCGCCTGCCTGTCCTGCCAATCGAGCCTTGATCTTGCCGTCGAGTGTCGTGGTCATCAGCGCTTCCTTGCCGCCGAGTTGTGTTGCATAGACGATGAGCTTGCTGTTGGGTGCAAAACTGGGCTTCTCGTCGGCCGACGTGTCAGTGATCGCTGACACATTGCCGGACGACAACTCCATCACGTGGAGTTTGAAGGCACCACCCACCCTGGAGATGTAGGCCAACCACCGTCCATCGGCGCTGACAGACGGAGAAATGTTGTAGGTGCCGGAGAAGGTCACTCGCGTCGGGTTGCCGCCGCCTGCGCCCATCTTGTAGATCTGCGGCGCGCCACCGCGGTCGCTCACGAAGTAGATCGTGCCACCGTCGGACGAGTAGACCGGCTCGGTGTCGATGCTGTTGCTTTGCGTCAGGCGCTTGGCTTCGCCGCCGTTGGAGGAGATGGTGTAGAGCTGCGAGCCGCCATCGCGGCTCAGCGTCACGGCCAGCGTGCCGCCATCGGGCGACCAGGCCGGCGCGCTGTTGTTGCCGCGGAAGTTGGCGACCAGGCGGCGCTGGCCGCTCGCCACGTTGTGCACGTAGACCACAGGCTTGCGCGACTCGAAGGACACATACGCCAGTTGCCCGCCGTTGGAAGACCAGCGCGGGGAGATGATCGGCTCGGGGCTGGTGAGCGCGGCCTGCGCGTTCTCGCCGTCCGCATCCGCGACCCACAACGTGTAGCGACCGCCCTTGGTGACGTAGGCGATGCGCGTCGAGAAGATGCCTTTCTCGCCGGTGAGCTTTTCATAGACGAAGTCCGCGATGCGGTGCGCGGCGAGGCGCAGGTCGCCTTGCGGCACCGTGTAGCTCTGGCCGCCGAGATCCTGCCCGCGCACCACGTCCCACAAGCGGAACAACACTGAATAGCGGCCATCGGCCAGGCGCGTGACGCTGCCGGCGACCACCGAGTCCGCGGTGCGCGAGCGCCACAGGTTGAGGTCGGGCCGCGAGGCTTCGTCCATCGCTTGGCCCGAGGCATCGACGCCGCGGAACTGGCCGCTGCGTTCGAGGTCGGCCTGCACGATGGCGGAGATCTTTTGTGGAGACGCGTCCTGCCCCTTGAAGGGCACGATCGCGATCGGCAACTGCGTCAAGCCCACGCCCGTCACTTCGACCCGGAACTGGGCGAGTGCAGGAAGCGCAGGGGAGGCAGCAAGTGCCGCGATGAGGCTGCGGCGGGCGAGGAACGATGAAGAAGGAGTTGGGGAGAAGTCGTGCAACGGCTTGATCATGCGGTTCGGAGATGTTTCCGGTCAGAAAGTTTCTGGGCCGGGCGTAACGAAACGACATGGTACACACTGCGCCGACACCCGCGTCACAAACTGTGTACAGCCTGACCATCGCCAGCAGGCTCGCGCAAGGACACCAAAGCTCCGGTGCAGGATGCACATTTCAACAGCGTGACAGGCCCCCCCGTAGAATGCGCCGCCATGCAGCCTTCTACTGACGACGCGACCGCGCGCCCTCCCCTGACGCGCCGGTTGGCAAGGCTCATGACGTGGTTCGGCCAGTCGCGCCAATGGTGGGCGCTCGGCGTCGTGTCCGCGATGATCGCCGCGCTCACCGAGCCCCTGATACCGGCGCTGCTCAAGCCGCTGCTCGACCGCGGCTTCACCGGCAAGCTTCAGATGTGGCTGGTGCCGACCTTCGTCATCGGCCTGTTCGCGGTGCGCGGGTTGGCCCAGTTCGTCTCGCAATATGCGCTGGCGCGCATTGCCAACGAAGGCATGCAGCGGCTGCGGCGCGTGCTGTTCGACAGCCTGCTGGGCGCGGAGCTGGCGCTGTTCTCGCGCCAGTCCGCGAGCGCCTTGTCCAACACCGTCGTCTATGAAGTGCAGACCGGTGCGATGCTCCTGGTGCAGGCGCTGCTGGGCCTGTCGCGCGACGGCTTCACGGCCGTGGCGCTGCTGTTCTACCTGCTCTACCTGAACTGGAAGCTCACGCTCATCATCGGCGTGCTTCTGCCAGGCGTGGCCTGGATCATGAAGTTCTTTTCCAAGCGGCTCTACCACTTCACCCGGCTCGGCCAGCAGGCCACGGATGAACTGGCCTATGTCGTGGAAGAGAACGTGCTCGCCTATCGCATGGTGAGATTGCACGGTGCCGAAGCCGGCCAGTCGAGCCGTTTCGAAAAGCTCAGCGCCAGCCTCAACCGGTTGGCCGTGAAGTCGACCATCGCCTCCGCCGCGATGACGCCGCTTACGCAGTTGCTCGCCGCCGTGGCCATGTCGATCGTGGTGGTGATCGCGCTGTGGCAGAGCGGAGAACAGGGCCTGACCGTCGGCGGCTTCGTCGCCTACATCACAGCCATGCTGATGCTCATCGCGCCGATCCGTCGCCTGGCCGACATGGCCAACCCGATCACGCGCGGCCTCGCCGCCCTGGAGCGCGGCATGACGCTGATCGACGATGTCGCGCCGGAACAGCAAGGCACCTATGAATCAACACGTGCCACAGGTCACATCGAGTTGCGCGACATCCGCGTCAACTACCGCGGAGAAGACGAAGCGCGCGCGCTCGACGGCGTGAGCCTGACCATCGAGTCCGGCGAGACCATCGCCCTGGTCGGCCCCTCCGGCTCCGGCAAGACCACGCTGGTGAACCTGCTGCCGCGCTTCGTGCTGCCGAGTGCCGGCACCGCGCTGCTCGACGGCCACGAAATCGGCGAATGGAAGGTGCAAAGCCTGCGCGCCCAGTTCGCAATGGTGAGCCAGGACGTGGTCATGCTCAACGACACGCTGGCCGCCAACGTCGCGCTGGGCGCCGAGGTGAATCGCGAACGTGTGCTCGCTTGCGTGGAAGCCGCCAACCTCACCAAGCATGTCGCCAGCCTGCCCGAGGGCATCGACACCGTGCTCGGCCACAACGCCACGCAACTGTCCGGCGGCCAGCGCCAGCGCCTGGCGATTGCGCGCGCGCTCTACAAGGACGCGCCGATCCTGCTGCTCGACGAGGCCACCTCCGCGCTCGACACCGAATCAGAGCGATTGGTGCAGGAAGCCCTGGCCCGCCTGATGCAAGGCCGCACCACGCTGATCGTGGCGCACCGCCTCAGCACCATCCAGCACGCCGATCGCATCGTGGTGATGGACCACGGCCGCATCGCTGAGATTGGCAGCCATGCGCAGTTGATGCAGCTTGACGGGCTGTATGCGCGCCTGCAGACGCATGCGATGCGGACTGCGCCGGCGGGGCAGCCCGCGACGCTCTGACGACACGCGCCCCGTGCGAGCGGGCTACAACAGCACTATGTCGTACTGCCCCTGCCCCATCGCCGGCTCGGACTGCAATGAAATCGGCTTCCCGATGAAATCGCTCAGCCCCGCCAGGTGCTGGCTCTCCTCATCTAGGAACAACTCGATCACCTGCGGCGACGAGACGATCCGGAATTCGCGCGGCGTGAACTGCCGCGCCTCGCGCAGGATCTCGCGCAGCACGTCGTAGGCCACGCTGCGCGCCGTCTTCACGATGCCCTGCCCGCTGCAGGCGACGCAAGGCTCGCACAGCATGTGGGCCAGCGATTCGCGCGTGCGCTTGCGCGTCATCTCCACCAGACCGAGCTGCGAGAAGCCACCGGCCGTCGTCTTGACCCGGTCCCGCGCCAGCTGCTTGCGGAACTCGGCCAGCACCTGCTCGCGGTGGTCGTCGCGAACCATGTCGATGAAGTCGACGATGATGATGCCGCCCAGGTTGCGCAGTCGCAGTTGCCGCGCGATGGCTTGCGCGGCCTCCAGGTTGGTCTTGAAGATGGTGTCGTCAAAGTTGCGCGCACCGACGAAGCCGCCCGTATTCACGTCGATCGTCGTCAGCGCCTCGGTCTGGTCGACCACGAGGTAACCGCCGGACTTGAGATCCACGCGCCGGCCCAGCGCACGCGCGATCTCCTCGTCCACCGAGCACAAATCGAAGATCGGCCGTTCGCCCTTGTAGAGCTGCAACTTCTCCGCCGCCTTGGGCATGAACTCCCGGCCGAACTTCTGCAGCGCCTCGAACTGCTCGCGCGAGTCGATGCGGATGGCCTGCGTTTCCTCGTTGGTCAGGTCGCGCAGCACGCGCTGCAACAGGCTCAGGTCCTGGTGCAGCAGCGACATGGGCGGCAGGCGGGTCGACAGTTCGCGCACGCGTGTCCAGGTCTTGCGCAGGTAGGCGATGTCGTCGGCCAGTTCGGCATCGCTCGCATCCTCGCCGTTGGTGCGCAGGATGAAGCCGCCGGTGTTGGCCGGCACGGTGCCGTTGCCGTCCGCGATGGCCGCCGCCTCGATCAGCGCCTGCATCCGCGTGCGCAGCGCATCGCGCAGGTCCGACGGGATCTTCTGCGACACGCCGATGTGGTTGTCCTGCGGCAGGAAAACCAGCAGCCGGCCGGCGATGCTGATCTGCGTCGAGAGCCGCGCGCCCTTGCTGCCGATCGGGTCCTTGATGACCTGCACCAGCAGCGACTGTCCTTCGAACACCTGCTTCTCGATCGGCACCATCCCGCTGGCATTGCCGCGATGGTCGCGCTCGGGCGGTGTGCTCATCGGGCGCGAACCCGGCGTAAAGGGCGCGACGATATCCGCCACATGCAGGAAGGCGGTGCGCTCCAGGCCGACGTCGATGAAGGCCGATTGCATGCCGGGCAGCACACGCGAAACCTTGCCGAGGTAGACGTTGCCAACCAGTCCGCGCTCCAGCGTTCGCTCGACGTGAAGCTCCTGGACCGAGCCATATTCGACCAGCGCTACGCGGGTCTCCTGCGGAGACCAATTGATCAGGATGTCTTGCATGGGTTGTGGGGTCAGGCCTTGAATCCGGCCTGTTGAAGCAATGCGTTTGTCTCGTACATGGGGAGGCCCATGATGCCCGAATACGACCCCGTCATGTGCTCGATGAATGCAGCCGCGCGCCCCTGGACCGCGTAGGCGCCAGCCTTGCCGAGCGGCTCGCCGCTGGCCACGTAGTCGGCGATGTCCTTGCGGCTGACCTTGCCGAAGGTGACGCGGGACACGCTCAGCGCAGCCACCCTGCGTCGGCCGTTCTGTACGGCCACCGCGGTCAGCACGCGGTGTGTGTGGCCGGAGAGCATTCCGAGCATGCGATGCGCGTCGCTTGCGTCTTCCGGCTTGCCGAGGATGACGCGGCCCAGCGCGACGGTGGTATCGGCGCAGAGGATCGGTGCGGGTGGCAGGCCCAACCGCGCATGGCGTGCGACAGCGGCATCGAGCTTGAGGCCCGTGACCCGCTGCACATAAGCGCTCGGCGACTCTCCGCCACGCACCGCTTCCAGCGCCTCGGCGTCTTCATCGGGCGCCGCCAGCAGCAACTCATGACGAACGCCGAGTTGGCCCAGCAACTGCGCACGGCGCGGGCTCTGGGAAGCGAGGTAGATGAAGGACGGCTTCATTCGCGGTGGTAAGGATGGCCTGCATTGACGGACCACGCGCGATACAACTGCTCGACCAGCAGCACGCGCGCCATGGCATGCGGCAGGGTCAGGTCCGACAGGCGGATGCGTTCATGTGCCGCAGCCTTGAAAGCCGGATCGAGCCCATCCGGGCCACCAATGACCAGCGCCACGTCATCGCCCTCGCCTTGCCAGGCTTGCAAGCGCGCGGCCAGGGCCTTGGTGGTGAGCGAGGTGCCGCGCTCGTCGAGCGCCACGATGCGCATACCCCGCGCGATCGCGCCTTCGATGCGCTCGCGTTCGGCGGCGTAGAGGGTCTCGAGGGTCTTGGAGCCGCGCGGCTCGGTCTTGACGGCGCGCAGTTCCAGCTTAAGTTCGGGCGGGAAGCGCTTGGCGTAGTCGTCCCAGGCGGTCTGCGCCCAGTCGGGCATGCGCTGCCCGACCGCGACCACCAGCAGCTTCATTTGCCGCGAGAGGCAGTGGTCTTGCGTGCTGCCTTCTTGGCTGCGGGTTTCTTGGCGGCGGGCTTGCCGGCGACCACCGTCTTGATCGGGGTCTTGCTGGCGGCGGTCTTCTTGGCCGGCGCCTTCTTCACGGCTGTCGTCTTCTTCGCGGCCGGCTTGCGGCTCGAAGGCTTGTCCGCCTTCGCGGCCTGCTCCGCTTCACGGATCGCGGTCTTGGCGGCACTGGCGCGGCGCAGCGAGGTCGTCGCCTTCTTGGCGGCAGGCGCAGGCGCGGCGCTGCTGGACGCCGTCGAGGGCTTGGCCGCGCCGAACTTCAGGCGCACAGGCTTCTCGCCCCAGATCTCTTCCAGGTGGTAGTACTGGCGGATCGCCGGTTGCATGATGTGCGCCACCGCCGCGCCGCAGTCCACGATGATCCACTCGCCGTTGTCCTCACCCTCGATGCGCGGCTTGCCGAAGCCGGCTTCGCGCACCGCATCGCGCACGCTCGCGGCCAGCGCCTTGGTCTGCCGGTTCGACGTGCCGGAGGCGACGATCACGCGCTCGAACAGCGGTGAAAGATGCTCCGTGTCGAATACCTGGATGTCCTGCGCCTTGACGTCTTCGAGCCCATCGACGATGGCTCTCTGGAGTTTCTGGGTGTCTTTCTTGGCGGCGGCTTCAGTGGTCATCAGGCGGGTGCGTAAAGGTGGTGGCGGTCAATATAGCGCGCAACGGCAGGTGGAACCAGACCGGAGATGTCGGCGCCGCGGGTGACGCGGGCGCGAATATCGGTGGCGCTGATGTCCATCGGGGCCAGATCGATCGGCTCGAATCGAGCGCCGCGGGGAAGCGGCGCCAGACTGCTTCCCGGATCGAATCGGGCTGTGGCGCGTGTGGGGTCTGCCCTGTGCGCTATCGAAACAATAGCGATGGAAAGGATCTCCTCAAAGCCATGCCAACTGCGCAAGGCAGCCGCTTGGTCGGTGCCGATCAGCAACACAGGTTGCATGTCCGGACACTCCTTTTTGAGTTCGAGCAGGGTGTCTAGTGTATAGGTTGGCCCGGACCGCCGGATTTCGCGCGCATCGACGACCACATTTGGCAAGCTTCCGAATGCCAGTTCAGCCATCGCGAGGCGATGTTCCGCACTGCTCAATCCACGCGCCTTGTGCCATGCCTGGCCGGTCGGAAAGATGCGCAATTGCGTGAGATTCAGTTGCGCCAGCGCCGCCTGCGCCAGCGCCACATGCGCGTTGTGCGGTGGATCGAAGGCACCGCCGAACACGCCGATGCGCGGCAGGGCCTGTGTCACACCCACTCGCGACGAACGAGGAAATCGCGCGTCAATGCGGCCTCGGGCGAGCCCGGTTCGTCCTCGCGCCGATAGGCCCAGCTGGCCAGCGGCGGCATCGACATCAGGATCGATTCGGTGCGTCCGCCCGATTGCAGGCCGAAGTGCGTGCCGCGGTCCCACACCAGGTTGAACTCCACATAGCGACCACGCCGGTACAACTGGAACTCGCGCTCGCGCTCGCCGTAGGGCGTGTTGCGGCGACGCTCGACGATGGGCATGTAGGCGGGCAACAAGCCATCGCCGACCGCCTGCAACATTGCGAAGCTCTGCTCGAAGCCAAGCTCCGAGAAGTCATCGAAGAAGATGCCGCCAACGCCACGCGCCTCGTTGCGATGCTTGAGAAAAAAGTAGTCGTCGCACCAGGCCTTGAAGCGCGGGTACTTGTCGTCGCCGAAGGGCGCCAGCGCATCGCGGCAGGTCTGGTGAAAGTGCCGCGCGTCCTCCTCGAAGGCGTAGTACGGCGTGAGGTCCATGCCGCCGCCAAACCAGCAGACGGGCTCGCCGTTGGCCGGCATCGCGACCAGCATGCGGACGTTCATGTGCACAGTCGGCACGTAGGGATTGCGCGGGTGGAACACGAGCGAAACGCCCATCGCCTCGAACGGCGCGCCCGAGAGTTCAGGCCGGTGCTGCGTGGCCGAGGGCGGCAGCTTCGGCCCGCGCACCTGCGAGAAGCCGCAGCCCGCGCGTTCGAACAATTCGCCGCCTTCGAGGATGCAGGTCAGCCCGCTGCCTTGCAATGGCTCGCCGGGCGCCTTCTGCCAGGCATCGCGCACAGCGGTGCGACCATCCGCCTGCTCGACCGCCCCGACGATGCGCTGTTGCAAGCCCCGCAGCCATTCACCGACCGCTTCAGGCGAAACCGCGGTGCTCATCCGCGGTGCGGCAAGGCCCGGAAGCCGATGTCGTGTCGGTATTGCACGCCGTCGAAATGAATGCGCGCCGCGACTTCATAGGCCCGGTGTTGCGCCTGCTTGACGCTGTCGGCCAGCACGGTCACGCAGAGCACGCGGCCGCCGCTGGTGCGGACCTCGCCATTCGACAGCGAAGTGCCGGCATGGAACACCATCGCATCGGGCGCCTCGGCCGGCAGGCCGGTGATCAGGTCGCCCTTGCGCGGGTCCAGCGGATAGCCATGCGCGGCCATCACCACGCCGAGCGCGGTGCGGCGATCCCATTGCAGCTCGACCTGGTCCAGCGTGCCATCGGTGGCATGCCACAGCACTTCGAACAGATCGGACTTGAGCCGCATCATGATCGGCTGCGTTTCCGGATCGCCCATGCGGCAGTTGAATTCGAGCGTCTTGACGTGCCCTTGCGCATCGATCATCAGGCCGGCGTAGAGGAAGCCGGTGAACAGGATGCCATCGCGTTCCATGCCGCGGATGGTCGGCAGGATGACTTCACGCATCGCACGCGCATGCACCGTGGCCGTGACCACCGGCGCGGGCGAGTAGGCGCCCATGCCGCCGGTGTTCGGGCCCTGGTCGTCGTCGAGCAGGCGCTTGTGGTCCTGGCTGGTGGCCAGCGCGGTCACGTTGCGGCCATCGGACATGACGATGAAACTGGCTTCCTCGCCTTGCAGGAATTCCTCGATGACGACGCGTGCGCCGCCCTCGTTGTGCGTCACGCCGAACTTGTTGCCTTCCAGCATGAAGTCGACGGCTTCGTGCGCCTCGGCCAGCGTCATCGCGACGACGACGCCCTTGCCTGCTGCCAAGCCGTCGGCCTTGACAACGATCGGCGCGCCCTTGGCGTCGATGTAGGCATGCGCCTGCGCCGGGTCGGTGAAGGTCTCGAACTCCGCCGTCGGGATCTTGTGGCGCTTCATGAAGGACTTGGAGAAGGCCTTCGAGCTTTCCAACTGCGCCGCGGCCTTGGTCGGGCCGAAGATGCGCAGGCCATGCGCCCGGAACTCGTCGACCACGCCGGCCGCCAGCGGCGTCTCGGGGCCGACCACGGTCAGTGCGATCTTTTCCTTGGCGGCCCACTCGCGCAGCGCGACCGGGTCGGTGATGGGCACGCATTCGAAGCGATGGTCGAGCGCGGTGCCGCCGTTGCCGGGCGCCACATAGAGCTTCGACACGCGCTCCGACTGGCCCAGGCGCCAGGCCAGTGCATGCTCGCGTCCGCCGCTGCCGATGACGAGTACTTTCATTCGGACAACTCTGCGTTGTGATAGACCTCTTGCACATCGTCCAGGTCTTCGAGCACGTCGAGCAGCTTCTGCATCTTCGCGGCATCCTCGCCTGTGACTTCGATGGGGTTCTCGGCCCGCATCGTGACTTCGGCCACCTCAGGCTTGAGACCCGCGGCCTCCAATGCGTTCTTCACCGCTTCGAAATCAGAAACGGCGGTCAGCACCTCGATGGCGCCGTCGTCATCGGTGATGACGTCTTCCGCACCGGCTTCCAGGGCCACTTCCATGATCTTGTCCTCATCGGCGCCGGGCGCGAAGACGAACTGGCCGCAATGCTTGAACTGGAAGGCCACCGAGCCTTCGGTGCCCATGTTGCCGCCGTGCTTGCTGAAGGCATGCCGCACTTCGGCGACGGTGCGCACGCGGTTGTCGGTCATGGTGTCGACGATGATGGCCGCGCCGCCGATGCCGTAGCCTTCATAGCGAATTTCCTCGTAGTTGACGCCTTCGAGGTTGCCGGTGGCCTTGTCGATGTTGCGCTTGACCGTGTCGATCGGCAGGTTGACGGCCTTGGCCTTTTCCACCGCGAGCCGCAGCCGCGGGTTGATGGACAGGTCGCCGCCGCCGAGCCGCGCGGCGACCATGATTTCGCGAATCACCCGGGTCCAGGCCTTGCCGCGCTTTTCGTCTTGCCGGCCTTTCCTGTGCTGGATGTTCGCCCATTTGCTGTGTCCGGCCATAGCTCTATATCTCGCGTTCTCGTGTTTGCAAAGCAGTCCGCGAGTTTACTGTCCGGCGAACGCAACGCCGCCGTTCCGGCGAATGGTGCGCTCAAGCTTTTTGGGATAATCCGCCGATGACGCCGAAGCCACCCGCCCGGCTGCCGTCCTTGGCGCACCAACCTGCATCCGCCGCCCTTTCGTGCCAGGGACCGGTCCAACCTATTGCATCCGAGCCCCGAGCGGCATGAAAAATCAGAACAACAACACGACGTCGGCCGCTTTTCCCGCGACGCGGCACTTGCGCATGAAGGAGGCATCGATGGCTGAAGCCATTCACCAGAAGTCACTGACCCGGCCCGCGCCGAGCCTGCCCGCGCCCGTGAACCTTGCAACTGCCACATGACGACCACCGTTGCGGCGGAAGCGCCGCCCCTTCGCGTCGAGCGGCTGACCCTGGCCCAGGGCCTGGCCCGCGCCGCCGATGGCGACCGTCCCTTCGCCGCGCTGAGCTACGGCGCCGGCAGCGACAGTTCCTGGGTCAGCGGCGTGGCGGCCCGCGTGCTGCTCGACAAGGAACCCGTGGTCGACCTGTGGCATGCCGGCACGCCGGTGCAGTCCGGCACCACCGGCGTGGTGCGCTGGCGAACCGATGGGCACTGGCTGCTCGGCGTGGTCGACCTGGACGAAGATGCGTTCGGCGAAGACCTCACCGCCCTCTCCCGCCGCGCCTACCGCAACCTGTTCGAGGCCATGAAGCTCGCGGGTTGCCCGCATCTGCTGCGCATCTGGAACTACCTGCCGCGCATCAATGCGGACGGCGGCGGCATGGAGCGCTATCGCCAGTTCAATGCCGGCCGCCAGCAAGCCTTCCTGGAAGCCGGCCAGGCGGCCTTCGAGGGTGCGCCCGCCGCATGTGCGCTGGGCGTGCATGAAGGCGCGTTGTGCGTGCGCTTCCTGGCCGGCCGCATCCCGCCGGTGCCCGTGGAAAACCCGCGCCAGGTTTCGGCCTACCACTACCCCGCCGACTACGGTCCGCGCTCGCCGACCTTCTCGCGCGCCGCGCTGGCGGCGCTGGGCGGCGGCCAAGTGGCTTTGTTCATCTCCGGCACGGCCAGCATCGTCGGCCACAAGTCCGTGCATGCCGGCGACGTGCAGGCGCAACTGGCGGAAACGCTGGTCAACCTGCGCAGCGTGATCGAGGCCGCCAACCAGCGCACCAGCGCCCGCTTCTCGCTGGAACGCAGCGATCCGGTCGTGTACGTGCGCCATCCCGCCGACGCACCCGGCATCCGCGCGCAATTGGTGCAGGCGCTCGGTGCACGCTCGCGCTTCATCCGACACGCGGTGTTCCTCGAGGCCGACATCTGCCGTAGCGACCTGCTGGTCGAGATCGAGGCGCACGCGACCGAAGCTGGCGAACTCACCGACTGATGGACCCATTCGAGATGCAGCTTCTTCGCACGCTCAAGAAGGTCTTGCTGGCCGTGCCGCTCTACGCCTTGCTGACGCTGCTCGGCTTCATTTCGCTCGTGTGGAACTTCGTCGCGATGCTGCTGCATCCGGTGCTCCCTTCCAGGGTCGCGCGCCCCCTGGGCCGCGCCACCATTGCGCTGGCCTACCGCTGGTTCTGGGCGATCGCATCGATCACCGGGATGATGCGCATCGACGCGCGCTGCCTGGACGCCCTGCGCAACGAGCGCGGGCTGATCTTCGTCGCCAACCATCCCACCATGTTGGACGCGCTGCTGCTGGTGGCCCACCTGCCGCGCAGCGCCTGCATCATGAAGGCCGACCTGATGAAGAACATCTTCCTCGGGGCCGGCGCGCGCCTCGCGCACTACATCCGCAACGACTCGGCCCGCTCGATGGTGCGTCTCGCGGTCGAGGACCTGCGCGCCGGCGGCCAACTCGTGCTGTTCCCCGAAGGCACGCGCACGGTCGAGCAGCCCGTCAACCACTTCCGCCCCGGCGTCACGCTGATCGCCAAGCTGGCGCAGGCGCCGATCCAGACCGTCTTCATCGACACCGACTCGCCCTACCTGGGCAAGGGCTGGCCGATCTGGAAGGTACCGCCGCTGCCGATCGTCTTCAACCTGCGCCTCGGCCAGCGCTTTGCGCCGCAACAGGACAGCACGGCGCTGCTGATGCAGCTTGAACAGTACTTCCGCCATAACCTCGAACAACGCGCCCTCGACGCCCAGCCCGCATGCCCCAAGACGCCGACTCGCGCACACACCTCGTACTGATCCCGAGCTACAACACCGGCGAGCGCCTCTTTTCGACCGTCAGCGAGGCACGTGCGCAATGGACGCCGGTCTGGGTGGTCATCGACGGGAGCACCGACGGCACGGGTGAGCGACTCGCCCGGCTCGCTGCGAACGATCCCGGCCTCAAGGTCCTGCAACTGCCGGTAAACCAGGGCAAGGGCGCCGCCGTGCTGCATGGCCTGCGCAAGGCCCGCGAGGCCGGCTTCACGCATGCGCTGACGATGGACTCCGACGGGCAGCATCCGGCCGACCTGATCCCGGCCTTCATGCAGGCCTCCATCGCGCGACCCGAGACCATGGTGCTCGGCCGCCCTGTGTTCGACGCCAGCGCACCGCTGCTGCGCGTGCGCGGACGGCGCGTGTCCAACAGCTGGACGCAGTTGGAGACGCTGTTCGCCGGCATCGGCGATTCGCTCTATGGCTTTCGTGTCTACCCCGTTGATTCGCTGATCCACGTGATGGCGCGCCAGCCCTGGATGCGCCGCTTCGACTTCGACACCGAGGCCGTGGTGCGGCTGGCCTGGCGCGGCGTGAAGCCGGTCAACATCGATGCGCCGGTCAAGTACCTCACCGCGGCTGAAGGTGGCGTCTCGCACTTCCGCTATGGGCGCGACAACGTGCTGCTGACCTGGATGCACACGCGGCTGATGGTGGAATTCGTGCTGCGGCTGCCGTGGCTGCTGGTCAAGCGCGTG
Organism: Variovorax robiniae; assembly: GCF_037889955.1. Lineage (NCBI taxonomy): Bacteria > Pseudomonadati > Pseudomonadota > Betaproteobacteria > Burkholderiales > Comamonadaceae > Variovorax > Variovorax robiniae. The sequence goes on from NZ_JBBKZS010000034.1 coordinate 17,578, forward strand.
CTCGGTTTGCCGCCGTTCCAGCGGTAAAGCCGCCGTCTCACGCCTGCGACACTGCGCGCGCAAGCATCCCCAATAAGTTGGATTGCGTCCGCCGATCCCGGCGATCACGATGACAAGGCCGTTTTGGCCTGCTTCGGACCGCGCCATGGACAAGAGACCCACCGTCTTCATCGGCTCTTCGAGCGAAGGCTTGCCCGTCGCCAACGCGCTCGCCAAGCGATTCAGCGACAAGGCCATCGTGGATGTGTGGAATGCGGGCAAGGTCTTCCGAAGCATGGAGAGCTACCTGGATTCGCTGCTCGTCGCCTCCAGCCTCTATGAATTCGCCATCCTGGTGTTCACCTCGGACGACCAGACGACGAGCCGCGACAAGACGCATGCCACGGCCCGGGACAACATCCTGTTCGAGTTCGGCCTGTTCCTCGGCCGCGTGGGCCGACGGCGCACCTACGGCCTGGTGCTGGACAAGCTGCACGTGCCGTCCGACCTGACGGGCATCCACTTCGACAAGTTCAAGCGACGCGCGGACGGCAAGCCCGACGCGGCCTTCACGAAGCTGGCCGACCGCATCGTCGGCGAGATCCTCGACCGGCACACGACGCAAGCCGAGTTCACGCAGTTGCCTTCGACCGCGCTGGCCATCGGCTACTACGAGAACTTCGTCTCCCGGATCTGCGACCAGCTCGACAACTACCAGCCGCTGGTCATCAAGGAGGCGAGCGGGTCGCGCGAGATCGACTATAAGAGCTTTACCCTGAACATCGTGATCCCGGATGACCTGAAGCTGGTGGAACATGCCGCGCTGCGCAGCCTGATCAAGGGACTGACCCAGGTCGTCATCAGCAACAGCGACACGAAGAAGCCCGGCGCGTTGCGCGACTTTCCGTTCTACATTCAGGCGCTGCCCGAGGCCGGCTCGACGCACCTTGAGCTGTTCGACGTGCCAACGACGATGAAGTCCGCGCGGCGCGCGGTGCAGAAGATCTTTCCGACCTCCAATCTCGGCAAGGACAACAGTCAGGCGGTGGCCGAGTTGCGCGAGATCAACAACTTCGAGCGCACCTTGAGGATGCTGGTGAGCGACAACCCGGTGTGGGAGCAGAGCATCAAGTACCGGTATTTGACCGAGTTCGTACCGAAGAACGGCGAATGAAGTGGTTTAAGCCATCCCGCCGTTGATCGAGATCACCTGTCCAGTGATGTAGGCCGCCTCGTGGCTCGCCAGGAAGCCTGCCAGCGCCGCCACTTCCTCCGGCGTACCGGCCCGCTTCACCGGCACCATCTGCTGGATCAACGCCGCATCGAAGGCCGCATCGGCCATCGGCGAGGCGATGACGCCGGGCGCGATCGCATTGACCGTGACGCCGCGCGCCGCGACTTCCAGCGACAGCGCCTTGGTCGCGCTGTTGAGCCCGCCCTTGGCGGCGGCATAGTTGACCTGGCCGCGATTGCCCATCAGCGACGCCACCGAGGACACGTTCAGGATGCGGCCCCAGCGCGTGCGCAGCATCGGCAGCAACAGCGGCTGCGTGACACGGAAGAAGCCGTTGAGCGACACGTCGATGACCTTGTGCCATTGCTCCGCGCGCATGCCTGGCAGCACGGCATCGTCATGCACGCCGGCGTTGTTGACGATGATCTGCACCGGCCCGCCCTGCAACATCAGGGCGCACCCGGCCGCGGTGCCTTCGTCGCTGCGCAGGTCGAACACGTGGCATTCGGCGCTGCCGCCTGCGGCCTTGATCGAGTCGGCCAGCTGCTCGACAGCCTCGGGGCGCGAGCTGGCATGCAGCAGCACGGTGGCGCCGTCGCGCGCGAGGCGCTGGGCGATCGCCGTGCCCAAGGCGCCGCTGGCGCCGGTGATCAGGGCACGTTTTCCGGAGAGGTTGGTCGCAGTCATGTGGGCATGGGGGTGTTGAGAACTACCACCGCGCGGCCGTCCGCGAGCGCGGCGCCGTTCGCGTCGGTGACGCTGAATTCGTAGAGCACCTGGCGGGTATCGCCGGAGAGCCGCCTGGCGCGCACGTGGAGGGCGCCCGGCACATCATCGAGGCGGGCGACGGCAAGGCGCACGTTGCGCACGCTGGCGATGAATCCGGCCGATGGCGTTTCGCCCTCGGGCATCAGCAGGCCGCCATGCAGGGCCATCGCCTGCGCGGCGTACTCGATCGCATTCGGCGCCATCAGGCCACTGGCCGTGCGCAGCGGGTTGTCTGGCAATTGATGCGTGGAGGTCGTGCAGTGGATCGCCTCCGCATCCCAGCTTTCCAGTCGTTCCAGCAGGCACATCGAGCCGCGGTGGGGAATCAGGGCCTCGATGGCTTCACGCTTCATGGTTTGGGGATGGGTCATGCGTCGATACGGTCGGCAACGAGCAGCACGTTGGCGAACGGCGTGCCCTCGCTCATGGGAATGCTTTGCACGCGGAAGCCGAGGCGTTGCAGCACGGCAGTCCAGTCCTGCAAGGTTCGGCCCCAGGTCGGCGAGACCTTGTGGCCGCGGATGCGCGTCACGGTGCGGTCCACCCACTGGCTGATCGCAAAGCCGCGCCGGCTCGCCGCATCGCCTACGCGCAGCAGCAGCCTGCCGCCTGCGGGCAGGGCATCGCGCACGCGGCGCAGCACGCCTTCCTGTGCCTCGTGGTCGACGTAGTGCAGCACATCGAGGATCACGACCAGGTCGCTGGCGGGGAAAGCGGCCGTGCACATGTTGCCGCAGACGAAGCGCGGCGTGGGCTGCAGGTGCCCGATGGACGATTCGGCGCGGGCCACATCGCGCGGCATCAGCTCGATGCCGATGTAGTCCGAGCGCGCCGGCGTGGGCGCCCATCTCGACGGCCACTGGCCCTTGGCCTGCATCGCAGCCATCGAGGACAGCAGGCTGGCGAACAGGCCTTGACCACACCCAATGTCGAGCACCCTGCCCCGGCCGGCGTCGATCAGGCCGCGCTCGATCAGCCCCCGGAAGACCGGATCTCGGCCCAGCTTGCCGCGCGCGAACTCATAAGCGAACTTGCCGGCCTTTCGATAGGGTTCGGTGGCGGCATCATGCAATTGCCGCCAGGCGGCATCGGTGGAGATCACGGTACTCATTCAATGGTCTTTGCGCTGCGCTGGTGCGAGCGCCTTGGAGCGGCCTGGCGCCGCACTCATGCAGCAAGGCCTTCGGGCAAGGTGACGGCGCGCAGCTTTGCCTGCGCGATCTTCTGCAGCAACGGAGGCAGGACTTCCAGCACCACGGGTCTACCGGTTGAAGTGCGCGCGGCATTGCCATCGTGCATCAGCAGGATGTCGCCCGCTGCCAGGTTGCGCGAGAGGCGCACCAGCACCTTGGCCGGGTCGCGCTCGCGTGTGTCGAAGCCGCGCCGTGTCCAGCTCACGAGCGAGAGCCCGAGGCGGCGCAACACCGGCGCCAGGAAGGGATTGCGGAAACCCGCGGGCGCGCGAAAGCAAATGGGTCGTTGACCGGTCACGGCGGCGAGCATGTCCTGCGCGCGTGAAATCTCATGGCTATAGCCGCGCGGCCCGAGCAGCGAGAAATCGTGGCGATGAATGGCCGTGTGATTCTGGATGCTGTGCCCGCGCGCAACGATCTCGCGCGCGAGCGCCGGGTGGGCGGCCACGCGTTCGGCAATGCAGAAGAAGGTTGCGCGTGCGCCCGCAGCGTCCAGCAGGTCCAGCACCTGCGGCGTGACCTCCGGGTCCGGCCCGTCGTCGATGGTCAGCGCCAGTTCGCGGCGCTCGACGGCTGCTCGCGGCAGCTGCGTCACGTTGGGGCCGACCAGGCTGCTGCGCGGCATCAGCACGGCACCGGTGATCAACACATGGTTCAGCATCACCGCACCCAGCGCCCACGGCCAAGCTCCCGGCACCAGGACCGCGGCGCCCAGCGCCAGCAGGTGCACGCCCGCACTGGCCACGAAGATGGGCGGCATGCGCGATGCGTCGGGCATCGCCGAAGCGGAAGAAACGGTGGTCGACATCAGAGCGGTATTTTGCTTGGAACGCCCGCGACGGTCTTCTTCTTGTGCATGAACGCAGCCGACAGCAACAGCGCCAGCAAGGCACCCGGCGCCACCACGCGGCCGATCGCCGACAGCGCCGGAATGTCCGAGATCGCGATCAGGCCGAAGGACACCACCGTCGTCAGGTTGGCCAGCATCAGCGAGGCCAGCGTGTCTTCGTCGGCGCTGCCCGTCTCCTGCAACTGGTCGAAGAACAGTGCGTAGTTGGAGCCCACCGCCACGATCAGCAGCAGCCCCACCAGGTGCAGGATGCCCAGCGCCACATGCAGCGCCGCCATGCCGCCGAGCGTGAGCAGCACGGCAAGCGCCAGCGGCTCGCACACCGCCAGCAGCCTGCGGCCAGAGCGCAGGTAGATGCCGAGCAGCACCACCACCGCCAGCGCGCCGAGCATCACCTGCACGAAGGCTTCATGCAGGTAGTGCGCATAGAGGCTGTTGAGTTCATTGCCGACGTCCACCACCTGCACTTCCGGCAAGGTCGACAGCGCCGCGGCCAGCCGAACCGCATCGAACTTGGGACCGGGATGCAACGCAATCAGCGCGGCCCAGCCACCGCCCGGCCGCTCATACAGCATCGCATTGACGACGGCGCCGAGCGGCCCGTCGATCAGGTCGGCGCGCGTGATCGGCTTCAACGTGCGCGCCTTCTCGACCTCGGCGATGAAGGGCTCCAGCCGCAGGGCCGGCAGCGGCCCGCCTGCGGTGGCTTCGGCCAGGCGGCTGCGCAGCGTTGCCGCGTCCGGCACGCTCGCGATCCGGTCCTGCTGCGCCTGGATGCTCGGCAGCATGCGCGTGACGGTCTCGAAGCCGAGCAGTTCACCGCCCTCGATCAGGGCATCGAGCCGCGCGCTGGCGGCTTCGGTCGCGCGCAACACCGCTTGCTGGTCCGCCGCCTGTACCACGACCAGGGTGCTGGCATCGCTGGCGCCGATGTCGTCGCGCAACTTGGCATCCAGGTCGCTCATCTCCTGCTTGATCGGGCTCATGGACGAGAGCCTGGCGCGCCACAAGTCGGAACCCTGCCATGCCACCAGTCCAGCCGCGACGATGCCCAACGCGAGCAGGACCCCACGCAGCTTCGGCAGCGTGCGCGCGATGGCGCCCGCGGTGCGTGCCATGAGGTGGCGCATGCCCATTCCCGAGGCGCCGTCGGGCGCGAGCATCGGCAGGCCGTGTCGCGTCGCCAGCGCCGCCGCGACCAGACCGGCAATGGAGAACACACCCAACTGCGCCAGCCCCGGGAACCCGGAGAACACCAACGCCGCGAAGCCGCACACCGAGGTCAGCAGCCCGAGCCGCACCGTCGGCCAGTTGAGGTCGCGCCAGCGCTGCCAACCGGTGCCGGGCACGCTCGCGCCGCGCGCCTGGATGAGGTAGTAGATGGCGTAGTCGACGGTCTCGCCGATCAGCGTGCTGCCGAAGCCCATGGTCATGCCGTGCACATGGCCGAACACCAGCGACACCGCGGCCGTGCCGCACACCACGCCGGTCGCCACGGGCAACAAGGCAATGACCAATGCGCGTGGCGAGGCAAAGGCCAGCATCAGCAAGCCGCTCATCACGATGCCGCCGATGATCGCGAGGTGCAGGGCCTCGCGCTTGATCTGGTCGCGGCTGGTCACGGAGTAGACAGGCGCGCCGCTCATCAGCAGCTTGGGCGCACCAGCGCCCAGACCTTGCGTGGCCTTGGCGAACTCCTCCTGTACGCGCGCGATGACTGCCGCCTGCGCATCCAGGTCCCCACCGGAAGCCTTGGTGCCGGCCAGCAGCATGGCGCGCGGCGCATCGCGCGAGGCCCACACGCCATGGTCCGTGCGCGGCGAGGTGGCGGGCAGCAGGCCTTCGGCAATGCGCCGGGTCTCACCGGTCGGATCGCGCTCGAGCAGGGGCTTGACGAGGTTGCCTGCGGGCGTGCCCAGCAGCGACAACGTGTCCTCAATGGCATTGCGCAAGCCTTCGACGGTGAAGCGGTCGGGCGTGACCTCCGGCGAGAGCTGGTAGCGATGGTCGAACACGAAAGTGCCCGATTCCTCCCAATCGCTGTTGTCGCCGTTCTGTACCTGGTCGAACAGGCCGCTCGCGCGCATGGCCTTGCCCAGGGCACGCGACACGTCGGCACGCTGCGCCGCATCCTTGCCGCCCTCGATGCCAATCAGCAGCGTGCGCGAGGCGACGCCGGCCTGGAGCTGCTCGATCAGCACGCGCTGGTGCGGGTCCGGGCTGGCCGGCAGGAAGGCCGACAGATCCGCACTGAAATGCGTGCGCGATATGACCGCGACACCGGCCAGCACCGACGCCAGCCAGATCAACAGCACCAGTACCCTGCGCGAGCGACTGGGTCCGTCCGAGGCCACTGTCACGGCGTGCTGCGCCCGGCCGGCGCCTGCGTGGATCCGGCTGCGCCGCCGCGCTGCGGCACGATGGTCATGACCGACCGGTCGCCGCCACGGAACTCCATCTCGACGCCGAGCACTTCACCGCCCTTGCCGCTGAGGCGCATCGAGGCCACCTGCGCGGACAGGCGCTCGTCGATGGGTTCCAGGTCCAGCGTCCAGTCGGAGCTGCTGCCCTTGAGCGTGCTGCGGAAGTAGCGTTGCAGCACCGCGCCGTTGCCGCTCAGGGTGCCGCGCATGGCTTCGACCATTCCGAGCAATTCCGGCATGCTGTCGAGCGCCATGCTGCGCGTGCGGTTGCCGCGCGTGAGCGTGAGGTTGTTGCCGTCGACCACCATCGACTCGGGCCTTGGCGTGAGCGTGCGCCGCGTCATCTGGTCGGGCGCGACAAAGCTCAGCGTACCGCTGGCGGACAGCGGGCCTTCGAGACCATGCACATAGCGCTGCTCGGTGAAGGTGCCCTCGCCCTGCTTCTTCTTGCCCAGCAGGCCCATGAGTTCGTTCAGGTCGAAGGCCCATGCCGGCGCGGCCGCGCACAGCAGCAGCAACACCAGCGCACGCCAGCGGTTCGACATGCGATCAGCGCCCATCTTCCAGCCAGAAATCATGGAAATTGAACCAGTTGTAGGGGTACTTTCGGCACAGGTCCTCGAGGCGCGTGACATAGCTTTGGACGGCCTCGCGGATGCGGTGTTCCCGCTCGGCCGGGTCGGTGATGCGCACGCTGAAATCGGCCAGCGGTTCGAACTGCACATCGTAGCGGGCGCCGCCGAGGTAGAGCCCGGACATGAAGTACACCTTCCGGCGCAACAGCACGGCCAGTCGGAACGGGCCGTCGTTGAAGATGGCCGGTTCACCGAGGAAAGGGATCGACAGGTTGTTGCCGCGCTGCACGCCCGGGTCGCTCTCCTGCCCCGGCAGCGTGCGGTCGGCCAGCAGGCCGGCCATCCCGCCCGCATCGAGCCAGTCGCGCAGTTCCAGCATCGAATGCGCCCGGCCGAGCGCGATGACGTGCGGTCGCATCTCGGGCAGGCTGACCGCGTTCAGGATGGCGTTGATCTGGCGCGCGTTGTCCGGGAACATCAGCATCGCCGCGCGCAGCCGGGGCGCATCGGGGCTGCGGTGCTTGCAGGCGCCCAGCGCCTCGAAGCTGCCCACATGCGCGCCCAACAGGAAGGCGCCGCGCCCGGCCAGCGCCTCGGCCTCGACCGGGACGTTGCCGGTGATGCTCACGTCGAACAAGTCCCATCGGCCACGCAGGAAATACACGCGGTCGAGCACGGTCGAGGCAAAGGAATACAGCAGCCGGTAGCCATCGCGCCAACCAATGTCCGGGCCAATGGCGCGGCGCAGGTAGCGCTTGATGTTGCGCCGGGCCGCGGGCGAGAACAGGAAGAAGTAGATGGAGATCGGATGCAGCACCAGCCGCGCCACGCCGCGCCCGCAGGTCAGCGCGATCCAGCAGATCACTCGCAGCGCCAGCATGTTGCTGCGCTCGGGCTTGCGCGACCAATCGTCGGCGCGCTGGTTGTTGTCGGAGGGATCGACCACGCTCATGGCGCTGCGCTCATCAATGCCCCCACGCTCGGCACTCCGTGTCCTCGCTGCCCCCCGAGGGGGTACGAGTTTGCTTGTGGGCGGCCCGGCGCTGCACTCAAGCGCCCCACTCACGAAGCCTCGGCACGCGGCAGCCACCGCCCGTTGGCGGCGACGATCTCGCCACAGCGCACCTCGAAGCGCACACCGCGCGCTGCCCCCTCTTCCGGCTGCAACTCGATGGTCATCGCGCTGCCCGGACGCACCGGCGCGAGGAACTTGACCTGCGCCAGCGTCGGATGCGGGCCAAGGCGCGCGAGCAATGCGGGCACGCCGTTGACAGCCTCCAGCACCTCCGACAGCAGCAGTGCACCGGGCAGCAGTGGCTGCCCCGGAAAGTGCCCCGCGAAAACCGGATGGTCGACCGGCACTTCGCGCGTCACCTGCACCGGCGTGCCGTCGCCGGCCAGCTGGGCCAGCGCGAATTCGCGCATCGCACGCACCGTGAGCTTGCCCGTGCCTTCATGCGGCAGCGAAGCCACATGCACCACACGGCGCGGTACGAACACGGGCTCGAGCCTCTGCCGCAGCGCCGCAATGACGGCATGCGCATCCAGCTCCGGCGCCACCACGAAGGCAATCGGCCGCACCACGCCGTCGGTCACGTCGTCCGGCAGCCAGAAGGCGCCGTCCAGCACGCCGGGCACGCTGTTGAGGTGGAAGTTCAGGTGCCCCAGCGAACTGCGCCGACCGGCCACGTGGATGATGTCGTTGGCACGGCCCAGCAGCTTGAAGTGCTGCGAGTCGATCAGTTCCAGCACGTCCGCCATCGGCGTCGGCTGCGGAATGAAGTCGCCCTGGAAGACGAAGCGCTCATCGCCGGCCGCATCGCGTTCGGCATGCACCTCGATGGCGCCCATCGCGTGCCAGACATCGCTTTGCGCGGTGTGGCGGGTGGCCACCTGGCCCGACTCGGTGCTGCCGTAGATCTCGATCAGCACCGCGCCCATCGCCTGCTCGGCCTGGGTGGCCAACTGGGGCGACAGCGGCGCCGTGGCCGACAGGATCAGGTCGACTGCAGGAAGTTCGATGCCGGCGAGCAGCAGGTTCTTGAGATGGAACGGCGTGGTGACCAGGGCACGCGGACGCGGCAGAGCGGCCAGCGATGTGGCCACATCCGCCGGAAAGAACGGCCGGCCGCAATCGAATGCGGCACCTCCCAACATCCCCAGCAACGCCGACGATTCCAGGCCGTAGCTGTGCTGCACCGGCACGGTCGTGACCAGGTTCAAGCCGGTCAGCGAGGGCAGGTTCAGCAACTCGCGCAGGCGGGGCACCGCTGCCGCGACGTCGTACACCAGCGTGTGCCAGCTCTTCGCATGCGGTTGCGGCACGCCGGTCGAACCGGAGGTGAGGAGACTCACGGCATGCATGGCGGACGGCAGTTCCGGCACGGCGGCGGCCGGGTCGATGGCGGTGTGCACAGCCGGATCGATCCACATCACCGAAATACCCTTCACATCGAGCCGACGATCGTCCGCCACGGCAAACACATCGGGCTGGCCCTGGCGCAGGCGATCCACCGTGTCTTGCCGCGCATCGGGCGGCAGCAGGCTTGGCAGTCCGCGCAACAGCGCCGCACCCAGCCCGATCGCGAAGGCGTAGCGATCGACGCACAGATTGACCACCGGACCGCGTTCCGGCAGCAGTGCGGCGAATTGCGCGACATCGGCCAGGTACTGCCGACCGGAAATGGCGTTGCCGCCACGCCAGGCCAGGGGCGCATCCAGGTCGCGCGCACCCAGCAAGGGAAGCAGCGCAGTGCCTTGAGTGTTCAACCGTGCGTTCATCAGGGAGTGTGCCGATCGCTGCCGGGACCGGCAAAAGCGCGCATCGCATCGATGAGGCGCGAACGTTCGAATTCGGGATGGATGCGATAGCGCACGAGATGTTCGCCGAGGAACAACGCCGCCACGCCGATCGGCGACAGCACGTTCGACAGCAGCGACCAAGCGGAGAACGGCATGCTCAGGTACACCACGATGGAAGACACCACCGTGAGCGCGAAGAACGCCGTCCAGACCATCGTGACCTGCCGCGTGTAGCGCGGCATTTCACCGACCAGGGGATGCACCCGTTGCGCGAATTGCCCGATCAAGGACAGGCCGTCGCCGCGCAAGGTGCTGCCGAACCAGCCGCACAGCAAGGCATTGATGCCCACGTGCTGCACCACATAGAGCCGGTTCGTGTCACCCGCCTCGCCACTCGTCACCAGCCAGATCAGGGTCGCACCACCCGCTGCAACCGCGAGCAGGCCCCAGCGTCCGAAGTACGACCCGGCCACGCCGAGCGCCGTGAGCCACAGCGGCACGAGCAGCACCAGCGCGGCCCACGGATCGGTGGCGTGATAGAGCATCAACCAGTGCGACAACGCCGCGTAAGCGGCGCCGCCCAGCAACAGGATGGCCAGGCGCCAGCGCGTCATGCGCAGCGGATCACGCAGCGCTGCGGTTCTGGGCGACGTGGGTCGCGAGACTGCGCAGCGATTCGAAGATCTGTTGGTTGCGTTCATCGTCCGAGCGCAACTGGAAGCCGTACTTGCGCGACACCTCGAGCGCGACCTCGAGAATGTCGATCGAATCGAGGCCCAGGCCATCGCCATAGAGCGGCGCGGTGGGAACGATTTCGTCTGCGGCGATCTCGAGGTTCAACGACTCGACCAGCAACACGGCCAGTTCGTTTTCAAGAGCGGTTTGCGCGAAGGTGTCGCCATCGGCGGGAAGGGAAGACTGTGCGGTCGATGACAAGGCAAACTCCGAAGACGATTGTGGGGAACTATTGCGCTACGCAACCGCGAATTATAGAAGGCTGCCCAGATAGACTGGCGCCTCAACCTGCCCCCGGAGAACCCATGGCCGACCCCCTGCTGATTGCCCGCCACGCCACGACGGAATGCGTGCTCTTCCCCGCGCTGGCCAACCGCCACGGACTGATCACCGGCGCCACCGGCACCGGCAAGACGGTCACCCTGCAAACCATGGCCGAAAAGCTATCGTCCATCGGCGTGCCAGTGTTCCTGGCCGATGTCAAGGGCGACCTGACCGGCATCAGCCAGGCCGGCAACATCGGCGACAAGCTGGCCGGCGTGCTCAAGGAGCGCGGCCTCGACCTGCCCGCGCCGCTGGCCTGCCCCGTCACGCTGTGGGACGTGTTCGGCGAACAGGGGCATCCGGTGCGCGCCACCATTTCCGACATGGGCCCGCTGCTATTGGGCCGCATGCTCGACCTCAATGAAACGCAGTCGGGCGTTTTGAACCTGGTGTTCAAGATCGCCGACGACAACGGCCTGCTGCTGCTCGACCTGAAGGACCTGCGCGCCATGCTGCAGTACGTCGGCGAGAACGCGAGCCAGTTCACCACCCAGTACGGCAACGTGAGTGCGGCCAGCGTCGGCGCGATCCAGCGCGGCCTGCTGGCGATCGAGACCCAGGGCGGTGACAAGTTCTTCGGCGAACCGATGCTCAACATCGCCGATTTCATGCAGACTGTGGGCGGCAAGGGTGTCATCAACATCCTGGCCGCCGACAAGCTCATGAACTCGCCGCGGCTGTACGCGACCTTCCTGCTGTGGCTGCTCTCGGAGCTGTTCGAGCAATTGCCGGAAATCGGCGACCCGGAGCAACCCAAGCTGGCCTTCTTCTTCGACGAGGCCCACCTGCTGTTCAACGAGGCGCCCAAGGCGCTGGTCGAACGCATCGAACTGGTGGTGCGGCTGGTGCGTTCCAAGGGCGTGGGCGTGTATTTCGTGACGCAGAACCCGCTCGACATTCCCGATTCGGTGCTGGCGCAGCTGGGCAATCGCGTGCAGCATGCGCTGCGCGCCTTCACGCCGCGCGACCAGAAGGCCGTCAAGGCCACGGCGACAACGATGCGGCAGAAGCCGGGGCTCGACATCGAGGCGGCCATTACCGAGCTCGCCGTGGGCGAGGCGCTGGTGAGCCTGCTCGACGAGAAGGGTCGGCCCAGCGTGACCGAGCGCGTGTACGTCCTGCCGCCGGGCAGCCAGCTCGGGCCGATCACTGCAGCGCAGCGGCAGGCGCTGTTGGCCAGTTCGCTGGTGGCGGGTGTCTATGAAAAGGCGGTGGACCGCGAATCGGCCTACGAAAAGTTGAAGGGCCGAGCGGCCTCTTCGCCCGATGCCCCCGCCGCCGCCGGTGCGCCCGGCGCCCCGCAAGGCAGCGGCTCCAGCGCGATCATGGACGGCCTGAACAGCCTGCTCTTCGGCACCACCGGCCCGCGCGGCGGCAAGCACGACGGCCTGGTCCAGACCATGGCCAAGTCGGCGGTGCGCACGGTGGGCACCAGTGTGGGCAAGGAAATCCTGCGGGGGGTGCTCGGCGGGATATTCGGGGCGAAGAGCCGTCGGTAGCCAGCCTGTCACCAGCGGAGGACGCGCGGCCCCAGCAAGGCGCCAACGACCATCGGCAGCGCCATGCCGGCCACATACCAGATCGCCAGGAAGGGCGCCGTCAATTCAGGGCAATGCAGCGCATACACGGCAGCGCCGGAAGCCCCCGACATGGCGCCCGCGATGGCCCCGGCCCATGCGGGACGCGTGGGCGCCAGGCTGCGCAACGCCACCAGCGCGGCGACAAACACCGGCACCGAGATCTCCGCGATGCTGAACACGCAGGTGCGCCAGGTGTGGCCCCAGACCATGTCGGAGCGACGGTCCTCCGGCGCCATCAGGTAGCTGACGATGGCCATGGCCCACAGCATCAGCACCGGCGCCGCCATCCCGATCCAGCTGCGCCCCACCTTCGCGCCGGGCCGGGCCAGCCGCTGAAGCACGACGAAGCCCGCCACGCCCAGGGAGATCGGAACCAGCAGCTTCATCCAGAACATCGGCCAGAACATGACCTGCACCAGATCGCGCCGCACGCCATATTCGAGCTGCATCAGGATCAGCGCCAGCGGCACGCCGACAAGCAGGGCCATCACAAGGCGACGCGAGGCCGCGCGCCGCGGCACCGGCAGTGTGTCAGCCGCGAGCAGCGAAACCAGTTCGTCGGTCTTCATGATGCGCTGCTCCGGATGCGGGCCGCCAGCGCCTTCAGCCCGCGATGGATGCCGACCTTCACGGCCGACTCCGACATGCCGGTGGCCGCCGCCGTCTCCGCGACGGACAGCCCTTGCAATTTGACGTGCTCGATCGGCAACCGCTGGCGGTCCGGCAGGGTCTCCAGCAGGCCGGCCAGGTCGCGCCGGGCATCGCTGGCCTCCGTGTCCGAATCGGCAAACACCGCCAGGTCGTCGTCGAGCGGGTCATGCAAGTCCTCCCGGCTCGACTTGGCGCGCAGCAGGTCGATCATCTTGTAGCGCGCGATGGCCTGCACCCAGGCCGTCAAGGGCTGGTCCGGCTGGTACGTGTGGCGCTGGTTGTGCATCGCGAGCAGGCATTCCTGGACTAGGTCTTCCACTTCATCGGGCCAGCCAAACAGGCGCTTGCCCAGAAAAGCACGCAGGTGCGCGCTGAGTTTTTGCAGGAACTGGTGATAGGCCGCGGCGTCGCCATCGAGGCCACGCAAGAACAAGCCGCGCAAAATCGCCTCGGCTTCTTTCGCTTGCACCAGGCTCCCAGCTGTTGTTCGTGCCATCGGGTCGTTTGGTTACAGCCGTGTGGAGAAAAAGATTTCGGCGCATTGTGCCGCCTGCTGTAACCGACGCCACAGACGCCGCGAAATAGAAACGACTGCGCCAAATGGCGTGGTTCCAATCCTCAACTTGTCTATCGGAGCGAAACAATCATGAACCGTACCCTTGCCATCACCGCCTTCACCCTCAGCGCACTCGCCGCCGGCGCCGCCATGGCCCAGGATGCCAAGCCCATGGGCGACAAGATGATGACCGACAAGATGGCCAACGTCGAAAAATGCTATGGCGTCTCCCTGGCCGGCAAGAACGACTGCGCCGCCGGTCCCGGCACCACCTGCGCCGGCACCAACAAGGTCGACTACAACGGCGCCGCCTGGAAGAACGTCCCGGCCGGCACCTGCGCGACCATCAAGACGCCCAAGGGCATGGGCTCGCTGACCCCGATCAAGAGCTGATCCCTCGCGCGGACCCCACCATGGAATCTCCCCTGACCGCCGGCCTGGGCCTCAAGCCCGAGCACTTCGACGCGGCACGCACGTGCACGGCACGAGGCCTGTGGTTCGAGGTGCACCCGGAGAACTACATGGTGGACGGAGGGCCGCGCCTGCGCTGGCTCGAGGCCGTGCGCGCGGCGCACCCCGTCGCGTTGCATGGTGTCTCGCTCTCGCTGGCGGGCGATGCGCCGCCCGATGAAGCGCACCTGGCCCGCTTCGCTGCGCTGGTGCGGCGCATCGAGCCGGTGCTGGTCTCCGAGCACCTGGCCTGGTCGGCCTTCGACGGCAACTACTTCCCCGACCTGCTGCCCTTCCCTCGCAGCCACGAGGCGCTGCATCGCATCGCGGGGAACATCGAGCGGACCCAGGCCGCACTGGGCCGCCGCATCGCCGTCGAGAACCCCTCCCACTACCTGCACATCGAAGGGCACGAATGGGACGAGATCGACTTTCTTCGCGAACTGGTGCGCCGCACGGGTTGCGGCCTGCTGCTCGACGTCAACAACGTGCATGTGTCGGCGCGCAACCTCGGCTTCGACGCGGGCGCGTACCTCGACCGCTTTCCCGGCGAGGCCGTGATGGAAATCCATCTGGCCGGCCACAGTTGCGATCCGCGCCTGGGCGAGGCCTTGCTCATCGATTCGCACGACGCACCCGTCGCGCCGGAAGTGTGGGCGCTCTATCGCCGGCTGATCGGACGCATCGGCGCGCGAGCGACCTTGGTGGAGCGCGATGGCAACGTGCCGGCGTTCGACGAACTGCTGGCCGAGCGAGATGTTGCCGCCGCCGAGCTTTGCGCGGCCGAGATGGCGATTTCGGATGCCAACGGCTTGCCGCGTCGTCCCCGGCCGGTGCGTGCCTCGCCGCGCGGTGCGGAGTCGTTCCGATGAAGCTCGCCGCCTTTCAATCCGGGCTTGCCGCCGCATTGCTCGACCAAGACGCAAAGCTTGCACTGGCATCGCAGCCCGCATTCGCGGTCTACCGCAACACGGTCATGAAGGGCTGCCTCTACGCGCTGGAAGCCAACTACCCGAGCGTGGCGCGGCTCGTCGGCAGCGATTGGTTTCGTGCCGCCGCCGCGATCTACGTGACCACCCGGCCACCGCGCGATGGCCGAATGCTGAACTACGGCGCGGACTTCCCGGACTTCCTCGCCGGCTTCGAACCGGCTGGCGACCTGCCCTATCTGCCGGGCGTGGCCCGGCTCGACCAGGCCTGGACGCAGGCCCATGTGGCCGCCGATGCCGATCCCATCGACGGTGCCTGGCTTGCCGCGCTGAGCCCCGAGGCGCTCGGCAACGTGCGGATCGCGCCCCATCCCGCGGCGCGCTGGCAGTGGTTTGCGGACGCGCCGATCTACACCATCTGGCAGCGCAACCGCAGCGCCAGCGACAACGCTGACGAGATCGCATGGCTCGGTGAAGGCGCATTGCTGACCCGGCCGCAAGACGCCGTGATTTGGCGTGAAGCAAGCCTGGCCGACTGCGCCTTCCTCGACGCCTGCGCCGAAGGCATGCCGCTGGCCGACGCGGCCGTCGCAGCGGTGACAGCCCAGGCCGATGCCGACATCGCGGACCTCCTCTTCGGCCTGCTGCGTGCCGGCGCCCTCATCGTCGCCCCCTCTACGGAGAGCACATCATGAACCATGCTTCCACCACCACGATCGCACCCTCCACCACAGGGCTGCGTGCCACCTGGACCATCGTCGCAAATGGCCTGCAGCGGCTGATTACGCACGACGTGCTGGCCATCGCCAGCCGGCTGGGGATCGCGGCGATCTTCTTCATGTCAGGCCGCACCAAGGTCGATGGCTTCCTGCATATCACCGACGGCGCCTACGAACTGTTCCGCACCGAATACAAGCTACCGCTCGTACCGCCCGAGATCGCGGCGCACCTGGCCGCCTATTCCGAGCACCTGTTCCCGGTGCTGCTGGTGCTGGGCCTGTGCACGCGGCTCTCGGCACTGGCGCTGCTGGGCATGACGCTGGTCATCGAGATCTTCGTCTACCCGGATGCCTGGCCGACGCACCTGTCGTGGGCGGCGATCCTGCTCTATCTCGCGGGTCGCGGCGGCGGCACCTTCTCGCTGGACCGGCTGCTGAAGATCGATTGATACGGCTTTGCATTCAATCGCAGAACAAGGCGGAGCGCCGCAGACAGTGCTTTAGCACGGCAAGGCGATCCAACGCAGTTGTGCGGTTGAAGGCGAAGTCGTATGAGCGCGATACGGCGGATGGCGTACGTACGCCACGCCGCGGCTTGCCAGCCACGGAGGCGGTCGCTACATTGCTGTTTTTGAGGGACCGCAATGTCTGTAGACACCGCTTCGATTTCTTCCTCCGTTCCGCCCATCGCGACGACTTCCCCTCAAGTCCCTGCCGATGCCACCGAACCGACCGTCGTGGTGGAGTCGGTCTCCATCTCCCCGATCCTCCCGGCCGCCGGCGCGGCTGCCGCGACGCCCCGGCACATCCGGCTGACCTCGCATGCCGGCGGCTTCGGCGCCCTGCCCATCCACTGGGGCGCCGCCACCGCCACGGAGCGCGGCCCGGTGGTCGGCACGACGACCAAGCGCGCGCACCGCAACGTGATCGGCACGCACAGCGGCTCCTACAGCGTGTACCGCGCGCTTGCCGTGGCGGCCGGTGCGCTCAATCCGCAGCACAAGGCCGACCTCACCAACACCTCGCCCACCGACGTGATCGGGCCCTATCCGCAGTGGAGCGAGCCCGGCCGGATCGTCTCGCTCGACCCCTGGGGCGCGACCATTGCCAACGTGTTCTCCAACGAACTCGCGGCCGGCTACGACATCCGCCCGACCATCGCCATCACCAAGGCCCACGTGATCCTCCCGGAGGTGATCGAGGCGCTGCAATCGGGCCGCCTCAAGGCCGACGGCAAGTTCCTCACCCCCAACGGCGCGGCGATCGTGACCAAGGCGGCGATCGAGCCGGTCTGGTACCTGCCCGAGGTGGCCAAGCGCTTCGGTTGCTCCGAGGCGGACCTGCGCCGAGTCTTGTTCGAGGAAACCGGCGGCATGTACCCCGAGTTGGTCACGCGTTCCGACCTGGAAGTGTTCCTCCCGCCCATCGGCGGGCAGACGCTCTACATCTTCGGCAACCCGGCCGACCTGGCCAACCCGGAGGTCGAACTCACCGCCCGCATCCATGACGAGTGCAACGGCTCGGACGTGTTCGGCTCCGACATCTGCACCTGCCGCCCCTACCTCACGCACGCCATCGAGGAATGCATCATGGGCGCGCAACGCGGCGGCGTCGGCCTGGTCGCGTACTCGCGCAAGGAAGGCCGGGCGCTCGGCGAAGTCACCAAGTTCCTGGTCTACAACGCACGCAAGCGGCAAGTCGGCGGCGACACGGCCGACCAGTACTTCGCGCGCACCGAATGCGTGGCCGGCGTGCAGGACATGCGCTTCCAGGA
The DNA here is from genome assembly GCF_037889955.1 of Variovorax robiniae. Lineage (NCBI taxonomy): Bacteria > Pseudomonadati > Pseudomonadota > Betaproteobacteria > Burkholderiales > Comamonadaceae > Variovorax > Variovorax robiniae. The sequence goes on from NZ_JBBKZS010000034.1 coordinate 35,120, forward strand.
GCTGATGCCTGACGTCTTCCACTGGCTCGGCATCAAGAAGATCCACCGCCTCGTCTCGATGAGCAACATGAAGTTCGATGCCATCAGCGGCTCGGGCATCGAAATCGGTGAGCGCGTGAACATCCCGGACGAGTTGATCCCCGCCGACGCACGCGTCGAGATGGATGCCAAGATGGCCGCCGGCTATTTCACGCCCGGCGCGGTGCCCGATGCGGAGGAACTGAAGAAGGCCAAGGGCCGGGGCCTGACGGAATGAGCCAGGGCACCCATCGACAGATCGACCCTGCGAGCGAACTGGTACCCGACACCGTCCATCCCGCAGGCGCTGCCGCCTACCTCCGCTCCACCACCGAGGTGCGTGGCCGCGCGCGTGCGTTGCTGGGCCGTGCGCGACGCGGCGAATCGCAATGGTTCACCATCGGCGACGACACGGCGATGGAGAACACCGCCCGCACCGTCGCCGAGGTCACGCGCGACCGCTACACCTGGGGGCCGATCCCGTACCACAGCCGCTGGCGCCATTTCGAGGCCGGCGGCGTCAACCGGCTGAAGGAACTCGACGCCCTGCTCGGCCCCGACGTGCACGAGCGCGAGCGGGCCCGCGCCCGCATCGACCTGGTGCTGGTCAGCGTGCTGCTGGATGCCGGGGCGGGTCCGACATGGCACTACATCGAATCGTCCAACGGCCAGCGCTTCTCGCGCTCCGAAGGCCTGGGCGTGGCGAGCTTCCATGCCTTCACAAGCGGGCTGTTCTCCTCCGACCCCACGCACCCGTTGCGCGCCGATGCGGCCGGGCTGCGTGGCCTGGTCACCGACCGACTCGGCGATGCCTTCCAGGTCAGTGCGAGCAATCCGCTGGTGGGACTTTCAGGCCGCGCGATGCTGCTGCGTCGCCTTGGCGAAGCGCTGGCCGCGCAGCCCGAAGTGTTCGGCGAGGAAGGTCGCCCCGGCGGCTTGTTCGATGCGCTGCTCGGCCCTTATGGACCGGCGGTCCCCCCCACGGCCGAAGTCACCGCGCATGAGATCCTGACGCTGTTGCTGGACACGCTCTCCGGCATCTGGCCGGCCGCCAACGCGGTCGACAGCATCGCGGCCGATGGCAGCGACATGCCCGGCGGCATCGCGTCGGGCGACCCGGCCTTCGCACTCGGGGATTGCTGGCGCCACAGCGCCGTGACCGGACCGGGCCTAACCAACGGCTGGATGCCCTTCCACAAGCTGTCGCAATGGCTGACCTACTCCCTGCTCGAACCCTTCGAATGGGCCGGCGTGCGCGTGAGCGGGCTCGACCAGCTGACCGGGCTGCCCGAGTACCGCAACGGAGGCCTCTTCATCGACAGCGGCATGATCGTGCCGCGCAGCCCCGCGCTGCTGGAGCGCCATTGGAAGGTGCATGACGAGTTCATCGTCGAATGGCGCGCCCTCACCGTCGCCTTGCTCGACGAGGTGGCCGAACGCGTGCGCCATGTGCTGGACCGGGGCATCAACGAATTGCCGCTGGCCTGCGTGCTCGAGGGCGGCACGTGGGCGGCAGGACGTGCACTGGCACAACGCTTGCGTGATGGTTCGCCTCCCCTGCACATCGAAAGCGATGGAACCGTTTTTTAGTACTGCGCAATCAACTGCTAGTCTTGCGGGTTCCACCAACGAACAACCCTCCCCGATCATGAGCAACGTCCACCTGGTCGACCACCCGCTGGTCCAGCACAAACTCACCCTGATGCGCCGCAAGGATGCATCGACCAACAGCTTCCGCCGCCTGCTGAACGAGATCAGCATGCTGATGGCCTACGAGGTCACGCGCGACATGGCGATGCAGGACATCGAGGTCGAGACGCCGCTGGAGACCACGACGGGCAAGGTCATCGACGGCAAGAAGCTGGTGTTCGTTTCGATCCTGCGCGCCGGCACCGGCATCCTGGACGGCATGCTCAGCGTGGTGCCCGGCGCGCGCGTGGGCCACATCGGCCTGTACCGCGACCCGAAGACGCTGACCGCGGTGGAGTACTACTTCAAGATGCCCAGCGAAATGGAAAGCCGCGACATCGTGGTGGTCGACCCGATGCTGGCCACCGGCAACTCGGCCGTGGCCGCCGTCGACCGGCTGAAGGAACTCAACCCCAAGTCGATCAAGTTCGTCTGCCTGCTCACCTGCCCCGAAGGCGTGAAGACGATGCAAGACAACCATCCCGACGTGCCGATCTACACCGCCGCGATCGACCGCGAGCTCAACAGCCATGGCTACATCCTGCCGGGGCTGGGCGATGCGGGTGACCGGATCTTTGGCACGAAGTGAAGCCCCCCGATGCGCCCGCGGCCTTGCCGCTCAATGAGGCGCGTCCGGCCGCTCCAGGTAGAGCCTCGGCGTTTCACCCGATCGCCACGCTCGCTGGATTGTTGGAGCCTGTTGAATTCTTAACCCGAGGAGTAGACCGTGACCGCACGCCGTGAGTTGATCATCCGTTCCGCCGCCATCGCCGCTGCCGCCAGCGCGGGCATCCTGCCCGGCCTTGCGCTCGCGCAAGGCGCCAAGCTCAAGGTGGCCGGCGTCTACACAGTGCCCTTCGAGCAGCAATGGGTGAGCCGCCTGCACAAGGCGCTGAAGGCGGCCGAGGCGCGGGGCGAGATCGAGTACAAGGCCAGCGAGAACGTCACCAACGCGGACTACGAACGCGTCATGCGCGAGTACGCGACGGGCGGCAACCAGCTCATCGTCGGCGAGGCCTTCGCGGTGGAAGCCGCGGCGCGCAAGGTGGCCAAGGACTTTCCGAAGACCTACTTCCTGCTCGGCTCCTCGGGCAAGCCGCAGGCGCCCAACCTGAGCGTGTTCGACAACTTCATCCAGGAGCCGGCCTACCTCACGGGCATGATCGCCGGCGGCATGACCAAGTCGAACAAGATCGGCATGGTCGGCGGCTTCCCGATCCCGGAAGTGAATCGCCTGATGAATGCCTTCATGGCCGGCGCGAAGGAGACCAACCCGAAGGTCGAATTCAGCGTGAGCTTCATCAACAGCTGGTTCGACCCGCCCAAGGCCAAGGAAGCCGCCTTCGCGATGATCGACAAGGGCGCGGACGTGATGTATGCGGAGCGCTTCGGCGTGAGCGATGCGGCCAAGGAAAAGGGCAAGCTCGCGATCGGCAACGTGATCAACACGCAGGCGCAGTATCCCGACACCGTGGTCGCCTCCGCGCTGTGGAACTTCGAGCCTTCGGCCGATCGCGCGATCAAGCTGGCGAAGGAAGGCAAGTTCGTCGCCGAGGACTACGGGCCGTATTCCATGATGAAGCACAAGGGCTCGGAGCTGGCGCCACTGGGAACCTTCGAAAGCAAGGTGCCGGCCGACATCGTGAGCAAGGTCAAGGCGAAGGAAGCGGACATCCTCGGGGGCAAGTTCACCGTCAAGGTCGACGACAGCCAGCCCAAGTCCACTGCGAAGTAGGCGCTCAAGGGAGGCGGCATGCGTGGTATTGCTTTCGTGCGTCGCATCGGCGCGGCGTTGCTTCTCACGGCGACGCTGGCCGGCTGCGCTGGCATGCCTGGAGCCGCTACGCGGCTCGACGGCACGCCGCGCATCGCCGTTCTGTCCGCCTTCGAGCCCGAGCTGGCGCTGCTGCTGAAGCAGGTCCAGTCGCCCGCGAGGCACAGCGTGAACGGCGTCGAGTTCACCACCGGCACGTTGCAGGGCAAGCCGGTCGTGCTGTTCCTGTCGGGCATCAGCATGGTCAATGCGACGATGAACACGCAGCTCGTGCTGGATCGCTTCAACGTCGAGCGCATCGTGTTCAGTGGCATTGCAGGCGGCGTGAATCCAACGCTGCACATCGGCGACGTGACCGTGCCCGCACAGTGGGGCCAGTACCTCGAGGTGTTGATGGCGCGCGAAACCGCGCCGGGCAAGTTCAGCGCGCCGCCGTGGATGAAGGACGCCACCCTGCCCGCCTTCGGCATGATGCATCCGCGCCCGGTCGAGACGCGCACCGCGGCCAATCCCAAGGTGACACCGAAGTTCTGGTTCGAGACCGACCCGAAGATGCTCGACGTGGCGCGCAGCCTGCGCAACGTCGACCTGGCCAGTTGCAGTGCCGGCAAGTGCCTCGCGCGCAAGCCGGAACTCGTAGTTGGCGGCAATGGCGTCTCCGGCCAGGCCTTCATGGACAACAAGGCCTACCGCGAATACACCTACAAGACCTTCCAGGCCAACGTTCTCGACATGGAGACCGCCGCGGTCGGCATGGTCGCGTACAGCAACGGCGTGCCGTACATCGCGTTTCGCTCGCTGAGTGACCTGGCCGGCGGCGGCGAGGAAGAGAACGAGATGGGCACCTTCATGGGCATCGCGGCGGACAACTCGGCCAAGGTGCTGCTGGCCTTCCTTTCCGCGTGGAAATAGGGCTGTGACGGTCCTGCGTCTCCGGAACATCACGAAGCGCTTCGGCACGCTGGTTGCCAACGATGCCATTTCCCTGACGCTGGACCGTGGCGAGGTGCTGGCGTTGCTCGGCGAGAACGGGGCCGGCAAGTCCACGCTGATGTCGATCCTGTTCGGCCACTACCGGGCGGACGAAGGCGATATCGAGGTGTTTGGAACGCCGCTCGCGCCGGGGAACCCCAAGGCTGCACTGGCTGCGGGCATCGGCATGGTGCACCAGCATTTCACGCTGGCCGACAACCTCAGCGTGCTCGACAACGTGATGATGGGCAGCGAGCCGCTGTGGCAGCCGTTCACGCGCAGGGCCGCCGCGCGCGCCAGGCTGCTCGAAGTGGCGCAGCGCTTCGGCCTGCCGGTCGTGCCGGAGGCCGGCGTCGGATCGCTCTCGGTCGGCGAGCGGCAGCGGGTGGAGATCCTCAAGGCGCTGTACCGCGGCGCACGCATCCTGATCCTCGACGAACCCACCGCCGTGCTCACGCCGCAGGAAAGCGAGGCGCTGTTCGAAACGCTGGCGCAGATGGTGGCGGAGGGACTGTCGATCATCTTCATCAGCCACAAGCTCGGCGAGGTGCTGCGCGTGTCGCACCGCATCGCCGTGCTGCGCGCCGGAAAGCTGGTGGCCGAGATGCCGGCGGCGGGCGCGACGCAGGCGCAGTTGGCCAACGCGATGGTCGGGCATGCAGTCAAGCCGCCAGAGCGCCATCCCGGTGGCCCCGCTGGCAGCGCCGTCTGCGTGTTGCGTGACGTGCGGACCGGTGGCGATTCGCGCGAAGCCTTGCGCGGTGTGTCGCTGACCTTGCATGCGGGGGAGATCGTCGCGGTTGCAGGCGTGTCCGGCAATGGGCAGGTGGCGCTGGCCGAACTGTTGTGCGGCACGCGCGGCGCCACGTTTGGCACGGTCGAATTGCTCGGCACGCCCTTGCGCGCCGCGCCCGCCGTGCTCGTGGAGCAAGGCGTCGCCCGCATCCCGGAAGACCGGCATGCGGTCGGCGTGGTCGGCGACCTGCCGCTGTGGGAGAACGCCGTCTCCGAGCGCCTGCGCGGTCCCGCTTTTCGGCGCGGGCCCTTCGTTCGCCGTGCCGCAGCTCGCGCGCAGGCGCAGCGCGTCATCAAGGCCTTCGACGTGCGCGGCGGCGGGCTCGACGCCACCGCGCGTTCGCTGTCGGGCGGCAATATGCAGAAGTTGATCCTGGGCCGCGCGCTGCTCGCGCCCGACGGGGCGATGGCGACGCCCAAGCTGATAGTGGCGCACCAGCCGACCTGGGGGCTCGACATCGGCGCAGTGGCCTATGTGCAGCAGCAACTCGTCGCGGCGCGCGATGCGGGGGCGGCGGTGCTGGTGATCTCGGACGATCTTGACGAAGTGATGGTGCTGGGTGATCGCATCGCCGTCATGCATGGTGGCGAACTGGGCGAAGCGCGGGCCGCCGACGCATGGACCCGCGAATCGATTGGCCTCGCGATGGCAGGCGTCCACAGCCCCGCGGACGTGCCGGCATGAGGCTGGAGAAGCGCTCCGCCGTCTCGCGCACCGCCATGGTGTTCGCGCCCATCGGCGCGGTGCTGTTCACGCTGGCGATCACCGCGCTGCTGGTGCTGTGGGCGGGACAGCCGGTCACGCAGACCTATGCGCTGTTGCTTCAAGGCGGCTTCGGATCCGTGTTCGCCTGGAGCGAGACGCTGACGCGGGCCATTCCGCTGATGCTCACCGGCCTGTCCGCCGCGGTCGCGTTCCGTGCGCGCCTGTTCAACATCGGCGCCGAGGGGCAGTTGTACGCCGGCGCCCTGGCGGCCATTGCGGTCGGAGGAATGCACGGAGGAACAGGCTTCGAAGTGTCGTCATGGATCCTGTTCCCCTCGATGATGGCTGCCGCCGCAGTGGCCGGTGCGCTGCTGCTGCTCGGCCCCGCGTTGATGAAGGCCAAGCTTGGCGTCGACGAGGTCGTGACCACCCTGCTGCTGAATTTCATCGTGCTGCTTGGCGTCAGCGCCCTCCTCGACGGCCCGATGAAGGACCCCAGCGCCATGGGCTGGCCTCAAAGCGTCGCGCTGCAGGGCGACCTGGAACTCGGCAAGCTGATCGCGCAGACGCGCGTGCACACCGGCCTGCTGTGGGCCATGGCGCTGTCGGTCGCGCTGTGGGCGCTGCTCAAGCACACGGTGCTCGGCTTCGAAATCCGCGCGGTCGGTGCGAATCCACGCGCCGCCGCATTCGCCGGTGTCGGCACCACGCGCACCGTGGTCGCCGTCGCCCTGCTCTCCGGCGCGCTGGCGGGGCTGGCCGGCGCCATCGAAGTGGCCGGCCGCACCAGCTATGTGACGCTCGACATGTCACCCGGCTACGGCTACAGCGGCATCGTGATCGCGATGCTGGCCGGACTGCATCCGCTGGGCGTGATGGCCGCGAGCGTCTTCGTCGCCGGCGTGCTGGTCGGCGCCGACAGCATGAGCCGCGCGGTCAGCGTGCCGACGTACATCGCCGATGTGATCGTGGCGACCTCGCTGATCTCGGTGCTGGTGGCCATGCTGCTGGCGCAATATCGGGTGCGGTGGAAATGATGGCCCCCCACGCTCGGCACTGCGTGTCCTCGCTGCCCCCCGAGGGGGCCGCAATGTCCTCCGGGCGGCCGGGCGGACGAGCGATGAGCCCCCACGCTCGGCACTTCGTGTCCTCGCTGCCCCCCGAGGGGGCCGCAATGTCCTCCGGGCGGCCGGGCGGACATTGGTCATGACCGACCTCCTCGACATCCTCGCCAACCCGGCCTTCTGGGTCGCGGTGTTGCGCATTGCGACACCGCTCATCTTCGGCACGCTGGGTGTGCTGCTCTGCGAGCGCGCGGGCGTGCTCAACCTGGGCATCGAAGGGATCATGGTGGCCGGCGCGTTCACCGGGTGGCTCGCCGTGTATGCGGGGCAGCCACTGTGGGTCGGGGTGGGGGTGGCCGCGATGACGGGTGCGGTGTTCGGGCTGCTGCATGCCTGGCTGACGGTGGGCCTCGCGCTGTCGCAGCACGTGTCGGGGCTGGGCATCACGCTGCTCGCGACATCGCTGAGCTACTACGGCTATCGCGTGAGTTTTCCGAAGGTGAACACGCCACCGACCATCACACCCTTCGCGCCGATGGACTGGCTGCCGATTCCCGTGCTCAACGCGCAGACAGCGCTGACCCTGCTCGCACTGCTGCTGGTGCCGGTGGTCGGCTGGGTGCTGTACCGCACGCCGCTCGGGCTGGCGGTGCGCATGGTCGGCGAGAACCCGCAGGCGGCCGAGGGCCAGGGCGTTTCGGTGGTGGGCACGCGGACCGGCGCCATCGTGGCAGGCTCGGCGCTGATGGGCATCGCGGGATCGTTCCTGACCCTGTCGGCGTTCAACGCCTTCTTCTTCAACATGGTCAACGGCCGCGGCTGGATCTGCGTGGCGCTCGTGGTGTTCGCCTCCTGGCGGCCAGGCAAGGCGTTGCTGGGCGCCCTGCTGTTCGCCTTCTTCGATGCGCTGCAATTGCGCCTCCAGCAGTCCGGCGACGCCGTGCTGCCCTACCAGCTCTACCTGATGCTGCCGTACCTGCTGTCGATCCTGGCTCTGGTGCTGGTCGCACGCAAGGCTGCGTATCCGCAGGCGCTGATGAAGCCCTATCGAAAGGGGGAAAGATAGCCATGCTTGATCTGCTCGTCGTCAATGCCACGCTGCCCGATGGCCGCACGGGCATGTCCATTGCCGTGCAGGACGGCCGCATCGCCGAAGTCACAGCCGGCCTCGCCGCACCCGCGCATGAAACGCTCGATGTCCAGGGTCTGCTGGTCACACCGCATTTCATCGACCCGCACTTCCACATGGACGCCACGCTGAGCTATGGGCTGCCGCGCGTCAACCAGAGCGGCACGCTGCTGGAAGGCATCGCGTTGTGGGGCGAACTCAAGCCGCTGCTGACGGCGGAAGCCTTGATCGAACGCGCGCTCTCGTACTGCGACTGGGCCGTCGCCAAGGGCCTGCTCGCGGTCCGCACGCACGTCGACACCAGCGACCCCAGCCTGCTCGCGGTCGATGCCTTGGTGGAGGTCAAGCGCCGCGTCGCGCCGTACCTGGACCTGCAACTCGTCGCCTTCCCGCAGGACGGCGTGCTGCGCACGAAGGGCAATATCGACAACCTGAAGCGCGCGCTCGACAAGGGCGTCGACGTGGTCGGCGGCATCCCGCACTTCGAGCGCACCATGGCCGACGGCGCCGCCAGCGTGAAGCTGCTGTGCGAACTCGCCGCCGAGCGCGGCAAGCGCGTCGACATGCATTGCGACGAGTCGGACGACCCGCACTCCCGCCACATCGAGACGCTGGCCTTCGAGTCGCAGCGCCTCGGCCTGCAGGGTCGCGTCACCGGCTCGCACTGCACCTCCATGCACAGCATGGACAACTACTACGTCAGCAAGCTGCTGCCGCTGATCGCCGAGGCCGGTGTGAGCGTCATCGCGAACCCGCTCATCAACATCACGCTGCAAGGCCGCCACGACACCTACCCCAAGCGCCGCGGCATGACCCGCGTGCCGGAACTCATGGCCGCCGGCGTCAACGTCGCCTTTGGCCACGACTGCGTGATGGACCCGTGGTACGGCATGGGTTCGGGCGACATGCTGGAGGTCGCGCACATGGGCCTGCACGTGGCGCAGATGACCAGCCAGGCCGGCATCCGGCAGTGCTTCGACGCGGTGACGGTCAACGCGGCCAAGGTGTTCGGCTTGACGAACTACGGCCTCGCGTCCGGCTGCGACGCGAGCTTCGTGCTGCTGCAGGCGCGCGATCCGGTGGAAGCCATCCGCCTGCGCGCGACGCGGCTGAAGGTCTACCGCCAGGGCAAGCTGCTGGCCGAATCGCCCGCGGCCACGGCAACCTTGCACGTCACTGGCCGCCCTCCAAGCACAGCCTTCATGAAGTCGCCCTAGACTTCCCGGCACCATGATCCATATCCGCGAAATCGACCACCTCGTCCTGCGCGTGGTGGACCTCGAGAAGATGATCCGCTTCTACTGCGACGCCCTCGGATGCGTCGTGGAAAAGCGCCAGGACAACATCGGCCTCGTGCAGTTGCGCGCCGGCCGCTCGCTCATCGACCTGGTGCCCGTCCCCGATCGACACTTCAAATTCCCCCGGTTGTCGACACCCAAATTCCTCCGGGCAGGACAGGGGTTGCATTATTGATCGATCACGCCTCGACCGCGATCGCCAGGCGTGC
>NZ_JBBKZS010000035.1:0-37113 GCF_037889955.1 Variovorax robiniae
GCTGTGACCCTCAACCCCGAACGGGACTGCATCGTTCAGAAACAGTCGAGGGCATCGAACATACAGCCCCTGGCTGCATGATCGAGGCGACAACTACCTTGACGCGCGCCGAGACTCAGCGATCGCATCGACGCAGGTAGATGTGTTCCTGTGCCACAACTCTTTCGACAAGCCCTTCGTCCGCCAAGTGGCCGAGGGGCTAGAGCTTGAATTCGGCATTCCGCACTTTCTGGATGTCTATGCCATTCCGACCGGCGAAGCGTTCCTTCCATGGATCGACAGAGCGCTGGCGACCTCAACCGGATGTGCCATCTTTCTCGGCGCGAACGGATGGGGCAGCACCCACTTCTGGGAAGCTGAACGCGCGCTTGATCGGTATCGGAAAGACCCCAAGTTCAGGCTGATTCCGGTCGCCTTGCCGGGCATCCGTCCGCAGGACATGGAGAAGTTGGGCTCTGGCAGCGTGTTCTCCGAGATAAATTGGGCGGACCTTCGAAACGGTGCCGTGGATACCGATGCCATCAACAAGCTGCGGGCTGCCTTGTTGGGTCGGACGATGGCGTCGTCGACCAAAGGGCCCTCCAGGCTCACGCCGTACATGGTGCGAAGGGATGCGGAAAGATGGGACGCCGAAGCGCGAAATAACCCCAGCATTCTCTATCGTGGGCGCCAGCTCGCCGAGGCCGAACGGCTGCGCGTCGAGCAACCCGATCTTGTGGTGGGCGGCGCCGTTAATGCCTTCCTGAGCGCTTCGGCCCGGACGCAGACTGCGCGCTGGCGATGGCTTGCGGGTGCTGCCGTCCTCGTCACGCTGACGGTCACGATACTTGCGTTTTGGATCGACCGGGAGCGGCAGCTGGCACTTTCTCGCTATCTCGCATCGGAGGCGCGACAGGCCGCCAGTCCGGACACGCGTCTCCTGCTGGCGCTGCAGGCCACCCGCTTTTCGACGACGCCGGAGGCGTATGGCGCCATTGCGGAACAACTCGACGCGCAGCCGCATCTGCGGCATGTGCTTCGGCTTGCACCATCGGAGGTTCTCAGTCTAGCCTTCGACGTCGCCGGGTCGGCGGTGTATGCAGGGCAGGCCAGCGGCAAGATCACGCGCATAGATCTGAAGACACGCGCAAGCACCGAGATGAGCGACACGGCTGTCGGCGGGATTACGGCCTTGGAGATCGATCCGGTGAACGGCGACGTCTGGGCCGGGACGGAAAGTGGAAGGCTGTTCGTAGTCGGCAGCAACGAACGTTTCGAAGAGGTTTTGGCCATCATCGCGCGTGACCGAGATCAAATCAGCGATGCAGCGAGGGGACAGCCAATCCTGAGCCTGCAGATCGATCCGGAGCGTCGCTGGGTCGCGGTCGGCGACCACCAGCACCGGCTCGCCCTAGTCGCGCGGGTAGACCGATCGATCGCGTGGCAGCACAAGTTCACGGGTCAGCGTATCCGGTCCGTTTCGTTCAATGCAAAAGCGGATGCCGTCGCTGCGGCTAGCAGTGACGGCATAGTCGAGGTGTTGAGGCTGAGAGACGGCCAAGTCATCGGCACCCACACGACCGCCCGGACGGGCAATCCAATGGCCTTGCAGTTCTCGCGTACCGGCGACCTGCGCGTGATTGACGACGGCGGCCTGCTTTCGGTCTTCGCCGCAAGCACGGCGACGCCGGTTGAACGCCGGCTTGCGGATGGCGGACTGACGGCAGCTGTCGTCGGGCCCCGGCGCGAGTTCGGGCCCACTACACGGCGCGATCTCGCCTTGCTGGGCCTCGGCTCAGGCGACGTAGCACTCACGCCTGCGACCAGCCCGGGCGAAGCGCTGACCGTGGTCGGTGCCCACGCGCGGCTCGTTTATTCGGTCGCGATGTCTCCAGACGGCCGCCTTGCTGCCAGTGGCGCGGCAGACGGTTCCGTCGCCATCTGGGACTTGACACGGCGGTCGCGGCTGATCGCTCCGTTGGGAGTGCCGGGTGGCCAGATCGCGGCGCTGACCTTCGCCAGGCCAGCCGGCGTCGCGAGTCTCGCGACCAGCGTGGACGGCGCGAGCATCCAAGTCAACTCAGGCGATGGATGGCGCAAAGTGCAGGACTTAATGGCCTTGTCCGCGCAGGCAGCCGGTCCCGGCTCAGTGGCTCCTCCAGACTCGGTTGCCGATGCCCAGGGATTCAGGCCGGTGGCGTCCGATGTGGTAGCACAGGCCGTCTTCAGCAAGGATGGGCGGAGCCTTGCCTGGGTGACGCGCGCCGGTGCCGTGTTGGCGTCTCCGTTCCCCCTCACCGGGACACCGCGTGTGCTGCGAGGCTCAGGTCCGGTGCCGGACGCCATCGGCGTCGACGATGCCGGCCAAGCCGTTTTCGTGGCCGATGCGCTGAACCTTATGAGATACACGGTCGGACGCCCGGACGGTGAGCCGCCCCAGACACGCAGATTGAACGCGCCCGCCCGCTACATCCTCGCAGCGCACGATGGATTGACCGCCGACGTCGCTACGGAGAATGCCATCGAACGCGTCCGGTTCCAAGGCGAGGCCGCGCCTACGACAAGCGTCCCGTTGCCGATCACGGCAGGCCAGTTGGCAAGGGCACCCGCCGGTGAGCTGTTGGCCTCAGGCGCTGGCTCAAGTGCCGGTATCGACGTCGGATTGGTCGACGGCAAAAGCTTTCGTCGCTTGCACAGTCGCCGGTTGGAGGGTGCCGTGAGTGCTCTTGCCGTTTCCGCGGCTACGTCGACCATCGTGGCTGGCGACCACGATGGCCGACTCCACATGTGGGATGCCGCTACGTTGCTGCCGATCGCCAGCTTTCGGGCGAGTGCCCTCGCGATCATGGGACTTGCCGTCTCTTCCGACGACCGCAGCCTCGCCGTCTGGGATGCCGGAGGCGATGTTTTCCAAGTGTCCCTCGATCGCGACCAGTGGGTTCGCGAAGCATGCGACATCGCGATGAGGGACCTGACCGCTGGAGAATGGAATGCTCTTTTGCCCGACACCCGCATGCGCAGGGGTTGCAAGGAATAGGGCGGCTAGAGCGCGTGCTCTGCGGACATAGTGTTCGTGCTTTTCTTGACAACGCATGTGCACGTTCGCACACTGAGTTCCATGGACCCTCTTCGCCTGTATGTCGTCTTCGATCCCGGCTTCAGGCAAGGCCTCGAGTGGGCCCGCTTTCTGACCCTCGCGTTCTCTGCTGTCGGCATGCAGAGAGAAGAGGTACGCGTCGGCGTCCCCGTCCAGTGGCGCTGGAAGCCGTGGGACAGCGCCGATGCGGACGGAATGCCACTTCCGATCGACCTGGCTCACGCGGCTCAAAACGTCGTCATCGTGCTGGTGGACGACAACCTGATCGCCGTACCGGGTTGGTCGACATGGATGAAGCGGTTGCGCGAATCCATGGCGCGGCGCGGCGCGATCGATTCGATCGTGCCAGTCCAACTCGCCGGCGCCATTCCCGACTGGGTCTGCACGCTCAACATGTTGAACTTGGGCCGGGACGCCGCGCCCGGCGATCAGCGAGCGCGCACGCAATTTCGGGTTCGACTGCTCAACATCATCCTGGCCCAGCGCAAGCGCAGTAACGACGATACGGTCTCGGGTCACGGCATCTTTCTCTCACATGCCAAGCGAGATGCCAAAGCCGCCGCCGAAAGTTTCGTCACACGACTCAATGACGCCAAGGACAACTTGGGCGTGCGCTACTTCTACGATGCGATCAGTCTGTTGGCGAGCGACGACTACGAAGAGCGCTTTGTTCGCGCCATCAAGAGCGGCAGCCTCCTGGCCATCGTCACCGACGCCTATCACACGCGGCCCTGGTGTCGCTGGGAAATCCTGACCGCCAAGGAGCATGGTCGGCCGGTGGTGGTAGTCGACATGTCGCGCGATCGGATCGAACGCACTTATCCTTATCTCGCCAATGTGCCATCCATCCGGCTGCCTGTCTCAGATCCCGATGACCTGTCAGAGGCCGATATCGAGAGCGTGCTTTTGGCCTTGCTGTCCGAAGCATTGCGGGTCGAGTTGTGGCGCGACAAAGCGATTGAGCATCAAAAGGAAATTCCCTCGGCGCACATCGCAGTGCGCCCACCGGAGTTGGCCGACCTGGCAGTGCTTCCCGCGGCCCGGGAGGACGGCGAAATCGCGATGCTGCTGTATCCAGACCCTCCTCTGAGCAGCGAAGAAACGCAGCTGCTGCGGCGAGCGCGGCCCGGACTCGTATTAGTGACACCAACCCAATTGGGAGGTGTGGTCTCAGGTGGCGGAAAGCCGCGATCCATGGATGGCCGGCTGGTCGCGATCTCGGTCTCCGACACCTCAAGACAAGACCTCGAACGGCTCGGGCTTGCGGTCTTCGACGACCCCGAGGACGAAAGTCACCAAGACATCACGGACGCCGTGCTCCGTGCGCTGCTGACTCCTCTGATCGTGGCGGGGGCCCGGGTCGCGTATGGCGGTCGGATCGAAGCGGCACACAACTTCACGCATGTCATCTACGGCCAGCTCGGCGTGGCGTACCGGCGCGTGGGGCGCCAGCAGGCTGCTCGTCCCTTCGTCAACTTCCAGCCCGCAGCGCGAGTGCTGCAGGCACCAGAAAAAGAGAAGGGTGCCCTGGCGCATCACCTGCGAACGCTGGCTCCCTACGGCGAAGTATGGACCACGCACGCGGGTCGGGTGGTGGGAAGATTCGCCGCCGCGGAAGGCGAGGAGGGTTCTCTCCTCACCTACCGCGTTGGAGAGTCGCGGCCCGCAGTCGTTCGCGACGAGGACGAACTGCAGGTCACGACGCTTTGGCATGAGATCGACGCACTCCAGCCGCCCCGCAACGCTGCGGCACTGACCGACATGCGCGAGCAGATGGCTCGCGACTGCGATGCGCGAATTCTGGTTGGCGGGCGCGTCGCCGGCTTCAGCGGCGAAGTGCCAGGTCTGGTTGAAGAGGCGCTGCTGACATTGACTGCGCGACGACCGCTACTGATCCTCGGAGGATTCGGCGGGATCAGCCGTGACATCGCCGCGTCGCTGGGACTGATCGATGACCGTTTTCGAACGCCCCGCCAGCCACAAGAGTATGTGGAGAAGGGCCGCGACTATCGCGCAAAGGTCGAAGCTGGGCTCGACCAACTGCGGAAACAGCGGTCGGCATTTGAGGCCATGTATTCAGCGCAGGAACTGGATCAATTGCGCGAGCTCGCATCGACCACCAGCCTGAATGCGCTCGGTGTGGGAGTCGGAAGAGTGCTGTCCTCACGGCTGGCAGCGTGACAACAACGGAGCGTCGACGTTTCGGCTCCCGGAAGGAAGCCGGCGTGCCAAACGCGCTTACACCCGACCAAATAGCCGCGCACTCGCTGCTCTCGGAGATGCGAACGCGCATCGCGATGTAGCCGCTGCCTTACCAGTACGGAATTGAAGCGCGGGCACTTGAAAGCATCGTTCTTGTTGGTCTTGACAAATGGTTTGACGAACTCCGGCGCCATCAGTCGCACGGTGTGGCCCATGCTTTCATGCTTTGAAGCTTGCGCGCCCAGTGATGCGCACTGCCGCAAGCCTCGATGCCGATCAAGCCCGGCAGCAGGTTGATGAAGAACGCAGCAACTTGGTCCCGCCGCAACGGCCCCTTCAGCACAACCTTGCCGCGCTCGTCGACGCAGTGTGAACCGCCCCGGATTTGAGGAGGCTCCTTCGATTGAGAATGGAGCCAATATGAGAAAGTCCCCGAAGTTTTCCCCCGCGGTCATGGAGCGCGCGGTGCGCATGGTGTTTGATGCCAAGGACCAGTACCCGTCGCAGTGGGCGGCGATCGAATCGATCGCCGGCAAGATCGGCTGCACGGCCGAGACGCTGCGCAAATGGGTGCGCCAGGGTGAGCGTGATAGCGGAGTACGGCCAGGCCCGACCACTGTCGAACAGCAGCGCATCAAGGAGCTCGAGCGCGAGGTTCGCGAACTGCGCAAGACCAATGAGATCCTGAAGTTGGCCAGCGCGTATTTCGCCCAGGCGGAGTTCGACCGCCAACTCAAGAAATGAACGCCTTCATTGACGAGCATCGCGCTCGTTGCGGGGTCGAGCCGATCTGCCGTGCGCTGCAGATCGCCCCGTCGGCATACCGGCGCCACGCCGCGCGCCAGCGCAACCCGGCGCTGCTGTCCGCGCGAGCCCAGCGTGATGCGAGCTTGCTGGTGCAGGTGCAACGCGTGTACGACCAGAACCTACGGGTCTATGGTGCCGACAAGGTCTGGCGGCAACTGCGCCGCGAAGGCACGGCCGTGGCGCGATGCACTGTCGAGCGGCTCATGCGGCAATGCGGGCTGTGCGGTGCACGTCGTGGCAACAAGGTGCGCACGACAGTACCGGACGCAAAGGCGGCATGCCCGCTGGACCGAGTAAAACGGCGCTTCAAGGCCGACAGGCCGAATCAACTGTGGGTGGCGGATTTCACGTACGTCGACCTGGCAGGGCTTCGTGTACGTAGCCTTCGTCATCGATGTCTTCGCGCGGCGCATCGTCGGCTGGCGGGTCAGCAGTTCGATGCAGACCGACTTCGTGCTCGACGCGCTGGAGCAGGCCCTATATGCGCGTCGGGGCGAGCGCGAAGGGGCGCTGGTGCATCACAGCGATAGGGGCAGTACGTGTCGATCCGCTACAGCGAGCGGCTGGCCGAAGCCGGCATTGAGCCCTCGGTGGGTAGCACCGGCGACAGCTATGACAACGCACTGGCCGAGACCATCAACGGGCTGTACAAGGCGGAGATCATCCACCGTCGCGGGCCCTGGAAGGCGCCCGAGGCGGTCGAACTCGCCACCCTCGAGTGGGCCTCTTGGTTCAACCACCACCGCTTGCTTGAGCCCATCGGCTACATCCAAGCGGCCGAAGCTGAAGCCAACTACTGGCGCCTGCAGGCTCATGCTGTGACCACAACCAAGCCGGCCCAGTCGGCAATGCTGCAGGAGGGTTGAACCATGAGTACATGGCCCAACCGGGAACGCCTCCGGCGGCCCCTGCGGGGGGCTGGAATAATGAGAGTCAGCAGCCAAAAGAGAAGTCAGGCCATCACGGTCTGACTCAAGCCAATAGGCCTCCTCGAAAGCCGGTGCGGTTCAGTGCACCTGGAAAACGTTCTCTGTCAAGTCGATACCAACAGTCGTAATCGTCAGGTGAACGCCACCTCAAGGTTCGAGTGGTTGGTGACACTTCCACTTTTGCACGTTGATGCCGTTACGAGCGGGGGCGCCCATCCATTGCATTCCGATCAGCGATGACATCGATGACACAGGATCAACTGATCAACTCGACCAATCAACACAAGAATTACTACACATTGTCGACCAAAAAGTCGTACGCTGTGGTTGCTCTGTCCCTTTCCTCTCAATCCATCTGACCGTGGGGCGTCGGCGGTGCCCCATCAAGCCGGCTATTGGGCAATGCAAAGCTCATCAACATCAAGATTTGCTCGTCGCCGGCGCGCAAGGCCGGCTATTGGAGGCTCGGCAATCGGAATATTCAGGGGACATGTATCGGATGGCGCGCTACATTGTCTTCCGGTGGTCAACACCACCTTGACGCGACCGGCCATCGCTCGATTCATCGAATCTGAGCATCGTGTATAAGTCGCAGAGGCCAGATCCCGGAGAGCACCCTGTGAGCATCGGTCGTACGCGTACCAACCGAAGGATTCCAATAGTACCCTCGATTGTCTTCGCGCTTTTCGGCCACGATTTCTTCATCTCCTACGCCCACAGCGACGGTACCCTCTATCCAGAGTCGCTCGCAGACGCGCTTGCGGCGGAGCCCTACCGCTATAGAGTACACCTCGACCGGCGCGACTATCATATCGGCGATGACCTCGGACTGCTGACACGCTTCAGAGTCCGCAACTCGCAAAAGCTTGTGGTGGTCGCCGGCGCCGCTGCACTGTACCGTTCGCGCTGGGTGCGTGCCGAAGTCGAAGCGTTCGCTGCGCGCGGCCGAAACCCGATCGTCATCGACCCGGGCGGCGTAGTCGAGTGCGCGCTAACCGGGCCGGCAGAGCCCGGGACATTTCATGAGTGGCTGTCCAACCACCGGGACCTGCTGCGCCATCGAGAGGCCAAAGGATTACAGGCACCCTCGCAAGCCGCAATCCGCCGGCTAGGCGATGCGTTCGATGGCACACGGATAGAGGCGCGACGCCGACGCGTTGTGGGCGCAGCGTTGGCGCTGCTGGCGGTGCTTCTGATCGCCGCGGTCGCGTTCGGCATCGCCGCCGAAGTACAGCGCCGTACTGCCGTCGAGCAACGGCAACGGGTGGAGCGCGAACTGAGCCGCGCCGACGCTCGCCAGGCAATGGTGTACCTGCAGACTGGCCGCGACGACGCCGGCGCGGCCTTTCTTGCCCGAGCGCTCAACGGGCACAGGTCGGAACTTGCTGAACTGGTCGGACAGATGCTTCCCGAGCCCGGCTTTGTGCCGACTCGGCGCGCGCGGCTGCCCACACGAATGGACGCGATCACGCGCGCCTGGGCCGATCCGAACGGCAACTACATTGCAATCGAAGTGGCCACGCAACCCGAGGTCGTACATGTCTTCGACTGGACTGGCGCGGAGCCTCGCAAGGTGCTTGAACTCCGCGTGCCGGCGCACGACGCGGTGTTTACCTTGATCTCCGAACCACGGCCGGCTGCTGTCAGTATCGCACCACGAGATCCGACTCGGTTGTTCGACGCGGGCAGTAACGGCGATCGGCTCGTTGTTTTCTGGCTGGACGCGCCAGCCAGTGTCCCCGTCGAGCGAGAAATCACTACGGGAACTGGCTACGAGAGCGTTATGCGACTCGCCGACGGCCGCTTGCACTATTCCCGTGGACCAACGCTTTCGGCGGTGCGTATTACCGCGACCGGCATCGAGGTTGACGAGAAGCCAACTAACCTCATTGGTCATGTCAACCGTATCAGTGCGACACCTGATGGAGCGTGCCTGATGCTGTCCGATACCAGCGCCCGCTTCGTGATTCATTACGTTGACGGCCGGGAGCCGGTCACGTGGGACAGCGCGCCGCTTTGGCAAGGAACCGGCCACCAAGCGCAGCATGCGCAGGGTGTGCTCGATCCGACATGCCGCTTTGCCGCACTGTGGTCGGACGGCCGGTCTGCAAACCTCTTTCTGGTGCACCTGCAGCAGGACGGCTCCCGCATTGACGCGCGTAAGATCGTTGAAATCGAAGCCGATCCGCGCGACGGAATCGACTTCCGCAACCGCTTTTTCACGCCAGACGGCAAGCATCTCCTAGTGCGAAACCAAGGGCGTTGGAACAGCTACGAGACGGCATCCGGCGCACTGTTGCGCAGCATCAACGTCGGACAGCCCGATTCGAGCGGCGCACTTGCGGGCAACGACGTACTGCTGGCCAGCGGATTCGGCGACACCGTGAGTTATGCGATGGTGAGCGGGCCACCGGGTCGTGATGGCTTGGTATCCGCCGGCGCGACGCCCTTCGTACTGCCCCTGCGCAGAGCAATTGGCGGGGAGCTGTCGTTCCTGACGGTTAGCCAGGATGGGATGCTGACCCGGTTCTCGGCGTCGAGCCGTGTCGATATCGAGGTACTACAAGACGAAGCTTACCTGCAGCTTGACGCGAGCCGCCGCGTGCTCACCGGCGACGGGTCCTTCTCTGCGCGCAGCGTGTTCTTCGCGAACGGCGAACGTTACATCGTGCTACAGGGGACGAGGGGCGACCGTTCGGAGGCTCGCCTCGACTGTCCGCGCGCAAGCGACTTCGATCTCGTTGAAGAAGGCGACGTGCTGAAATTAGCCGCTGTCACGGCCGACGGCCGGCTGTGCATTGCGACGGTCGACCGTAGAACTGGATCGTTGTCGCAAAGCACCATATGGCCGCTCGGGCTCCCCAGCCCGCTCGACACGCTCCGCACGCGCGACCACCAGGTGCTGCTCATTGGAGATCGCCGCGGCGCACGGCTCTACGAGGTGACGCTAGCGAATGGCATAGCACCGCGTACGCGCTTAATCGAGCTAGCCGACAACGAATCGCTGACCGACGTCGCGGTAGGGTCGCGTGGCCAGTGGGCCGCACTCTCGGCGAAGCGCTTCTCACTGTTTCAGAACGGGCGGCGCGTCGATACTGTGCTGCAATGGCCATGCGACACAATTGCCGGGCTGGCCATCCGGCGCGCCATGCTGCGCTGCTTGAGATCGTCGGTGCCCAGCTTGGTCGAGGTTTTAGCCGACGGGACCGCGCGTCCAATTGCTCTGCCGAACAACGTTGTCGCGGCCGGCGCTGCACTGTCACCAGACGGCTCCACGCTGGTGGCTCCACTACGCGATGGCGATGGGAACACTCGCCAAATCTACGCCCGGCTAATTGATATCGGCACGGTGCTCACATTTTCACCACGAGTGATGAGTCAATTGCTCGCTTCCCCGACAGTCAAGCCCGATTCCTTGAATAGGCTGCCTCGGATCGAAGGGCTGCGTTACTCACCGGATGGCAGCCGACTCTATTTGCACGTCCAGATTAACTTTGCAAATCGCGTGCTCATCTCCAACGGACCACAGCAGCGTTACGAGCCTGCGGCGGTAGCAGGAAGGCTCGGGCTCAGCCTAGCGAGTTCCGGCTCAGAGGACGAACTAAACTATGTGACGCCGCGCATTGAATCCGCTGAAAGACAGCCCGAACCTCGGGCGCGCGCCGCGGCGGCTCCGGATACGGCCGGCACTCGCTGACGGCGCGTTGGTTGGGGCGATCTCGGTTTTCGTGCTTTGTGGCGGTGCGGTTTTCGAGTCTCACTGTCGCTACTCGCGCGCGGCCTCTCGCGGAGCCGGTCCTTGCCTGATCAGAACCTTCGCGTATCGCTGCACCGCGAAGCTGAATGTGCCGCGGAAATTTGTGTGTGTTAACGCCTGAACTGTCTCGCAGACCGCATCCATGCTGGGTCGATTTCAGCCACTGGCGCTTGTTTTGGGTAGCCGAATCTTTTGCGCAGATTGACACGGTGGCCGAGGATTTTCCCTGCGACTTCAACACGTTACGCGGAGCGTCGGTCGACGTCAGGACGCGGACGGCAAGTAGTTGTGGCGCTTGGGCTTTCTGAAGGCAATCGTGTCAATCATAAAAGATACAGTTACCTCAGAACGGCAAGTCGCAAGGTACAAGGGAAGAGCGGCCGTGGCGATCGCCGATTAGAAATGGAGCACCTGTGGCAACAGCAATGGCGTGTTCTGCGCGATGTCCTGCTTCGCGATCTGCTCGAGCTCTTTCGCGAACTGCTCAACAGTGACTTCATAGTCCCGGCCGCCGTCCGGGTCGAGCACCTTTAGCCGTGTCCCGGTGCCCGTTCCGTCGCCGGTGACGCCACGGACGATACGCACATGGCGATAGACATGGTTCGTGCCAAAAATTGCGGTGCCCGCCCAAAGCGGACCGTACTGCCGCAGGAGTGAGTCCCAACCCGTAGCACTGACGTTCTGGGGCCCTTCGACGCCGAGATGAAGCGTCTGCGCGAATTCGACGACTTCCGGCGCCAGGAGGCCCTGGTCGTTGTCGAAAGCGATCTCGAAATTCTTCCCCGCCGCCGAGGCCGCCATCCGCTCCGTGTACGGCAGCCCGGTTTTCCATCCAAACAGCATCGCGGCCGCTGCTGCCCAGCAGCTCATCGACTTGGTCTGCGCAAGGGCCGTCACCGGGAGCGAGTAATCGAGCTTGGGCATGGGGACCTTTTTAGGGTGAGCGCTTCAATGTAGCCGCAATGCGCCGATGTGGCTCAAGCTGCGGCCGGAATGCCGCCTTGCATGATCTGCTGTCGGATCGGGGACCATCGTCTTGCCGAGGTGATGCGGCACGGGCTCGGTGCGTTGGGGATGGAGGATGGGATGAAGCTGGCGATCCAGATGCGAAGAGATATGGTGCCCTCCCTTCAGGTAAACAGGGATTCTTGCACGAGTGATCGCGGATTTTCCTCATCAAATCTGAGTAGGTCGCCAAGCGCGCAGTCTGCTAGCTTGGCGGACCGCTACGCGGATTGAAAAGCAAAAAAAGGAGAGTCCCTTGAGTCAGTCCTTGACGATTCCGGGGCTCGGTGCGCCCCACGCAACCGTTGCTCTCGAAGGCACGCTAGCCGACGGCTTCTTCGAGCCAAGCGCCGCAACGGTGCAGGCCTCCCAATCGAACGCGCATCTGCGCTGCGTATTGCCGGCTGGCGTGAGGATTCCCGAGTGGGCTATCGACACCGGGCAGCAGCCGCCGGAACTTTCACCGGTAAAGGCCAAGGCCTATCTCAACGCACAAGCCGCGGCCCTTCGTCAGCGGGCCCAGGCGCAGCTCCTGGATGCGCTGCGCCGCCTCGAATCGGTGCACGTTCATTGGAGGGGCGATGACAAGTTCTTCGGCGCATCCATCGAAGCCGAAGGCGAGGCCAAGATATTCATGTCCCAATGGCTGGCGGAAGAAGCCCCTCCGGCCAACGCGCTCGTCGCCGAGTTCACCGTTCGTATCACGGGCAGTGTCGACTCAACCGTCTCTCTCATGGCTACGAGTGCGGTCACGGTCGCATTGCGGACAAACGACATTCCAAAGCTACGCTTTGGCAGCGACGACCTGAACTTCTCCTTCCCCGAGATCGAGTTCCCAACGCTCGATTTCACCAAACCATTGCGCGACCTCCTGCCCGATGGCCAAGGCATCTCGCGCCTTCTGGAAAGGCTGGGCGCGATGTCGGGCACCGGCGTTGTCGCCAAGGTCAAATGCACCGACGGGCCGGGCCAACAACTCGTCATCGATCTTTCGGGTGGCCGGCTGCAATGCGCGCTGGTCAAACCCGCACAGGGCCCTATCCGGTGGGACGACTTGCCCGCGCTGCGTACCCAGCTGGCTACCTTCGAAGTGACATTCGAGGGCACGCCGGCGGCGCAGGCATCCATCACCGGGGTGCGGCTCGCGGTGGTGAACGGCCAATTCATCCAGGAAGGGACGATCCAGGCCGGAGTCGACCTTCCGTCGGTGGCCTCGAAGCAAGGCCGCTTGGGCGCGTTCCAGTGGCAGGTCGAAGACTTGCGCACGCGGCTTGAGGGCATTGCAACCACGACCGACAGTGCGCTCGTGGCGAAGGTGAAGTTCAAGAAGCTGCGCATCTGGCTGGCCGACGATCCCGCCGCAGCGTTGGCTTTCGAAGGAGAAGTCGAGCTGACGCCATCGGGCGCACGACTGATCTCGCTCAAGCTACTCGAGCCGACGGAACTGCAGCTGCTGCAAGGCGGGGCCCAAGCGCTCGCGCGCGGAGCGCGAAGCATCGCCACCCTGGCTGCGAAGTTCGGCAACCTCGATGCTTCGGTGGTCCGCAAGCTCTTCGAGATCCTTGGGAAGTTTGCCGCGGCGGCGGCGCGCCAGGCGTTCGTCGTGGGAGAGGCAATCGTCAATGCGGCCGAGGAAGCGGGCCGCGTGATCGGGTCCATGCTCGATGCCTTGGGAGAGGCCATTAAATCTTTCCTGGAGACCCTGAGAGATCTCATTCCCGACGGGCCGGAGAAGTCGGACGTCGAGGTGCAGGTGACCTTGTCGCTGGACCCCTTCGAGATCCTGCAGATTCTCGTGCTGAAGAAGGCGTTGGCGCAGGACAAGGAGCTCGACGAAGCGGGCTTGCACCTGAAGCTTCACGGCGGATGGCAGCTGGGCCTCCTCGTCGACCTTGGTGCCAACCCCGGCGCCTACGTTGTTGCCGCCTGGCCCGGTGATGAGAACGCCACCGGGAGCGCGCCGCTCGCCTCTCTCGGAACGGACCTATGGATTGAGTCCGAGGAAACCGTGAGCCACGCACCGGATGCTGATCCCAAGACAGGTGACCGGCCGGCGACGCGGCTAATCGAAGTGAAGGCCACGCACAAAGACGCCAAGACCAAGCTCATCGCCGTGATCGCGGGCGTGTGCCGGGGTGAACCCGTCTTCCTCAAGAGGCTGAACGTTGCCGGCAAGACGGCCACCGATGGCGTCATTGTGGCCGACGGCCCGCCGAAGCTGGACGACCTGGGCAGCGCGATTGACGTCGATGTCGCCTTTGCGGTCAAGCGCATCCTGCCCCTCCTGGGCATGGGCGAGACGGGCGACACCGACACCAGCACCGAAGACGGCTTCCTCGAGAAACTGAAGAAGGGCGTCGGGCAGGTCGTCTCGGTGGAAAGCTTCGATGGCGGCAAGTTCGATCCGGAGAAGTTCGAGGTCGACAGCAAGCTCAAACTGAATGTCAAGGCTGCGGGCATCTCGAGCACGGTAGACCTCGGCGTGAAGCTGTCTCTCAGGACACTGCGCGCGTCGTTTACAGGCCCCTCGGGCCTGGCCCTCAAGTCGAAACGGATCGAAGAAGACGCGCTGGGCCTCACGTGGGTGGTGGAGCAGATCGACGAAGAGACGCGAAAGAAGAACACCGAAGTCGAGATGTTCAGGCTCTCGTTCTCAGGCGGCGAGTCCGGCTTCGAACTCAACGCGCAAGCGGCCCGGATGCAGCTGCGCTTCGGCGGGCTCTCCAAGGACGGCGAAGGCGTCGTCTTCAACGTCACCGAGTTTCGCGTCGGCCGGCGCGGCGTCGACATCACCGCGGAAGTGGACGACAAGGCCGTACGCCTGAACGGCCTCGACGTGCCGTTTCAGTTCACGTCCGGCAAGCTCGTGATGCGGGCCAGCCGCCTGGTTGAGGCTGCGGTCGCGGGCCGCGGGTCGCTGCCTCCCGCTCTCGTCGGCGAGGCCGACTGCACGCTGGCGCTGGCCTTCGCACAGGGCAGCGACGGCATTGAGCTGCAGTCGGGCAAGGTCGAGATCGACAAGAAAGGCGAGCCGATCGTCTGCCATTCGACACGCTTTACGCTGACCGTGAGTGACCTGGATGTCGGCATACAGAAAGATGGTGGCGCCTACCACTTCTACTTCCTCGTCACCGGATCACTGCGGTTCACGCCCAAGGACGGCGAATTCGAAGGCGGGCTGCTGGGCTTCCTCAAGGACATAGAGATCAACCTGGAGCGGGCGCCGCTGACGGGCGATGCGCGGGTGCTGGCCAAGCACATCTCCTTCCAGAAGGCGCTCAACCCGAAGAAGTCCTTCAACCTCTTCAATCTCTTCACGTTCGAGCTGCGTGGCTTCGGTTTCCATCCGGCGTCGCCACGTTTCGACGGCAAGCCGGCCATCAACCTGTCGGGCCAGATCAAGTTCGCCGAGATCGGCGACGTGATGCAGCCCAGCATCGATTTCCACGGCTTGTGGATCGCGCCGCCCGCCGACGGCGAGGCACTTCCGCGCATCAGCTGCGAGGGCCTCGGGCTCGACCTTCAGCTGTCGGGCTCCGTGAAGATCCGCGGCTCCGTGCTGGCCGTGGATCCGTCGACCCGCACGGTCGAGGGCAAGCAGTTCGCGCCGCCCGGCTACAACACATACGGATTTCTCGGTGAAGGCGCAGTGGACATTCCCGGCTGGGGCTCCATGCAGGCGAGCCTGGGCTTCTTGGAGGTGGAGAGGAAGACGGACGGCGAGCGCTTCAAGGCCTTCTTCATCTATCTGCAGAAGGACAAGTTGGCGGTGCAGATTCCGACCGGGTTCTGGACCTTCTATATGCGGGAGGCGGGCTTCGGCTTCGGCTTCCGTTACACGCTCGCAGGCATCCGCGACGCGGACACCGCGACGAGTCCCGCGCACCTCATCCGGATCCTGGACGATGTGTCGAAGCGACAGGGCGACCTCGCTCGCTACGCGGCGTGGAGCCCCGATACGAACCCGGAAGCCAACCGCTTCACGCTCGCACTGCGCGCAGCCATCCAGGCCTATCCGGCGGAACAGACGTACAACCAGGAGACCGAGGAGACGGCCTCCAACCCCTTCTTCTTCGACGTCATCGTCGCGCTGCGCTCCGACCTCACGCTGCTCGCTTCGATGCGGGGCTACTTGGGCGTGAACTACGCGGACTTCCGCGCCAACAAGAACAACTTCCGCGAGCGGCCGGGCCTGCGCGGCTACCTCTACATCTCAGCGCCGCGTTCCGAGCTGCTGGCTCGCATGATCGCGGACTCCAAGGGTTTCATCGGCGAGCGGTTCCCGGGGCTGCAGTCAGGTCAGATCCTGCGCCGCGCGGTGGAGTCGGTGGACTGGTCGTCCACGCTCTACATCCGCCCGGGGCTCTTCCACTACGAGATGGGCTGGCCCGACCAGCTCTCCGTGCGGCTGGTGGACACCAACAACATGAAGGTGTCGCTGCGCGGCGGCATGATCTTCCGCGCCGCGGAGGATGGGCTCCTCTGGGGCTACAACATTGAGGCCGACGCATGGCTGCGGTTCGGCGGCAGCGTGGGAAGCGACATCGGCGTGGCGGCCGAAGCGTCCATGCAGGCGCGCTTCATCGCGCGGCTGATCGCCTACCTGAGCTGGCGCTTCCAGGGCTCGCTCGTCTACGGCCTCGTCTCGCTGGATGCGACGCTCGCCTTCAGCGTGCGGGCGTGGATGAAGGTGAACCTGCGCTTTACCAGCTTCACCATCCGCATCGGTTTCTCCTTCTCCGTGCACTTCAGCGCCGCGATCGAGATGGCGATCGCCACCGACGGCGTGGGCGCACGCGCGCACGCGCGCATATCGGTGAGCGCCTTCGGCTGCTCGCTTGGCGTGTTCATTGGCTTCAGCTTCAACGATGGCGCTCTGGAGAGCGCACGAGCCCGCGTGCAACGATTCATGGCGATGTCGATCACGGCGGAGGAGCCGGCGGAGACGCCGAAGGTCGGCGCGAAGGACGCGGATCAACGGGCGGATGACGCGGCACAGCGGACGGAGAAGGTGGCTCAGGTTCCACCCGATGGTCAGGCGACGGAGCCTCAGGTCGACGAGGCGGGCAATCTTTCGATCTTCTATCCGCCGGAAGCGGGACGCGTGATTCACGCCACCGATTTCTGGATGGTGCTGCACTCCAGTGCGGAAGAAGCCTGTGCCTTGTTGGTACCCAGGGAGGCGGACGATCGAGACAAGGGCGGGTTCTACTGCGCGCCGCGCCGCTTCGCCGGACCGGACCGGCCGGCCCACACACTCTATGTGAGCGGCATCGACCCGGCCCTGCTCGCGACCATCCGCATCGTCGACGCCGAGGGCAAGGAGTGGCCCCTCGTACTCGGCGCCAACTGGATCCCCGCCAACTGGGAGGCGCCGGTGCCGATGGAGAGCGGTAGCAGCCCCGTCACCCTGGGCGACCTGGCCGACCAGTGCTTCCTCACCAACGTGGATGGTCTCGAGGATGGGCAAGGCGGGGTCCAGATCGTCTCCTGGGGTTGGCAGGAGCCCGGGAAGCTGCGCATCTCGGAGTCGAAGCACCAACGGCCTGCGGGCAGTGAGCAGGAACGCAACCTCCAACGGGATGCGATGCAGAAGGACCAGACGGTGTCTGCCGCGAATCGCCCGGCTGACGAGCGGGCGTATCAAGGCCGCAGCACGATCATGACGATGTTCCTGGATCAGTTCGTGAGCTTCGCCATGCATGGCAAGCGTCCCGACACCAGCGCCCATGTGCTCGACCTCGGGCTCGTGCTTCGAGGATCCGCCAAGACCCTCCAGGCCTTGGCGAAGGCTCTCCAGGTCGAAAAGGCCGATTCGCTGGGCGAATTGGGTGGAGTCAGTATCCTCAACCCCGCCGACACCTGGTTCGTGACGCAGGATCCCGTCTTCGGCGCGCCCCGTGGCGAAGTCGGCCCCACCGGCCCCCGGCTGGCGTGGGACCTGTCGTTGCCGTGGATGGATGATCCCCCGATGGCCGTCAGCGCCGGGCCTGAATCGAAGGGAATTGATCCGGACCACTTCCTCCTCCAGTACGAGATCGTCCGCACGGTCGAGACGCGCGAGTTCACGCCGCACGTCATGCGCGTGAAGCCTGCTTCCACCATGGGCGGCGTCGACGAGAAGAACGTGGTCAAGCTCCTCAAGCCGGACTGGCAGTTCACCGACGACCTTGCGGACCTGGGCGAGGACTGGCGCCACGCCCTGCTGCCGCCTCGCAACGAGCAGGAAGCCGTGCAGGCCGCAGGCGCATGGATGAAGCTCGGCCTGGATGCCGACGTGACGATCACCTACTCCATCACGCCCATCGATATCGCGGGGACCAAGGGCCTGCCGCGCAGCTTTGCGCTTACCGTCGACAAGCCCCGGCCCGCAGTGCGCTCCGCTCAGGCGGAATTGCGGATCGTGCAGGACGTAAAGGAATTGCCGGCCTGGCAAGGCAGGGCGGACGTGCCGCAGAACCTGCAGGTGTTCATCGGCCTGAAGGACGCCGCCTGGGCCGGCGACAAGAGGGACCTCGACATTGGGGGCGAGAAGTTCGACGTGAAGCGCGAATACCGCATCTACGTCGAGCACGAGACTGTCTTGCCCGCCGGTTCCTTCGGGTCGGACGGCCTGACCGACCGGTTGCGGGGTTTCGGGGGAGAGCGCACCGTCGCTCTGGCGATCGAGCGTGCGCTGTCGCAGCCCGGTCACCTTTCGCGCACGGCGTTCGGAACGGATCGGCTCGTGGACGTCTTGGAGCCGGGACCTAAGACCAAATTCGCCGATCACATCGTGCAATACGTCGAAGGCGATCTCGATACGCGCACTCGCCTGCCCCTTTGGACACTGCTGGGCGGCGGGAAAGTCGAAGGCGTGGAAGCCTTCTATGCGGATCTGTTGAAACAGCTCTGGGCTGCGGGCGACGATCGCCTCGCTTGCCGGTTCTGGCTGCGAACCGAGATCGCGTTCTACCGCAAAGGCGCCAAGGACGCCGAGTACCGGCTCGCATCGACCCCCGTCGAGATACCTGTGTCGCTTGCATTGCGCAAAGGCGCGAAGGGGCCAGCAACGGCAGTGGTCCAGCCCCAGGCCTTCGAGTGGCCCGTCGAACTGCGCCTGCCCCCACTGCCGCAAGGGCAGGTGCGGGTGCAGACCGGTTTCCTTCATGTGATGGCGCCCCAATCAGAGGCCACTCTCGGGCAGTGGAGCAAGGCGCACGCGAACGAAGCCCTCATCATGCTGCGCGATCCATCTAGGCGGACGCTGACCGTCCTGGAGTTCGATGCCGTACCCGTGCTGCCTGCCAACGTCCTGCATCCGCTGCACAAAACGTCTTTTGCCGGCTACGACGTGCATGCGCTTGATCTCGACGACCTTGCGCCGATCGACAGCACGCCGGGCGATCTCGGGCAGGACGCGAGGGCCTGGATGCGAGCGCGGCGGGTCGCGCACGTCAAGCTCGTATCCGATGGGTCCGCCAGCCTCACGCCCGCGACGAATGCCGACTGGCTCGGCTGGCACGCAAGCTATCCGAGCGAGACGTGGCGCACAGAGCGGCCGAAAGATGATGCTCCGAAGAACCAGGCCGTGCCGATCCGCAAGGGCTGGTATTCGGCGAGCGAATCGCTGCCCCTCTTCGCGCAGCGCCAGCCGCGGTGGCGATTGCTCCCGCACGCCGTGGACTCGTATGTGGACGAGCTGCTGTTGGGAGGACTGCCCGATACGATTATCGCGAAGTTGGCCGTGGCCGTTAACTCACCCGCGCAAAAGACGATCGGGAGTGAGATCGACCGGACGGCGATCACGGCCAGGCCGCTGTCCTCGGGAGAGGAACCCTGGTCGGGTTCGGCGAGGGACGGATTCACCATTGCCGCGCAGGGCGAGCGCTTCGTCGCCGCCCGTCTGCGGTACATGCTCCTGTGCTTGTGCAGGCCCGAAATCCATCCCGACGCCCTTCGACGGTGGCAGAACGATCCGCACGCGCTCGACGGGTTGAGCCTAATCGTCGAAGCCCGGATCGGAAATAAGACGACGGCCTCCGTCACGATCCCCCTGCAATTCGGTTCACCGATGCACGGCATCATCGAAGAAACCATCGCGGAGCTCGCGTGGGGCGAGCGAGGCACGGACAAGGCAGGTTTCCCGCTTCTGTATCGCCAGCACGCGGTGACGGTTCAGGCGCCACCCACCATCGATGCACGCGAGTTCGGGCAGTATCTCGCGGCGACAGCATCCTCGACGGATCCGTACGGGTGGGGCGTGTTGCAAGGACTCGGCCTTGCGGCCACGCTGAAGCTGTACGACGTCACGTCCGGACGTTTTGAACGCGCGTCGACGCTCGCGGACAAGTGCAACGCCGTCTTCGCCGCCGTCGTCGTTCGCTGGGTCGCGTCTTCCGGTGACAAGTGGCAAGTCGCGGGACAACCCTTCGCGGAGGTCTTGTTGCGGCCCGGCGCCAATCGCGTCCCGAGGCCGTTCGACGGCCTCGCGGAACGAGGGACCGAGGCGTACGACGTGCTCATCGACGACCGCGCTCTGTCGATGGTGCAGCTGTCGCTGCGGCCGGCGCCGATGCAGGCGTTCCAGTACATGAAGCTGGTGATTCCGCCTAGGACGGCGGAAAACTTCCTGCCGGTCACTCCCCGCGGTGCCCGGGTGCGTCAATTGGTGCTCGAAGTTCGACTGGACGTCGAGGACGTCGTGGACGTGGCCATCGCTGGACAAGCCGCGACGGCCAGGATCGACAAAGCGGGCAAGTGCAGCCTTCCAGTCGTCCTGCCAGCCGAGTACGAGCGCCGCGGGGACGATGTTGGCTTCCAGACTCGCGAGATGACGATCATCATGCGGCGCCGGAACGATCGTAAAGGCCGCGCGGACGCGATCCTTTCCTACGTGGCGACCGTTGAGGTGCCCGCGGCGCAAGGTGTCGACGTGGACACGCCACGACCGGTCGAGACGATGCAGTGCGTCATGGAGCGTCCCCAGGGCGATGAGCAGCTACAGGAGATCGCAAGGCCCGGTGAGGCCGTCTCCGAGTACGCCGTCGATCCTTTCGGCTTCTTCGACGCGCAGCCCGCCGACCTGTGGGCGAAGGAGGCTGGCGCGAAACTGGAGGCGACTGAGTCTCTGAGACATCACTTGAAGGCCGTTGCACCGGACATGCGGTTCCCGCAGGAGGAAGCGGACTGGAAGACGGTGGTGCCCCAGTACCTGGAGTGGATGCGGCGCATGCTCGACCACGCGCGCTCGCCGCAGGCCTCGAAGGCTGCGATCGCGCTTGCCCTCGCGGCGCCTTCGCGGGTCAGCCCCTGCGAGGTCGCACCGGATTCATCCGGCTGCGTGACGGTGAGCATCCCCGGCGACGACAAGCTCGCGCACGCCAAGGCCTACGCGGTGCGGCCCATTTCGCGCTACGCCCATGTACTCGCCGGTGCAGGCGTGCATCCGCTAGAAGAGACGGAGCAATTGCTGGATGCGCCCGCGCAGGCTGTCCCGGCCGACGGCGTCGGTTACGCGGTGGCAGTGGTGCCCCGGACCGAGCGAGTGGAGCAGCCGGTGATCCTTGGCAGCAGCATCGTCGAAGGACACTGGGAGCTGGTGCTCGGCCGGCACGCCGAGGAGTCGATGGCGCACTCGAACCGTCCGCTGTTCGCGCGCCTCGGTAAGCCGTCGATGCTCGTGAGCCAGATGCGCACCTATCGCACGCCGCAGTGGCCGGAGCGGTTGCGCCAGCGCTTCAGCCCGATCGGCGAATGGAACTTGTACCCGGAGCGAATCGCCGGCGAGCCCGCGCAGCGGCCCGATTGGGAAGAGCCGGATGCCGCGCCTTCGCGTCAATCGCTGCGGCGCCTTTCGCAGCGCCGCCTCGCGGACCTGGCGGTGGAGTATCCGGGACTGTGGAAGGGCGCCGAAGTTCTCGCGTTCACCTCGCCGCCGCCGCAATACCGCATGGCGGCTCTGGCTGTTGCGCGCGGTGGCATCGTGCTGTCGAACATCAGTACGGCCGTGCAGGACGACTTCCCGCGTGAGCCGATCGCCAACGACCGGCACGAAGTGCCGGATCCGCTGCGTCCCGTGCTTCGGGTCACACGAGTGGGCGACGAGCCGTCGACACTGGAGGTGAACCATCGCCTCGTTTCGCACCACGACCTCACGCCCGAGGCCGCGCGGACATGGGAAACCGGCGGCAAAGACGACATTGCATGGTGGCCCGATCCGGACGTCGTCTACAACGTCGTCCATCGCGCGAAGTCCGGCAAGGCGGTGGTCGACGAGGAAGTGGCGGAGACGAGGCTCGTCGCCCAGATGCCCGGCGATCCTGCGGCGGATGCCGGGCCGGTGGTGATGCGAGTTAGGGGCGGCCGCTGGCTCGTTGTAGGTGGCGACAAACCGAATGAAATCCGGAGAGCGGATGACGACGCGCTGGGCCGGGCGCAGTTCGATGTCACGCTGCGCTATGCCGTCGATCCGGCCGGGCCTTCGGCGGGCGCGGATACGCAGCAGTTGACGCAAGCCGATACGAATCACAAATCGTTCAAGAGGTTCGCTCAGGTTTGCCGTCCGTTCGCGCTTTGCATCGTGCATCACGCGCGCAGCTACCAGCTAGCGCGTCTCAATGCCGAAGCCGATGAAGCCTACTTGCTGCGCGTCCAGGAACTCGCAAGCCGGCTGCGCGAGCAAATCAAGGTCGTCGACGAAGCCGCGAAGACCTATCCCGGCTCGGCACAACTGGAGCCGGGCGCCTCGCTCGCGCAGGAAATGGCGAAGCTCACCGATGCGCTGGACCAGTGGTTCGCCGCGCACGGGGGCGCTGCGGATGCCGCTCAGCAACTCGAAAAGGCGCTGGATCCGGGCGGGGCGTTGCAGCCGTACACGACAGCGATGTCCGTCCCGTATCCCGTGGCGGGCTACGCGCCGGGCAAGGGCATGGCACTCGACCTGGAAGCCGGAGGGGAGGGCGTCCTGATCCTGAACGATGTGCCGACCGATGCCGAATCCGAGGCCGTGCAAGCGGTGTCCCACCCGCTCGCGAAGAAGGACTCGCGCTTCTGGCAGCTCGCTGTGCGGCGCATGAAGGCCGGAGCGGACGTGCTGTTGTTGCGTGTGGTGGATGGGCGGGGCGTGGGTCCCGGCTCGGGCGCCGAGCCTTCGATCGGTTGGGCCGCGATCGAATGGCCGGCATTTGTGACCACGATGGTGAGCTGAAAGGGAGCAGACATGGCATACGAAGCACTACGATACGTCGCACTCTGCGGACCGCAATGGCCCGATGGCACTCCACTGTGGGAAGTCCAGGTGTCCGCGCCCAAGCTCAAGAAGCTGGCCGGCGAAGCGGACCGGGTCGCGGCTGCGAACCAGCTGGAAGACCGCATCTTCCCGCTGCGCACGCTGCAGACTGACCCGCTCACGAATCACGGCAGCCCCGACGAGCTGTTCCGCAGGCCACATGTGGTGTCCATGCATGTGCTGGCCGGGCATGGGAAGGTGGCTTACGAGCCGGGGTTCGGGCGGCTCCACGGCAAGTACCACGACCCCTTCTTCGTGGGCCGCGGCTACCCAAGGAACTTCGAAAAGTATCGCGGCGATACGCCCCACGACCCGCCGCTCTATCTCTGGCTCGAGGCCGCCTCGGAATCGCTGAGGCTCGCGGGACCCGGCTCGCAGGGCCAGCAGCGAGTGCGCAAATTGTTCTCGCAATTGCGCTGGAGAGGCAATGGGTCCCCGGACAAGGACATGCCGCCCTACTGGTACACGTTGCGCGTGCCGCCGGGCGACACCCCGCCCTCGCAGGGCATGGGCCAGCGCGTAGACGCGCAGTTCCAGCACGTCATTGCCGAGCCGGTGCTCGCTGCGGGAGAGGCGTGGCCGCAAAAGGATGATGAAGCGATCAAGTTGCCGCCCTTCGGTCTTCTTGCGGGCGCGGTGTCGCTCGCGGTCGCGCACGGCGCATTGCCATGGCTCGGTGACCTCGAGCCCAAGGCGCCGCCGCCCGCGCGACCCTTGCAGATCACGAGGTACCCCGTGCGCCTCGTGCCCGACGGCATCGAGCTGCGCACTTCGGTGAATTTCCTGGGTCGAGGCGAGCTCGAAGGCTGGTTTCACATCGGCATCGACAACGATGCGCTGGTGCTCACGCTGCTGGTCGGACGCACCGCCGAAGCGGACTTGCTGGAGCCTTGGCGCGAGGCATGGGCCGATGCCATGCCCGTGTCCGGTACGGAAGAGAGCCTGCAGGGCTTCCGTGTCGCTGCCGATGTGGCATCGGTGCCCGCCTTCAGATGGCGCATCCCGGCGCTCGCGGGCGCACTTCCCGATTCGACCGACTACGCCCAAGGCAACAACACGACGCCGGGCCCGAAGATCAAGGCGAACTTCGCGAAGGTGCCGGTCGAAGTGCCTGCCCGCTCCGTGCGAGTCGACCTGCTCAGTCCTGCGACAACTGGCAGTGTCGATGGCGTCGTGAACGTCGGCGGCGGTTACTTCCGGCTCGGCACGCGGGACGCGATGAAAGCCGCGATGTTCCGCGATGGCGCTGTGGACCCGCAGTTCGCCCAATGGGCGGTGGCCAACGCGGCTGACTCGCTCATCCTGGCCTGGAGCAGCCCTGAACCGGCCAAGGCGGCCGTGTCGCAGTGGGACATCGAAGCGACGGGCGACAAAGCGAACGTTGCGCTGTCGCTGCCCCTGGGCCGCTACGACTGCGCGCACAACGCGCAGCGGCTCGCATCGGAACTGCGCGGCGCGTATGGCTTGGCAGACCCCATCCTGCGGGAGGACGGCGAGTTGCCAGACAAGGAGCGCATGCTGCCGGCGTTCGTTCCGCTGCGCGATGGCTGGCTGCAGGTGCAGGTGCCCAATCTGCCTCCCTACGACCCGACGAAGGACGCAGCGGACCTC
Organism: Variovorax robiniae; assembly: GCF_037889955.1. NCBI lineage: Bacteria > Pseudomonadati > Pseudomonadota > Betaproteobacteria > Burkholderiales > Comamonadaceae > Variovorax > Variovorax robiniae. Next base: position 24,657 of record NZ_JBBKZS010000035.1, read on the forward strand.
AGCCTGCTCGCGGCGCCGCAGGAAAACATCCTTAGCGGCTTCCTGCGCTTCGGTCACGCGGGCCAGCTGCCGCCGATCTATTCCGCCTTTGAAGCACTGCCCGAGCGAATGGTGAGCGAAGCGCCGTGGCAAATCACCGTCGAGGGCGCGCAGCGGCTGCGAGTAGCCGTCGAGATCGGTGTTCGCACGGTCGTCGGTGAGGATGGCGTGCAGCACACGACAGCGGTGATGCCCCAGAACGGCAAGGCCTTGGCGGACAACCCCGAGCTGTCCATGCGCGGGCTGCTCTGGTTCTCCTCGGACCGACCGGATGCGCTCGAAGCCATCCCGCGCATGGGCGCGGGTCCGGGCGCATTCATCGACGTGCCGCTCGATCGCCGCGACAAGGAGGCGAGGGACCCGAACGAGAGCTACGTCGAAATCGGCGTCAAGCGCCTCGCGTTGAGCGTGGAACCGGGCAAGGTCGCGCGAAAGGAACTGGCGCTGTCGATGGCTTTGAACAAGCCGACGGACGCTCCGGTCGTGCGGTGGCAGCGCCACCTCTACATGCCGCTGGCCGCGCTCATGCCGCTCACCCGTTCCGCGCGATCCGCAGTGCGCCCCCTGGAGAGCCGCGACCTCGTGCCGTTCATTGCCACAGGGCCCGCGAACGGCGCGCTCAAGCCGCTGGCTGACCTGCTCTGGAACGCAGGCGAGTCTCTGCCGCACATGGGGCCGGGCTGGACGTACGCGCTCTCCAAGGACGTGAACAGTACATCGCCCGAACCTGCGGACGAGTCGCAGCGCTGCCGGCTTGCATGGGCCGCGTTCGGCGTGCCGGGCTATGAAGTCGTCCCGCTAGCAGGCGGCGACGAGAAGTGGGCCATCATCGCGGCGCCGCGGTTCGACCTGCCGGTGAATGACGAGGCCTTCGCGACGGCAACTCTTCCCGCGAGTATGCAGTCACCGGAGGACCAGGCAGAGCAACTCGCGCAGCCTGCCGTCACGGCTCTGGACTGGGAGGCCCTGGCGACGTTCTGGGGTGAGCAGCAAAGGCTCCTGCAGCTCTCGCGCGTGGCGCACAGCTACCTTTCGGGTTTCAAGGATGAGGGCGAGATCGACTCCGCCGTCGTGAATTCGCTCGTGGGCCACCTCAAATGGGATCTGAGCGCGCTCGGCTTCACCGCGCCGGCCGCGGCGTCGCGGCTTCCCTACGGGACGATGTCCATTGGCGGCGAAACGTGGAGCGGCAATCGCGCCCTCATGGGCTTCAGTGGGCGCTTCAGCGTGAAGGCCGACGGCTCGCTCAAGCCCGAGCAGGAGGCCGCGGAGGAACACATGGAGGTCCTCGGCTATAGCCCCGGCTCGTTCCTTGAGGGTCACTTCCTTCACGATGCGCGCCGGGTCGGCGCGTCGCCGCAGTTGTCGCTGGATGGGGGCCGGTCGCGGTGGCGGGCGATTTCATCGCATGCAGCCGGCTCCAAAATCCGCGGTCTATTCAGCGTGCGCGCTCCGGTTCTCGTCGCCGCGGGCGAAGCATCCCTCGCACTCTGGTTCAAGGACTTGCCGCTCGACGCAGACGGCAACTACATCGCTGAAGCGGGCAGCATCAGCGCCGCGGCCTGGCAGGATAGCCAGCTCGAGATGCGTGGTGTGGAGTGGCGCCTCATGGCCACGGGCGACGACAACGGCTTCGAGATGGGCGACGACACTTTTGGCTTCTTCGGCCTGCGCATGCGGCCCCTGAGGCTGGATGCGCTGGTTGTCGAGATGATTGGCGGTAAGCCCGCGACCACGGTACCGCTCTCAGCAACGCTGCTGGCCGAGTTGTTCCTCGGACCCCGCAAGGAGGATGTGAATGACGGCGGCAACCTCGTCGAGGTGAAGCTGGTGCGGCAAGGCCAGGAGCTCGTCATAGACGACATCGCGCTGTCCGGCGGCAGCAGCCTCAACTTCCCGATATGGCTGTCGGGCGGCAATGCCGATGAGGCCGAGAGGGAATCCGGTTTTGCTGCGAGGGAAGCCGGTCTCGAATTGACGGTAGCCCAGGTCGGGTGGGACAAGACCAAGCGCGAACTTACGCTTTCCGCTGTGGCGCTCGGGTTCACCTTCGTGGGTTCACGTGTCCTGCTCACGGGTGTGACGCCCAGCCGCGATGGCGCGGCAATGCTCTTCGACTGGGCGAATCTGAATCCGGCCACCGGATGGCTCGCCGTGCAACAAGGCCGCTTGCGAGTAGGCAACATGCCGGAGTTCCGGTTTGCCCACGCCGTGCACATTGCCCCCGGTGAGGCACGGCAGGGGCAGGGGCCGGCGCCGGCGCCAGTATCGGTAAAAACGGTGGAGCAATGGGGCATGGACACGTCGTCCGGCACCAACTGGCCCGCGGAGCTGCAACCGGGTTGCAAGGCGAGCGTGCTCGGCACGACCGCCCCCGCGAAATTCCGTGCCGGCCCTCGCGCTTTCGCGGTGACCAGCCAGTCAGGCCCCGAAAGGCTCAGGGCGCTGCTGCCGGGCTTTCCCGACGGCGGATCTTTCGAACTCGGGCTCGTGGCCGCCATCGCTCCCTTCATGAATGAACGGGCCGCGGTCGCGAGCGGCAGCCTTTCGGGCAGCGTCGTGTGGCATGAAGGCGAGAACGTCGGACACACCCTTCATCTCGGGTCGATCCGTTTCGAAGCAGGCAACGGATTGCGCGGCGAGGGAGCGGAAGAGGGCTGGCAGGGCCGGCTCATCCTGAACGGCGACGTGACTGGAACCAGTGCGATCGCGTGGCCCGGTGTCGACCTAAACACCGGGAGCGACATCCCGATGCCGCCGGTGGCAAGCACCATCACGCCGGTGCAGTTCGACCACTCCATTTGGCACCGCCATGAAGTGACCTGGCTGCTGCGCGGCCATGAGATGTCCTTTGGCACCGCGGCGGACCTGGGGGAGCGAACCGAAGCGGTGTGGAGCGTGTCGGCACTGGCCCGGCACACCATCTTTGGCACGCCGGCGCGAGGCGGGAAGCCTGTCGAGATGCTTTCTTTCTCTTCGGTGGATACGCTCGTGCTCGCGCCGATGCGCGTGTTCGCACCGCCGTGGCCGCGCGGCGGCCCCGCCGCGGATCTACAGGCATCCAGCACCTTCGCGGCCCGGTATATGACGGGCGACTCGGGCGCGCACGATCCCGGCATGGCTTGGCCAGGACGCGGCGGACTTGGCACCGTCCTGCAGGGATTCAGTGGCGCCTTGTTCCGCGAAGCGTTTTATGGGAGCGACGGACACAACGACGGGAAAGACCTCGTCTTCGCGGGTGGCTTCGCGGGTCTGGTCACGGTTCCCGGCGACGACGCTGCACCGCTCCTGCGCCTGCCTGCGCTCGTGGCGCTTGAAGGGTCACTGCGCGTGACGGGTACTGAACCGCCGATCCGCCAGAACGCCAGCGCTCTGGTCAAGGTCGCCTGGGCCGATGGAGTAGCAGCGCAGGAAGTGGTGGCGCCATGGCGCAACGCGATGGCACCAGTGACGGCGGCGCAGCTGGACGTGCTGCAGGCCATCGATGCAGGTACGCGCAGGTCTCCTGCGACCGACCCGCGGCCGGAGCGGCTCTTCAATGCCATCCTGGTGGAGCAGTGCTTTCCGGTAGACCTGGACGGCAAAGGGAAGCTCCAAGGCACGCCGTACTTCATCGCGGCGAGCGTCTCGATCGCGCGTGCCATCCAGCACGCCCGCGCGAGACGTGCAGAAAGGGCGGCTGTGTCTGAGCTAGCCTCGCTGTCGGTGCTCTCGCGCGTGTCGCTCACGGGCAGCCCCGGAAAAGCCTATCGGCAGGGCGCGGCGGCCGTCCTGCGAACGTCGCATGGCCAGACGTCCAGCAGTCCGCTGCCGCCGCATCCTGCGGGCCTGCTGATGATCGTCGGCGATGACCTCACGCACGCCGCTTGGCTCACGCGCAGTCTGGACGATACGGAAGGCGCGGATGGCCGTGTCGCGGCAATCGCATCGGAGTTGCACAAACGGCCGCGCTTCGCGCTGGTCCGCGACGGGTCGGGCAAGCACACAGCCATTCGACTGCCTCAGCGGCAACTGAGCCCGCGCGAGCGCCGCCTTCCGGTACTGCGTCATGCGGACGTGGCACGCGGCTACATGCTGTCGCCCGACACGAGCATGCTCATGGCCGGCGCTGAGGAAGGGTGGACCGGCGCCGTGAGAGACCCGGTGAGCGGCATCGCTGGGATGGGCCGTATGGCCGCGTGGCCTGCACAGGCCCAGCGCAGGACAGGCGGCGGGCACGCCGTGTGGCTCACGCAGCAACGAGTGCCGGTCTACCTGCCGCTGCAATCCAGGGCAGTGTCCACGCCGATCGGCTGGCTCGATCCAGGCAGCGCGCGAACGCGGGTCCCGGTGGGATCGGAAGTCAACAGCGCCCTGGCTCGCGCCGTGGGGCCCGCGAAGAAGCCGGTTGAAGACGCTCTGGAAAAGCCGGAAGGCGCCGCGTTGTGGCAAGGCGTCGTTCCCGAGCAGGCAACTACCACGTCGATCTCGGACCGGGCCGGCGTGCTCATCGCGCGACGGCTGCGTCTGGAGATCGCCGCTACCAACAAGGACGACAAAGCCTATGTTTTTGACACCGCATTCCCGCGCTTCGGCGAACCTGCGCAGTCGAGTTCCTCACACGCGCGCACGGAGCGCACGCCCCGGCCGGGGATATTGCCGGAGAACCGCGACGACAAGGAACCAGCGGTGCACCGCAGGCCCTGCGTATCGCCGCTGCAGCCGGGCGTCAACAATCGGGCGGTACTGGGTTCAGCCGACTTGGTGCGCGGAAAAACGGAGTGGGCCGTCGTGGACACCGACGACTACAAAGGCGATGCGTCATGGACCATGAACTTTGTCGCGTGCCCACGCAGTTGCGGCGTGATTTCGGATCCCTGGGACGGCACACTCGATTTCGCGGTGGAAGTCGACGTGCTGGAGCTGGGCGACCAGGCGGACCTCGCTTTGTACCTGCTCGGCTTCGTCCTGGGTGCGGACTTCGCGAACGGGCAGGTGCTGGCCACCGCATCGATGATCGTGAACGGCACGGAGTTTCCGTTCTTGAGCCTGCATGTCCGCGAATTCGAATCGGGACCGGTTCCGCCGGTCGGCACCGAGAAGCCCCGCAGCGGCCAAGTTGCCCTGGTGCTGGACATGCGCGACCCGACCGATGCGACGGAAGGGCCGGCGCCTGCGACGAACGTGCTCGCCGCCATCCGCAATGCCGGCCCGGGGCCTGCGACGGTCGAAGTGCAATTCACGCTTCATCCTCGGGTTCGGGCGCATCTGCCCAAGGAAAAGCCGCAATCGAAGTACGCGCTAGGTGTGGAACAGTCCATCCCGCATGGCAAGGACCGCGCGCCTGTCACATTGCGCATGCCGCTCTTCCCCGTGACGCGCGAGCGCGGCGCGATGCCGCTAGAGCCGGCCACTGTCCTCTTCATGGACCCTGCATACGATGCCGGCCTCGCTTCGCAACCCGTGGAGGATGCGCTGCGCATCGCATTGCCACCTGAACCGCCACCGCCTGCGCCACCGCACCCGGCGCTCCCGGCGGGACGGGGCGACATGATGTTCGTGTTGTCGGCGGACAGGGGCCGCGTGAACCGGCGCGCCACCGTCACTTTCATGGCGGACCTGCGGTACGAAAAGCGTTTGCCGACAACCGTGGCGCAGTTGCTGCCACCCGGGGCTGGGGACATCAAGTTCGAGAAGCAAAGCGACCCGCTCAAAGCTCCGCTGGTCCTGGACATCCACGTGCAGCCGCGCGCCGGAGAGCGGCGAGAGCTGTATCTCGCGCCGCGAACGCAGGGAGCGAAGCCATCCAAGACTCGGGTAACGCTAGCAGAGGTGTATGAACTCGCTCTGGCGACGCTGGTGGAAGTGGATGGCAGCACGGCGCAGCTGGCCGCCGGAGATGTGCTGGAGTTGGCTGCGCGCAAGGCAGCGGGCGAAGGGGATGGCGTCGCGGAAGGAGCCGACGCGGTCATGGAGGTCGAAGTCCTGGACGCCTCGAAAATCGGAAAAAGCGGGATGTGGGAGACGGTCAAATTTGATCTCCGAAACCAGAACTTGACCTTGCGCCTGACGCTGACCGACGAACCCGTCGTCGAGCCACCTCCGGCCCTCTACGCCGCCCTGCTGCGCACCACGGATCCGCTGACGCCGGATGGAACAGCCTTGTCGCTTCCGCTCTACGCGCAGTCGCCGCTGCCGTGGCGCGTCGACGTGCCGAACGCGCGGGCCGACTTCCGTGCAGGGCTCATACACAGGACAGCGACTTTCGTGTGGTCGTTGTTGCGGCCCGCGGACGAAAGGGGCCGGCTCGGCGCGTTCGTGGTCAAGTGCGACCGCAACGGGCAGACCTATCTGCCGGAAGAAGATACCGTTGACTCCGACTTCCGCCCGTTCAACCAACTCTCCCATCACAAGCGTGCTCCAGGGAGTGACACCACAAGCGGATAGCGGAGACTCCCCGACTCATCAATTGAATGCGTCTTCTTTAACTTGAGGGGACCCGGTTCCAAGACCTTTGCAGCGTGTGACTCCAGTGGATTAGCTTTGCAAGTTGCCGATGCGCCGTTCTCTGCTCTACGGCTCAACTCAGCTTCCAGAACCAGATTGGATCTGCGTCCCAATAGGCCGATCGGACCGGTGCACTTCCGTCCCATAGGTCAATGTGTCCTTGCCCTGGGAAACTTGGAATATTGATGTACGCGACTATCCCCGTCTCCCCGCTAAGACGAGCAGGCGCTGAACCAGGATTGGAGAATCCAGCGTCAAATTTGCCAAACACATCGGCCCGGCGCAACACGACGGCCACATCCTCGGCTCCGCGCATGAAATCGTGCGGGCATAGGTTCAGACCGCTCGCAGCAAACTTTTGCATGATGCCTGGGACTGTCTTTTCCAAGGCTTCGCTCATTCGTATTGCGCACGTGTTGGGGAACTGCATGGTGCATGTGTGAATGCTGGCCGGGTCCGTCGAATAGACCGCCTTGATGTCTGCAAACCTTGGGCGCGAGAGTGTCGCTCCAAGAGTCAAGTCCCGCAGCGCCAAGGTAAGAGCTTTGACCTTGCCCCCGAAAAACGTACTCCATAGCTGATGGTCAAATTCAGTGATTGGAGAGAAGAGATATGAGCAAGAGAAAAGACGGCCAGCCACGTGGCATGTACACGCTGGTATTTAAGCTGGAGGCGATGCGACTGGTCAAAGGTGGGCAGGCGGCGTCGGTGACGGCCAAGGTGCTGGGCATGCCCAAGCAGACGCTGGATAACTGGGTTCGGCTCAGCGAGAAGGGCCAGCTCAAGGGCGCTGGCGACATGCCTGTGTCGCCTGAACAGATGGAACTGGCGCGGCTGCGTGCGGAGAACGCGCGACTGCCACGTTCACCCAACCGGCGTTTTCTCCACAATGCGATGGAGCAGTGGAGCTGGCGACTGACCCAGACGCACTGACGAGCTTGTAAGCGTGCGGACGGCCAAGTAGCATGTAATGCCGCAATGCGCTGTTGGAGGGTTTGATGGTCATGCATTCGCCTCCCGCCAAGAAGGCCGTCGCCCCTGCATGGAAGGACTTCGTACAGCGCCGCCAGGGCTGCTGCCTCAGCGAACCGCTACGAGAGGGTCCTACGCTACACGCACGGCATCGGCAAGTACACGCCCGCCGCGCGGATCAAGCTCGAATGGGAGCGCGAACTCTTCGGCAAAACCCTGGGCAGGTGCAGCCGTTGGCTAGCCGACCGGTGGGTCGTGGTGTATCCAGCCGGGCCCAGCCCAATGTCTATGCGACCACGTGGCACTACCTCATCGTCGGCGGCCAAACAAATCTGACTTATTGGGGCGCGTGCGATGCGAGACGCGCGTAAGACGATTGACGCCTTTGTCAGCCTTCTCGTGAGCGAGCCTCTCGGCCAGATCGTGGCCTGCAATATTGTGCGCTGCGGGAGATCGCGGCTCGTGGACCGGAGGCTCATCCACGCCGCGCTGTGCACAGCCCTCGAGCAGTTCGAGCGCGATCGGCCCGCGCATTGCACGGGGCTGATCGGCCTCCTCATGAACGAGTGGCAAACCCACTACTTCCATGGACCTGCCGCCGTCGTTACCGCCAAGAGCCCGGGTCGGGTACTCTTGCATAACATCATCCGTTATGAATACTTCCTAGGCATGCTCACGAACGATGTTGTGGCAGCCGAGAACTTACTAAGCCCGGACCCCTGCGGCACGGCAGATGGGAGCCTGAAGATGCGCGCGCTGTGCAGCCTCAGTGGACGGAGCGATGTGCTGCGTCCGGACGGAGAGTTTGGTCGCGCGACTCTGTGGCTGACCCCTGACGACCTCGCACAGGATGCGGACCAGGTCCGGGACCTACTGGGCCTAGTGCACCACGGCCCAGGCCTGGCGCTGATGTGCGTGGACATTCCGGCTTCGGCGATGGGCGCCACCGAATCCTTCCGCCCCACATTCGCTGCTGCGGGCTCGCATCGACGTTTCCGCCAGCGCCCGGATCGCCGCACGCCGCGCGGGTTCGGACGCGCGGTGGACCTAGCTAAGCATTGCCAGCAGCCGATCGATCGCCCTGTCGATGGCGGTGTCGAGATCATTGCGAAGCCGCAGCGGTTGCATGGGTTGGGGGCCACTTGGACCTGCCTGGGGTGCACCATCCGGAGCGGCGAGCCGGAGACACAAGATGTCGGCTCGCGGGAGTACGACGAGCGCTTCGTTAGGCGCCTCTGGCACGAGCGCGACATGGGCAAGCTGCGCCGCCAGCTCGCCAACCTGTGCAAGCCACCCAGGGCCGCGAAAGCGGGAGGAGCACCTGACGGATGAGCATGATTGTCATCAACCGCTCGCACGTTGCCGAGGTCGCGGGGTGGTCGCCGGAGGAGTTCGGCCAATGGCTCGCCGTCGAGACGGCTGCAGCGCTCGACCCTGGTGCCTTGCCTTATCCCTTCAAGCCTCTGCACTACCTCTTCGTCCCGTCGATGCCCGAGTGGGACGTGTTGCATCAGGTCGCCAACGCGCTGGATCCGAGGGCGCGCAGGAACTTCCGGGTAGGTCTTGGATTGGCGATTGACAGCCTGGAGGCGACAGAAGAGGGCTATCGCGTGTTCGAGGTCTTGGTTAGGCTCGCGAATGCAGTGAACTGCACCGAAGCCTGCGGCGCCATCGTGCAGCAGGTGGGCTTCGAACGCTTCGGCTCGACCTCCAATCCGCGTGCGCCCGATTCTTTCGCGTGGGCACTGGCGGCGCTCGCCGGCATGAAGTCGAGCAGTGAGGTGCATCGCGCGCTCGTAGACCTGAGCGGCTCGCACTGGTTCAAGGACGCCTACGCGCCGACCATGCTCGTCGCGTTAGCTCGGCATGATCCGCAACTGGAGCCACATCTCGCGCGCCTGCGCGAGCGGTTTCGCAGGCTGGACCCCGCGTCTCCGCGTATGGACCGGCTCTACGAGGAACTGATCGCGGTCTTGCCGCTGACGGTCTTTGCCGAACAGTGGAAGGCGCTTGCATCCACGGACAACCAATGGTTGTTTCGGGGACTGCTGGAGAAACTGCAGCTGGACGGTGAGTACGAGATCGTCCGCGCGGACGGCGCGCGCGAGTCGCTGCCGATTTCCGAGGACGACGAGGTCGCGGAGATCCGTCTGCTGACCGCGATCTCTGACGAGAAGCGGATGAGTGACGCGGATCCCGAACTAGTGGAGCTCTTGGCATGAGACGTCGTCCGGCTGGTCTGAAGGCGTTTGGCATGGCTCCCCGCAGGGCGGAGATTGCCCAATGAGCCACGCAGCCCAGGCGCGCGCGGGCGAGAGCCAGGCGACCTTGTCGGGTGCCGCGGCCTTACGCCTGTTAGTACGTCACGCGAGCGCGGACGCGCAGCTGCGCCGCGATGGATGTGAAATCCTCTATGCCGTCGACACTAGTGTGCTTCAGCTCTTCATCGCGCCGGACAAGCACAAGCCGAGCCTGTTCTTCATCGGTCAAGAGCCTAAGCTCGCGGCTTTCATGAGTGCGCTATCGCACTTCATCTTCTACACCTTGCAGGATCAGCCGTTGCTAGTCATCCCGCCGCACGACGCCGAGATGGTCGAGGTGGTCCAGGCGATCGCTGGCAAAGCGGACCAGCATGCATTGACCGAATTGCCTGCGGCGCTCGCCGCGGTCGCGCACATCGATCAGCCGGCCGAGGACGTAATGAAGGTGCTGCTCGAGCAGGCACCGACCATCGTGAGCACGCTATTCAACATCGCAGCGCCGGGACCTATGCGCGAGATCGAGCGCTACCGTGCTCTGCTGCGCTCCAAGCGCCTGAGAAACGTTCTCCGCGACGACAGCCTGCCGCAACCCGAGCGCGGCGACTGGGCGCGCATCGAAAGCCGCGAGGCGGACTTTTACTTTGCGCTGCGGGATGCCAAGCGCGTGAGCTCGCGATCGCGAGTGATGCGTGATGCGCGCGTAATGGCTTACCTGGAATGGCTAAATGACCGGATCGCACCGACGCGTGTGGTCCACCTCATCGCCTTCGATGAGGCGCTCTCGCTGATCGCCGACCGCGAGGAGGCCCACGGAAACAGCCGGCATTTCGTTCGTGATCCGCGTTACTTCCTCTCGACCAAACGGCTGCTCGAGAGCATCCCCGCCGGGGACCTCGCGGGATGGATTGATGAAGTCCTCCTCGCGTTGTGTCCAACCGAGCGGGTATACCTGGATTGGTTGGTTGAGCGTGCGCGAATCCCGGAGGATACTGTTGCCCCAGCCGAAGAACGCTCGGCACAACCGCTCGTGGAGTTGAGCCAGCGCTTGGGACGCTATGCTGAGGAGGTCAGCCTGAAATACGGCCTCCTCGATAGCAACATCGTCGAGGGCATCCACAGTCGCAAGCCGAACAACGAGCATATCCTTAGCTATATCCGCTCGAACCACCAGCAGCTCGACGAAATCCTCAAGCGGAGGATCGCCGAGACGATCGGAGACATCGACCGTCTCTCGGTGATGGCGGGCTTTTACCTGATCGCCGACGGCGACGGCGATTTCTCGAAGGTGCTCGAAGAGATCGCGGGGGACATCCACCTTTCGGGCGTCGCGCGCGCGCCGGCATGGTTTCGCTTCAACGACATTAGCGACTGGACGCAGAAACTCTATTCGGCTCTATCCTCTCGATCGGGAAAGTTGCGGCGGGTGGCGGCCGCGTTCGATTGGCCTGGCTCCAATTTGTCGAAGCAGTACGAACTTCGCATTGTGCAAGCCTACGTGCTGTCGCTGCGCAACCACTGGGACGCCGCCCAGACGCTGTGCCGGCGTGCCATGGGGATCGCCGATGCGCAGAACGACAAAATCCTCGGTCATGAGGCGGCATACTTCCGGTCGATCTGCTTGCGGCATCTTGCGCGCACTCCGGGGGATGTCAAGCGTGCGCAGATCGAACTTGCGGATGCCGAGCGGCGCTGGGAGAAGGGCCATCCCGGCGTCATGGATCCGCGCTTCGCCGCCGAGCGACTGGTGCAACGCTTCGTTGTATGGGAACTGAGCAGCGCGCACGCTTTGTCCGGCGCGCAGGGCGGAGCGGACGCGGATCTCAAAGAATTGCAGGCCATCATGGGCGAAATGTGGGGCCTGTGGCCTCACGTCTGGGATGAAGCCGAGCCGGGCGTGCGGCAGTCGCTGGCGATCCAGCTCTTCACAAACATTGCTGAGGGAACGGCTATTGAGCAGCTGGTCTTGAAAAGATCGACAACCGTGCCGCTGGAGGATGTGGTTAATCAACTCGAACGAATACGAAAGAGCTTCTCATTGACGCGCAATGACGTGCCCATATTCGTGCGGATCATGATCGGACTGGTCGAATGGATGCATGTGTCACACGATGTGCTGCGCCGCTCGGTAGTCCGTGACGACGTGCACAAAGCCATCGAGGACTATGCGCGGCATAGCCTCGGCGGCTACGAAGATGGGCTCATGAAGTCCTTTGTGCGCGCGATCCAGGCTCCAAGGGAATGACGTCAACCCATCTGCGAATCCCTGCTCGGTCTCAACTGGGCGTTCGATGAATTCTTTGTTGGACACCATCGTCATGGCACAACCCGACAGTTCAAGACGGGATCACCGCGTGCTTACGGCTCGACCACAGTCAACTGGCTGCTCTACCCACGGGACGAGTTCCTGACGCAGTCGGCTAGTCGGGTGCTCGCGTGCAAGACCTTGACAAGCTGCTGGGCGTGGTGAGTCCGCAGGAACGAGTATTCGCCATGGGGTCATCTAGAAGGCGCGCTAGCAGAGCTCATTGGGCGGCTAGGAGCCCGCGCGGCAGAACGTTGAGATGACGTCGATGGCGCGCGATTCATGTGTATGCGTCCGGCGAACCCATCTTGAATTCGCCGTAGGAGCAAAGGATGCTCGTATCCACTAACTCATGGTGGATACGTGCACACTATCTCTCCCCAAGCTTCCGGTGATC
>NZ_JBBKZS010000036.1:0-37049 GCF_037889955.1 Variovorax robiniae
GGCCGACCTGGGCAAGCGCTATGTCGCGGCCATGGGCGGCGAGGACAAGGCGCTGGAAGTGGCGCGCAAGGCCTTCGACGACGGCGACTATCGCTGGAGCGCCGAGGTCACGAACCGCATCGTGTTCGCGAACCCGAACAACACGGCGGCCCGATTGCTAGAGGCCGATGCCTTCGAGCAGATGGGCTACCAGGCCGAGGCGGCCACCTGGCGCAATGCCTACCTGGTGGGCGCGCGCGAGTTGCGCCAGGGCGTCATCAAGCCGCCGACCAACACCCAGGGCCCGGACGTGGTGCGCGGCATGGACAACGAGCTGCTGTTCGATTTCATCGCGCTGCGGCTCAACCACGAGAAGACCGACGGCATGAAGGCCGCGATCCAGATGGAGTTCACCGACCTCAAGGAAACGTGGGCGCTGGAGCTCTCGAACTCGGTGCTCAACAACACCAAGGGCCGCGTGCTGAAGAACCCGGACGTCAAGCTCACCCTGACGCGCCCGGCCTTCCTGGCGATGCTGTTGCAGGGCAAGAAGCTGCCCGAGCTGGTGGAAGCAAAGATGGTGACGGTCGAAGGCGATCCGAAAGTGCTGGCGAGCGTGTTCGCCAACGTGGAGACCTTCGATCCCTACTTCAACATTGTCACGCCCTGAGGCGCGCGCCGTCGACTTTTCGTTCCTGAGCATTTCACTTGAGACAAGGCAAATGAATCAACGACACTGGCTCGCCTGGTACGGCGACGTTCCCGCAACCATCAATCCCGACGCCTACGGTTCCGTCACCGAGATGTTCGAACAGGCCATGAAGAAGTACGCCGCCAAGACGGCGTTCAGCTCCTTTGGCCAGAAGCTGAGCTTTGCCGATGTCGACCGCCTGTCGGCACGCTTCGCCAGCTACCTGCAACGCGAAATCGGCGTCAAGAAGGGCGACCGCATCGCGGTCATGATGCCCAACCTGGCGTCCTTCCCGATCGCCTTCTTTGGCATCGCCCGCCTGGGCGCCGTGCAGGTCAACGTCAATCCGCTCTACACGCCGCGCGAACTGGAACACCAGCTCAAGGATGCAGGCGTCAAGACGGTCTTCATCTTCAATGGCTCGACGCCCACGCTGGCCGAGATCATCAAGGAAACGCCGGTCACCACGATCATCACCGCCGCCCCTGGCGACGGCCTGCCGAATTCGGCACTGCCGGCCCCGGCGATCGATGCACGCCTGACCAGCACGCTCTCGATGGGCGACATCCTGGCCGAAGGCAAGCCGACCGGCTACACCGCACCGACGATCACCGGCGACGACCTGCTGTTCCTGCAATACACCGGCGGCACCACCGGCCTGTCGAAGGGCGCCTGCCTGTCGCACCGCAACCTGGTCGCCAACACGGAGCAGTACAAGGCCTTCATGAAGGAGACGCTGCGTCCGGGCGAGGACGTGATCGTCACCGCGCTGCCGCTGTATCACATCTTCGCGCTGATGGTGAACTTGATCACCTACTTCTCGCTCGGCGCGGAGAACTGGCTAGTCGCCAACCCGCGCGACATCGAGGGCCTGATCAACACCTTCAAGGAATCGAAGATGTCGGTGTTCGCCGGCGTCAACACCCTGTATGCCGGCCTGGCCGCACACCCCAAGCTCAAGGAAGTCGACTGGTCGCACCTGCGCCTGTCGGTGGGCGGCGGCGCGGCCGTGATCGACGCGACCTCCAAGCGCTGGGAAGAGGTGACCGGCAAGCTGATCCTGGAAGGCTATGGCCTGTCGGAGACCAGCCCGATCCTGTCGATCAACCCGCCTTTCATCAAGGAATTCTCGGCCACCACCGGCCTGCCGCTGCCCTCGACCGACATCAAGCTGGTCGACGACGCCGGCAACGAAGTGCCGCTGGGCCATTCCGGTGAAATCTGCGCCAAGGGTCCGCAGGTGATGAGCGGTTACTGGGAGAAGCCCGAGGCCAATGCGGCATCGTTCACCGCGGACGGCTACTTCCGCACCGGTGACGTCGGCGTGTTCGACCAGCGCGGGTACCTGAAGATCGTCGACCGCATCAAGGACATGATCATCGTGTCGGGCTTCAACGTGTACCCGAACGAGATCGAGGCCGTCGCCACCAGCTGCCCCGGCGTGGCCGAGTGCGCCTGCATCGGCGTGCCTGATGCGAAGACCGGCGAAGCGATCCAGCTGTTCGTCGTGGCGGCGCCCGGCTCGAACTTGACGGCCGAGGATGTCGTTGCGCATTGCCGCAAGTCCCTGACCGGCTACAAGGTGCCGAAGGTCGTGCGCCTGATCGATGCGCTGCCCAAGTCCACCGTGGGCAAGATCCTGCGCCGCGAGCTGCGGAACGTGGCTTGAAGATCGCGTCAGGCAAAAACGAGAAACTGCAAGGAGACAAGCCATGCCTGGACTGTCGATCATCGACCTGGCAATGTTCCTGCTCGAGACGCCCGAGCGCCCGTTCAACATCGGCCCCTTGATCCTGCTGGATCCGCCCGCGCGCGCGCGGGCAACGTTCGCCGACCGGCTCGTGGCCGCGATGCTCAGGCGTACGCCCGGGGCTCCGTTCAACTACAGACTCCGGGCACCGCTTCTCGGCGTGCCCTCTCTGGAGGCCGATCCCGATGCCGACCCTGCAGCGCACGTGCATCGCATCACGCTCCAGGCGCCGGGCACTTTCGCGCAACTGTCTGCGAAGGTATGCGAGCTGCATGAGGCACCCCTGGACCGATCGAGCTTGCTCTGGGACCTCTACGTGATCGATGGCCTCGAAGACGGCAAGATAGCCCTGTACGGCAAGACGCACCACGGCATCATCGACGGCCGTGGATTCGTCCAAGCCATCTCGAACTGGCTGGCGGTGTCACCTGGCGATCGCAGCGTGCGGGCAATGTGGGAAGGCGTGCCGGCGCGAGCTGCGGAAAGCGCCGTACGAGCGTCCGTGACAGGCCGACTGTCCGGCCTGCTCAGCAAGGTCAGAGGCACCGCTACTTCGGCCGTGGGGCTGTACGGCATGCTTGCCCAGCAAGGCCTCAAGGCGCTTGGCGTGCGTGGCGTGGAAGGGATGTCGCTTCCCTTCACGGGCATCCCGCGCGCCCTTGCCGGAAAGGCATCTTCAAAGCGATCATTTGCTTACACCTCACTGCCCATCCGTGAGATCAAGGCGTTCGGCAAGGCCAATGGAGCAACCCTTAACGATCTGCTTCTCGTGAGTCTGGACATCGCGCTCGCCCGCTATCTTGAGGAGCGGAGCGAGCGTCCTGGCAAGGCGCTGGTGACGGCCATGCCGGTCGCGCTTGCGAACGCGGGTGGAGGCAACCAGATTGCCGTACTGCAGTTCCCGCTCGGCGCACCGGGCATGCCCGCGACGAAACGTTTGCAGGCAATTCGCGCGCAGACGGAGGCCATCAAGCGTGTGGTGGAGAAATCATCTAGCGACACGGTGATGCTCTATACGACGCTGGTGCACGGCCTGCCGGCGATGGCTGAGAAGCTTGGTCTGAAGAGCGGTCTTGCCGTCAGCAATCTGATGGTGTCGAACCCCTTCGGTTTTCCTGAAAAGCGATATCTCATGGGCGCCGCCGTCGAGATGGTGCTACCGGTCTCCGTGGTGCCTGCCGGACAGTTGCTGAACGTCACTGCCGTCACCTTGGACGATCGATTGCAGGTTGGATTTCTCGCCATGCCCGAGGCCGTCCCTGATGTCGACAAACTCGCGCGCTACACGGCCGAAGCGTTCGACGAACTCATCGACGCAAGGCCCTCACCGGCGGCAAAGCACGCTGCTCGGAAAAGTGCCTCTCGGGTGCACGAGGGCGTAAGTGAGGTCGTCCCGTACACCCGCAAGAGCACAGACTCTCGAAAGCGAGCGCGACGCACGGCCAATCAAATTTGACGCAGCCCATAGGCATTCTGGCGGTGCCCAAGGCGCCCTCAAACGGACGGCGACGGCTTCGTGCAACGTGATGGACGCCCGAAACGGCGCAATATGCTCATTCGACTACTCGTCAATATCGCCCTCCGTCTCACCCTGAAGCGCCTGTGGTCCAAGGGTCCGACAGTAGAAGCATTGCGCGTGAAGGCCGCAGCTGTCGACGCATGGCTCAGGCGCTGGTTTGGCAGCTTCGGGGTCGAGCCGATTCGAACTCATGGCGGGGCGGCGGAATGGGTCGGCGATGCGAGCGCGGCCAAGCGCGGCGTGTTGCTCTACGTTCACGGCGGCGCCTTCTGCATCCACCTTCCCAACGCTTACCGCCGACTGGCGTCTAGGTTGGCGCACAAGACTGGCATGCGAGTGCTTATGCCCTGCTATCGACTCGCCCCGGAACACCCGCTGCCGGCGGGGCTGGACGACTGCTTTGCGGCCTACTGCTGGTTGCTTGACCAAGGGATCGCGGCAGAACGCGTTGCCATTGCGGGGGATTCAGCCGGCGGCAATCTCGCGTTGGGTGTTGTGATGCGCGCGCGCGATGAAGGTCGTGCGCTGCCGGCCTGCGCCGTGTTGATGTCCCCCGTCACTGACCTTGCTGGCACCGGTCCGTCGTTGCACACCAACGAGATGAGTGACGTGATGTTCAGCGGGTCAGCCCTCGCGCTGGTGCAATCAGCCTATCTCAACGGTGCGTCAGCGAAATCGCCTTCTGCATCGCCCCTGTACGGCGAATGGGAGGGTTTGCCTCCCATGTTGTTCCATGCATCTGGGAGCGAAATGCTGCTCGACGATTCCCGGCGAGCCGTTGATCGAGCCCGTGCTCGCGGTGTCGTCGCGCACCTGAAAGTGTGGCCCGGTATGCCACATGTCTTCCAACTCTTCTCCCTGCTGCCTGAGTCCCGCCAAGCCATTGATGAGGTGGGTGCATTCATTGGCGAGCACACAAGCTTGCCAACCGAGTTCTGACGTCCCGCATATCGTTGGAAGCAGTGGCGCTCTCTGTGTGATCGCTGGTGGGACGACCGACGATGATCACCAAGGTCGCTACTGCACCCATTCGGAGATAGCCGACGATTTGGGGGGATCGTTCTCCGGATGCGGTCTGGCGCCTACAGCCCGCAAATCCGACTGCCCAGCAATGGCCCTCGCTCGGTCAGATTTTCATCTTTCCATCGGCCAGATTCAATCACAAGAGGTGTCAGGTCAACGGCACAGGGGACTCGCGCTGCGCTTGTTCTTCGGCGCGGCGCGTCGTCTCCGGCCACCAATGCTCGCGAGGCACGACTTTGGCTTGCTGCGGATCACCAAAGTAGTGGGGCGACATGATCTGGACACCCTGCTCGTTGAAAATATCCAGCAGGTGCGAGTGCAAAAGCTGCATGACCTCGGCGCGAGGTCGCGGCTCCTGCGGAATGGCTTGGCAAACCAGCCGGTACTCCACATAGAAGTCGGACAGCGCGGTCTTGAAGACCTTGGGTTCGGGTGATGCAAGCACGCCCTCGGTGCGTCGCGCGGCCTCCACCATCATGGCCTCCACCTGCCGCCAGGGCGTGTCGTAGCCAATGGTCATCACCGTGTCCAGAATATAGCCCGGCCCATGGACGGTGCGCGAATAGTTTTTGGTGACCGATCCCATGATCAGCGAGTTGGGCATGCTGATCTCCTCACCCAAGCCAGTGCGGATCTTTGTGGTGAATGTGCCCAGCTCCGTGACGGTGCCTTCCTGGTCGTTGATGCGCACGAATTCGCCCACGCGGATCGTACGCGAATACATCAAGAGCAGCCCACTGGCCCCCTGCCCCACCAGGCTGGATCCGCCCAGCGTGAGCATCAGGCCGACCAGCACCGAGATGCCTTTGAATGCTTCGCTGTTCGCCCCGGGCAGATAGGGGTACGCCATCGCAATGGCAAACAGCCAGACGGCGGCGTTGAAGATTCGGCGCGTCGGGACAGCGAGGTCCCGATCGAGCCAGGGTACAGTGCTCCATCCGCGTTCAGCGCGGTCGAATATCGGGCGGGCAATTGCGGTTGCTCCTCGCGCGAGCAGAAAGACGAGCAACGCCACGAGAAGATCGGGCAGCGAGCCCAGCACGCCGACAGCAATCTTGCCCGACGCGTCTGTCAGGAAACTACCCATCTTTTCGCCCCAAGCGCGCGTGTAGGCGAATCGCGTCAGCACGTATTGCAGCCATTGGTAGGTAAGAATGGCCATCACCAACCAGGCAACCGCTCCGACCGCCCAGCGCGCCGCGCCGCGAAGCCGGCCCGGGTTCAGCAAGGACAAGCCGCCTGCCTGCATCGCCGCCGCTTTGGTCTCGAGCAGATTGGCGGTGTGCGAGGCCAGGCGCTGGCGAAGTCGCCAGATGCCCCATAGGACGAGCCCAAACAGCATGGTGGCGAGCAGACTGAAGCCACTGGCATGCATCAGGCGTTTTTTGTCACGTGCTTCCTGCGTTTCCTCGATGGATCGGGACAAGGCCGTGGCTGCGTTTTGCGCCACCGCGCCAAGATCCTCGCCGCGTGTGGGGTCTGCGTCCTCGGGGATCAAGACGAACGCCAACGCGTCGTCCACCATCACCACCTTGCCCTGCGGGACGTCGCGCACAGAGACTCGTCCGGGGCCACCCTTGTCCAGCAATACGTCGATGGCCTCTTCGGCACGGCTAGCGCGATCAGCCGGCGACACACCCAAGAATGGCGCACGCAGCAGGGCGACCTTGCGATGCAGCACCACAACGTCCGCCTGCCCTGAGGACCCGGCAGGAGCCGAGCGATCCGTCGCCCGCTGGGCTAGCGCAATAGCCGGGAGCAGCAGGACAAGCGTCAGGAAGCAAGACGCCACAGAACGAGAAAAGTTGCACGATTGAAATACGGTAGCGAATCGCTGCATGAAGGGCACCTCCGCGCCCCGCCATGAACACCTCGTGGCCGGGCCAGCGGCAGATGATGCCCGAATCCGATGTTGGCTCCGCCAAGATGTATTCTCCGATCCGTCCCGTGCGCTGGCCGGCGCGCCAGAGGTTTGCGCTCGCATTCGCATCCCAGACGGGCGTAGCATCTCGTCGCCGATCCGATGCTCCAAGAACCCAACCATTCCGGGCTGACCGAGTCGAACGACCCGACACACTACCCATCTCGAAGACCTTCCGCAGACTGTGCACATTTGTGCGCAGGGGTCATGCACTTGAAGAGCACGAATTCGGAGTGCTGAGCCGCGGCAAGCGTGCTGGCCAATTGCACCTGCTGCTGATCCTCCCATGCAAGTCGCGCTCTCACTCCGGCAAGTTGGACCGAACTAGACTGGCTCGCAACTGCATGCCGTTGAGCAACTGGGCGTCTTGGAAGGGCGCGTGGGAGCTTCGCCGCGCACCGGCGCGGCATTCGTATCCAGCTTGAGGAATCGGGCCGGACTAGCTCCTGGCTTTGCATCGCTTTCGCGTTTCGGGAAGGGAATGCAACCGATTGCCGGCACCAAAGTGCAACTTGCGTGCGTTCGGACGAATGTGCATATTGAGCGTCACTTCCAAGGAGAGGTTCATGAGCACGTGGAAATCTCATTCGGGTGTTGTCGCGAGCTTGGTGGTCGCGGGATTCGTTGGCTTGGGCACGCTGGCGCTCCCCCTGCTAGGCGAGGCGCAAACGCAGACGCGGCCGCCGAATCAGAATCAGGCCCAAACAAAGAAACCGAACATCCTTGTGATATTCGGGGATGACGTTGGACAAACGAACCTCAGTGCTTATGGGCAGGGGGTCGTGGGCTACAAGACGCCAAACATTGACCGTATCGCCAAGGAAGGCATGATGTTCACGGACTACTACGCCGAGAACAGCTGCACCGCGGGACGCTCGACCTTCATCACTGGCCAGACAGCCAAGCGCACAGGGCTCAGCAAGGTGGGGCTACCAGGCGCGCCGGTTGGCCTGCAGGCGCGTGACATCACGATTGCCGAGGCGCTGAAGACCCAGGGATACGCCACCGGGCAGTTCGGCAAGAACCACCTCGGCGATCGCGACGACTACCTGCCCACCAAGCATGGCTTCGATGAGTTCTTCGGAAACCTATACCACCTTAACGCCGAAGAGGAGCCCGAGCGCCCGTATTGGCCGCAGGACAAGAACGACCCCTTCGTCAAGAACTTCTCGCCACGTGGCGTGCTCAAGGCCTCGGCCGACGGCAAGATTCAGGACACGGGGCCACTGACCAAGAAGCGCATGGAGACGATCGACGACGAGACCACCGCTGCCGCAATCGACTACATGAAGCGCCAGACCACTGCGGGCAAGCCCTTTTTCACTTGGATGAACTTTACCCGCATGCATCTGTTCACGCACGTCCGCGAGACCATGCGAAATCAAGCGGGGATGCCGGGCAACGAGTATGCGGACGGCATGATCGAGATGGACAACAACGTCGGCAAGCTGCTCAAGGCGGTGGACGATATGAAAATCGCCGACAACACCATCGTGATCTTCACCACCGACAACGGGCCTAACCAATTCAGCTGGCCTGATGCTGCAACCACACCGTTCCGTAGTGAGAAGGACACCAACTGGGAAGGTGCTTTCCGAGTGCCTGCAATGGTGCGATGGCCCGGCAAGATCAAAGCTGGCGAGGTAACCAGTGAAATGTTCTCGGGCCTCGACTGGTTTCCAACGCTGGTGGCGGCCGCAGGTGACTCAGGCATGACGGACAAGCTGCTGAAGGGTACATCGATCGGATCGAAGACAGGGAAGGTGCACCTCGACGGCTTCAACCAACTCGACTTGCTGACCGGAAAATCCCAGAAAGGCGCGCGTAACGAGTTCTTCTACTTCAACGACGACGCCGAATTGGTCGCGATGCGCTTCGGCGATTGGAAAGCGGTGTTCTGCGAGCAGCGGGCGCCCGGAGGCATGCAGGTATGGGCGAATCCATTCACTTGCTTGCGCCTGCCCAAACTCTACAACCTGCGTATGGATCCGTACGAACGAGCGGACGTGGTGTCCGACCAGTATTACGACTTCCAGACCAAGAACGTCTACCTGACGATCATGGCGCAGACGAAGGCGATCGAACACCTGAAAACCTACGTTGACTATCCGCCAAGCCAGTTGCCGGCAGAGTTCGGCATCAACGATGTTCAGCGCAAGATCAACGAGGGCATTGAGCAGAAATTCAACAAGCCGCCCGCGGCGGCCCCGGCGAAGAAGTAAGCCACGTCGAAGCTCATCATCTTGAGTCAGGGACTCGCGGGCGCTCCGGCGCGCGCTGCCGCCACAGTGGCGCCGCGCCTGCGATGGCCTGCGGTACTGCTGTTTGCCTCGGGCGCAGCTGCGCTGGTCTACCAGGTTTTGTGGATCAAGCAGCTGGCGCTGATCGTTGGCGTCGATGTACAGGCGGTGAGTATTGGCGTGGGCGCGTTCTTCGCCGGCCTGGCTGTCGGCGGAGGGGTCCTTGGTCGACTGGCGGACCGCTCCACGCGCCCCTGGCATCTGTACGCGGTGCTCGAAGTGGCCGCTGCCGTGCTGGGCGTGGGGGTGACCTGGGCATTGGGTCACTCGGCTGAGTCTTTCGTGTGGCTGCTGGCACGCGTCGGGCCACTCGCCTGGGCGTTGCCCCTTGTGCTGGTGGCCGTTCCCGCCACGCTACTGGGCGGCACGTTGCCGGTGCTGATGCGAGCGCTGGCGCCGGCGCTCGAACGCCTGGCTGGCGCGGGCGCACGCCTGTATGCGGCCAATACCTTCGGCGCGATTGTTGGCACGCTGCTCGGCGCCTTTGTGCTGATTCCATGGCTGGGGCTGCGCGGCAGTGCGTGGGCCGCGGCGTTGTTGAACCTGCTCGCAGCGGCCGGCGCGATATGGCTGGCGGGTCGGGTGCCCGCGGCAGCGGTTGCCGCCAATGCTTCTCCAATGGCAGCGTCGCACTCGCGGGCAGAGACTTCCGCTGCTGAGGCGCTGCGGCCTGCGCAGGTGCAGTGGGCTCTGGTGCTCTATGCCTTGGCGGGTGCACTGGCGCTTGGCTACGAGGTGGTGTGGTCGCAGGCGATCGTGCAGTTCACCAGCACGCGCAGCTTCGCCTTTGCCATCGTGCTGGCCACCTACCTGCTCGGGCTGGTGCTGGGCAGCGCGCTCGTGGCCCGTTGGGCCGACCGGCTGCGCGATCCATGGAGCGCGTTTGCCTGGTTCATCGGCGGCGCAGGGGCCTTGGCGCTGCTGGAGGTGAGTGTGCTCGGCCCCTGGCTGGTTCAGGCGCAGTCGGTGGCCGAGTCGGTCGCACGTTCGCTCGGTGCTGGCGATCTCATTCGCATGAGCGTGCGCTTCGCGGTTGCCGGTTTCAGCCTGGTCTTCTTGCCCACGCTGCTGCTGGGCGCGGCCTTTCCCATTGCGCTGCGGTTGGCAGCGGATGCGCAGCGCGTCGGCACCGGCGTGGGCCGCGTGCTGGCGCTGAACACGCTGGGCGGCATCGTCGGAACGGCCCTGGCGGGATTCGTTCTGGTGCCGTGGCTGGGCCTCGTGTACAGCCTGGCGGTTCTGGCGGTGGGTGCCTGCGCGGTAGCGCTGATCAGCGTGTTTGCGGGTCACGGCGTGAGACCGGTGGCTCGCCTCGGTGTGGCGGCGCTGGCTGTCGCCGTATTCGGGGCCGCGTGGATGGCACCACCTGAGCGACTGGCGCAGTTGCTGACCGAGGCACGAGGAGGCCGGCTGGACTTCTATGAGGAAAGCCGGGGTGCGACGGTGGCGGTGATCGAGCAGCGCAGCGGCAGCAACCGGTTCCACCGGCTCTACATCCAGGGCGTTTCCAATTCCGGCGATGCCATGACCTCACGACGCTACATGCGACTGCAGGCGCTCCTGCCGCTGATCGTGCACGGCGGCGAACCGCGCTCGGCGCTGGTGATCGGCCTGGGCACGGGCATCACGGCCGGCGCGCTCCTGGCCTGGCCGGGGCTGAATGAACGCGTGGTGGTCGAACTGCTGCCGGCAGTGGTTCGCGCCGCGCCCAACTTTCGTGGCAACTACGAGCTCACCACCGATCCGCGCATGGACATCCGCCTGCGCGATGGCCGGCGCGAACTGCTGCAGAGCGAGCAGCGCTATGACCTCATCACGCTGGAGCCGCCGCCACCTTCGGCCGCGGGTGTGGTCAACCTGTATTCGACCGATTTCTACCGCTTGGCCGCCCGGCGCCTGCAGACTGGTGGGCTGATTGCCCAGTGGCTCCCGCTGCCGACCCAGAACAACGACGACACGCGCGCGTTGGTGCAGAGTTTTCTCGCCGTCTTTCCATACGCGACGCTGTGGACCACGGAGTTGCACGAGATGATGCTGGTCGGATCCATGCAGCCTATTGTGCTGAACGGTGCCCGCATTGCCGCCCGCTTCGCTCAGCCATCAGTGCACGCCGCACTTGCCGAGGTGGGCGTGACCACACCCGCGGCCCTGATGGCAACGTGGGTGGGCGACCGTGCCATGCTGGAGCGCTATGCAGGCGATTCGCCACAGGTGACCGACGACCGTCCGCGCATCGAGTACGCCTCGTGGGTGCGGCTCAATGAATTTCCGGGCCAGTTGACGCAGTTGCTGCAGGCGCGTAGCGAGCCGCCGCTGCAAGGTGCGGACGCATCGGTGTTGCGCGACATCGAACATGAGCGCTCTGTGCTGCTGCGCTTCTACAGCGCCGGGCTGAACGCCTACCGAGGGGATCGCGCGGGTTGGGCGAGCGACATTCGGGCGGTGATGCGCGAGGATCCGGACAACCCGTACTACCGCTGGTTTGTCGGGCCGACGGGACGTTGAGTGGGTCACCGAACACATGAGGAAGAAACGATGTCCGCACGCGATGAGATCCTGGCTTTGACTCAACGCATGGGTGAGTCGATCATTGGCCAGAAGCGGATGATCGAGCGCCTGCTGCTCGGTCTGCTGGCCGATGGGCACCTGCTGGTCGAGGGCCTTCCGGGGCTGGCGAAGACGCGTGCCATCAAGAGCCTGGCGCGCAACCTGGATGCGAAGCTCTCGCGCATCCAGTTCACGCCCGACCTGCTGCCGGCCGACATCACCGGCTCGGAGATCTACTACAGCGAAGGCGGCAAGGGTGAGTTCCGCTTCCAGCAAGGCCCCCTGTTCGCCAACCTGGTGCTGGCGGACGAAATCAACCGATCGCCCGCCAAAGTGCAGGCCGCGCTGCTCGAAGCCATGGAAGAGCGTCAGGTCACCGTAGGCGGCACTTCGCACCCCTTGCCGCCGTTGTTCCTGGTGATGGCCACGCAGAACCCGATCGAGCAGGAGGGCACCTATCCGCTGCCTGAAGCGCAGATGGACCGCTTTCTCATGCACCTGAACGTGGGCTACCCGGAAGCCGGCGCTGAAGCGAAGATCGTCCGGTTGGCGCGCAGCGAAGAAGCATCTGCCGGCAAGCATTCAGGCAGTGCAAGTGAACCGCGCCTTGCGCAAGACAGCATCTTCTCGGCACGCACCGAGGTCCATGCCATGCAGGTGAGCGAAGCGGTGGAGCAATACATCGTCGCCTTGGTGCAGGCCACGCGCGAGCCAGCCGCCATCGATGCCGATCTGGGCCAGTGGATCCAGGTGGGGGTGAGCCCGCGCGGCTCCATCGGCCTGGACAAAGTGGCGCGCGCCTTCGGCTGGCTGCAGGGCCGCGATTACGTCATGCCGGAAGATGTGCAGTCGGTGGTGCACGAGGTGTTCCGGCACCGGCTGATCCTGTCGTACGAGGCGCATGCGGCGCGCGTGACGGCCGACAGCGTCATCGACAGGCTGGTGCAGAAGGTGGCGGTGGCCTGAGCCGGCCGCGCAGCCGGGCGAGGGCAAGATGTTCAACGGCAAGCGGCTCCACTTGGCAGGGCTGGCGCGTGCTGGACGGGGCATGCTGCCGAAGCGCCGCGCACCGGATGCACAGGCTGCGAATGCTGCGCCCAGGACCCCCTCGGGCGAGGCGCCGGTGGAAGGCGTTCATGTAAGCGCGGCGCAACTCGCCGGGCTCGAACTGGCGGCGCGAGACTTTCACTTCCTGCCGCACCAGCCGGTGCACAGCGTGCTGGCCGGGCGGCATGCCTCGCGGGTTCGCGGCCGCGGGCTCGACTTCGAGGAACTGCGGCCCTACCTGCCCGGCGACGACATCCGCAGCATGGACTGGCGCGTTACCGCGCGCAGCGGTGTGCCGCATGTGCGCGTGTATTCCGAAGAGAAGGACCGGCCGGTGCTGCTATTGGTCGATCAGCGCATGAACATGTTCTTCGGCACCCGGCGCGCCATGAAGTCGGTGAGCGCGGCTGAGGCGGCGTCGCTGGTGGCCTGGCGGGTGCTGATGGATGGCGACCGGGTCGGAGGCATCGTCTTCGGCGATGCGGATTTCACCGAACTTCGCCCGCAGCGCAGCCGCGATTCGGTGCAGCAGTTGCTGGGGGAAATCGTGCGGCGCAACCAGTTGCTGCGCGCGGATGCGCCGGCGGGTCGGGGCGCCGCAATACTGAACCAGGCAATGGAGAAGGCGGCCCGCGTGGCGCACCACGATCACCTCGTGGTGGTGGTGAGCGACTTCGACGGGCACGATGCGCTCACGCGTGATCTCCTGGCCCGCATCGCCGCGCGCAACGACCTGCTGGCCATGGTGGTGCACGACCCCTTCCTGAGCGAGTTGCCGCCATCGGGAGACCTGGTGGTGAGCGATGGCGAACTGCAGGTGGAACTGGGCCTGGGCCGCAACACAGTGCGGCGCGGCATTGCCGAGTTCGTAGATGCGCGCAGCCGCGAGCTGTTTGAATGGCGCCACCGCATCGGCGTGCCGGTGCTGCCCCTCTCGGCGGCCGAGGAAACCGCACCGCAACTGCGCCGCCTGCTGGGACAGGACACCAAACAGGCGCGGCGTGGAGTCATTCGATGAGCGATACGGGCACATCTGCTGCTGCGGCCGCTGGGCAACCGCCATCGCTCTCGCAATTGGCCGACGTGGTTGCGCCACCGCCCATTTCTTGGATGCCGCAGACCGTGGGCTGGAAGGTACTGGCTGTGCTGCTCGTGCTGATCGCCATCTGGCTGGCTTGGCGTGGGACGCGAAACTGGCTGCGCAACCGCTACCGGCGCGACGCACTGGCCGAGTTGCGGCAGATCGAGACATGCTGGAAATCCGACCCGGCCGCGAGCGTCGCGGTATTGACCGCATTGCCGGCACTCATCAAGCGCTGCGCGCTGGCGGCGTGGCCGCGCGAACAGGTGGCCAGCCGAAGCGGCGCCGAGTGGGCCCGCTTTCTCGTCGCCAATGCTGGCCACGCCACGCCTGGCGCCCTCGCGCTGGAGCCGCTCGTGCGCGAGATTCAGTATCACGACGAGCAGGTGCTGCGTCTTGTGCCTCAATCTGATGTGGCGATGCTGATCGAAGCCTCGCGCCAATGGATCCAGGGTCATGTATCAGCTTGAGTTCCCCTGGCTGCTCGCGCTGCTGCCGCTGCCCTTGCTGGTGTGGTGGCTCATGCCGCCCTACCGGGAAGAGAGCGCCTCGGTGCGCCTGCCCTTCTTCGGCGAGGTGGCCAGCGCCGCCGGGCTGAAGCCCGCACCCGGCGCGGTGGTGCCCCGCACGCACTGGCTGCAGAAGGTGATCGCACCGATTGCGTGGGTGCTGGTGCTGCTGGCGCTGGCGCGGCCGCAATTCGTGGAGCCACCCATCGAGAAGGTGCAACCCGCGCGCGACCTGCTGCTGGCATTGGACCTGTCGCAATCCATGGATGCGCGCGACTACAAGCGGCCCGATGGCACCGCCATCGCGCGGGTCGATGCCGTGCGGCAGGTGGTGCAGGACTTCGTGACCCGGCGCAAGGGCGATCGGATCGGGCTCGTGGTGTTCGGCGATGCGCCATACCCTCAGGCGCCCTTCACCATGGACCACGCGCTGGTGCAGACCATGCTCGGCGAGATGATCCCCGGCATGGCCGGCCCCAGTACCGCGCTGGGCGATGCCGTGGGCCTGGGCATCAAGATGTTCGAGCACAGCAAGGCGCCCCAGAAGGTGATGATCGTGCTGACCGAC
Organism: Variovorax robiniae; assembly: GCF_037889955.1. NCBI lineage: Bacteria > Pseudomonadati > Pseudomonadota > Betaproteobacteria > Burkholderiales > Comamonadaceae > Variovorax > Variovorax robiniae. Next base: position 14,936 of record NZ_JBBKZS010000036.1, read on the forward strand.
GGCAACGACACCGCCAGCAAGATGCCGCCGCCGCGCGCGGCCGCGATCGCCCGAGAGCGCGGCGTGACGGTGCACACCGTGGGCATCGGCGACCCCGGCGCCACGGGCGAGGACAAGGTCGACCTGGATCTGCTTCGCCAGCTCGCCGCCACCACCGGCGGGCGCTACTTCTTCGCCGGCGACCAGGGCGAACTGGAGCAGATCTACGCCACGCTGGACCGCATCACGCCCGAGAACCAGAAGGTGCTGTCGTGGCGGCCCCGGCGCGAATTGTTCATGTGGCCGTTGGGCGCGGCAGTACTGCTCATCGTTGCCTACCAGCTGCAGATGACGGCCATCGTTCTTGCACGACGCGCCCGTGCGGCGCGTGGTGAGGACGACGATGAGCCGTCAGCGTTGAAGGCTTCGGCGGGCCAGGAGGGCGGCGCGTGATGGATGCGTTGGCCCAGTTCCATTTCCTTCGCCCCTGGTGGCTGCTGGCCTTGCTGCCAGCCGGCCTGCTGCTGTGGGCCATGGCCTGGCGCGACGATGTGCGCAAGCGCTGGCGGCGCACGATCGCGCCGCATCTGCTCGATGCGCTGGTGGTCGAGCGCCGCAGGCGCTGGCAGATCAGGCCGGTGCACCTGACCTCGGCGCTGATGGCGCTCGGCGCGCTGGTCATGGCCGGCCCGACCTGGGAGCGCGAACGGCCGCCCTTCCTGGAAGAGAAGGCGCCGCTGGCCATCGCGATCGACTTGTCGGTCACGATGGATGCGACCGACCTCAGCCCGACCCGGCTGGAGCGGGCCAAGCTCAAGGTGAAGTCGCTGCTGGCCTTGCGCCAGGGCGCCCACACCGCCGTGTACGCCTACGCGGGCAGCACGCACCTGGTGCTGCCGCTCACCGACGATGCTCGGCTCATCCAGACCTTTGTCGATGCGCTGCAGACCCGCATCATGCCCAGGCCGGGCAAGAATACGGCGCTGGCCCTGCGCACCATCGACGCGGACATGGCGAAGGAAGACACGCCCGGCACCATCGTCTTCTTCACCGACGGCGTGGAGGCCAGCGCCAGCGATGCGTTCAAGGCGCAGGTCGACAGCGGTCGCAGCCAGCCGGTGGTGCTGGGCTTTGGCACTGCGCGGGGTGGCGCCATCAAGAGCAGCGATGACGGTGGCGCCGGCGACGCCGGCCGCCCGCGCTTTGCACGGCTCGATGTGGACGCACTCAAGCACTTGGGCCGCGAGGCCGATGTGCCGGTCGCCACCGTCACCGTCGACAATGACGACGATGTGCAATGGGTGCAGCACCGCGTTCAGTCGCACTTGGCGCAGAAGGAGGCGCAGTCCAACGCCCGCTGGAAGGAAGAAGGTTGGTGGTTGGTACTGCCCATCACACTGTTGGCCGCATTGTGGTTCCGCAAGGGCTGGACGGTGCGCTGGGTGTCGGCTTGGCTCCTTGCGTTGATGCTGGCCGGCACAGGCGTTCCGCGCGACGCCATGGCCCAGTTGGTGAGCAGCACCGCTGAAGATTCTTCGGCAAGCAATGCCGCGACGCCGTCCCACGAGTCGCGCTTCATCGACTTGTGGCTCACGCCCGACCAGCAGGGGCGGCGAGCCTACGAGAAAGGGCAATTCGCCAAGGCCGCCGACTTGTTCCAGGATCCCATGTGGCGCGGCATGGCGTTGTACCGCGCAGGCCGCTTCGAACAGGCACAACGGGCCTTCGCCCAGTTGGACTCCGCGGAGAGCGACTTCAACCAGGGCAACTCGCTCGCGCAGCGGCGCCGCTTTTCGTCCGCTGCAACGCTCTACACGTTGGCCCTGCAACGCCGTCCCGACTGGAAAGAGGCGCAGGCCAACCTGGCACTGATGAAGGCACTGATCGCGCAGCAGAACAAGCAAGGCGAGGCGGAAGCCCCTGACGTGAAGGCAGACCAAACAGAAGTCGACAACAACAAGAATGACAAGGGCGGCAAGCAGATGCAGGTGCTGGCCGAGCAGAATGCCGACACCTGGATGCGCAACATCCAGACTGCGCCCACGGCGCTGCTGGCGCGCAAGTTCAGGATGCAGGCGGAACAGCCCGCTCCCGCCATTTCGCAGGGATCGCCGGGATCGCATGCCTCGACAACGCCAACGGCCTCTGGAGCCAAGCCATGACAGGGACCGGGTCCCGCGCGATCTGGATTCGCCTGGTGGTCATGCTGGCCGTGCTGTTCGCCATCGGGTCAGGCCATGCTGCATCGCGTCCCGCCATCCAGGCGAAGGTTGTGGGCGCTCAGCCGGCGCTGGTGGGGCAGCAGGTCTCCATCGAGGTGACGGTCATCGCCCCCAACTTCTTCCTGTCTGCACCGCCCTTTCCGCAGTTGGACGTGCAGGGCGCCGTCATCACCATGCCGGACGACCGAGGCGTTCACGGCGTGCAGCAGCAGGACGGCCAGACCATGGCATTCATTCAGAAGACCTATGTCTTCACGGCCCAGCAGCCCGGCGAGTTCGATCTTCCGCCGGTGAAGATGGAGTTCAGCTACCAAGGCGAGGACGGCAAACCGCAACGGGCAAGCCTCAGCTTGCCGCCCACGCGCATCACGGCGCAGTTGCCTGCGGGCGCCAAGGGCGCTGCTTCCGACGTCAGTGTAATACCTGCGGTGCGCCTTGCCGTGCGTCAGAGCGTGGACCGGGACGTGGGCCGCCTGGCGGCTGGCGACACGCTCGTGCGCACCGTGGAGATCGACGCACCCAACACACCCGCCATGCTGATTCCGCCGCCGGATTTCGAAGCGCCGTCCGGCGTCAGGCTCTACAAGGCCGACCCGGTGCTGCATGACGTGAACGGGCAAGGCGGCAGCTTCTCTGGCGGCCAGCGGATCGAGCGCGTGACGTACGTGTTCGAGAAGTCCGGCCGCTACAGCTTGCCGGCCGTCACGTTGAAGTGGCTGGACCCGCAGACGCAGACACCTGCGACGGTGCAGGCCCCCGCTGTACAGGTGCAGGTGGGCGGCAGCGTCAACGCCGGCGACCGCATTGCACCCGAGTTTCCGATCGGTACGGCCGCCGAGCCTGCGAGCAAACCGATTCGCTGGAGACTTGTCGCCGCGCTGGCAGGCGCCTTGCTGCTGCTGTTGGCGCTGGGCTTGCTGGTCCATCGTCGGCTGCCCGCTTGGCGCCGTCGTCGCCAGGCGCAGCAAGCATCCCATGCCCGATCGGACGCCGTCATGTTCGAGGCCGTACTGGCCGCCTGCCGGGCGAACGATGCGTCAGGCGCCCATCGTGCTTTGCTGATGTGGAGCCAAGTGCACACGGGCGGCACGCCGCAGGCCTGGTCCAATGAACAGGGCGGCGGCGACCTGGCAAGGCAGCTCGACTTGCTGAATCGCCATCTCTACCGGGCGGCTGCGCAGACCGCGTGGTCCGGCAGCGCCTGTGCGTCTGCGCTGGAAGCAGCTCATCGACACTGGATTGAACGCGTGCCGAGAGTCGAGGGTCCCTTTGCGGCGGTGCGGGTGCTCGGGCCGCTCAATCCGTTTGATTCAGGTTCCCGTGACGCACGGATTTCAGAGCGCAATGGGACTACGAAGCCCGCCGCGTAACTATCGTCACCGTAGGCCGTCGGAAGGCCGGAGACGGCAGGCGCACAACGCGCCGGGAGTTGATCATAGGCCTCGGTTCCACAGGCTATGTGGCGCTCTACGAAATCCTTCCGCGCCAGAGAGTCAGGGTGTTGGCGGTTCAACATCAGCGCGAAGAGGACTATCACTGAGGTCCGCTCGTGGTGCATTTGTGCAACGCACCCCTCGCTTCGCGTGTCTCGCAAGAAGCGATCAGGGTTTCGGCGACCTCCAGTGCGCCGCGTAAATGATGATGCGCTGAGGATGGCGTTGAACCCCTGGCCTCCGGTTGACGGCCTGCTGCCGGCACGACTTGTTTCGGCCGCTCTCGCCGCTCAGCTTATCCTTCCACTGGATCCCGGACACCTGATGCAAATGTGATGACCTCCGAATTCAACTATCCCATCCTGCTGTTCATCGTCGCGCTTTTCGTGTTGTCGTTTGCGGCCTGGTTCGGGCGGGCGGTGCTCAGACGAAGGCGACCTGCAGACGACGGCGCCTCAGAAGATTTTGGGGTGATCCTCGGTGCGACGCTGGGGCTGGCCGGCTTGATCATCGGATTCACTTTCTCGATGGCTGTTGGCCGGTACGACCAGCGCAAGAATCTGGAAGAAGCAGAAGCCAACGCCATCGGCACCGAGTACGTGCGGGCGGACCTGATTCCTGCCGCCGATGGGGCAAAGGTGCGCGCGCTCCTGAGCGCCTACACGGACCAGCGCATCCAGTTCTACACCACACGCGACAAGCTTGAACTTCAGCAGGTCAATGACAGGACGCTCCGGCTCCAGGACGAACTCTGGAACGCGGTCAAGGCCCCCGCGCTTGCCCAGCCCAATCCTGTCTCGGCGCTGGTGGTGGCTGGCATGAACGACGTGCTGAACTCGCAGGGCTATACGCAGGCTGCGTGGTGGAACCGGATTCCCCCCTCCGCATGGATGTTGATGTTCGCGATTGCCATTTCCAGCAACCTGCTCATCGGCGTCGGACTGCGAAGTTCCGCCAGGCGGCCCTACCTGCTGCTGGTTCTTCCATTGGTGCTGTCGCTAGCCTTCTTGCTCATCGCGGACATCGACACGCCACGGGCGGGATTCATTCATGTCGTCCCACAGAATCTGCTGGCACTCAAGGAATCGATGCGTCCACGATAGATTGGAGTCCGCGTCGGCGATGATGGTGCGATGCCGCATTCCAAATTCGAGCATGCCGCTGCGCCACAGAGTCGTTGACTTCCTGCTGCTGAGTCTGTCTGCGCTTGCAGGCTGGCAAGGGCTGCCCGCGCATGCAGCGCCCGCGCCCGACGTCCTGGTCCTGTTTTCCAACGACCGTCTGCTGCCCGCAAACATCGAAGTGGACCAGGGGTTTCGCAGCACCTTGGCGAAATCACCGGCCGCCGAGACAGAGGTCTTCGCCGAGTTCCTCGACACGCCAACCTTCTCGGGCGAGCGCTACGAACAGGCTGTGGCCACCTACCTCAACGAGAAGTACGGCTCACGAATGCCGTCCGTTATCGTCGTTGCCGGGCGGCCCGCGCTCGAGTTCATGCTGCGGCACCGCGCAGCACTCTTTCCCGATGTCCCGGTGGTCCATCTGGCGATCGATCAAGAGGTCCTGCGGGCCATGACCCCGCTGCCTGCCGATATCGTCGGCGTGCCGGTTGTCTACGATTTCGAAGGCACGATTCGCCAAGCTCTTCAATGGCATCCCTCGGCAACACGACTCGTGGTGGTCACGGGCGCGAGTGCTTCCGATCGGACCTACGAAGCCTCGGCACGCGCTGCAGTCGCACGCATCCAAGGGCTGCCTCCAGTTGAGTTCCTCGCCGGCCTGTCGACCGCGGAGGTCAAGGAGCACCTGTCTCGGTTGGCCAGCAGCGATGTGGTGTTCACGCCGGGCTACTTTCGGGACGGCGCCGGCCAACTCTTCGCCCCGCGGGAAGCCGCCGCCCTCATGGCGGCAGCCGCGCCGGCACCGGTCTACGGGGCGTTCAGCACCTTCATTGGCTCCGGTATCGTCGGCGGGCGCATGCCGTCCTATGTGGAGATGGGCCGCGAGGCAGCGCTCGCAGTCGAGCGCCTGGTCGAAGGGACGCCGCCGGCGCAGCTGCGCATGCCGGCGTTGGTGCCCGCCCAGGTGCAGGTCGACTGGCGGCAGGTGCGCCGATGGGGCATTGGCGCGGAGAAGGTCCCCGTCGACGCCATCGTGCACTTCAAGGAGCCAACGCTTTGGGAGGCCTATCGCGTCCAGGCGCTGAGCGCGCTGGCGGTGCTGTTGCTGCAAGCCGCGCTCATTGCCGCCTTGCTTGTTGAACGGCGCCAGCGCAGGCGCACCGCCTCGGCACTGGCGCAAAGCGAGCAACGCATGAAAGTTGCAGCACGCGCCGCGCGCTTGACGAACTGGGCCTGGAACGTTGCCCGATGGACGCCCGGGCCATCCAAGGAACAAGCCGGCGTCTTGGCGCGGGTGCTCGAATCCGTGCACCCGGCAGATCGGGATGCCGTGGCGCACGCGGTGCGGCTGGCAGTCGAAAACGGCAAAGAGCTTGACGTCGAATACCGAATCCGACACTCCGATGGCAATTTGCGTTGGATGGCCGCGCGCGGACGGGTCAACGTCGACACGGAAGGCGGCGGGAAGCAGTTGACCGGCGTGTCCATCGACATCACTGCGCGCAAGAATGCCGAGTTGCAGGCCGAACGCGACCGCGCCGCGCTGACCCACATGACGCGTGTCTCCACCATGGGGCAGTTCTCCGCCTCGATCGCGCACCAACTGAACCAGCCCCTGGCCGCCATCCTGGGTAACGCAGAGGCCGCGCGCATGATGCTGAGCCGCGAGCATCCCGACCCCACGGAGTTGCGCGCGATCTGCGACGACATCGTGAGCGAGGACAAGCGAGCGGCCGAAATCATCCGGCGGCTGGGCGCACTCTTCAAGCGCGGAGAGATGACGTTCGCGTCGTTGGACCTCAACGAACTGGTGCTCGAGACGCTGGAACTGGTCCGCACGGAATTGGCGAACCGCCAGGTCACGGCGCGAACGCTGCTGAAGAGTGGGCTGCCACCCATTCAGGGCGATCGAGTCCAGTTGCAGCAGGTGCTCCTCAACCTGATCCTCAATGCTTCAGATGCGATGGCGGGCATGGAAGGACCGAGCCGGCTGCTGCTCCTACATACCGCCGGGAGTGGCGACCAGGTTCATCTGACCGTCATCGACCACGGCCCAGGCATCGCGGACGAACAGCTGCCTCATGTGTTCGACGCTTTCTGGAGCACCAAGGTCGATGGCACCGGCGTTGGCCTGGCGATCTGCAAGTCGATCGCCACAGCGCACAATGCCATGATCGCGGCGCAGAACAACCCCGAGGGCGGCGCGACCTTCCGCGTCAGTTTCCCGGTACAGCCGCGAACTTGAAGACCGGAAAAGTGAGGTGCCATCGCGCTCGCATCATGGGGCGTCTGCAAGCCAGCACGGTGCCGCGACCGATGCCCGTTGCCGTCCGACCGGGCATCGCAAAACTAAACCAAAGTTCAGTGCCGCGCCAAGGCAAGCAGCGATAGGGTTCGCTGGTGGCCACCGCTCCTTCGCTCATCGCCGTTGTGGACGACGAATCCGCCGTGAGGACCATGCTGGGGCGCGTGCTCCCGCTAGCCGGCTACAGTGTCGCGCCCTTCGCCACGGGCGAGGATTTCCTCGCCTCGCTGCCCGCGGCATTGCCGGCCTGTGCCATCGTCGACATTCATATGCCGGGCCTCGATGGCTTCGCGGTGCTGGCTCGGCTGCGCAATGCCGGCTATGCCATTCCCATCATTTTCATCACCGCCAGCGACGATGACAGTCTCGACAAGGCGGCGCGCGAGGCCGGCGCCAACAAGTTGCTGCGCAAGCCATTTTCCAGTGAGGCGCTGATGGCCGCAATTGCCGCGGCTCTCACCGTCGCCGAGACTTGAACAAAGTCCAGTTTTAGAGACGCGCGCGTGCTGGAAAAGCTCTTGTTGAGTCCTCCTTGCGATCATCGGTGTCTGGGTCATGTCGTCCACGCATGAAAGTCTCCGGACGAGAATGAAACAAGGGTCTTCCGCACTTTGTGTGAAGCCCAAGTGGGAGGGCTTGATTGCGTCTCCGGTCGACCTCATCTCTGGACGACATGGCCAGTGGTATCGGTGTAATCGATCGCGTTCTCGCTCGGGTGGGCAAGCGCGTCGTCGGCTGCATCAATCGGCGAGGGTATCTGGTGGTGCAGGCGCGCAGTACCGTGCGCGCCGCGCCATGTCCGACCTGCCGGTGCTGGAGCGGTCGTCTGCACGGAAGCTACTGTCGCCAACTCGCGGAGCGCCCCGTCCTTGACGAGCAGGTCGTGCTCTCTGTTGAAACGCGGCGCTTCAAGTGCCTGAACAATGACTGTCCCCGTCGAACATTCGCCGAGGATATCCACGCGTTGGCGGGCCGGCATCAACGTCGCACCCGATCACATGCTCGGGCCTTGCATGCACTGGGTCATGCCCTGGGTGGTGAGGCGGCCAGGAGGCTCGCCGCCGAGTTGGGTTTGAGCACCAGTGCTGACACCGTGTTGCGGGAGCTGCGCCGATCGGCTGTGACCCGACGCAAGCACCTCCCTCGAGTCGTTGGCATCGACGACTGGGCGATTGCCAAGGGTCACCACTACGGGACCATCGTCGTCGATCTGGAACGTCGCGAGCCGATCGAGGTTTTCGCCGGGCGTGAAGCGACTGCAGTGGCCGCCTGGATGCGTGCCAATCCCTCTATTCGGGTCGTCGCCCGGGATCGGGCTGGGGCCTACTCCGAGGCCGCAGACATTGCACTCCCGGCAGCCACCCAGGTCTCTGACCGCTGGCATCTGCTGAGCAATCTGCGCGACAACGTCGAAAGAATGCTGCATCGACTGGGACCGCAACTGCGCCAGGCGGCGCAGCAGGTCACCGTTGGCGGTGTGACACTGGGGCGTCAGGGGTTGCCGCGAGGCGCTGGACTTCGCGGATGGCAGCGCCTGAGTGATGACCGGCGTGCCGCACGTCTGGCGTTGTACGAGAAGGTGATGACGCTGCGCACCCAGGGCGGCACCGTGAAAGGCATCGCGCGCGAACTGTCGATCGACTATCGAACCGTGCGCAAGTTCGTCACCAGCAGCGCCTTTCCGGAGCGCGCACCGAGGGCGCGGGGTCCAACGCCGTTGGATGCCCACCGGCGCTATATCGAGGAGCGGATTGCCCAAGGCTGCCACTGTCCGACGCTGATCTGGCAGGAAGTCCGGCAGCGGGGCTATACCGGCTGTCGCGCCACTGTGCTCGGCTGCGTCGCGCGCCTGCTGTCTCCGCAGGGCAAGCCCGCGTCGGCCGTCGCTCCTGTACGCACCCTGCCATCTCCGTCGGCCCGGCGCGCATTCGGCTGGCTGGTGGGATGGAGAAAGCTGGCATTCAAAGAGCCCAAGCATGTTGATCACGAGCGGTTCGTGCAGGCGCTGTGCAAGATCGAACCGGTGGTCGCCGAGGTCCGCAGCCTTGCGCGTGAGTTCCTTGGACTCATGCACCGGCGCCGTCCTCGGGAGTTCGATCGTTGGCTTGAGCGTTTGTCGAAGTGCAGCGCGCCCGAGATGCGAAGTTTCGCGAAGAGCTTGCGCAACGACCTGGCCGCCGTGCGGGCGGCCTTCACGCTGCCGTGGAGCAATGGCCAGACGGAGGGCCATGTCAACCGCTTGAAGTTCCTCAAGCGCCAGATGTACGGACGGGCAAGCGTCGAGTTGCTACGGCTGCGAGTTCTGGGCCAGAACTGACGCACGAACGCGCGCATCGATATTGCCGACCGCGGTCCATCGATAAGACCGGCGACTGTGCACGAACCGCCGAACCGCCTGCGCTCGCGGATTGGATAGCCAAAGACCGGCCCGTGCCAGTTACGGAGACCTGAGCCCTTTGAATATTCCTCGCCGATCACGGATGCACAGATGCACACGCCGCATCCACATCCGCGTCACACAAAGTGCGGAAGACCCTGAATCACTTTCTTCTACGTCATGGGGGCGAACGCTGTCGCTCGCGCGCGTCCAGCCTGGTGTGCCGTGGCTCTGGGCAGTTGGGCTGGCCCGGCAGCATACTGCTGAGCCCAACCGGAGTCGAACATGGCCCTGGAAGCGATGCACGACGCGCTCTATGCACGCTTGGACTACCTCGTTTCCAGCAAGGCAAAAAAGGCGGATTGGCAGTGTTTATGGAGCATGGTGCAGGCAAATCCCGGAGAGCCTATCCCTTGCCCTGTGTGCTTGGTCGAGTTCGACAGGGTGAGCGGCGTCAACGTCCGCCCTGACGTCGGGGATTTGGCGGCGGCCCGATGCGAACTTTGCGGCACCTGGTATCACTGGTTTGATGCGCACTGACCAAAACTGCGCAGCCTCGCCCTGCCGCTCGCCTCGCGATTCAGGTTGATGACGTCGCAGCATCCGCTCAGCCAGCGACCTTGCACGACCGTCTGCGCGCGTGGCCTGGATAGCCCCGGTTTTACTCGGCAGTCCGTAATATTGCGGCTCTGCGCCTGCACGAACTCGTCCGTGCGGCGCGCCTCGATGAGCGTGTCGTTGGCAACGGGCAAGCCAGCGTTCGGCTAGGCCGCGCCACGTCGATGGCACTTCGCTTTGCGGGACGGCCGTGCCGTGGAGCTCCGAGCGGTTTGCCCCGCCGACGAGGCCGAACTCCTGCAAGCCTTTGAGCGCATGAGCAGCGACGCTCGATACATGCGCTTCATGCACGCCATTCGTGAGCCCGACATCGAACGTGTGCGCAGCGCGCTCGCCTCGTTTCCCGAGAAGGGGATCGGGCTGGTGGCGACCGTCCCGGCAGCCGATGGCATCGACATCGTCGGCAGTGCAATTGCCGTTTTCGCAAACGACGGGGCAAGCTGCGAGTTCGCGATCACTGTCGCGTCCGCATTTGGCGGCGCCGGGCTTGCGACGACGCTGATGAATGCGCTCATCGACGAAGCAAGACGTCGCGGAAGAACGCAAATAGAAGGCTTCGTGTTGACGCAGAATCAGCCGATGCTTCGCCTTGCAAGGCGTCTCGGATTCAGCGTCGAGATGGAGCCCGGCGATCCTTCGGTTCGCGTTTGCAGGATGGCCTTAAGCAAGCCTTCCGATGCCGCAGCGGCGAGGCCCTGAGGGCTGCCGTCAAAAGACCGTCCCGCTGTTGGGGCTGACCGTCTGACCAACCAGGTAGTGCTCATCGGATTCGGGTCACACACCAGGGACGCGTATTCCTTCCACTTGCCCAGACGTCCAAGCGGAATCAGTTGATGCAGGCTGTTTCGCCTTAAAGACGCGACGCGGCGCCGGCACTTGGCTTCCCCGCGTCTGGTACGCAAAAGGTCCCCGTTTGGACGTACTGCCACCGCGAAAGTAGCTGCCCGGCGACTGCGCCGTGGACCCAGTCGAGGCAAGACTTTGCAGTCCGCAAGAATTCCCAGACTGCGATACGAAGAACCAGCGGCAATTCGCGGTTGAACGGTGTTGGGCCTGCATCTGGTTTTTCCGGTTGCGCCGCCGCCATCCATTGCTGTGCCGGGCTGCCGCCGATGCCCCCAAACCGCCCTCCGCTCGTCGTGCTGAGATCGTGAAGAAGGATTCGCCCGGAAAATGCATGCCTGTGTCCTTGGGCGCAGAGCGTCAGGACAGCGCTTGCCCAATTGTTTCCGGTGCGCCATCATGCTCGGCAAGCGGTCAGAGCATCGCTTTTGCTGTTTCTCGAGGAGGTTACCGTTGCCGTCTCGAACGATGCTCCTCGCGCGCGGAGCCTTCAACTTGCTCTTCGGCCTGGGTTCGCTGGCATGGCTGCTCACGCACGATGGTCAACGCCTTGCTCGGGGAGGCACCTATGCACTGATCGATGGCATCCTTGGTGTTTTGCTAGCCTTCGCGCTCTACCGCTCAAAGAATGATGGGTGGCTGATCGCATTAGCGCTCTCCGACGGATTGATCCGCCTGCTGATCGGCAGTCTTATGTTCGCGAATCCAGGGATGGAACGGATGATCTTGGGAAGCGCACTTTTCATGACCGGAATCGTCCTGGCGTGCATCGCGCTGGGCCTCGTAGGGATGGCCTATTCGCTCATTCGCGGCGCGCGCACGTCGTCAAGGGACGCAGTCGCAATGGCCTTGCCAGCGTTCTTTGTCAGCATGTTTACGTTGCTCCTTGGCGTGGGACTGGCGGTTGGATTGATGGGTGAGCAACAGCAAATCATGTTGGCTTGTTACGCGCTGGCGCTGGGCCTCGTCCTCCTTTGGGCAGGTCGGCGAACCGGTCGACGCCCCACGTCGCCTTTCTCCGCTGGTTGATGGATTGAGTTTGCGTCTAAAGCAAATTGCCGGTGGCTGCTCACCTCGGGACAGCAGGGAGCTTCACTTGCTTGACGTCCTTGTCACACCCTCCCGTCAGTCCAGGAAGCGGACCCAGCCCGACTCGAGTTCGTAGACCGCACCGATCAGCTTCATTTCTCCCTCCGCGAGGCGCGCCTGGACTTCCCACGTGCCGAGTAGCGCTCGGACCGTATAGCGCACGTTGGCCTCGACCGCAGCGTGCAGCAAGGCCTCGTGCGGCTGCGACGAATCGAGATCGTCGAGAGCCGGCTCGATGCCTTCGAGCAAGGTCTCGATCCGGCTTTGTTGTGCGACACCATGAAACTTTGATGCGATCGCGGCGTCCACGGCCCCGCATCCTTCGTGGCCCATGACGACGAAAAGCGGCGTGCGCAGATGCAAACCCGCGTATTGCAGCGTGCCCAGGATCGCGGGCCCGAGCACGTTGCCCGCCACGCGAATGACAAACAGCTCCCCGAATGAGGCGTCGAACACGAGTTCGGGGGGCACGCGGCTGTCGCTGCATCCCAGGATCGTGGTGTGGGGATGCTGCCCTTTAGCGAGGTCCGCGAGGACCTCCTTCTGCACGGTCGGGAAGCGCGCAAGGCCACTGACGAAACGCTCGTTCCCCGCCTTGAGGCGCTCGAGCGATTCTTCCGCGGTGAATGGGTGGGGATGACTAGCTGCCACGATACGAGGCGCTGCGCAGTTGTTCGGGGATGCTACCCAACGATGCGGCCAAGGCCAAGCCCGGAAGCTCAACCTTTCCAACGCCTTGCGAGGACGCGGCGCCGCAAATTTAAGAAGGCGGCGCGACTTGACTGGCATGCACCAGCTTGCTGGTCGAACTGAGGCAGGATCAGTTTCGCTTGCCGGCCTGATAGGAGAGCACTTGTGCGAGGCCCACTTCCGCGATGGCCGCGTCGGCGGCGCGCACGACCAAGCGCAGGCGAATGGCGACAGGCTTTTGGCCCCGGCCGGCTTGCTGCCGCGAACTTCCAGGCGGGTCGCTGCGCCAGAGCCTCGAAGCCACCGCAAGCCCGGATGCCGAAGTCACGCTCGGCGCCGACAAGGGCTATGACGCGGCCGAATTCGTTGAGGCGCTCCACCGCATGAAAGTCACGCCGCACGTCGCTCAGAACAAGTCGGGGCGTCGCTCGGCGGGGGCTGACGAGATCGCGCAGAGCGAGGGCTATGCGATCTCGCAGCGCAAGCGCAAGCTCATCGAGCAGGGGTTCGGATGGGCCGTTCGTCGGTCCCATCCGGCAGGTGATGGTCCGCGGCACCCAGAACGTTGACCCGCTGTTCGTGCTGACGACGGCCGCCTACAACCTCGTGCGCATGCGGCCTTTGGAAGTCCGTCCCTTGGTTGTGTAACGGGTCGCTGAGTGACCCAAATGCACCTCATATTCGGGAAATCAGCGACGGCAGCGGGTCTGGAACGCCGAAATACCAAATCTGCAGTTTCGAGCGTGGAGGGAGACGCGTGCGCGCTGGTACTTCAGGAGCCTGATAGGACACGCTGGAACCAAACCCGCATGCGGCAGGCCATCAGACGGCCGATTCCCACTCGGTCTGAACGGCAAACCCGACGATTGCCAACGCTCCGGCCGTGTGGAGCACACTTTCAGGCACGGTGCTGCAACATGCATCCTGCCCCCACCCCATTGCGTCCGAAGCCAATGCGTCCCCACCCTCGGACGATGGCATTTGCGTGCCTGGTGCTGACGATGCTCGCGTTCGTGGTCATGTTCGACTGGAATTGGGTCCGTCCGCCGCTGGAGCGCTACATCTCGAGCAAGACCGAGCGCGAGTTCGGAATGTCGGACCTGCATGTCAGCCTCGGCCTCACGCCGACAATTCGCATGCGCGACGTCTACTTTGCCAATGCGCCCTGGTCGCACGAACGCAGCGCCAATGGCCCGCATCGATGAGCTCGAATTCTCGATCTCGCTGCGCGACCTGCCCGACAAGATCCTAGTGCCGCGAGCCACCCTGACGCGTCCGGACCTGGTCTTCGAACGGTTGGCCGACAACCGTAAAAACTGGATCCTTTCCGACCCGTTGGATACCCGGCCGAGCAAGCTGCGCATCAGCACGCTGTCGTTCCATAACGGACGCATGCGCTATGTCGATCACGGCGTGCCCGTCCAGATCGACGTGGTTGGCGACACCTTCGAACCGGCCAGCCTCGAAGAGGTCCGGAGCGCTCCGGGCACCCCCGGGAACAATCGCTACATCACACGGTATGAGTTCAAGGGCAACTACCACGGCACAGCCTTCTCGGGCCATGCGCTGACTGGCGAAGTGCTTAGCCTCGCGGAATCCGGTGCGCCGTTTCAGTTCAAGGGCGAAATTGTCGCCGGATCGACCAAGGTTGAGGCCGAAGGAGAGATCGCCGATGCCGCCAACATCTCGGCCATCGACGCGCAATTGCACATCGAAGGCCAGACGTTGGCTAGTCTGTATCCCTTCTTGCTCCTGCCGCTTCCGACATCGCCACCCTATCGATTGCAAGGGCACCTGATCTTCGAAGGCGGTCGCTACACGATGGACGACTTGAGCGGGCGGATCGGCTCGACCGACATCACCGGCCACGCCACCTACGTCGACAAGGAACCTCGCCCGCTGCTGACTGCGGATGTGCAGAGCCGTCTACTCGACATCGCCGATCTCGGCCCGCTGATTGGCATGGAAATCCCGGGCTCCGGGGGCGGCCGGCGCGGTGCCAAGGCCACTTCACATGCCACCGAGCCCGACCGTCTGCTGCCGGCGGGCTCGTTCGATGCCAGCCGCCTGCAGCAGATGGATGCTGACGTGACGCTGATCGCGAGCGAGTTGAGGGTACCCCAGGCGCTGCCTCTGGAAAGCCTCACCGCCACGCTGCATCTGCACGATTCGATCCTGAGGATCGCCCCGCTAGACTTCGGCTTCGCCGGCGGCACCATCGCGTCGCAAGTGATGCTCGATGCGCGCGAGCCCACGATCCGATCCGAGGTACGCGTCGACATCCGAGGCGTGGAGGTCGGCCGTTTGTTTCCTCGCAGCGAGGCCATCGCCAAGGGCGCCGGCCGCGTGGGCGCGGTGCTCGAACTCAAGGGCAGCGGCAATTCGATCAGTGATGCGGCGGCCTTCGCCGACGGCCGCGTGGCTGCCACAATCGCGGACGGCCGCGTCTCCAACCTGCGCGATGCCGCGAGTTCGCTCAACGGCGGCAAGGTGTTGAGGCTGCTGGCCAGCGGCGATCGTGACATCCGTGTCAATTGCGGCGGCATCGAGTTCAACGTCGAGCGCGGACGCGGGACATCGAAGCTGTTCGTCATCGACACCGAGCAGACGCAAGTCCTCGGAGGCGGCAGCTTCGACCTTGCGAACGAACGCTTCGACATCCTCGTCGCACCCAAGCCCAAGCAAGCCGGCATGCTGTCTATGCGCACGCCAGTGCGCATCGCCGGCAGCTTCATGAGGCCCGGCTACCGGTTCGAGAAGGGGCCGCTACTTGCGCGCGCAGGTGGCGCCATCGCGCTAGCCACGGCAGCTCCGCTGGCGGCGCTGTTGCCGCTTATTGAAACTGGCCCGGGCAAGACTACCGACTGCGCCGCCGTGCAGCAGCAGCTCGGATCGGCTGTTCGGCAGGCCACTGCGCCGGTCGCGCGCAAGTGATCGCAGCGCAACACTCAATTGTTCAGCGGGCGCTCACCAGCAGCAACTCGACAAGGCTCTCGGCGCCGGCTATCCAGCGCTTGACCTGCGGCTATGGCCGGGCGTGTACTGATGCGTTCATGCCAGTTTTGCCAACTCTTCCTGAGTGATCGAGCGATCGTGCCAGCTTCGAGAAACGCCTTCGCAAGATGCGCCGATGACTCTGGAGTCGTCCAGTCGAACCTGACCGTCGCGGTCGACTCCAACAACTGACCGAAAAAGTGCGCGAAAGCGGCACTCACACAAGTGCGCGACTCAGGCCGCGTCGCGGGTGCAATTAAAGCCTAACTGTGATGCGCGCGACACATCCAGGAATCCACTTGAGGGCTCCCCGCCTTAGGGTGCGCGGCAGCGCTCGCGGCTGTTTCTCAGGCAGCTTCCGCCTTCCCACCGTACGTCTGGCTGGGGAGGCGCACCATTCGCAAGCTCGCCACGTCCGACTATGGAGGCGCGTGGCCTGAACCTGTCACCCGCTGTCGATGACGCGATTCTCGAACGTGTCGCTGCGCTTTGGCGTTCACAGGCATTGCGTGGCGTGGTGCGCTCGATGTTGCCGAGGCGCGCCAGCCGAACATTTGTCCTCGTTTCAGGTTTCAGGAGACCGTGAGCTGCATGCGCCGACTGAGCAGCGGAACGTGCTGGCATGAGTATTCGCCCGGCCGTTGCCGGCGCTTGCCGCTGAGCGGTTTGTGCCGACACCTGGAAGCCCCGTGAGGCGCCAGGTGACCTGTCGTCAATGGGTTCGGGCTGTCGCTTTTCGAACGTGCCCTCAATCTTCGGGGTGGAGCGCTTCGTCCAGGGGTTGGATCCCCAGCGCGCCACCCAGCCCCTGGGAATCGGGAACGCGTGCAAGCACGCGGTCTTCCGCGAACGCAAATTTCTCGTCGATCGTTCGATCCAGGAGTTCGAGTTGCCCGCGCAATTCGGCGTGTCGATGCCTAGGCAAGGTCTGCATCAGGTTGACCAGCATCGAGCGCAGCCGCCGCACGATCTGGATACTGCCGGCGCCGCAATGCCGTATTTCGGTGCAGCTGAGGTGAACAAAATCCTCCCAGTTCGGTGTGCGCAGGACCAGTCGCAATTCACCGGCCGCGTCGCGGACTTCTTCGCCGCGCAGGTCGCGCTGCCCGACCAGTCGCAGCAGATGATGCAATTGGTCGATTGCCATCACGGCCGTGGTCGGATCGTTAATCGCGGCCGACAGCGCCTTGATCGCGATGTCGACTAGGATACGGAAGGCGAAGGCCGGATCCTGCTCGAGCGTGCGTTCGGTGCCCAGCACGACGGCCGCCCGCAACCAACGCTCATCGATAGCGCTCGCATTGCCGTACAACCTGAACAGGGGTTCATCGACTGCCAGGAAGTCGCCGACCAGCGGCACGAACTCGACGACGCCATCGGCATGTCTGGCCGCTGCGACCAGCCCCTTGACATTTAGCGCGAGCACCACGCCCGAGGCATCCGCATGAAGCACCGTCCGGTCCGGCTCTCCGAGCCGCCGGGTCACGGGCGGCTTCGGGCGAACGGTCGGGTCGGGATAGATCACGCGGATGACCTGCGTACCGAACTGCCCCACGCGCGCGACGATGCTGATGGGCCGCAGCAATCGCGCCGCATAGTCGATCAAAAAGAGAAAGGTCATCAGGGAGATGACCCCCAGCAACGCCGCGAGGAAGATATCGAGTTGATGCACCGACTCGCCGGTGCGCGACAACACCTGCACCGCGAAAACCAGACTGAAGACGAAGCAACCCACGGTGCCGCGGATCACGTTGTCCCGCAACAGCGTCGTCGCGATGATGCGTGGCGTGTACTGCCCGCCCGCCACCTGGATGGCCACCAGCAGGGAGCCGAAGGTGAACACCAGGAACGAGAGGTTCAGCGTCAGCACCGTTTCCAGCAGGGATCGCGCGCCGGTGACGGACAAGGCCAGCAACGAGTTCGTATCGTCCAGCATGCCGGCCCGCAGCAGCCACTCGTCGATCCACTGCACAACAACGCGGAACGCCTGGTTGGCCACTAGCGCCAAGATCGGCACCAGCCACAGCGAACCGCCGAGATAACTCTTGACGGCATACCTCCAGTTCCAGCGGATGCGTCTCAGGCCACGCGGCATTTGCATTGGTGTTCCTTGGGACTCAAGTCGGCGGAAGCGGGAAGCTTGCGGGATGCCTGCGCAGGCGCGCGCCGATGGCCGCGCGCAACAGGAAGTAAAGAAGTAGCTCCGTCGGCGCCATCACCAGCACGTTGCCCAGCATGTCCCCGTCTTCGCCGCGAACATCTCGCTGGGCTGCATGCTGGAGCTGGTGCCGGTGTGACGGACTTCTTCGGCCTGCCGCTCCAAGTGCCGCACGTATTGTCATCGCCGTCGTCGCCGGATGCTTGTTGGCCAGCGTTGCATGCGCAAGCTGGATCACGATGAAGCTCCTGGAATACAAGAGTCCGAGCGAGAAGCCGCTCCAGAACGCCGACAGCGGGATCGCCAACACGCCGAACTTGAGCAGCACCGAGAAGCCTGCGATGAAGCCGCCGCTCGCCGGCCGCCGCCGGCCGCCGGCGGCCGGCAGTAGCGTGCCGCGGCATTCGGCGCGATCGCGCGTGATTTGGTGCTCGCCGACTTCTGCGCCGCGCTCCGCGACCTTGGCAGCCAGCAGCAAGTCGTTGTTGGCGATCAGCGCGCGGATGCTGTATCGCTCGCCACTGACCAGGTTCTGTGCAATGGCGGGATGCGGCTGCTCGGAGAACAGGCAGTCGATCAGGTCCCGGATTCGCACCATGTGCGCGCAGCTGACGCAGCCGGAACACCGGCTCGGCCGAGATGCCTTTCTCCTCGAGATGCGCGTAGACTGAAGCGGCGGCCTCACGGCAACCCGCCAGCCGCTCGCGGAAGGCCTTGAACGCGGCCCTCAGGGCTTCCGGATCGCGCGGCCGGCGCAGCGCTTCGTCGCGCAACCGACCAGGATCGACCATCAATTCGCGGAAAGGCTGCCCCGCGCGCACCGGATCGATCATGCGCAGGCGCAACGATGCGGCGCAGCAGGTCTGCATCGAGTTGCTGGAGCCATGCGGCGTTCGAGTCCACCGGCAGCGCCGATCGCAGCACGCTGGAGGCATCGATGGTCTCCGGCGCGGCCGGCAACAGGCTGCGCCGCAAGGACGCGCCAAATTCGCTCAGAAATGCGCTGCGTGGCGAGAAGCCGTGGTCAGCCAGCATCGCGGTCAGTTCGACCTCCCGTACGAACACCGTCCACCATTCCCGCACCCGCGCCTCGACCGCAGCGCAGGCCTCGATGGCCTCCAGAAACTGTCTCACCCGGCCCACGGATCTCGCATTCGGATTGAGCAGGTCGAGGAGAAACCGCAGTCGCGGATCGGCAGCGGCCGTGCCCGGCGCTGCCGCGCCGAAGGCGCCGTCACGCCCGTCGCATCTGGCGCGCAGTTCGCTGCCCATGCCGTCCCGGCCAGCAGCGCTCTATTTCTTGGCAGCAGGATCGACCGACAGCGCTACCGCCTCGGTATAGACCGCATGGAGCTGATCGCCCACCTTGATCAACTTCAACTGCTCGGGATCGCGGACCTTCAAGTCGATCTCATGCTCTGGGCCGCGCAGCGTGATAACGCGGGACTTTTTGTTGACGGCCGTCACGTCGGCCGTGACTTCGACCTTCTGGCCAAGCACGCCCGCCGGGCGCTCGCCTTGCGCAGACCGGGCACCGCTCGGAGTCTCGACCTTGCTTCGCAGTTCCTTGCCGTCCTTCATCAAGGTCAAGGTCAGCGCCTGCGCGTAGCTCACCCTGACCTGATCACCGACTTTGACCTGTTCCAGGTTGCGTGCCTCGGGACCGATCGCCATCGCAATCAGCTTGCCGTGGGAGTTCTTGAGGACCACATGGCGCGTCGGCAGGTCGATGGCCTCGACCACACCGGAGACCCGGACGACCTCGGTGATGGTGCCTGTGCCAGGCGCCGTCGAGGCCGCCATCGCGTGGGCGGGATTGTCTTTCGAGATCGCAGGTTGCAGCAGCGTGCCCAGCAGCGCCATCGCTGCAAGCGAAGTCACGGTCCTCATAGGCTCCTCCTTGGATTGTTCAGACGGTCATCTAGCATGCACCCACGCCTGTCGAGTCAACTTGACGGAGATCAATTGAATTGGAAAACCTCGCGTCTGCGTCGGCGCGTCGAAGGGGTGTCCACGGTCAATACCGAAGTCATCATGACCTGCCCCCTCCCAGCCGTACCAACGTAATGGCAGTGAAGTCCGTCAACTTGGAGAATGACGGACATGAGAAAGAGCAGGTATACCGAGGAGCAGATCATCGGTTTCATCAAGCAGGCCGAGTCCGGCCTGCCGATCAAGGATCTGTGCCGCAAGGGCGGCTTCAGCGACGCGACCTTCTACAAGTGGCGCGCCAAGTACGGTGGCATGGACGTGCCCGATGCGAGACGGCTGCGTGAACTCGAGGCCGAGAACAACAAGCTCAAGAAGCTGTTGGCGGAGGCCCACCTGGACATCCACGCACTGAACACCGCGTTCGGGGTAAAGCGTTAGCCCCACAGGCCAAGCGTGCCGCCGTCGCCACCATGATCGAGCAATGCGATCTGAGCGAGCGGCGCGCATGCAGGCTTGTGGGGCTCTCCCGTGACAGCTATCGCAATCCACCTGAAGTCGATGCCATGACCCAGGAGCTCAGCAGCAAGATCGTCGAGATCGCGCATGTGCGCCGGCGTTTCGGCTATCGGCGTATCCACGACATGCTGCGCCCGCACTTCCCTGGCGTGAACCACAAGAAGGTTTACCGGCTCTACAGCGCGGCCAACCTGGCGGTGCGCAAGCGCAAGAAGGTCAAGCGGCCGGCCAACGAGCGCGTGCCGCTGCAACTGGCCCGCACGGTCAATGAGGTGTGGAGCATGGACTTCGTCAGCGACAGCTTGAGCACCGGACGGCGTATCAAATGCCTGACGGTGGCCGACGACTTCAGCCACGAGTGCGTGAGCATCTCAGTGGACTGGGGCATCTCTGGACAGTACGTGACGCGGCTGCTGGACCAGGCGGCTGTCTTCAGGGGCTACCCAATGGCTGTTCGCACCGATAACGGACCGGAGTTCACCAGCCGCGCCTTCATGGGCTGGGCGCAGACCCATGGCATTCGCCACATCCTGATCGAGCCGGGCCGACCCATGCAAAACGGCTACATCGAGAGCTTCAACGGCAAGTTCAGGGACGAGTGCCTGAACGAGCAATGGTTCGAGACGCTGCAGCAGGCCAGATCGGCCATCACCCTCTGGCGCCAGGACTACAACGAAGTCAGACCTCACAGCAGCGTGAGTGTCCGAGATTCCCCGTCATTGCCTGAGGCGGCCTGATCGGCGAAGTTCATCTCTCCCTATTTCGGAGAGTGCAATGACGGATCAAGCAGGACCGGTCGAGGCCGGCGTGTCGCAGCGCGTGCGCGTGGACTGGCGAACTGGCCAGACGATGGTGCAGCATGACGAGAGCTTCTGGCGAGACCACGAACAGCGTCGCCTGGAGCAAGGCGTGAGCGTACCGCAGTACTGCTCGGCCAATGGCCTGGCACTGTCGACCTATCGGCATCGCGTGAGCGGCAAGAAGCGCTCGAGCGCGAGTGCTGCGGCAGCGAAGCCGACGCCGTCACGAGCAGCCGCATTCGTGCCGGTGTCGACTGCTCGCTCGGAGGTCGCGGCGCTTGTGGAGGTCGCCCTGGAGGGCATGACGCTGCGCCTGAGCGGCGAGGCCGCCGAACGCGTCCTGTACAGCGTGATGGCGCGCCTCGGATGATCCTGTCGTCAGCGATCCGGGCCTACGTGTATGGCGAGGCCGTTGACATGAGGAAGTCCATCGACGGCCTGTCGCAGATCGTGGCGGCCGCGATGGGCATGAACCCGCTGTCGGGTCAGGTCTTCGTCTTCATCGGGCGACGCCGCGACCGCGCGAAGCTGCTCGTGTGGGATCGCCACGGATTTTGGGTCCTCTACAAGCGTCTCGAGGCGGGCCGCTTCACCGACCCCGCGCGGCTGCACGCAGGCGGCATCGCGATGAGCGAGCTCGTCGCATGGCTGGAAGGGATCGACCTGAGTCGAACGAGACGGTTGCGGACGCTCGACGTGAGCGTCGTCGCCTGAGGACGGGGGGACTTCAGGCCTTCAAGGCAATCGGCAATTCACCGACTGCCCGCAGCGCGGTCGCGCTGAGATCATCGACACCCATGCAACTGCTGGCTGTCCCCGTCGATCGATCGAGCCTGCCCGACGACGTCGAGGTGCTCAAGGACATGCTGGTGGAGGCCGCGCAGGCCTTCCAGGGGCTGCGGGCGCAGGCGAACCAGCAGATGAGTTCGCTGGCCGCGCAGCTGGCCGAGTTCAAGCGCCGGGTGTTCGGCGCCCGCAGCGAAGCGCTCGCGGTGCTGCAGCCCGAACTGTGGCAAGACGTCGTCGAGCTCCCGGTG
>NZ_JBBKZS010000037.1:0-30761 GCF_037889955.1 Variovorax robiniae
AGCTGGCCATTCGAGTCGAGCAACAACTACGCCAAATGCAGAAAGACCGGCGCTTGGTGCGCTCGTTCTTCCAAGTGCCATCTGTCGCCTATATTACGGACTGCTGAGTAACAATGACGGTACCTTCATCCGTTGCGCTCGGCCTGTCCATCGCCATTCCTGAGGCGCGTGATTAACTTGGCGCAGGTGCGCAGCGGTGGCGTGCTCGCGGCCGGCGTCTCCGCGCTGTCGGACCTTCGCACCGGCCTGAGCCGCCGCCGTCGCTGGCCCCGGCATGCAGGACGAAGCGCGCACCGTGGCACGGGTGCGTCGACCGCTTCCCAGCTTTCCCCATGCCACCGTGGTGCCCGATGAGGGCGAGCTCCTGATGCGCGGCAGGCTCAAAAGGCTGCGGTTCGCGTGAGGGGCGTGACGGCCCGCATCGCGCCACCAGCGCAGGAAGCCGCGCGCCTGCGACGCTGGCGCGGCTTGGTGCTTCAACCCAACTCAGTCCTTGAGATCGGCCGGGACCTTGCCGCCGTTGGCCGCAATCTTGTTCATCACCTGGCGGTGTAGCCAGATGTTCATCGCGGCGGAGTCGTTGGTGTCGCCGCTGTAGTGGAGTTCATGCGCGAGTTCCTTGCGCGCAGCGAGGGAGCTATCGAGTCCCAGCAGCTTCATGAGGTCCACGATCGAGGTGCGCCAGTTGAGCTTTTCCGGGGACTTCTGCGCCATGCCGTTGAGCATTTGCTCCACGTCCACTTCCGCCATGGGAGTGACGGCCGGCGCGCCCGGCGTCGGTGCCGTTCCAGCCGCTGTCGTGTTGGGAGACGGTGTTGAAGCTGGCGTGGCGCTAGGGGCCGGCGCCGCGCCTGCCGGAGCATTGGCAGCGTGAGAGCTCGGAAAGATCTTGCTGAAGATGTTGCTGAGGATGCCCATGGTGACTCCTTGGAATTGAGGGGGATGCCACTGCGCAAACGCGTTGGCGACCGTGCAGCATGGTGACCTTTGATGCGCGCCTCAGTCAGACAGCATGCCGAAATGGGGTTCGCCCATTTTGTAGTCCGCTGCATGCCCAATGCTGCGCATGACAGGTTTCTCCTGACTCGGTCCAAACCAACGCGTTTCAACGACCGCTGGTCGTTGAGCTCCGTGCGCTTTGGTGGATTCCCTGTTTGGCCAGGCGTTACAGGATGCGAAATTCCTTTTCGCGCAGGCGCCCGTCGATGTGTCTCCCGAGGCTCTCGCGCTGATCGGTACAGCTACGGCGGCTACCCGGCCAGCCTCGTGACCAGCCTGCGGCCGGTCCGAGAAGGCACATGAGCCCTGTGCCGTACCCAGATGCCAAATGGCAATTGCCCAAGGCCTAGCTGGATCGTGACGCGATCGCGGCGTAGCGAGTCAGATGGTCGAGCCAGTAGGCGATCGGTTGCTCATGGCATGCCGGTCGTTCCGAAGCGACGCCTTGGTCGTCGAATCCGAGCTGGACGGTGAGAGTCGTGTTCGTGGCCTTTACGTCTGCCCGCGTGCCTGCGTGTCTAGACGCCAGCGCCGAGACAGTGTTCGACAGTCCACTGAACTCCACAAACCCTTCAACCAATGCCGGCAGCGCGACAGGTGTGGTGGTCGAACACAGCAAAACTCCTACGACAAATCCGCTGCTGTTCCTTCGGCTCCATATGTCGGGCGGGCCCAGCACCATGAATCCTGCCGCCCGCTTTCGATCCCTCACCCTGTCGGCATGCGTGCTGCTGAGCTTGGCAGGCTGCGCTTCGGCACCGCAACGGGAGGCGCAATGGACGGATCCCGCGCTTGGTGGCCAGTCGCGGTTCCTTCGTGGCGAGAAAGTGCTCATCGCATGCGACGCCTTTGATGTGGCCGTGCGCCGAACTTGTGAGGACCAACTCTTCCGGGAGGTGCAGGCCAAGGGCGCCACCCCGGTCCAAGTGCCCGCCAACACCGTCTTGCTGAATGATCGTGAACTCGATGGTCAGCTGGTGGCGAGCGCCCGATCGTTAGGCGCCAAGGCGGTGTTCACGATGACCTTGACGCCGGCAACTTCCAGCGCGGGATCGGGCGTCT
This sequence comes from Variovorax robiniae, assembly GCF_037889955.1. Classification (NCBI taxonomy): domain Bacteria; kingdom Pseudomonadati; phylum Pseudomonadota; class Betaproteobacteria; order Burkholderiales; family Comamonadaceae; genus Variovorax; species Variovorax robiniae. The sequence continues at coordinate 2,062 of NZ_JBBKZS010000037.1, forward strand.
CTCTGGGGCTCGGCGGATTCAGCTTCGGCGGCAGCGGCGGCGCAGGCGTCGGCCTGAGCGTTCCGGTTGGAGGTGGAGGCTGGGCGACGGGCTTCGCTGCCAACGGCCGAGTGACCGATGCGAGCAGCAGCCGCCTGCTGTGGACGGCGACGCTGGTGGCCGCACCGTCGAGGGATCTCAACGCGCAGTTCGCGGACTTGTCACGTGCGATGCTGGATGCGGCGCAAGGCGCAGGCTTGTTCTGAGGCCTCTATTCCGATGATCAAGATCCGCAAGGGCCAGGCGCCCGGCCAGCTGCAGCGCGCTGCATTCCACGAGCGCTTCATGCAGTCCTTCGAGGATCCGAACTTTGCACCGGAAGCCGAAGCGCTCGCACGGCTCGAGGACATCGCCTGGTACAACTACAAGGAAAGCCGCAAGGCGCCGCTCACCCGCAAGGCCGGCAAGGGCTTTGCCGACCCGGAATATCCGATCTCCACCGAATGGCTCGAAGCCCGCGCCCGCTTGCGCAAGGCGCAGGCTGCATGGGGCAAGCCTTCGACGTCGTCGCGCGTGCTGCTCATTAACGGCTCGCCGCGCAACGATGGCACCTGTCCCGGCGAGAACTCGAAGACCCATCGCATGGTGCAACTGGCGAAGACACAGCTGGACAACGCGAAAATCGAATGCGATGTGCTCGACCTGAGCCTGCTGACCTCCGAATACGGCCGCAACATCCATCCGTGCAAGGGCTGCGTCTCCACGGCCATGCCCTTGTGCCATTGGCCTTGCAGCTGCTATCCGAACCACTCGCTGAACCAGGTCGGCGACTGGATGAACGAGATCTACGAGCGCTGGGTGCAGGCGCATGGCGTCATCCTCTTCACGCCCACACACTGGTACCAGGCCACCAGTCCGCTCAAGCTGATGATCGACCGCCTGGTGTGCGCCGATGGCGGCAATCCCGACCCGAGCAGCACGCACGGCAAGAAGGCGAGCGAGGCCAAGACGCTTGAGATGAGGGGCTGGAACTACCCCAAGCACCTGGCCGGCCGCGTGTATGGCGTGGTGGTGCACGGCGACGTGGCCGGCGTAGAGGACTTGCGCCGCAATCTCACTGACTGGCTCGACTGGATCGGCATGATCGATGCCGGCACCAAGGCCCGGCTCGATCGCTACCTTGGCTACTACGAGCCCTACGCGACCAGCCACAACGTGCTCGATGCTGACCGCGATTTCCAGGAGGAGGTGCGCAACGTCGCTCGCGCTGTCGCGCACGCCGTCAAGGAATTGCGCGCGGGGCGCCTGAAGGCGCCAGACAGCGGCTTGAAGCCACCGCGCCCGAAATGAACACGTTATCAGTAACCGGCCCTGAGTCTCCAGCGAGCGTATGCTGCGGCGACGGGCTCAAATCGGAGCTGCGCGACCGGTCGGCGGTATTGCAAGCATGAAGCTCGAAACATCCAAGTTCAGTCGTCTCGCGGCTGTGTGTGCCGAGTGTGAAGGCCGCTCCGACGGTCCGCGACATCTGGACAGCAAGTGGGCCGCGAAGGAATTGCGTCGCTTGGGCTCCGATGCGTTGGTACGTGTCCGCATCGTCCGCACGCGCTGCCTCGGAATGTATCCGCGCAAGGCGCTGGCGGGTGTGGTCTTCGGCGAGGCCCTACCCGCGGTGACCGCGGAGATGCAGGACGAGGCCGATTTGCGTGCGCTCGCACGTTATGCCTTCGGATCAACTCCGAAGGGCTGATCCAACCTGCCCATTCGCAAACAGGTGGTGCGCCCTCGACGTAGCATGCCCCCGCGCTGCTTGACAGTGCAAAAGCTCGGTTCAAGGTGCTGTCGCGGGTCGGAACCGGCAGGCACTGCGTCCACCCAGCGGCGACGTCCGTCAGCACAAGTGTCTGGACGAATGTGCCCGCGAGCTGAGGGCCGCAATGCGCAACGAAGTCGACCTCCAGGTATCCAGATACCGGATCAACCCAGTCGCTGAAGGTGCAAATCGGCGAGCATGTCCCCGACTTCATCAAGCATCTCACTCCGCCGCTGCCGCCAAGCCAGCGACGCGCCCAAGGAAGTGTCTTGGCAGAAGCTTTGGCTGGCAGTAATGGCTCGAATCGCTCGGTCCTGTGGCCGGCCATAGGCGATCAAGAGGCGGTCTAAGCATTTTCACCAGGTTGCAGGGGCGCTCTGAGCTTTAACTGGGCGGTGCCCTCGCCTCTCGCGGACGAATCGGCGACATCGCGTCGCACCCGCGTTGACCTACACGCGGAGACGCGAAGTCCTCACACAGCCGCTTGCTGCGCGCTTCGATACACAGGTGTCCTTCAGCAAGTTTTTAACCAGGAGACATTGCCATGAACAAGCGTTTACTCGCCATCCATTTCATCAGCGGCATGCTCGTTCTTTCGAGCGCTGCGCTCGCTCAGACGACTGCGGTACCTGCTGCTCCCGATCCAGCGGTCGGCGGGCAAGCCAGCACGAAAACACCTGCTGGCGTGGCCAACCCAACTCAGCGCCCGGACGGATCCGTGCCGGCGTCCAGGGCGGCAGTGAAGTCAGAGGCACGGATGGAAAACAAGAACACGGCCAACACCACGACGCCAAAGGGCGAGCCTTCGACGATGACCAACAACCAGCCCAATGCCGCGGAGCAGACGGGTCAGTTGACCCGCGCCGAAGTGAAGCCGACGCGCGACGAGCTCAAGCCTCAGATGGGGAAGAAGGGTGAGCGTCCTGATGTGCCCACCAATCCAACTGAAAAGACGGGTACTCCGAAATAGGAGTTGCTCTCGCGCTTGACTGCGCGATCGAAAGGCGCCTTGTGTGGGTGCGCCGGCCAACCACCCCGCGCTTGTCGGCTCGAAGACTGGCGTGGGAGGCCGCGCCAATCGGCTCCGTCATTCGCAACTTGGGGAACAAAGACTGCGGCTCGAAGAGCGAAGCGGTTGGACTTTCATCGAAACGCAGACCCCGATGTTCGCCGCCGCAGGCATGCCACTTTTGCGTTGCTTCGACGGTACGGCTCTTGCGCGCATAGCATGGCGCCCGCGTAAATCGGTACTTCGCGCGCGGATCGCTCGCCCAAGTACTCGGCTATCCTGCTGGTGGCCGCAGGTCGTTCGGCGTCAGGTTCCCCGCCACGCTGTTCTGGTCGTCACTCGCCGCGTCTATGCAGTCGTTTGTCCACATACATCCGGTGCGACGAGTTGAGGCACCACCGGCCGACTCAACTGACTTTTCGACTTTTCAACTGCAGCCCGGGTGCCCGGGTCTGCGGTGCCGAGGCTACCAACACCCAGTTCGATTGCGCCAGCAGGGCGCTTCGACCGCTTGCGCCGGGGTCCGGATTGCGATCTGCTTGCGCGCATGAGTACCACCCAGCCCGATCGCAATGTGCGCGTGCGCGGCGCGCGCGAACACAACCTGAAGGATGTCGACGTCGACATCCCACGCGATGCACTGGTCGTGTTCAGCGGCGTCTCGGGCTCGGGCAAGTCGTCGCTGGCTTTCGGCACGCTCTATGCAGAGGCGCAGCGCCGCTACTTCGAATCCGTTGCGCCTTATGCACGGCGGCTGATCGACCAGGTGGGCGTGCCCGACGTCGACAGCATCGAGGGGCTGCCGCCCGCCGTGGCGCTGCAGCAGCAACGCGGCACGCCCAGCACACGCTCCTCGGTCGGCAGCGTGACCACGCTGTCGAGCCTGTTGCGCATGCTCTATTCGCGCGCCGGCAGCTACCCGCCGAAGCAGCCCATGCTCTATGCCGAGGACTTCTCGCCCAACACGCCGCAAGGCGCCTGTCCGAATTGCCATGGGCTGGGTCGCGTCTTCGAGGTCAGCGAGAAGACCATGGTGCCCGACGACGCGCTGACGATCCGCGAACGCGCCATCGCCTCGTGGCCGCCGGCCTGGCAAGGACAGAACCTGCGCGACATCCTCGTCAGCCTGGGCTACGACGTCGACACGCCCTGGCGCGACCTGCCGAGGAAGGACCGCGACTGGATCCTCTTCACCGACGAGCAACCGACGGTGCCCGTTTATGCCGGCTTCACCCCTGCGGAGACCCGCGCCGCCCTGCGCCGCAGGATGGAGCCCAGCTACCAGGGCACCTTCACCGGCGCCAGGCGCTACGTGCTGCACACCTTCTCCACCACGCAGAGCGCCTTGATGAAGAAGCGCGCGTCGCGCTTCATGATCGGCACTGTCTGCCCGACCTGCGACGGCAAGCGGCTCAAACGCGAAGCGTTGGGCGTGACCTTTGCCGGCCATGACATCGGGGAGATCTCGCGCATGCCGCTGAACCAGCTCGCCGAGGTGCTCAAGCCGGCGGCCGAGGGGCGGCTTAGGGGTGCGGAGGCCGCGTCCACGCTCAGCCGCTCGGCCTCGCGCAAGGATACCGAGCGCCGCATCGCAGCCGGCGGCGCCAGCCACGAGGCGTCGCCCGACGTGCGCCGCACGCCCAACCTGTCGGAAGAAAAGCGCATCGCGGCGCAGCGAATTGCGCACGACGTGCTCGAGCGCGTCACCACCCTCACGGAACTCGGCCTCGGTGATCTGTCGCTCGACCGCAGCACGCCCACGCTGTCGCCGGGCGAGTTGCAGCGGCTGCGCCTGGCCACCCAGATCCGGTCCAACCTGTTCGGCGTGGTGTACGTCCTCGATGAACCCTCCGCCGGCCTTCACCCTGCCGATGGCGAGGCACTGCGCGTGGCATTGGACCGGCTCAAGCGATCGGGCAATTCGATCTTCGTCGTGGAGCACGATCTCGACGTGATGCGCCATGCGGACTGGCTAGTCGATGTCGGCCCGGATGCCGGTGAACTGGGCGGGCGCGTGCTGTACAGCGGACCGCCGGAAGGACTGCGCGGCGTTGCCGGCTCGCATACCGCGCGCTACCTGTTCGCCGAAGCGGTGAAGCGCGTCCGTCCTCCGCGTCAGCCGATGGGTTGGCTGCGACTTGCCAACCTGACGCGCAACAACCTGCACCAGCTCGAAGCCGCCTTCCCGCTGGGCGTGTTCACCACGGTCACCGGTGTCTCGGGTTCGGGCAAGTCGAGCCTGGTCAGCCAGGCCCTGATCGAACTCGTCGCGGCGCATCTCGGCCATGAGCCGCCGGAAACCGAGGATGAAGCGGAGGGCGCGGAAGCCCCTGTGCCAGGCACCGTGTCCGGGCACATCGCAAGCGGCGTCGAGTCGATCCGTCGCATCGTGCGTGTCGACCAGAAGCCGATCGGCCGAACGCCGCGCTCCAATCTCGCCACCTACACCGGCCTGTTCGATGCGGTGCGCAAGCTCTTCGCGGGCACGGCGGCGGCAAGGCGGCTGCACTACGATGCCGGCCGGTTCTCATTCAACGTGGCCAAGGGCCGCTGCGACACCTGCGAGGGCGAGGGATTCGTCAGCGTCGAACTGCTCTTCATGCCGAGCGTCTATGCACCCTGCCCCACTTGCCACGGCGCACGCTACAACGAAGCGACGCTCAAGGTCCGATGGCAAGGCCGCAACATAGCTGAGGTGCTGGGCCTGACGGTCAACGAGGCCGTGGCCTTCTTCGCCGGGGAGCCGGCCGTGTGCCGGCCGCTGGCCTTGATGGAAGCGATCGGGTTGGGCTACCTCCGGCTGGGCCAGCCGGCCACGGAACTCTCGGGCGGCGAAGCCCAACGCATCAAGCTCGCGACCGAGTTGCAGCGCGTGCAGCGCGGCCATACCCTTTACGTGCTGGACGAGCCGACATCTGGGCTCCACGCGGCCGACGTCGACAAGCTCATGGTGCAGCTCGATGGGCTGGTCGAGGCCGGCAACACCGTGGTCGTGGTCGAGCATGAACTGCGCGTGATCGCTGCGAGCGATTGGGTGATCGACATGGGGCCGGGCGCGGGGGACGAAGGGGGACGCATCGTGGCACAAGGTCCGCCGGTCGCGATTGCCGCAACACCCGCCAGCGTGACAGGCCGCTACCTCCGAAAAGCGTAGGCGTCCCGCTCACAGCGCCGATCGCTCGCCGCCGATACGCAGCGGGCGAATCCCCGGGAATGATCTTTCGCATGAAGCCCGTCAAGCTTGCACCCCTGCGCCGCCATCCCGTGCGAGCCACCCTCGGTGCCCTCGTGCTGCTGCTCATCGCATTCTTCGTCCTGTTCGACTGGAACTGGGTCCGCGTCCCGCTGAACAACTACATCTCGAAGAAGACTGAACGCGAATTCCACACCTCCGACCTGCGCGTGAAACTCGGCCTGACGCCGAACATCCAGATGCGCGACGTCTACTTCGGCAATGCCAAGTGGTCGAAGGAGGCGCTCGCCATGGCGAAGATCGAAAAGCTCGAATTCTCGATCTCCTTGCGCGACCTGCCCGAAAAGATGCTGGTCCCGCGCGTCGCGCTGACGAAGCCCGAACTGGTCTTCGAGCGCCTGCCCGACAACCGCAAGAACTGGATTCTTTCCGACCCGTCCGACACGTCGCCGAGTAAGCTGCGCATCAGCACGCTGTCGGTGGACCACGGTCATCTGCGCTACATCGACCATGGCGAACCTTTCACGATCGACGTGCTGGCCAGCACCTTCGACCCGGCGAGCCAGGAGAACGTCAAGGACGCCAAGGCCAGGCCCGACAACAGCCGCTACACGACGCAGTACGATTTCAAGGGCACGTATCACAACGCGGCGTTCAGCGGCCGCGCGCTGACGGGCGACGTGCTGAGCTTCCAGGAATCGGGCGTGCCTTTCCCGCTCAAGGGCGAGTTGAACGCAGGAACGACCAAGGTCGCGGTCGAAGGCACCATTGCCGATGCGGCCAGGATCTCAGGCATCGACACCCAGCTGCGCATCGAGGGCCAGACGCTGGCCAACCTGTACCCCTTCCTTCTGCTACCACTGCCGGCCTCCCCGCCCTACCAGCTCCAGGGCCACCTGATCCTCAAGGGCAACCGCTACACGATGGACGACCTCGCCGGCAAGATCGGCTCGAGCGACGTCACCGGCAAGGGCGCGTATGTGGACCAGAAGCCGCGCCCCCTGCTCACCGCCGGCCTGCACAGCAAGCTGCTGAACCTGGCTGACCTGGGGCCGCTGATCGGCGTGCAGACCAAGGAGAGCGGCGGCAAGCCCGCGGCTTCGCAGGCCGAAACGAGCAGCCGGCCGGCCGCGAAGGAAAAGGAAAAGGCCATCGATCCCAACCACATCCTGCCCGCCGGCACTTTCGATGGCAGCCGCTTGCAGAAGATCGATGCCGAAGTCGACTTCGGTGCGGCCAAGCTGGTCATGCCCCAGGCGCTGCCGCTTGAGACCCTGAAGGTGTCCCTGCGGCTGCACGATTCCATGCTGAAGGTCGAGCCGCTGGACTTCGGCTTTGCGGGCGGCACCATCGCCGCCCGCGTGGCGATGGACGCACGCGAGCCGACGCTGAAGACCGATTTGCAGATCGACCTGCAGCGCGTGCGCGTCGACCAGCTCGTGCCGGACAACAAGACCATTGCCAAGGGTGCGGGCCGCGTCGGTGCGACGTTGCGGCTGAAGGGCACCGGCAACTCGATCGCCGATGCGGCCGCCAAGTCTGACGGGCGCATCGCCGCGACCGTGGTCAACGGGCAGGTTTCCAACCTGCTTGACGCGGCCAGCGGCCTCAACGGGGGCAAGGTGATGACGCTGCTCGTCGGCGGCGACAAGGACATCGTCATCAACTGCGGCGGCGTGGCTTTCGATGTGGCGGGCGGCCGCGGCAAGTCGACGCTGTTCGTGATCGACACCGAGCAGACCCAGGTGCTCGGCACCGGCACCTTCGACCTGGAGCACGAGCGCTTCGACATGACCATCGCGCCCAAGCCGAAGGAGATGGGCCTGTTTTCGCTGCGCACGCCGGTGCGCGTCTACGGGAGCTTCAAGAAGCCGGACTATCAAGTCGTCAAGGGCCCGTTGCTCGCACGCGCGGGCGGTGCGCTGGCGCTGGCGGCCGTGAACCCGGTGGCGGCGCTGCTCCCGCTGATCGAGACCGGGCCCGGCGAATCGACCAATTGCGCCAACGTGCAGCGCACGGTGGCGGGCGCCGTCCAGCAGGCTGGAGGGACCAGGAAGAACGCCACACCCAAACCGGGGAGGAAGCCATGAAGCTGAAGCAGCTCTACGAACTGTGCCGTGACGCGGTCATGGCCTGGATCGACGACTACGCGCCCAGCATGGGCGCCGCCATCTCCTACTACACGATCTTCTCGCTCGCGCCGCTGCTGGTGATCGTCATCGCGGTCGCGGGCGCGATCTTCGGGCGCGAGGCGGCGCAGGACCAGATCGTGGGGCAGATCGGCGGGCTGGTCGGCCAGGACGGCGCGACCGCCGTGGAAGCCATGCTCCGCGCGGCTGCCGACACCGACAAGGGCCTGATCGCCGGCGTCGTCAGCGCAGTGGTACTGCTGGTCGGTGCCACCACCGTGTTCGCTGAACTACAGAGCGCGCTCGACCGGATCTGGCATGTGCCGGAGAAGGAAAAGCCTACCGGGGTATGGGCCGTGCTGCGGGCGCGGGTGCTGTCCTTTGGGCTCATCCTGGGCGTCGCCTTCCTGCTCATCGTGTCGCTCATGGTGAGCGCGGGGCTGGCGGCCTTCGACAACTGGTTCGGTGGCCTGATGCCGGGCTGGGAGATGCTGATGCAGGGTCTGAACCTGCTGATCTCCTTCGGCATCATCACGCTGCTGTTCGCGATGATCTACAAGCTGATGCCCACCGCCAGGATCGCGTGGCGTGACGTATGGATCGGCGCGGGCGTAACCGCCCTCCTGTTTGAGCTGGGAAAGCTGGGGATCGGCCTGTATCTGGGCAAGAGCGGCGTCACCGAAGCCTTCGCTGCCGCCGGCTCGCTGGTCGTGCTGGTGGCCTGGGTCTACTACGCCGCGCAGATCTTCCTGCTGGGCGCGGAGTTCACCAAGGTCTACGCGGACGCGCACGGCTCGCTTGCGGGGCAGAAGGCTGTTGCAGCGACTGAAGTTGCGGCCAATGTCCACGCCGCTGGCACCTCGCAAACTGACCTTGCGAGCGCTGCGGGCTTGAACACGCCGGCTTCGGACGTTCCGGACTACGCGGGCCTGGCGAGTGTCGCAGCGACCCAGCGCGAAGTGGACAATCGCGTGGCGCAGGCGACGCGCAACTTGACGCAGGATCTCGCCGTGCTGGCGGTGGTCACGGTCGCCAACGCGCTCACTCGACAACGCCTGCGTGCACAGAAGAGGAAGGCGAAACGTCTGACGTAGGTAGCTGCCGTTCAACCACATTGATCGGCGTAGTCCGCTTTGAATGCAATGAAGAATCCCTGAACAGGAGTCACGATGGCAGTCTTGAAAGTATCCACCGCCTCACCCGGAACAGCGACGGCCGCAGATGGGGCGCTGCCCACGGAGGCAGAAGTCCGCGCTGTCGACCTTGAACGCGAGGACGGAGAAACTGCGCGGCCCATTTCGCCGGACAGCACGTCGGAGGCTAGCGCCGACGAACTGCGTGAGGACATGATTCGGCGCGAGGCATACGCAATCTATGAACGAAGAGGCGGCGAGCCCGGCGACGAAAAGGAGGATTGGCTGGCAGCGGAGCGAGAGGTCGATGGCTCCAAGCCATTGGTGGCGCCGCAGGACGGGTAGCCGGCCTTGAGGAATGCGTTCAATCGTGGTCGTCGGGATGGGGCGAGTTTTGCGCCTGCTCGGACTTGACCGTGCCCTCCTCGAGATGCACGTCGGCGACGCGCGCCTGAGCCTCGTTGCGGGCCTGATCGATCAGGCTCTGTGCATCAGCTTCGGTCGATTGAGGGGCTTTGGTGTCGATCATCGCGTTCTCCTTGGTCATGCCAAAGAGCATCGCCCCCGCCCATGACCATCTGTGTAAGACGAAAGCCAAGCTGGGGCGGCGAAGGCATCGGGTCGAGGCGCTGCTGCGCCAGGGAGTGCTCTCGCGCGCGCTGCGCCGGCGTCTGATAGCTGCAACGGCTCGCGCCGCCCATGACGATCAGGCGCGACAGCCCGAAGCGTGCTGTAGCCTGCAGCCCAGTGCAGCCACGATCGCAGCCCAGTCCAGCCCCGGTCCCAGTCCCGATAGCAAGATCGCTCCGATCGAAGCGGCTCCGCGCTAATTCAGGTAGCGACGGGTGAGGCGGCCACCAAGTGCTCCGTCAGGAACCAAACTTGCAATTCGTTCGTGCGCAGCACGTTCGACACAAAGACATCGTTGCTGCCATCGTCGCCTGCCTCGTCGACTGCGCTGGCCGCCTCTCGTGCGGCAACAATGATCAGTTCGTGTGCTTCGGCCAGACGGCGAATCTGCACGGCTGCCGGCTCGCGTCCCCGCGGCGGGCGCGGGATCCTGGTGACCTCCGCGATGTCTGCCGCCATGGCAAGCGAGATCCCGCCGAGCAGTTGAACGCGCTCGGCCAAGATGTCCACGAGAAGGACCTGTCCCTCATAGTGCTGGTCATACATCAGGTGCAGTTGGTTGAACGTAGGCCCGACCACTTGCCAATGATGCTTCTTGTACATGTCGCGCAGCGTGATCGTGTCAGCCAGGCACTGATTGAGCAAGGCGACGCTCTTCTTGCACACGTCCTCCGACAGGCCATTAGGCAACTTGACGATCTCACCGTATTTCTGGGTCTCGTGACCTTCCTGATGGAGATTGGGTTGTACCGCGATCGCGCGTTTGGTCGCGGGCGCAGATGGGAGCTTTGTAGCGGGCTTCTTGGCCATGGGGTTCGGATTCCTGAGGTCGCAGATGATCAAAAGAGCTGCGCGATGAAGCACTCTCCTACGGCAAGAGGGCTATGCAACTCGCTGGCATTTAACGCCTTGGCCCATCGAACATCAATAGGACGGGCGCGCGCCAACTGTCATCTTCGGCTTTGACCTCCTTGTCGGCGACCCTTGCATCAGTATTCCCCTTCTGAATAGCCCGCTTCGGTCGAAGTGCTCCCGCAAGAAACCGTGCAGCGTTGATCGCCCGGCCGTCAGTTGGCAAGCAGACGTGCACGTTATAACGCTCCCTATGAAAGCCACCAATTCGCAACCATCGGACTCCGCACTCGGCTCGATGCCCAACACCAGCAGCGCCTCCTATGCGGAGCGTTCGCGTCTGCTTTCGGCGTTCGACAGTTTCGCGAGCCACATCACGCGCTGGGTGGGCTCACCCGCTGCCTTCTGCGTGGCGCTGCTGGCCGTGGTTGTGTGGGCCTTGACGGGGCCGGCGTTCGGCTACTCGGAGAATTGGCAGCTGGTGATCAACACCGGCACCACGATCGTGACTTTCCTGATGGTGTTCCTGATCCAGCAGAGCCAGAACAAGGACAGCGTGGCGTTGCATCTCAAGCTCAATGAACTGCTGGCTTCCAGCCGCGGCGCGAGCAACCGGATGATCGGGATCGAGGATCTTGATGAGCAGGACTTGCGAGAGGTCGCGGAGTTCTATGTCCGCCTGGCTCAGCGCGCAAAGGATGCCGGTTCCCGAAAGGAAGCACATTCGATCGATGAGGAAGGCATGCCGACGGACAGCGCCAAGTAAGCGTCCGGGCGCCTGTGCTGAAGAGGTTGCCCAAATTTTCCTGGTAACGCGCATCACTTTCGCGTCGCGCGCGACGGCGTCCTGCGTCGCTTCGCGGCAGCCTGATAGATCCGCATCAACGGCGCGGCAGACGCACCGTGCAGGAGAACTGATGCCGCGACTGCAACGAGTACAGGCCCCATGATGTCGCTGCTCGTCGCAAGCGACGGGTTGCGGTTGGTTGCATAGGCGAGGTAGTACACCGATCCGACGCCGCGAATCCCGAACCAGGCGGCAAGACGCCTTTGCGAGTAATTCCAGCGGCCTCGAAACGTCGTGACATAAATCGCCAGCGGGCGGGCCACCGCAATCAGTATGGCGGCGACCACTACGTTCCTCCAGGTCAGCATCGTGGGTCGCAACAGGCACCCGATCGCGAGCATGGCCGCCAGCTCGACGAATTTCTCGAGTTCCTTGGCAAAACCCAGCACCTCCCGGGTCATGGCGTCAGCGGTCTTCGCTTGGGTCACAGCGGCCACCTTGCTCTCCTTCCCGGGCAGAGAGCGATCGACGGAGGAAGGCGAACGGGCCAGCTTTTCTTCCGCGTCAGCCTTGGCTGCGCGTTCGACATGGCGCATGCTGAGGCCGGCCACAAAGACTGCGAGAAATCCCAACACATTCGCGCGCAACGCAATGCCATAGGTCAGAGCGATCAGTCCCAGCGCAAGAAAGCTTTCCATCCCCAGCGCCTGTTGCCTGGTGGTTTGGAGGAAGAGCGTCAGTCGGGTGAAGGCTGCACCGCAGGTCCAACCCAGTGCCAGTCCCCCAATGACTGCCCACAGGATGTCAGTCGTGAGCCAGCGCATTCCCGCTGGACCGAGATCGCCGGCACCCATGAGTCCGAGCGCAAGAACGACCAGAGGAAAGGCGGTGCCATCGTTGAGGCCGCCCTCGGCGGTCAGGCCGAATCGCAGATCGTCCGTGTCTTCTTCGTGCCTGACTTGGACGTCGGATGCCAGGACGGGATCGGTAGGCGCCAGGATGGCGGCCAAGAGCAAAGCGTTCGGCCAAGACCAATGTAAGGCGACAGCCAAGCCCGCCATCGGCGCAACCGTGCAGAGCATGGTCACGGTGGCCAGCAGCGCGGGCAGTCTCCAACTGGAGAACTGGGTCCGGATCTGCAATCGCAGACCGACGGCGAACAAGGAGATCAGGAGCGCTACCTCGCAGATCGTTTCGACAACCTTCGTGTCGTGCTCGAGGCTCAGTTGCAACCACCCCAGGCAAGCAGGCCCGATCGCGAAGCCGATGCCCATGTAGAGCGCCGCGGCGCTGATGGGAAGCTTTTTCAGGAACGATCCTGAAAGCGCCATCAGCATGAGCAGCGCGCCTATCAGCAGATTCCAGGTGGCGAAGTTCATGCTTGATGGCTCGGGTGGAAGTGACGAGCGTCGCGGGCGGCTTCGAGGAAGCCGTGACTTGGTAGCCGCTCGACGTTGTAGCTTCCGCAGCGGCCCAGGTGAGGATCGCACCGCGAGCTATGGTGCGATCTCTCCTACCGTTGGGTTTGATCCCATGGGCTTGTTGTGGGCCCCTTCAGCGCTCCTTGCCAATCACCGAGATTTTTCCATCCCGCTCGAGCATGGCGAGTGCAACCTCGTCGATCTGGCGGGCGCCAAGCTTCTGCCGCACTGCTTCAGCGAGGTTGCGTTGCGTCAACAGCGCCCGACTCACAAGATCCTCGAGACCTTGCCATCGAACACATGCCAACGCGAGCAGCCGGTGCAGAAGAGCCAGTGCCGCAGCAGCGGCGATGGTGGCCCAGATTGGCGAGGCGCCGACCACCGCACGACTCAACACGGCGCCCAGCAGGACCGTGGTACATGCATCGAACGGACTGCTCTGGCCAAACGAGCGGCGCCCCGATGTGCGGATGAGAAGCAGCGCAAATACAAAGATCGCCACGGCGCGGGCGGCCATCTGCCACACCTCGAGATCGGCCCCTTCGCCGAACAGCCAATGGATGAAGGCTTGCACAATGGTTCCTCAAATGTTGTTCCCAGGAGGTCACTATGTATCGCATCGGCGCGGGATTGGTGGAAGTCAAGCTGGAGGACTTGCGTCCGACCCAGATGACGGTCGGCTTCAGGGAGGGCCGAAAAGCGCGCTTCGTGGGCAAAGCTCAAGCCTGCCAAGCGCCGGGAGGCGATGCGCAATGAGCTCTTCCCGGCAGTCATCGGGCCGAAGAAGACCTACTACATCCTTGACCACCACCACGCCGCTGTGGCGCTCGTCCAGGAGAAATCCGACCGCGTCGCGGTCGGCGTGGCCAAGGATTTGTCGCATTTGAAGCCAGCGTCGTTCTGGATCTTCCTCGATCACTTCAGCTGGGTGCATCCTTACGACGACAAAGGCAGGCGTCGTCCGTTTGACGACATGCCCGACACGTTCGAGCAACTGAAGGATGACCCGTTCCGCAGCTTGGCGGCCGACGTGCTTGAAGCCGGGGGCTTCGCCAAGCCGGACGAGCCCTATGTCGAGTTCCTGTGGGCCAACTTCTTCAGGGACGAAATGGCCGCAAAGTCGGCAGACCATCCAGGGAAGGCGTTGTCCAAGGCGCGCAGGTTGGCGAAGTCGAAAGCGGAGTGACACCTTCCCGGGTGGCCCGGCAAGGCCTGACTCCTCGAGGCGGCGCACCAACCAATTGCTACCAATGTCCCCCAGTTTGAGCGCTCCGGGCGGCTTGACCCGTCTTGCAGCCGCGACGGGCGTGCGCCCGGTGTCGTGCGCGTGCCGAGCTGACGGGGGCTCACGCGGTATCAGCGGATGCCTTCGCGTGAGGCCACAGAACGCCCATCGCGTGACCAGACCTGCAACAGGAAGTCGCGTTCCGCATGCGCGACAAGGCGCGGCAGGCCGATCTCAGCCAGCGTCGCATGCACGCGAGCAGTGCTCTGCGCGCGGTCGCTGAAGTCCGGTCGCCAGTCGCAAGCGACCAGCGTGCCGTCCGGTGCAAGGGTTGCCGCGCAGAGGGCTGCGACCTGCTGCATCGCGCGTGGCTCCAGGAAGTAGCCGACCTCGCTGAGCACGATGAGGTCGAAGGGCGCCTCCGCCACGGGCCAGTCGACGGGCAGGCCGTGCGCTTCGACACGCACGTTCACGAGCCCTTCCGTGCGGCGGCGCGCAGCCGCCACTGCCTTTGGCGAAAAATCGCTTGCGAGCACCGCATCGCAGCGCCGCGCCAGTTCCACCGTGAGTTCAGCGGCGCCGCAACCCGGCTCGTAGGTACTCCCGAATCGCACACGTGGCAAGCTCGCCAAAAGGATGGCGCGCTTGCGCTGCTCGTACCAGCGGTCGCGCAGTCCGTAGGGGTCGTCGGTGGCGCCGTAGAGGCCCTCGAAGTAGTCCTTGCGCTGCTCGCTCATGTGAAGAAGACCTCGAAGGGGCGACGCGCACGCGCCACAGTGCTGGCACGCAGGACCGGCTGCGCGCCGGTGCTGTCGTCCGGCTGAAGTTGGCTCTGGAAGGCCAGCGTCGCGCGAATCTTTCGGGGCAATGCGTTCGCATCAAGTTGCAGGCGACAGGCGCCCGCCCACGGCATTCGTGGATCGCCCGGTGCGGCCCAGTGCCACGCCCACACTGGCACCTCGACCAACCTCGCCCCCGCCTGCCGGGCGGCGTGAGCGCTGGCGTAGCCGGCCGCTTCGTGGTGGGGATGGCCATCGAGGTGCCACGTCGTGAACACGACATCGCCCGGCCGCAACAAGTTCAGGAGCTTGTCTTCGAGTACGGACCGCTTCTCCGACAGCCGCCCGTCGGGCAAGCCCAGACGCAAGGGAGGCTGCAACAGGCCGAGCTGTGCCAACGCGCGCCGGCTTTCGAGCGCACGCACGCGACAGAGGTTCTCGGGCGTCCAGCACTCGATCCAGGATGGCTTGCCGTGCCATCGGTCACCGCGATGACGCAGACTTCCCGGTCGCTCTCGGCGAGTTGGGCCAGCAGCCTGCCCACCGAAAGCACCTCGTCGTCGGGATGGGGTGCCACGACCACGGCGCGTGCGCCTTGGGGAACGAGCAATTCGGACGTGACGGACGGCAGGTCCGCGCTGTCGATCCACGGCAGCCAGTCGCACTCCGGCGTACCGTCGCCCTGGTCGATCAGGCGATCGCAGCGCATCACAGCGCATCACAGCGTCCAGGGATCAGGGCCAGGCTGGACCACACGTTGGCCCAGCGCCGCAAGGTCGCGTTCTGCATGGCTCTGGCGCATGTAGACGGGCAGGTCGGCCATCGCCCTGGCAAACCTGGCATTGCGACACAGCGGACCGGCGCCCAGCGCGCGGCCCGCATGGTGCATCACCTTCTCGGCGGCGGCCTCGACAGCGAGCCGGGTACGCAGCGCCAACGCCTCAACGTTGGCGCGAGGATCCGCGTCGATGGCCGCAGCCGCTTCGCGCAGCAGGGTGGCCGCGCCGGCCATGGCCACATCGATTGCCCCCAGGTGCGCGAGCCGGTGCGGATCGCGGCTCGTCGCCGACAGTTCTCGAGCCGTCTGCGCAATGCCCAGCGCGCCGCCGAACCAGCACGCTGCGATTCCCGCGCCACCGTGCCAGAAGCCGGGCCGCCTTGTGTAGTCGCCGGGCAAGCCGACGAGCACGCCATGCGCATCGTTGAACTGCACGTCCACGCTGTGCGAAGCCGCCATACCCACGGCCTGCCATCGGGACTGCGTGACATGCACACCCGGCCGCCGGATCGCGACCGCGGCAAGGCATGGCTCGCCGGCTTCGTTCCAGCCGCTGACCACGGCATGGGTCACGCTCGCCGCGCCTGAGCACCAGGCCTTGGTGCCGCGGATCAGGATCCCGTTCCCCTTGCCCTGCGCCACGAACGCCAGTCGTGCGTCCGGCGGCTCGGCACACCAGGTGCCCCAAAGGGATTCGTCTGGTGGCGCGGGCCCTTCGAGTTCCTCCAGGATGGCCAAGGCGTCGGTGTGCCCTTCGAACAGCTTCACGAGCGAGAGATCGTGCGCCGCCACCGCAGCAAGCCGGCGCCATCGCACCAGTGTCTGGCCGCAGCCTGGCACGGGCAATCGGTCGAGGCCCGTGGCCACCAACTGCGCCAACGTGAGACCTTCGCCGTGCTCGCGCTGCAGGCGAATCAAGTCGTCGCCACGGGTGGCCCCGTCGGGGGACTTGTCGCGAAGTATGGGCGTAGCTTCATGCATCGGCGCACTCTAGTAGGCGCCGCTGGGGCACTCCGTCGGGTCACGGGGGCGCCGACTGTAGGAAAGTCCGCCGAGGCGCAGGAGCGGACTTGGTCGCGCTCCAACCCTTGATCCCCGTCCATGAACGCGCACGCAATCCGCGCTTGAAAGATGAAAGGTGGAGCGGTGGTCGCGAATTCACAAACGGCACAAGCTTCATGCCCGCGAATACGCCCGCGGACATGGCCGCGTTGCCCGTCGACGTCGCCGTGCGCGATAGGACTTGCGCGGCGCAGTCGCTTCTGGCTCGCGGCGCGCATGGGCTCGCCATCACCGACGCCGACACGCTGATATCGCGCGACTGGTTGCCCGACTAGGTCGACCTCGGCGCCGATGCGGTTTGCGGTCCTATGGTGCGTAGCCGATTGGGCGCCGCAGGGGGAGCACGCCACCATCGGCGCATCCGTGTCGGCCGCAGCGTATCGTCGAGCCGGGGCTTCAAGAATCTGGCCCGCCTAGAAGACTTGGCATTGATCGCCGCGACGCTCAAGGCCTCAATGCCGCAAATCGCTTGGAGCCAGCGGCAGCGCGTCAACGAGGCGCACGGGAAGATTTGTCGACGCCTTGCTGCAAGTCTTAACAGATCGGCTTCGAACTGGCACGTTTTGCTACCGTGCGGAACTCATCGCGCCAGCGGATTGGCGCGCTCTCCAAGCCTTCATCTCGGCTGCGCGGAAGTGCCAACGCGCCATCGAAGTCCGCTTTCGACAAGGCTTTCACTCGCTCGCTATGCCTTTCCGATTTCAGGCCGTGGAGATGATCGAGAGTCAACCTACACTTTGCGTCGAAGAGCTCTGCGGGCAGTTCCCACATGCCACGCGATAACCATCTACTTTGAGAAGGCACTGCATGAATCGCTTGCGCCGCCTCGCTGTCTATGTTGATGAGCCGATATCTGGCAGGTTCGTTTGGGAGTTGGTCGAAAGCGACGATAACCTCGGCATCTGGACCGCCATCGGCTGAGGCGAGCAGAGCTACACCACCTGGATCGAGGCCTACTACGCGGGCGCGCCGCGCTGATTGATCTCGTCGATGACGAGCGCACAGGGCCACGCGCGCTGGGGACTGACGACGACGCGGCAACTCTGGGCTGACGGAGAACGAGTACGGATGGGTGCCGTGTGCTGTTGTCGACTGCGAGCGGTGCTCTTTCCCACGGACATGCCATTGCCGGCTGGAACGGTGGGTAAGCCGTCGCTCGCATTCACTATGCGCAGCCCGGTCGACGCGGCCGGCGAGCAAGGCGCTTCCGGTCTGGCTCGCGAACGGACGTGGGTGGGAAGTGAAACGGTTGTGCTTCTGCGGTGGCCACCGACGACTGAAACATGCCTTTCAGATCGCGCCAACATCGCCCGTCACCGGCAGGACGATGCCGGTGATGTAGCTGGCGCATACAGGGGACGCGAGGAACACGTAGGCGGGTGATAGTTCCTCAGGCTGAGCGACGCGTTTGAAGGCGGTGTCGCGGCCAAACTTCTTCACATCGCCGGCTCGCTTGTCGGCAGGATTGAGCGGAGTCCACACCGGTCCTGGGGCGACCGCATTGACGCGAATGCCTTGGTCGATGAGGTTCAGTGCGAGGGCTTTGGTGAATGCGTGGATGGCGCCCTTGGTGGCGGAGTAGTCAAGCAGATTGCGACTTCCGCGCAATCCGGTGCGCGATCCCGTATTGATGATGGAGCCACCGTTGCGCAGATGCGGCACCACGGCGCGCGCCATGCGCATGTAACCCCCGATGTTCGTTTGCAGCGTGAGATCAATGCGTTCGTCACTGATGTCCTCAAGCTTGTCAGCGTGCATCTGGAACGCGGCATTGTTGACCAGGATGTCAATCTTCCCAAAAGCCTTGAGCGTTTGCCGTGCTGCGCGATCGCAAAAGGCACTGCGCCGCACGTCGCCGGCAATGAGAATGCAGCGGCGGCCCTCGGCCTCGACGGAAAGCCTGGTCTCCTCGGCGTCCACGTCCTCGCTGAGGTACACGACGGCGACGTCGGCCCCTTCGCGGGCGAACAGCACGGCCACCGCCCGTCCGATGCCCGAGTCGCCGCCCGTGACGATGGCGCTCATGCCGTCGAGCTTGCCGCTGCCCTTGTAGTCGGGCGCCATGAATCGCGGCTTGAGTTGCATCTTCGCTTCCCGGCCCGGTTTTCGGTGTTTCTCTGGCGGGAGGCGACTAGGCTGCACGCGCGTACCCGCTTGGACCGCTCGGGTGGATTTCTTGGCCGCCGGCGTCTTCCGGTCCTGGTCATCCTGCTTTTTCTGAATCTCAGCATGGCGGCGCACGAGCGCCGCAGTGGAAGAACGGGGCATCTGATCAACCTTTCTGATTTCAGTCCACACGCTTGAGCGTCGACAAGTCGACCTCTCCGTTCTGGCTCGTAAACGTGGCACCGCCGGCAGCGGAGCCACCTGTCTGCGACACGCCGCTGATGCGATGGTCACCCGTTTCGTAATGCTCCAGACGGCCATTGCGCTCTACGGCCAAACGTCTTTGCTCGGGGAAGAAGTCATAGCGCATCCCGTCCTGTTGACCGCTACACGACGGGTCGTCCAAACCTTCCGGCCACCAACTGTTGTCGGGCGGGGCCATCGGCTTCATGGGCTTTATGGGCTCCATGGGCTCCAAAGGCTTCAGTGGTTCCATGCGTTGCATCGGTTCCATCGCGTCGCTCTTTACAAAAGGCACTTTCATGTGTGCCGGCCTATCGATCGCGCCTGGACCCTGAACCCACAATCGAGAACGAACTGGGACCGGCCGCGGGCTATGGACGAGCTATGAACACACCAGCCGCATGGCTTCGATGCGCCCGCCAAAACCGAGCTTTCGGATCAAGCCACCCTCGCGGCTGTTTGCCGGAAAGTTGACGACGCGATCGCGAAACATGCTGTGCTCGTAAACCTGCAGTGTTGCCTTCGGTCCGACCGTCACGCTGTCGATCTGGCGCTTGAGTTGCTGAGCGGTACCTTTGTCAAGCGTCGCCAGTGCCGCCGGGCCAACCAGGGTCGCCATGTCGCCTCGGAAGTCGCGCTCCGAATAGAACTGAGCCCAGCACCCCGAACTGAGGGCCGGATCGGTTACCACCACAGGCACCAAGAGGATGGTCGGATCGGGCTGGTTGGCAGTAGAGGCGACCTGCGGCGCGGGGCTGGAACAAGCTGCGAGCGTTGCAGCTGCTGCGATCAGCATGGCTTTGCGAATCATTGTTCGAACTCTTTGGGGTTGAAGAAGTACCCAGAGTAGCGCTCGCGCATACCGCTGTCCCTTGCCAAATATGCAGTCGACGCGTAGGACTGGGCATCGACCCGCCAAGGATCAGCGCCGCCGAATCGACCGCGCCTGTCCCCTCCTGCAGAAACAAGCACTTTGGCGTGGCCTTTCGCATTGCCGCGCTGGTGCACGAGCCAAGACATGATGGGTGCCGTCGCCCTTCACTTTCCCAGCCAACGATGACATCGTCTCCCGGTTCGGCCGTTGCCGTCTCGCTTTGCAAACGACGCGCAGACTTTGGATCGTGATCTCTCGCGCGTCGTGAGGCATCCCCGAAGCTAGCTCATACCTTCTAGAAAAAGAATGATCGCGCCCCGGATTGCCCGCGACGCGAATTGTCTTCACCTGAAGAGCAGGGCGATGATGATCGGAATCGGCACGCCGAGGAAAAATAGCAGAAGAGAACGCATGAGGACCTCCTTG
This sequence comes from Variovorax robiniae, assembly GCF_037889955.1. Taxonomy (NCBI): domain Bacteria; kingdom Pseudomonadati; phylum Pseudomonadota; class Betaproteobacteria; order Burkholderiales; family Comamonadaceae; genus Variovorax; species Variovorax robiniae. The sequence continues at coordinate 22,501 of NZ_JBBKZS010000037.1, forward strand.
AAATGGACAAATCAAAGGTCGCGGCGCCGGCCACCGTAGGTCCTTTCACGCAAAGCCGACCGCAGCCAATCGACAGCGCGGGGGGATGTCAGATTCGCCGCGTCCATGCGCCGCCGCCTCGCATTCACGCCTACAACGAATGCGACTGTTTACCGACGACGCCCGACACGGCCGCGCCCTAGCGTGCCTCACCCACGTTGGCCACAGGGAGTCCCAACCATGCTCGGAGTTGTTGTGCCCGCTCACAACGAAGCGGACCTGATCGATGAGTGCATCCTTCGCATCCAGCAGTGCGCGGGCAACCCGCGCTTGCAAGGCGAAGCTGTGGAACTGGTAGTGGTCGCCGATGCCTGCACGGACGCTACTGCATTGCTGGCCGCAAATGCGGGCGCGCTGATCGTCGAGATAAACGCACGCAATGTGGGCCTCGCACGCGCCATGGGCGCGGATTTTCTTCTTGATCGCGGTGCACGTTGGCTCGCTTTCACGGACGCTGACACGCTGGTCTCGCACGACTGGTTGGCCGAACAACTCGATCTGGGCGCCGACGCGGTGTGCGGTACGGTGGGGGTCGACGACTGGACGCCACACGGCGAGCACGCCGACCTGCTGTGCTGGCACTTCGGTGAAACCTACACGGATTCGGACCACCACCGGCACATTCACGGCGCCAATCTTGGTGTGTCGGCAGCAGCATATCGTCGAGCCGGCGGTTTCAAGAACCTCGCTTGCAGCGAAGAGGTCGCGTTGATCGCCGCCCTGGAAGCCTCGGGCGCGCAAATCGCCTGGAGCGCGCGCCCACGGGTGTCGACCAGCGCACGGCGCATCGCGCGCGCCGCAGGAGGATTTGCCGATGCCTTGATGGAGGCTGTCGCCGACCGGCTTCGCACCGGCACGTGTCCAGCCGTCTTGCCGACAACCTGATCCGCTGCCATGGAGCTGCTCGACTTGATCCAGTGGCCCGCCTTCGCGGCTTCGATCGCAGCGGCCTATCTTGTCGGATCGAACGACAAAGGTCGCCGCAACTTCGGGTTCTGGATCTTTCTGTTCAGCAACCTGCTGTGGGTTGCATGGGGATTGCACAGCAACGCATGGGCGCTGATTGCACTGCAGGTGTGCCTTGCCGCGCTGAACATCCGCGGTCTGGTCCAGACGGAGCCAGCCAAATGACCGAACTTGCCGATCTCTTCGCGAGGGAGTTTCCCGTGTGGCACATGGTCGTGCGCGGCACAGTGGTCTACTGGTTTCTGCTGCTTGTCTTCCGCTTCGTTCTGCGTCGGGACGTTGGATCGATGGGCGTTGCTGACCTGCTGTTCGTGGTGTTGGTGGCGGACGCCGCCAGCAACGCCATGCAGGGCGAATACAAGTCCATCAACGACGGGCTGGTGCTGCTCTCGACGCTCATCGCCTGGAACTTCGGCCTGGACTGGTTGAGCTTCAGGTTCGCCTGGGTCGCGAAACTCCTCGAGCCACACGCCGAAGTGCTGGTCCGCCATGGCAGGGTGAACCGCAAGGCGATGAAGCGCGAAATGATCACGATGGAAGAGCTCGAGGGCAAGCTGCGCGAAGGCGGGGTCGAATCGCTGGCCGAGGTCCGCATCGCACGGCTGGAGAGCGACGGCCAACTGAGCGTCTTCACCGTCGACGGGCGCAGGCGCGGCGACGATGTGCAGAACAGCAAGCCGCCTGGCCGGTGATCGCCATGGCAACTCATTCCTTCAATGCAATGGCTCATGTTCACCGTCTGCGTCTCGGTTGCGCGGGCTGGAGCGTGCCACGCCCCTTCGCGGCGGCCTTTGGCGACGGGACCTCGCAGCTCGCCCGGTACGCCACTCGATTCAACGCCGTGGAGATCAACAGTTCGTTCTACCGACCGCATCGCCGGCAGACCTACGAACGTTGGGCCGCGAGCACGCCGCCCGACTTCGCCTTCAGCGTCAAGCTCCCACAGGCCATCACGCACGAGTTGCGCCTGGTTCGCACGATGCCCGTCTTCGATGCGTTCTGGGATCAGGTCCAGGGCCTCGGAGAGCGACTGCGCTGCCTGCTGGTCCAGTTGCCGCCCACCTTGGCGTTTGACGCGCGCGTGGCGGGCCGCTTCGGCACGGCGCTCAGACGGCGATATCAGGGACCGGTAGCGATCGAACCGCGCCACGGCACCTGGTTTGCACGGGAAGCCGATACATTGCTGGCAAGCTGGCGCTTCGGCCGCGTGCTGGCCGACCCGGTGCGCCATGATGCTGGAGTCATGCCCGGCGGATGGCCGCAGACTATCTATCTGCGCCTGCACGGGTCGCCTCGCATGTATTGGTCGCGCTATGAGGAACCTCTGCTCGGCGCGCTTGCGACGCGCCTGTGGACGGCGGTCACGGACGTAGAGCACTGCTGGTGCATCTTCGACAATACTGCGGCCGGGCAGTCGGTGGGGAACGCGTTGCGGCTCGGTGCGATGCTCGCGGCATCGGCCCCTGCAGGCAGGGCGCCCGACGTTAGAGCAACGTGACAAGTTCGTTTCGCGAAGGCGTGCGCTCAGCCGAGCTTCTCGGGTGACTGTTGCGCCATGTCCTGGAGCGACCTTTCGACTTCGCTTCGGCACGCGGAACGGCATGGACCCGGTGCTCGGTGGCGTACTTTTCCTACAGGACACGACGGGCGGCACGAGGAGATTTCGAGCTCCAACGGAATCAGAAAATGAACGTTCCACCCAGCACCATTGCGCCCCTGCCCTATCGCGCCGAATTCGAGCACCCTGAAGAAGGCGAAGAAGAGACCGCTGCCGAATTGAACGAGACGCTGCATGCCATCAGCGTCAAGGTCGCGCACGACGAAGGGCACGCCTACCGCAGCGTCCATGCCAAGCGGCACGGTATCCTGAAAGCCGAACTCGAGGTGCTTGCGGGGCTCCCGGAATCACTGGCCCAGGGTCTCTTTCGGGAACCGGGTCGGTACCCGGCGATCATGCGATTCTCGACGCCGCCAGGCGACTTGCTGGACGACAAAGTCTCCACGCCGCGCGCGTTGGCCGTCAAGGTGGTCGGCGTCGATGGCGCGCGCGAGCCCGGAAACGAAGCACAGGTCACCCAGGACTTTCTCCTCGTGAACGGCCCGGTTTTCAGCGCCCCCACCGCCCGCAAGTTTTTGAAGAGCCTCAAGCTGCTGGCCGCGACCACAGACAAGGCGCCGGGCCTCAAGAGGGCCCTGTCCGCAGCCCTGCGTGGGGTGGAGGCAATTCTGGAAAAGGCCGGCAGCGAGAGTGCAACGGTCAAGGCCTTGGGCGGACACCCGCTCACCCACATTCTGGGCGAAACCTTTTACACGCAGGTGCCCATGCTGTATGGCCAATACATGGCCAAATTGTCGATCGCACCCGTGTCTCCTGGGCTGCTTTCCTTGACCGATGCGCCCATCGATACCGACGAGCGACCCAATGCGATTCGCGACGCTGTCGTTGATCACTTCCGCAGCGAAGGCGGCGAATGGGAAGTGCGCGTGCAATTGTGCGTCGACATCGAGACCATGCCCATCGAGGATGCCTCTGTGCAATGGCCAGAAGACGCGAGTCCCTTTGTGACGGTCGCGCGGATTGTCGCCGAGCCTCAGCGCGCGTGGAGTGACAAGCGGGCCGAATTGGTCGAGGATCGCATGTCCTTCAGTCCTTGGCACGCACTCGCGGCCCACCGCCCCATCGGATCGATCATGCGTGTTCGGAAGGCCGCGTATGCAATGGCTGCGCGATTCAGGGCGGAACATAACGCGGTCAAGATCGAAGAACCGCGCAAACTCGACGAGTTTCCGGACTGAGGAACACCTCACGCAGCGCCTCCGGTACCGCTCGCTTACCCCTCTCGAGCAGCGGGCGAATCTTCGAGGCTTCCGGCGCGTCGCGGCTGCGCCTTTTACTCGTTCGCAGGCTTTGGCAGATACGGCGCGCACTTGAGCAGACGTGCCAAGTGAATTGCGGTGCGCACCATTGTCTGCGTGGCATCGGTGGTGGAGTCAGGCACGGGATGCAAGTCCCGATACTCGTCACTCGTTCGAGCCTCGCCGACCCAGTAGGTCAAGGCATTGGCTGCAAGTGAGAACCCAGGTCGTTCAACGCCTGATAGATCCCCGCCGACGTGATGTGCGCCGTCCTCATTGCCAACTACTGCGGCGGCTCCGACTCGGCCGTAAGAGGGGCATGCGTCCGTCGTACCCTTCTTGCGAGCGCTAAGGGCTTGAACACGACCGCTTCGGACGTTCCGGACTACGCGTGCCTGGCGGTGTCGCAGCGACACAGCGCGAGGTGGACCACCGGGGGCGCAGGCCACGGGAAGGTTGACACAGGACCTTGCCGTACTGGCAGCGCAACGCGCCAGTCCATGCGCGGAACAATTTCACGGATTCAGGTGTCGGGCGACAAGGGGTAGTACGAAGGCATTCACTGTAGTCAAAATTGATTACATGAAGAAACAAGCCCAGGGTTCCGAGGAGTGGTGGCACGAGAGGCCCACCAGGACTGCAGAGTTGTCGACGAACTATCAATCTCTCGGTGATGCCGGTGCCAAACCCTGCCATGTATGGACGAAGGCTGGGCTTGTCGTCGGCCTCATGTTTGCATTGGTGTTGTCGCTGGTCTCGATGATGGCGCGAGCCTGAGTTGTCATGGCGGCCAATATAAACACCCGCTGCCATGTTCGCTGCAGATGAGGCGCCCCGAGGAAGAGGACGATTTGGAATTCCCGGGTCGACTCAGCGTAAAGCAATCGATCGAGCTCGAGCGCCGAATGGAGAAAGAACGGTCCTTCAGCACCTGGGGCCTCAACGCGGCAGGGTTCGTCTTCGTGATCGCTGTCATCGTCGCGGTGATCATTCTTCGCAGTTGAAGCGCCGCGTCGACCACGATCAGAGATCCTCTAGCGCTGTGCCATCATGGAAACCATGCTCGGGTCCAGACTGAATGGTTGCACCATGGCGTGTCCCAAAAGCAAAAGGAACAGTTCGTGCGTCAGGCAGCATGCGGCACGCTGCGGCCCGCGCCGCGGCCTCGCACCGGCCGCACGAAATCCGGATGAAAGGAGCGCTTGCTGCCATCGGCGAACTCGATGTCCACGGCGAGCGCATCCGCGGTCACGACCTGCCCGATGCCATAGCGCTTGACGCGCACCGAGGCCTGCGGCACAAAGATCGGCGCCGTGGTCTTTGAAGGCTCCGCCTCGACGCGCGCATCCACCGGCGCACTCGATTGCGCCTCGTGCAGGGCGATGCGCCGGCAGTTGTCGCAGGTGGTGCAGCGCTCCGCGGGCGGCTTGCCTTCGAGGTGGGCGAGCAACAGTTGCCAGCGGCACTGGCCGGCCTGCGCGTAGAAGACCATGCCCTCCAGCGCAGCCTGGTCCTGCTCGCGCTTCGCGCGGTAGCTGTCCAGCATGGCGTGCATCGCTTCGGCGCCCACCTCAGGCCGCAGCAGCTTGAGGCTTCCATCGACACCCTGCCCCACGATGCGGCGCTGCTTCAGCAAGGCCAGCGCCACCTGCACCTTGCCGCGCGGCGCCTCCACCGCGGCTTGCAAGGCGGGCAAGGTCCAGGCGGCCGCATCCGGCGGCCCGGCGCGCAGCGCGGCATGGACGCTTTCGAGCTCCTTCGCATCCGGGTAGCGGCCGGCCATGAAGAATTGCTGCACCGCCCTGTCGCGCCGCAGGTAAAGCAGGATGCAGTCGGCCGGTTCGCCATCGCGGCCAGCGCGGCCCGATTCCTGGTAGTAGCTGTCGAGCCCGCCCGGCATCTGGTAGTGCACGACGAAGCGGATGTCCTGCTTGTCGATGCCCATGCCGAAGGCGTTGGTCGCGACCATCACGCGCACGGTGCCGGCCATGAAGGCGTCATGCGCGGCATGCCGTTCCGTGGCGTTGCGACCGCCGTGGTAGATCGCGACCGACTCGCCGGCCGCATGCAGCGCGTCATGCACTTCCTCGGCGGCCTTGATGGTGGCGGCATAGACGATGCCGCTGCCTTCGAGCTGCTTCATGAGTGCAAGCAGGCGCTCGCGCTTGTGCGCTTCGCTGGTCAGTTGCTCAACGGCATAGCGCAGGTTGGGCCTGAAGGTGCCGGTGTCGAGCAGGCCGGCACGGGGGATGCCCAGGCGCGCCATCACGTCGCGGGCCACCGCGTCACCGGCCGTGGCCGTGAGTGCGAGCACGGTCGGCTTGCCGAGCGACTGCCATGCGGTCTCGATCTCGAGGAATGCGGGACGGAAGTCATGCCCCCACCGGGAGATGCAATGCGCCTCGTCGACCACCAGCAAGGCGTTGGGTCCGGTCTTCAGCAGCGCCATGAAGTCCTCGTCCGCAAGGCGCTCGGGCGTGGTCAGCACGATCCTGGCCGTGCCGTCCGCAATGGCACGCTCTGCCGCCTCGATCTCCCCCGCCGTGCATTGGCTGTTGAGCTGCACGGCCGCAACGCCGCGGGCCTGGAGCTTTTCGCACTGGTCCTTCATCAAGGCGATGAGTGGAGAGACGACGACGGTGCGGCCATTGAGCAGCATGGCCGGCAACTGGTAGCACAGCGACTTGCCCGCGCCCGTCGGCATCACGGCCAGCGTGGAGCGGCCATGGAGGATTCGCGCAATCACTTCCTGCTGGCCCGGACGCAGTCGTCGCAGGCCGAAGACCTTGCGCAGCACGCGCTGGACGGCCTCGGGGTCCTCCGGTGCCTGCGCAACGGCGGACTGCGGCTCAGGCTTCGCCATCTTCTTCGTCATCGTCTTCGGAAGCGGCGAGTTCCTCCACCGACGCCGGCGCCGGGTCGTCGATGGACAGGGCCACGTCCATCGCATCCTGCGGCACGGTGCCGATCCGGTCGGGCAGGATGTCCGCATCGGTATCGGGTGCGTCGGCTTCGGCCGAGGCGCGCTCGCCGGTGCCGCCTGCGTCGCTGCTGCTGTCGTGCGAAATCGGGAAGGCGCCCTCCGCGCCCTCGTCGGGCAGGGCCGAATGATTGCGTTCGGTCTGCACGTCGCTGCCGCTGTCGCTGGTGTCGCTGGGGCCGAGTGCATCGACGTCGGTGCCGGCCGGATGCGTGGGCGCGTGCTCGCCGCCGAGGATGCTGCTGTTGCTCATGTAGTCTCCTGGTTCAAGTGCAGGGTGTCGACGTCAGCGCGCGGCGCCTGTCGCGCGCCAGATGACGTTGCCCACGTCGTCAGCCACCAGCAGGGCGCCCTTGGCGTCGATGGCAACGCCGACAGGCCGGCCAAAGGCTTCGCCCTGGTCATTGACGAACCCCGACAACACATCGACCGGCTGCCCATTGGGCTTGCCGCCCGCAAAGGGCACGAACACGACCTTGTAGCCCACTGGCGGCTTGCGGTTCCAGGAGCCATGCTCGCCGATGAACACGCCGTCCGAGAAGGGGGCCGGCAGACTGGTCTTGCCGGCCGGCACCAGGCCCAGTGCGGCCACGTGGGCGCCCAGTGCGTAATCCGGCGGAATGGCCTTGGCGACCAGGTCGGCGCGCATCGGCTTCACGCGATCGTCGACGTGCTGGCCGTAGTAGCTGTAGGGCCAGCCGTAGAAGGCGCCCTGCTTCACCGAAGTCAGGTAGTCCGGCACCAGGTCGTTGCCCAGCTCATCGCGCTCATTGGCCACCGTCCACAGGTCGGTGCCGCCGGGTGCCCAGGCCATGCCGTTGGGATTGCGCAGGCCGGTTGCAAAGAGGCGCTTCTGTCCGGTGGCCCGGTCCACTTCCCAGATGGCGGCGCGGCCTTCCTCGGCCGCCATGCCGTTCTCGGCCACGTTGCTGTTCGAGCCCACGGTGGCGTAGAGCTTCGAACCATCGGGCGAGGCGATGATGTTCTTGGTCCAGTGGTGATTGATCGTCCCGGCGGGCAGATCGGTCAGCTTCGTTCCCTTGGCGGTGATGCGGGTCTGCCCCGCGACATACGGAAAGCGAAGGATGGCGTCGCTGTTGGCCACATAGAAGTCCGAGCCCACCAGCGCCATGCCAAAGGGCGAGTTGAGGTTGTCGATGAAGACGGTCTTCGTTTCGGCCACGCCGTCGCCGTCGGCGTCGCGCAGCAGCACGATCCGGTTGCCCGTGGGCGCGCCGGCGCCCGCCCTCTTCTGCACCGTCTTCATGATCTTGCCCTTGACGCCCTTGCTGTCGTCGGGCTTGGGTGGTGTCGGCGCCGATTCGATATTGACCACCCGGGCCGATCGAATTTTGACCAGGGGGTGGAAGCCGACTTTTCGTTGGTCGGCTGTGCATAAGTTTAGTGTTTGGGTTGCTCG
>NZ_JBBKZS010000038.1:0-30398 GCF_037889955.1 Variovorax robiniae
GCGCTACGAGAAACTCGAGCGCAGCTTTGTCGCCCTCAACCACCTTGCCGCTGCCATCATTGCCTTCCGCAAGGTACCTGCCGACGTCAACATAATTTACGGATAAGTTCTTAGTTCTAACAGCACATGCGCTTTGGCCCACCGGGCACTGCGACACATGCGCTTCGATCGCTAAGGCGATTAGAAATGTAGTCCACAGGCCGACTGCTGTCATCAACCAGACTGTGGACCGCGGCCGAAATCCGCGACGGTCCTCGCTTCGTTCAAAGCTGGCTGACCGCCATGGGCCCCGAACCCCAGTTCGCGCGTGCCAAAGCGGCCGTACAACAACACGATTTCGTGTGCCGCTGCATGCGACCCGGGATCGAAGGTCGAGTTCCGAGGTACAACTGTCGAACCTCAGCCAAGGCGGCGAAGTCAGCTTTCAGCCGCTGCAGCCGTTCAGCCTGGAAACTCGAACAGCCGCAACCAGTCTGAATGAGTCTTTCGGTGCGAATCAGAAAGCCCACCCAACCTTGGATAAGGGTTCATAGAAATGCCTTTATCGCGCTGTTTGCTCGAGATTGCTGCGCGTCGACCGCAGACTCGCATACCTAAAGCCTCAATCAGCCGTGGCAAGCTGCCATTCAGCTAAAGACCATCGCGTGCCAGGGCGGTCAGGTCTATACCTGCCCGGAGACCCTGAACAAGACGTTGATCAGCGCGGCGTTCCTCTCGCGCAACACCTACGACCCGGTCAACCCCGACAACCTCTGGTGCCTGCGCATCCTGCTGGCAACGCGGTGGAAGAAGCGCTTCGACCAGTGCGAGGGGGACGGCCCCGTCGGTGGGCTGGATAAAGTCGACATCCGCCTTGGGCATGGCAGGGTCGCTACCGCGATCTCGTCGGCCAGCCAGCAGAGGGAAGTCGCGAAGTTCAAGGACATCACGGTGTCCCAGCCCATCAAGGGCCCGCTGCAGAAGGACCCCATCACGGGACTGCTCGGCGCCACGAAGACCGTGGTGAATGTTATCAAGAGCGTGCCGGACGGCACCGAGATGAGAGGCTTGGACATGGGCACCATGCACGATGCTGGCTACGCGCTAGTCTGGTACTTGCGCAACGACGCGGTGACCTGACGGAGGGAAGCAGCACAGTCGTCGCGAACCCGTCTGTCCACGGCGGCGACGAGAGCACTAATGCGATCATCCCGCAGAAGGCGAGCGCCCCCGCTGGTGAGGTAAACCAACCCAGGCGCTGCGATCAGCGCGGAAGGCCACCATGGAATCCTCCGAACTCGCCACCATGTCAACGCAGTGGTGAGGGCAAGAAGACGGGCAGATCTTGCCGCTGCTGGTACTCCAGGTACCAGCTCTTCAAAGAGTTTTTTGTCGGGTAACCCAACTGGCGAATGGTCGCCCCGGTGCGCTTTCCCAGCTTGACGTAGAGCTCGACGGCTCGCACGCGATCATCGTATGAATACATGAACTACCTTCAAAGATAGTCCAAGATTTCTGCCGCACCCCCGTGGGTCAATTTTCGGCCGGCGCGAACAGCCCGTGGACCGACCATCAGGTCTGGACTGGTCTTGCCCCTGCGAACTGAAGCCTTGGATGGAAGTCCTTGCACATGTCTAAGACAGCGGTGATTTAACGGCTGCGCCGGCAAGATCTTCCACCAGTTGATGCCGCACGAGCGGTTCGGATCCTGCAATCAGGCACCGTGCCAATCTCTCGCGCAGTTCTCGATCTGTGGCCGTTGTGCGGTCAAGATGTCGGGTGTGGTCGAGCCAGGAGTCGAGCATGTAACGTTCTACGTAGAGTTCGGGGGATTCGATTTCGCGAAAAAGTCTCCAGAAAATGGCACCGTTTCGTCGGCATGAAAGCCCGACGTCACGAGCAATCTGCAGAAACTCGCTGTTGCATTCAGGCCTGACCCGATAGCTGATCTGCACCATCAGCGGTCCATTCCGCGATTCGAACGCAAAGCGGTCGGACGGCGTCGCGCCGTCGTACAGAGGCGCTGTCGCACGGATGAGGCTTGCCGTGGCGGGCCGCAGCGGCCAGCTCACAAAGGCGCACGACACCATCCCCATGCAGAGCGCTGCAGCTCCCAGTGCACCGCGCGTGCCTATGGGGCCTGTAAGAATGCCCCATACCGCCGCGCCGCCGGCCATGGCCGTGAAGTAGATCAGGTTGTAGAACGACAGGCCGCGAGCGCGGACCCAACCCGGCAGCGTGTCTTGAAGCGCCGTGTACATCAAAGTGGCGCCGATCATCCATGCTGTCCCGCCGATGAGGAGTGCGGCCAAGGTGACACCTGCCGGCGCCGCCATGGCAAGGATTGCCGTGACTGCTGCGAATGCTGCGGTGGATACGAACATGATTCGTTGCAAGGGCCAGCGTTGACGGACCCGTCCCATGACGAGCACGCCGACCAGCCCGCCCAGTCCAAACGAGCCAAGGAGCAGGCCATAGCCTTGAGCTCCCAAGCCATAGACATCGCGCGCGAGCACCGGTAGAAGCGCCCAGGCAGCGCTGCCGCTGCTCGTGTAAGTGAAGGTGTGAAGCAGTGGTCGGTGGCAGTCCGGGGAGTGACGTACATAGCGGAGTCCGCCACGCAGCGCGCTCCACAGGCGCTCCGGAGCAACGCGACTGATCTCTTTTCGCGAGCGCCATCGCGTAAGACTGACAAGGACAAGCGCACTGCAAAGCGCCAAGGTCGCGTACAGCCCCGTAGCCCCGGCCATGCCAAGAACCACTCCGGCGAGTGCCGGCCCCAGGACGCGTGAAAGATTGAAGCTCATGCTTCCCAGCGCCAGTGCTTCCGTCAACTCCTCCCTCGGTACTACCTCCCCGTATACCGCCTGTGCCGCCGGCGCCTGCAGCGCCAGGCCTGCGCCGACAAGCATCGTCAGAACAAGCAAGACCACTGGCGACGTGCCACCAAGCATCGAGACGATGAATGCGAGCGAGGCAACGATCAGCATTCCGAACTGGACGGCCCGCATCCAGAGTCGCCGGTCCACCAGATCCGCGATCGCTCCCGCCGGCAGACCGAGCAGGACCACTGGAAGACTTGCAGCCGTCTGGACCAGTGCCGTCATCAATGGCACAGGAGTCAATGAACTCATCAAAGTCGCTGCGCCGACCTGGTTGACCCACGTTGCGGTGTGCGTGCAAAGAACACCGAAAAACACCGCGCGGAACTCTCTGCTGCGCAGAGGCTGCCAAGTCGAAACTGCTGATGTCATGTGCTTCTCGCGCCGATGGTCTGGCTCGTTCTCCGCAAGTCACGAAACCTGGCGCAGGTACCAGCGAACGCACGACGCGACGATGCCGCGCTCGAAGCGCGGAGATTTTTGAATTGCGCATCCACGCTCTGGAACTCCTTGGCCGCCTTCAGCCTTCACATCACAAAAAGTGGAAATCGCGCAATCCGACAGCGATTCCGCGCCGCGGGAGCCCTCCGCCAAGCACAAAAGGATGCCTTTAGAGGCCCAATTCCTGCTTCGCAATGATGTTGCGCTGGATCTCGTTGCTGCCGCCGTAGATGGACATCGCACGCCGCCAGAAATAGTTGGGTGCGGCACCGCGCACGCTCGTCTCGATGCCTTCCAGACCTCCCTCGCCCCGCATCTGGACCGGGTCGAGCACCAGCCCGTTGGGGCCCGAAGCCTCGAAAATCAGTTCGGTGATGCGCTGGCCGATCTCGGTGCCACGGATCTTCAATGCCGAAGCCAGGCCGGCGCCGGGCGAGCTGCCCGTCCCCATGCCCGACAGCGCCCGCAGCGTCGTCACTTCGAGCGCCTTCAGTTGCGCCTCGGTGGCGGACACCTTGGCGCGGAACACCGGGTCTTCGATGAGCGGGCGGCCGCGATGGCGAACCCCCGACGCGATTCGGTGCAGCCGGCGCATCGCGAAGGTGGAAAAACCGATGTTCGAGTTCTCGACCCGCTCGTGCTCGAGGAGGAACTTCGCGTAGGTCCAGCCGCTGCCTTCCTCCCCCACCAGATTGGCCTTTGGCACCTTCACGTCGGTGAGGAAGACGGCATTGAACGAGTGCGTGCCTTCGAGCATCGGGATCGGCTGCACCACGATGCCGGGCGACTTCATGTCGATCAGCAGGAAGGAGATCCCGCGCTGCGCCTTGGCCTGCCGGCTGGTGCGCACGAGGCAGAACATCCAGTCGGCGTAGTGGGCGTATGAGGTCCAGATCTTCTGGCCGTTGACCAGGTAGTGATCGCCGCGGACTTCGGCGCGCGTGGCGAGCGATGCGAGGTCCGACCCCGAAGCCGGCTCGGAGTAGCCCTGGCACCACCAGGTGGTCGAGGCGCGGATGCCGGGCAGGTGTTGCGCCTTCTGCGCCTCGGTGCCGAAGTTGAAGATCACCGGCCCGACCATGCGTGGCCCGAACGGCTGGATGGTCGGGCAGTTCAGCTCGGCGCTGATGATCTCGAAGATGTAGCGCTGCGTCGCGTTCCATCCCGGCCCGCCCTGCGACACCGGCCAGGTGTAGGCATGCCAGCCGCGCCGGCCGAGGATCTGCTGCCAGCGCATGAAGTCCTCGCGATGCAGGTGCAGGTCGTGCTCCACGCGGCGCGAGATGTCTCGCGGCAGGTTCTCGGTGATGAAGGCGCGCACTTCATCGGCAAACGCCTGCTCTTCCTTCGAAAAGGCCAGTTCCATCTGAGGTCTCCGTCAGTCGTGTGAATGCAGGGCGAAGCGGACGCCGCCGATCGAGACGCCCGTGGCATCGGCCGCGAGCCCGCGGGCCTCCGCGGTGTTGCGGATGGCGGAGGCGTCGCGCACCGCCAACTCGATGCCTGCGAGCCCTTCGCCGCGATCGTCGCGCGGCGCGACGAAGCGAAGCGTGGCGTTGTCGAGGCGCAGGTGCCAGTCGGCATCACCGCGCTCGACGGGCCGCTGGAGGATGCGTCCCCAGCGAGCCGCCAATGCCGCTGGGTCGTCCGCCTGCAGCACCGCACCGGTGATGCCCCGGACGCGGACCTCCGAGACGGCGTCGCGCCAGTGCGGCCCGGCGGGCCAGTAGGGGCCGGTCAGGTCCGCACCGTTGAGCGTCGTGTTGATCTCCAGCAGGGCACCGCCGGTGTCGCGCGGATGCAGCTGCATGCCTTCGTAGTCGCCGATCGCCAGCGGCGCGGCGATGCGCACGCCGATCGTGTCCACATGCGCGCGCCAGCGCGGCAACGCCTCGCTGTCGAGGATCACCATGTACCCGCCATCGCCCTTGCGGCGCTCGATGTAGCGCCCGGCCGTGGTGCCCTCGCGCAGCGGTGCGACGACCTCGACGAAGCTGGTGCCGAAGGGCATCAGCGCGTTGTGCAGGCCGAATTGCCCCACCTCGGGATCGCGGTGGCAGACCTTCACGCCGAAGACGGCGCACAGGTCTTCCTCTACTGGTGCCAGTTGCGCGGCCACCAGGCAGAGCTGCCGAAGTCTCAGATAGGTCGTCGTCAAAACGTTGTCTCCTTGTTTGCCCAACGAGGCTGGTTTTTGAATATGATATAACAAATATACAAATCACACGAGACAAGGCCGCCGCCCATGACCTCCCTTGCCGGACTGCGCGTACTGGATCTTTCGCGCTTCATCGCCGGGCCCTACTGCGCCATGATGCTCGGCGACATGGGCGCCGAGGTCGTGAAGATCGAGCCTCCCGGCGAGGGCGAGTACGCCCGCCGCGCCACGCCGGCCGTGAACGGCCAGAGCCTCTACACCTTCATCGTCAACCGCAACAAGAAGAGCCTGGCGATCGATCTGCGCAGCGACGGTGGCCTCAAGGTGCTGCGCGGGCTCATCGCCCAGGCCGACGTGCTGGTCGAGAACTTCCGCCCCGGCACGATGGAGAAGATGGGCCTGGGCTGGAAGGAGGTGCATGCGCTCAACCCGCGGCTGGTGATGGCACGCATCTCGGGCTTCGGCCAGGACGGGCCTCTCGCGCAAAAGCAATGCTTCGACGGCGTGGCGCAGGCCATGAGCGGGCTGATGGACATGACCGGCGCCGAGGACGGCCCGCCGACCATGATCGGCTCCTTCATGTGCGACTACACCACCGGCATGTACGCCGCGCTCGGCATCCTCGCGGCGCTCAATGCGCGGCATGCGTCCGGGCAAGGCCAACTGGTCGACGTGTCCCTGCTGGAGAGCGCCGCATCGATGCTCATGACGGCGATCCCCCAGCAGAAGCTCTTCGGAACCACCATGACGCGCGTCGGCAGCCGCGATCGCTTCGTGGCGCCATCCAACACCTTCGCGACGGGCGACGGCCGCTATGTGCTGATGGTGGGCGGCGACGACAACATGTTCCCGCGCGTCGTGCGGGCCATGAAGCAGCCCGCGTTGCTGGACGATCCGCGCTTCGTCTCGATGGCCTCCCGCCTCGAACACCGCGGTGCGGTGGAGGGCATCGTGGCCGGCTGGATGCTCGCGCACGATGCCGACGAAATCGTGGCGCGCCTCGAAGCCGAGGGCGTGCCCTGCGCCAAGATCGCAACGATCGACGAGGTGGTCGACAACCCGCAGTTGCGGCACCGGGGCGCCATCGCGGACATTCCCTTCGGCGACACGAGCGTGCCCGTGCAGGGCGTGACCATCCATCTCTCGGCGACCCCACTCGCCATCGAACGCGCCATGCCGGGCGTCGGCGAACACAACGCCGAGGTGCTCCGGCAGTGGCTCGGCCTCCAGACCGCGCAGATCGCCGCCCTGCAGGCCGAAGGCGCGATCTGATGAACCTCAACGACACACAGGCCCACAAGGAGACACACACTTGACCACCGAACTCATCGAGCGACTCGAAGCCGGCGTACTGACGCTGACCCTGAACAGGCCGGAACGCCTCAACGCCCTGACCGTGCCCATGACCGAAGCGCTCCTCGCTGCGTTGCGCCGCGCCGCGGTCGACAACGAGGTCCGTGCCGTGGTGCTGATCGGTGCAGGGCGCGCGTTCTGCGCCGGTGGCGACGTCAAGGCCATGGCCGAGGACGATGCGACGCGGCACACGCTCGAATCCCGCACCCTGCAGTTGCGCGAGCACATGGAATGTTCCCGACTGCTGCACGAGATGCCCAAGCCCACGATCGCCGTGGTGCGGGGCGCGGCGGCCGGCGCCGGCCTGTCGCTCGCGCTGGCGTGCGACCTGCTGCTGGCGAGCGACACGGTCAAGCTGACCTCGGCCTTTGCCAAGGTCGGTCTCTCGGGCGATTTCGGCAGCACCTATTTCCTGACCAAGCTGCTGGGCCAGCGCGCGCGCGCGTTCGCGCTGCTCTCGCCCGTGCTCAAGGCGGACGAGGCGCTCCAGCTCGGACTGGTCACGCGCGTGGTGCCCGACAGCGAGCTCGACGCCGAAGGCCTCAAGCTCGCGCAGCAACTGGCCGACGGCCCGTCGATCACGCTCGGCCACATCAAGGCCAATCTGAATGCAGCGGAGCAGGGCGCCACGCTGGCGCAGGCGCTCGACCACGAGGCCATCCGCCACATCCGTTGCGGCATGACCGAAGACCACCAGGAAGCGGCCCGCGCCTTCGTCGAGAAGCGCGCGCCGAAGTTCGTCAACCGTTGAAGGAACCCGCCATGGACCGCTTTTCTCTCAAGGGCAAGACCGCCATCGTCACCGGCTCGTCGCGCGGCATCGGTCGCGCCATTGCCATCGCCTATGCACGCGCCGGCGCCCGGGTCGTCGTCACCAGCCGCAAGGTCGATGCCTGCAACGCGGTGGTCGAGCAACTGCGCGGCGAAGGGCTGGAAGCCACTGCGATCGCCTGCAATATTTCCAGCAAGGAGCAGGTGACCGCGCTCGTCGACCAGACCGAGAAGGCCTACGGGCCGGTCGACGTGCTGGTGTGCAATGCGGCCGTCAATCCCTACTACGGGCCGATGTCGGGCATCACCGACGAGGCCTTCTCCAAGGTGATGGACGTCAACATCCGTTCCAACCTCTGGATGGTCAATCGCGTCGCGCCCGGCATGGCGGAGCGGGGCGGCGGCTCGATCGTCATCATCAGTTCGATCGCGGGCCTGACGGGTTCGCGGGTGCTGGGCGCCTATGCCATCTCGAAGGCGGCCGACATGCAACTCGCGCGCAACCTGGCATTGGAATGGGGCAAGCAGGGCGTGCGCACCAACTGCATTGCGCCCGGGCTCATCAAGACTGACTTCGCCAAGGCGTTGTGGGACAACCCGAAGACGCTGGCGGCCGCGCTGGCCTCCAGCCCGCTCAATGCCATCGGCGATCCGGAGGACATTGCCGGGGCGGCACTGCTGCTGGGTTCCGACGCGGGGCGCTTCATCACGGGCACGACCATCGTCATCGACGGCGGCGCCACGATCGGCGGCGAAGCCTGACGGACCCGGGAGCTTCAATGACCTACCAGGACATCACCACTTCGACCGAAGGCCGCGTTCTCACCATCACGCTGAACCGGCCCGACCGGCTCAACGCGTGGACGCACCGGATGGAATCCGAGTTTCGCAAAGCCGTCGAATCGGCCGAGGCCGACGAGAACGTCCGCGCGATCGTGGTCACGGGTGCGGGCCGGGGCTTCTGCGCCGGAGCCGACATGGACATTCTCGAAGCGGGTGCGGCCGGCGCGGCCGACACGACGATCCCGTCGCCTCCGGCGTCGTCCGGGGCCACCGGCATCCAAGCCAACTACGCCTGGCGCTTCAGCTACCTGCTGCGCGTGCGCAAGCCGATCTTCGCGGCCATCAACGGGCCCATTGCGGGCATCGGCCTGTGCATGGCCGTGTTCTGCGATTTCCGCTACATGGCGGAGGGACAGAAGCTCACGACCGCCTTCGCGAAGCGCGGGCTGATCGCGGAGCACGGTATTTCGTGGATGCTGCCGCGGCTGGTCGGGCCGACCCACGCGCTCGAACTGCTGCTGTCCGCGCGCACGCTGGTCACGGCCGAGGCGGCATCGCTGGGCCTGGTCAAGGCGCTGCCCGGCGAGGGCTTTCTCGCGGCGGTCCAGGCCCTTGCCCGGGACATGACCGACAACGCCTCCCCGCGTTCGATCGGCGTCATCAAGCGGCAGGTGTACGACAGCCTGTTCCAGGACCTGGACACCGCATGGCGCCGCGCCGACGAGGAGATGCAGGCCTCCTTCGCGAGCGAGGATTTCCGCGAAGGTGTGGCGCATTTCCTCGAAAAGCGCGCTCCCGCCTTCACCGGACGTTGAACCAAACGGCACCGTTGAAATAACATATACGCTATTAGAAAAGGCGTGCTTGCCGCATGCCTCCCACTCCGATGGAAGACATCCTCACCCGCGACAGCCTCAACGCCCAGGCCTACAGCCGCCTGTGCCGCGACCTCAAGGCAGGCCGGTTCGCGCCCGGCGAAAAGCTCAAGCTGCGCGATCTCGCGGCCGAGATGGGCATCAGCCCGACGCCGGTGCGCGAGGCCCTGGCGCGGCTGATCTCCGAGCAGGCGCTCGAACAGGTGGGCCACCATTCGGTGCGGGTGCCCGTCATGAGCGAGGAGCGCTTCGCCGAAGTGCGAGAGCTTCGCCTCATGCTTGAAGGGCAGGCGGCGGCGCGCGCCGCGGCGCATGCCGGCAGCGACGACGTGAAGAAGCTCGAAGCCATCCACGACCGCATGGCCGCCCTGCGCGAAGCGGGGGACACGGCCGGCGAGCTGCTTGAATCCGAGCGCTTCCACATGGCGGTCTATGCGCTGGCCGGCATGCCGGTGCTGCAGCGCATCGTCGAAAGCCTGTGGCTGCAGTGCGGCCCGCTCATGAAGGCGCTGCAGACCCATGCGCTGGGGCAGCCGCGCAAGCAGCATCCGCATCACATGGTGATGCGCGGCCTGCGCAAGCACGATGGGGACGTCGCGCGGCGCGGCATCCACGACGAGATCGAGCGCACCTCGGCGCCGATCCTTGCTTATCTGCGTGAACGCAGCGCGCAGGAGCCGGTGCAGGGCGTGAAGCCCGCGCGCCGGTCTGCCAGCCAGGTCGCCTGACGATCCGGGCCAACCCGGACCGGCGCGCCCCCCGGAATGGGAGGGCGCCTGCAAGACCATGCAGGAGGGAAATGCACCTGCATGCTCAATATTCATTGACTCGCCTTGTCGCTGCCGGCGCAAGGCCGCATGATCGTGCACAAACCGGGCGCCCCGCACCGCGGGCCGAACCGGACGAGCAGACCGTCTCGGAGACACGCCAGCATGATCGCTTACCGCCACGGCTCTCAGCCGCTGCATGAGTATTTGCGCCTGCACGCCCGCAGCACGCCCGACAAGCCCGCCCTCATCTGGTACGGGCGCCGCATCTCGTACGCGGAACTCGACGACCTGAGCGACCGCTTTGCCCAGAGCCTGCGCGACCGGGGCATCGGGCAGGGCGACGTGGTGGCGCTCTTCCTGCACAACTGCCCGGAGTATCTGATTGCGCATTTCGGCGTGCAGAAGCTCGGTGCCATCGTGAGTCCCTGCAACCCCGACGCCCGCGCCTACGAGCTAGAACACCAGTTGACCGAGCTGGATGCCAGCGCCATCGTGGCGGGCGAGGAACTTCTCAAGGTGGTGCTGGGCTCCAGCGCGATGCGCACCGTGGCGCACGTCTTCGCCGTGCGCTATGGCGAGATGCTGCCGGCCACGCTCGCCATGGACGTGCCGCCCAATATCCGCCTGCGGCACGAGCCTGCGCCGCCGCTGCCGGCCTCGGTCATCGATTTCGCGGACGCGCTGGCCGAGGCGGATGCCTTTGCGCCCGTCGACACCATCGCGATGGACGACGTCTCGCTCATGGCCTATACCTCGGGCAGCACAGGCCTGCCCAAGGGCGCCATGATCAGCTTCGAATGCGCGCTCTACAAGACCGCGGTCAGCGCCGACAGCTTCCGGATCGGTGCCGGGGACGTGATGCTGGCCGATGTCGCGCTGCATCACATCTCCGGGATGATGACCGGCCTCGCGCTGCCCATCTATTGCGGCGCGACGGTCGTGCTGCTGCATCGCTTCGATGCGACGGCGGTGCTGCAGGCCATCGAGGCCTGCGGCGTGACGTGGTGGTACACGATGGCGCCTTCGCTGCCGTCGGCCATGGCCTGCGACGACGCCGCGACCTACGACCTGTCGTCGCTGCGTACCACGGTCGGCACCAGCTTCGGCGTGCAGCTCACCGAATCGCTCGCCGGGCGATGGAGCCGCTTCGCCAATGGCTGCCTCGTCTACGAGGCGGGCTACGGCCTGAGCGAAACGCACACCTGCGATACGCTGATGCCGCCCGACGCGATCAAGTGGGGCACCAACGGCAAGCCGGCGCCTGGCGTGGCGCTGCGCATCGTCGATCCCGAGACCGGCTGCGACCTGCCCGCCGGCCAGCGCGGTGAGATACTCCTGCGCGGTCCCATCCGATACAAGGGCTACTGGCTGCAGCCCGAGGCGACCCAGGCCATGCAACTCGACGGCTGGCTGCGCACCGGCGACGTCGGGGTGCTCGACGACGAGGGCTACCTGACCTTCCTCGGCCGGACCAAGGAAATGATCAAGGTCTGGAGCTACAGCGTCTTTCCGGAAGAAGTCGAGGCCATCCTCGCCATGCATCCCGACGTGCGGCAGGCGGCGGTCGTCGGCCTGCCCGATCCGGACCGGGGCGAGGCCGTGCAGGCCTATGTCGTGCTGAAGGACGAGGCCGCAGCCCGCGTCCGTGCCGGGCAGCAGACCGATCGGGTGGACCAGAAGATCATCGAGTGGTGCCTGCAGCACATGTCGCACTACAAGGTGCCGCGCACCGTGATCTTCCGCAACGGCCTGCCGTCATCGAAGAACGGCAAGCTGCTGCGGCGGATGCTGCGCGACCCTGCCGCCTCGATGGCGGTGAACTGAGCCGGCTCAGCGCGCCGCGGCCGGCGCGCGGTAGCCCGCCAGCTCGTGCTTGGCGATGGCGTTGCGGTGCACCTCGTCCGGACCGTCGGCCACGCGCAGGTGGCGCGCATAGGCGTAGAACGAGGTCAGCAGCGTGTCCTGGCTCAGGCCGGCCGCGCCGAAGGCCTGCATCGCGTCGTCGATGACCTGCACGCAGTTGTTCGGCGCGATGACCTTGATCATCGCGATCTCCTGCGCCGCCACCTTGTTGCCGACCGTGTCCATGCGCCATGCCGCATGCAGCACCATCCAGCGCGTCTGGTCGATCAGCATGCGCGCCTTGGCGATCCGCTCGCGCCACACGCCCTGCTCGGACAGCGGCTTGCCGAAGGCCACGCGCGAGACCACGCGCTCGCACATCATCTCCAGCGCCGACTCGGCCATGCCGATCATGCGCATGCAGTGGTGGATGCGCCCCGGCCCGAGACGGCCCTGCGCGATCTCGAAACCGCGGCCTTCGCCCAGCAGCAGGTTCGACGCCGGCACGCGAACGTTCTCGAACAGCACCTCCGGGTGGCCGAAGGGCGCGTCGTAGTGACCCATGAGCGCCATGTCGCGCAGCACGGTCACGCCGGGCGTGTCGCGCGGCACGATGATCATCGACTGCTGGCGGTGCCGGTCGGCGTTGTCCGGGTCGGTCTTGCCCATGAGGATGAAGAGCTTGCAGCGCTCGTTCATCGCACCGGTGATGTACCACTTGCGCCCGTTGATCACGTAGTCGTTGCCGTCGCGGCGGATGCTGCACTCGATGTTGGTGGCATCGGAAGAGGCGACGGCCGGCTCCGTCATCGCGAAGGACGAGCGGATCTCGCCGTCGAGCAGGGGACGCAGCCAGCGCTCCTGCTGCTCGGGCGAGCCGTAGCGGGCGATGACCTCGGTGTTGCCGGTGTCGGGTGCGCTGCAGTTGAAGGCCTCGGCGCTCCAGTAGCGCCGGCCCATGATCTCGCACAGCGGTGCGTATTCGAGGTTGGTCAGGCCGGCGCCGTGGCCGGCTTCGGGTAGGAACAGGTTCCACAGGCCGGCGGCGCGCGCCTTGGGCTTCAGTTCTTCCATCAGCGGCAGCGTGGTGTAGCTGCCGCCCTTCTGCGCGTTCAGGTAAGACTGCTGGGCCTCTTCCTCGCGGCGCTTCTCGTTCGGGTAGATGTACTCGTCCATGAAGGCGAGCAGACGGGTGCGGAGGTCCTGGACCTTGGGCGTGTATTCGAATTGCATGGTGTCGGAGGTCGTTGAAGGATGGGTGAAGGAAGGATGAGAGTCAGGCCCAGGAGAACAGGCCGAGCGAAACAGCGACCAGCGCCGGCTTGGGCTGGCCTTCGATCTCCACGGTGTTCTCCGTGCGCAGCAGCGTCCAGCCGTCCTCGCGCGGCTCGGCGGCCAGCAGCTTGATGTGGTTGCGCACGCGCGATCCCGCTGCCACCGGCGACATGAAGCGCAGCTTGTCGAGCCCGTAGTTGACCGACTTGGTGGGCTTCAGGCCCCCCAACAGCTCATAGGAGGTGATCGGCAGCAGCGAGAGCGTGAGAAAGCCATGTGCGATTGGTGCGCCGAACGGGCTCTCTCGCTTCGCGCGCTCCACGTCGATGTGGATCCACTGGCGGTCTTCCGTGCAGTCCGCGAAGGCGTCGATGCGCGCCTGCGGTACCTCGACCCAGGATGAAGTGCCGATCGATTGGCCGACGTATTGCTGCAGGTTGTCGCGGTTCAGGAGGGGCATGGCGCACAGGCGGGAATGGTGATGCATCGATGGTGCCTTGACTCGGCCGCGCCGAGGCCCCCGGCGCATGAAGGCTTTTCATCCGCCGCATGCGGCTTGTTGATGCGGCCCCGACGCGCGTGCGGGAACATCGCTTCGCATCCGCTTCGAAAGGAACATTCGTGACTGCCAGCTACGACGTGCGCGACGGCATTGCCGTTGTCGCCATGGACAACCCTCCCGTCAACAGCCTCGGGCTGGGAAACCGCCGCTTCATCGCGGAGTCCGTGTTGCGTGCGCAGGACGACCCAGCGATCCGCGCGATCGTGCTGACGGGGCAAGGGCGTGCGTTCTGCGGCGGCGCCGACATCCGCGAGTTCAACAAGCCCGAGGCGACGACGGCGCCCGACCTGGTTGATGTGATCCGTCTCGTCGAAGGCTGCAGCAAGCCGGTGGTGGCAGCGATCCATGGGGTCGTGATGGGGGGCGGCCTCGAACTCGCGATGGGATGCCACTACCGCGTCGTGCAAGCCGGCACCCAGGTCGCGCTGCCGGAGGTCCGCATCGGCATCCTGCCCGGCGCCACCGGCACGCAACGCCTGCCGCGCCTGATCGGCCTCGAAGCGGCACTCAACATGATCGTGACCGGCGACACCGTCATGAGCGACGTGCTTGCCGCGATGCCGTCGCAGAAGCTGTTCGACCGGATCGTTCCCGACCGTGTCGTGTCTGCCGCCATCGAGCTCGCGCATGCCAAGGCGGACGCGCGGCCGCTGCCGCGTTCCCGCGACCTGAAGGTCGAGCACCCGAACGCCGAGGCGTACCTGCAGTTCGCGCGGAACATGGTCGCGGCCACGTCGCGCAACTATCCCGCGCCGCTTCGCTGCCTGGACTGCGTCGCGCAGTCGGTGCGCCTCGGCTTCGACGCGGCCGTGGACTATGAGCGCGCCGCGGTCACTGAACTCGTGTGGACGCCGGAGAGTGCGGCACTGCGCAACGCTTTCTTTGCCGAGCGCGCGGCGAGCAAGATTCCCGACGTGCCCGAAGAGACCCCCCGGCGCATCATCCAGGCTGTCGGGGTGATCGGCGCCGGCACCATGGGCGGCGGCATTTCGATGAACTTCCTGAACGCGGGCATCCCCGTGAAGATCCTCGAGATGAAGCAGGAAGCGCTCGACCGTGGCATTGCCACGATCAAGAAGAATTACGAAGCCCAGGTCGAGAAGGGCGAGCTCAAGCAGGACAAGTACGAGCAACGCATGGCGCTGCTGAGCACCACGCTCGACTACAACGACCTGAAGGATGCCGACCTCATCATCGAGGCCGTGTTCGAAGAGCTCGGCGTCAAGGAAAAGGTCTTTAAGGAACTCGACCGCGTGGCTAAGCCCGGCGCCATCCTGGCCTCCAACACCTCCACGCTCGACGTCGACAAGATCGCCGCTTTCACCCAGCGTCCGCAGGACGTGGTTGGCATGCACTTCTTCAGCCCGGCCAACGTGATGAAGCTGCTCGAAGTGGTGCGCGGCAAGGAAACGGCCAAGGATGTGCTCGCCACCGTCATGTCCACGGCCAAGAAGATCAAGAAGACCGCAGTCGTCTCCGGCGTGTGCGACGGCTTCATCGGCAACCGCATGATCGAGCAGTACTCGCGCCAGGCCGGCTTCCTGCTGGATGAAGGCGCGACGCCGCAGCAGGTCGACAAGGCCATCGAGAAGTTCGGCTTCGCGATGGGTCCGTTTCGCATGGGCCTCCTTGCCCACCCGGAGGGTTGCAAGGAGACGGGTGTGGCGCCGCGCCAGATCACCGACGAAGAGATCGTGCAGCGCCTGGTGTATGCGCTGGTCAACGAAGGCGCGCGCATCCTCGAAGAGGGCATCGCCTCCAGGTCCGGCGAAATCGACATGGTGTACCTCACGGGCTACGGCTTCCCGCTCTGGCGGGGCGGCCCGATGCACTTTGCCAACCAGGTGGGCCTGTACAACGTGGCCGAGTCGATGAAGCGCTTTGCCGGGAACCCGCGCGACGATGCGAGCTTCTGGGAGCCCGCGCCGCTGATCCGGAAGCTGGTGGCCGAAGGCGAGTCGTTCAGCTGATCTGCGTCCGCACTTCTATGGTTCCGGTCGAAGCCGGAACGCGATGCCCAGTGCCATGAACGCGGCATGACGGGCTTCGCCCTGGACGCTGAAGCCTTGCGATGACGCATTGCGGACCAGCGCATCGAATGCGGTCGTGGCGAAATCCAGCGCAGTCACGCCCGTGCGCCCGTCCGGGGCCGAGGCGAAGCGGAGGCTGAAAGGGCCCAGTTTCAGGGAGGGCACGCCGTCCGCGTCGCGGCAACGCTGCGCGTGGAACAGCTGATTCCAGTGAAGCGCCACGCGCTCAGGTGCCCGCACTGCCAGTTCCAGGCCGCACAGGCGCGCGATGCAGTCTTCGGAGGGACGGTCGTTCCCGGGAGAGTGCTCGCGGAGATCGACCGTGCAGGCTCCCGTGTCCATGGCATCGAGCCGCAGGC
Organism: Variovorax robiniae; assembly: GCF_037889955.1. Classification (NCBI taxonomy): domain Bacteria; kingdom Pseudomonadati; phylum Pseudomonadota; class Betaproteobacteria; order Burkholderiales; family Comamonadaceae; genus Variovorax; species Variovorax robiniae. The sequence goes on from NZ_JBBKZS010000038.1 coordinate 16,081, forward strand.
AGGGCGTGCAGCCCAGCGCCGAACCGTCGAGCGCCTCGATGCCGAGCCGCTGCAGATGCGTGCGCTGTGCGTCGAGGTCATCGCACCGCAGGTCCACGGTCGCGCCGGGCGCGGCGCGCATCTCGATCCACTGGTCATCGAACAGGAAGCGCGGCCAGCCCGACGGTTCAGCGCGCGTGGCCAGCGCGCCGAAGACCCGTTCGAACACCGATGCCGCGGCACCGTCGGCATCACCCGCGAGCCGGAGTCCGCGAAAGGAGGGCGATTGCAGCGCGGTCGGCATCTGGGGATCAGCCCTGCGCGGCGCGTTGCCAGCCCAGTTCCGCCAACTGCCGGGCCTGCTTCCCGGCCTCCAGCGCATGGGCGTTCGAGGCATTGCCCGCCAGGGCCCGCCCCATGATGCCCTGCGCGATGGCAGCCGCGCGGAACAGGTTGAAGGCGGTGTAGAAGCGCCACGCCGCCGTCGTCACCGCGGGGAGGCGGCGGCGCTCGCAGTAGCGCGCAAGGTAGCGTTCCTCGGACGGCAGGCCCAGCGCCGCCAGTTGCACTCGGGAGCAATCGCCGAGCCCGCGAAACGGCGGCGGCAACTGCCATGCCATGCAGTGGTAGGCGAAGTCGGCCATCGGGTCGCCCAGGGTCGACAGCTCCCAGTCGAGCACGGCGACGACTCTCGACGCATCGTGCGCGAACACGAGGTTGTCGAGCCGGAAGTCGCCGTGGACGATGCTTGTCGCCGTCTCCGGCGGCATGTGCCGCGGCAGCCACTCGATGAGCTTCTCCACGGCCTCGATGCGTTCCGTCTCGCTCGACCGGTACTGGCGCGACCAGCGTGCAATCTGGCGCTCGATGTAGTTGCCGGTGCGGCCGTAGTCGCCAAGGCCCACGGCCTGGACGTCGACTTCATGCAGCGCGGCGAGCACCCTGTTCATGTCGTCGCAGATGCGGGTGCGCTCGTCATTGCTCGCGCCCGGCAGCTTCGGGTCCCAGAGAATGCGGCCGTCCACATAGTCCATCACGTAGAAGGACGTGCCAATGACCGCGTTGTCCTCGCACAGCGCATGCACGCGCGGGACCGGCACGTCCGTGTCGGCCAGCGCCTTCATGACCCGGAACTCCCGGTCCACCGCATGGGCCGAGGGCAGGAGTTCGCCCGATGGCTTGCGCCGCACCACGTAGCGGCGCTGGCCGGCCTCGACCAGGAAGGTCGGGTTCGACTGCCCGCCCTTGAACTGCGAGACGCGGAAGCCCTTGCCCGCGTCGGTGTCGACATGCGATGTGAACCACCGCCGAAGGGACGCCTCGTCGAAGCGCTGCCGCTCCTGGACTGCCGTGGTTCCGCTGAACTCGTCGCTCATGGGGCAAGGGGGGCGCGCGGCCGCGGGTGAATCAAAGGGATCATGGGGCTTGTCTCCTCGGTGAATGCGCGCACGGGCCAACTCGCGGCATGATGGTGCGCGTTCTCGGGAGACAGCCTAAGGGCACCGGTGCGCGCAAGCCAATGAACGCTTGGAATGGATCTGGATACAGCGAATGCATATCTCGAGAGTCGATCTCAACCTGCTCGTGGTGCTGGACACCATCTACACCGAAGGCGGCATCACCAAGGCGGCGGAAAAGCTGCACCTGACGCAGCCCGCCATCAGCCACGCGCTGGCCCGGCTGCGTGATCTGTTCAACGACCCCCTGTTCGAGCGGCAGGGCCACAAGATGGTGCCCACTCCGCTCACCAAGCGCCTGATCGATCCGCTGCGCGGCTCGCTGCAGTCGATCGGCTCGCTGCTCAACGACACGCAGAGCTTCGAGCCGGCCATCGCGAAGAAGCGCTTCGTGATCGGCCTGCGCGACTACATGGAGTCGACGGTGATGCCGCCGCTGATGCGCGCCCTCGCCATCGAGGCGCCCGAGGTCGAGGTCTCGGGCGTGCGGGCCAACCGGCGCAGCCTCGAAAGCGAGCTGGCGGCCGGCACGCTCGATGTGGCGGTGGACGTGCTGCTGCCCCTGTCGGACGCGGTCAAGGTCAAGCGCATCAGCGTCGACGGCATGGCCGTGGTGGCCCGCAAGGGGCATCCCGCCATCCATGGGTCGGTGGACCTCGACACCTACCTCGCGCAGCGCCATATCCTCGTGACCTCGCGGCGCCAGGGGCCGGGTTTCGAGGACATCGAGCTGCGCCGCATGGGCGTGCAGCGCCAGGTCGCGCTGCGCTGCCAGTTCTACTTCGCGGCCTGCCGCACGGTATCGGAGACGGACTTCGTCCTCACGATGCCGGAGAGCTACGCGCACATGGCCAACCGCCAGTTCGGCAACCAGGTGATGGCCTTCCCCGTCCCGCTGTCCTCGATGGATGCCTACATGTACTGGCATGCCAGCACCGATAACGACGCCGCCAACCGCTGGCTGCGCTCGGTGCTGATGCGCTGCTGCGTGCGTTGAGCACGGCGGCGCCTTCCTCGTCTCCCGGATTGCCCGGGCGCGGTCGATCGGCGCCGTGTCTTGCTCGCCTGATGGGATCGCATGAGGGTTTACGCCAGTACGACTTTTCGTGGGCGCCCGTAAATTGACATCTGTTATAACAAATATCACGCGACGGTGTTCCGGAGCGTCAACGAAGGAGACTTCCGATGTCCATGAAGAGGCGCCAATTCCTCCAGTCCACCGCCGCTGCCGCCGGCGTCCTGGGCTTGCCAGCGTTGCGGAGCGTCCGGGCCCAGGGCGGGCCCGTGCGGATCGGGGTGATGCTTCCGATGAGCGGCATCGGTGCCGAAGCCGGCGCGGCCTGGCTGGCAGGCGCGAAAGTCGCCACCGAGCAATGGAACGCGAAGGGTGGCGTGCTCCAGCGGCCGGTGGAGTTGGTCGTGCGAGACGACAAGTTCACCAGCGCCGGCGCCGTCGCTGCGGCGCGCGAACTGGCCGGCAGCGGCGTCAACCTGCTGATCGGCGGGTCGCAGTCTCCAATGGCATTGGCCACGGCGCCGATCCTCCCCGAACTCAAGGCCATGATGGTCGCGCCGTGCCCGACCGTGATGTCGCTCACTCACGAGAACTTCCAGCGCAACTTCTTCCGCCTGTCCTGGAACGCCTACATCGCCTTCGCCGGCATCGGCAACATGCTCACCGACCGCTTCAAGGAAGTGGAAACCTGGTCGTGCATCGTGCCCGACAGCGAGAACGGCCGCGACATGGCACGCTTCTTCACCATCGGCGTGCAGCGTGCCGCCGCGAGGGCCGGGCGCCAGGTGAAGGTGCTCGATCCCGTGTTCGCCAGCCTCAACAAGTCGGACTACAAGGTCGAGATCAACAGCCTCATGAACGCACCCTCGCAGGGCCTGTTCGTCGGGCTCACGGCCGCCCCTTGCATCAGTCTGCTGCAGCAGGGGCGCTCGGTCGGCATGGACAAGAAGTTCAAGGTCATCGGCGACGCCGGCACCGAGCTGATGATCGCCAAGGCGATGCAGAAATCCACGCCCGCCAATCTCTGGAGCATCAGCTACTGGGTGCCAGGCACCGAAGCCGGCAAGCGCAACCCGCTGAGCACGCCGCTCTACGACGGCTACGTGAAGCTCACCGGCGACAAGAATCCGCCGAGCATCGTGCAGTCCAGCCACCGCTGCGCGCTCGGGCTCTTCAACGCCATCCAGAAGGCCGGCAGCACGGACACGGACGCAGTCATTGCCGCGCTGGAGGGCCTCACCTTCGACACCGCGGTGGGCTCCTACCACGTGCGCAAGGAAGACCACCAGGGCCTCGGCACCGCCTACATCGCCATGGTGGGCGCGCGCGAGGCCGACCCGGGCTACGGCATCGTCGATGCCATTGCCTACAACGAAGCCGACGTGGCCGAGCCGCCATCGCCCGGCAAAGCCATTTCTATGTGAACGTGAACGCGGAGACACAGCCATGACATCACTGAAGCGCCGAACCCTCATCCAGGCCGCGAGCGCGGCCGCCGTGCTGGGCGCCGCCGGCACGCGGTTCTCCTCCCTCGCGCATTCGCAGGGCACGCCGGTCAAGATCGGCGCCATGCTGCCGATGAGCGGCATCGGGGCCGAAGCCGGCGCCGCCTGGCTCAACGGCATCAAGGCGGCCCAGTTGCAGTGGAATGCCAACGGCGGCCTGCTCGGTCGCCAGATCGAGATCGTGGTGCGCGACGACAAGTTCACGAGCGCCGGCGCCGTGAGCGCGGTGCGCGAGCTGGCGGGCGAGGGCGTCAACGTCTCCATCGGCGCCGGCCAGTCGCCCATGGCGCTGGCGATCGCGCCCATCCTCGGCGAGCTCAAGAGCGTGGTGGTGGCGCCCGCGCCGAGCGTGATGTCCGTGACGCACGAGAACTTCAGCCGAAACTTCTTCCGCCTGTCGTCGAACGCGCTGATGCTCTACGGCGGCATCGGCAACCTGATGACGAGCAAGTTCACCGATGTGCAGACCTGGGCCGTGATCGCGCCGGACAGCGAGAACGGCCGCGACGTGGCGCGCTATTTCAAGGCCGGTGTCGAGCAGGCCGCCGCCAAGAGCGGCCGCAAGGTCAAGGTGATGGAGCCCGTGTTCGCGAGCCTCAACAAGGCCGACTACAAGATCGAGATCAACAACCTGATGAACTCGGGCGCCGAGGGCCTCTTCATCGGCCTCACGGCGGCGCCTTGCGTGAGCCTGCTGCAGCAGGGGCGCGCGGTGGGAATGGACAAGAAATTCAAGGTCATCGGCGAAGCCGGCACGGAACTGATGATCGCCAAGGCCATGCAGAAGTCGACGCCGCAGAACCTGTGGGGCGTGACCTTCTGGGCGCCGGAGCTGGAGCCTTTCAAGAGCCAGTTCCCCGTGAGCAAGGACCTGAGCGAGTACATCGTGAAGGTCGCTGGAACGCCTTATGTGCCGGGCATCGTGCAGGCGTCGCACCGCTCTGCGCTCGCCATCTTCAACGCCGTGAAGAAGGCCAACTCGACCGAGACAGACGCCGTGATCCAGGCGCTCGAGGGCCTGCAGTTCGACACGGCCGCAGGCCCCTACCGCATCCGCAAGGAAGACCACCAGGGCATCGGCTCCTTCTATTTCGCCAAGATCGGCGCGCGCGATGCCGCGCCGGGCTATGGCCTGGAGCAGGTGGTCCGGCTGGACGAGACCGAGATCGTCGAACCCGCCGCGCCGGGCAGGAAGTTCGAGGGCTGAGCGTGGTCAACGAGCTCATGTTCGCGGTGTTCAATGCCGCGGCGTTCGGCATGGCGATATTCGTGGTCGCAGCGGGCCTGACGCTCATCTTCGGCCTGATGCGCCTGCTCAACATGGCGCAGGGCGGCTTCTTCATGATCGGCGCCTACACCGCCTATTCGGTGATGGGGCGCGATGTGCAGTCGCTGTGGATGTTCCTGCTCGCGGCGCTGGTGGGTGGCATCGTCGTGGCGCTGCTGGGGCTGGTGACCGACCGGCTGGTGCTGCGCCGTCTGCGCAACGTCGATCCGCACTACGTGCTCATCGCCACCTTCGCGCTGATGATGGTCTGCACGGGCGTCACCAAGCTCATCTGGGGCGTGGATTTCTTCTCGGTCAATCCGCCACCGGGCCTGGACCAGCCGCTCAATCCCTTCGGCATGTTCTTCTCGGCCTACCAGATCTTCGTGATCGCGGCGGGGCTGGTGGTGTACATCGTGCTCGAACTGGCGATCCATCGCATGTGGTTCGGCAAGCTGATGCAGGCGCTCGCGGCCGACCCGTGGATGGCGGGCGTGCTCGGGCTCAACGTGTCCTTCGGCATCGCGCTGAGCGTGATGGCGAGCTTCTTCCTTGCCGGACTCGCGGGCGGCCTGCTGCTGCCGAACCAGAGCCTGTCGACGGGACTGGGCGATTCGTACCTGATGTATGCCTTCTTTGCCGTGATCATCGGCGGGCTCGGCAACATCCGGGGTGCTTTCATCGGTTCGCTGGTGCTGGGGCTGGTGCAGAGCCTCAACACGGTGCTGCTGCCGTCGGTGCCCGGCCTTGCGATCTATGTGGTGCTGGCTGCTTTCCTGCTGTGGAAGCCCAGCGGACTGTTCCCGGCCGTCGGTGCGCAGGCCGAGGCGGGGGCCGAGTCGCATGGCTCTGGTGCGCTGCATCGCCCGAGGATCTCGCGCGGCGCGTGGCAGGTGGTGGGCGTTGCGACCGTCGGCGTGCTGGCCACCTTGCCGCTGTGGGTCAATGCCGGCCCGCTGTATGTGGTGGGCACGGTGCTGGTCCAGGTGATCTTCGCGCTGTCGTGGAACATCCTGTTCGGCTACACGGGGCTGGTGTCCTTCGGGCACGCGGGCTTCTTCGCCATCGGCGCGTACCTCGCGGCGCTGGCATTGCGGCATATCGCGGGCGTGCCCTTTCTCGGCGTGCTCGCGGGCGCCGCATTGCTGGGCGCGATCGCGGCGTGGGTCATCGGCGTGCTGGCGCTGCGGCGCATGAGCGGCGTGTTCCTCGCGGTCCTGACCGTGGCGCTGGCCGAGGCCCTCAGGCTCATCATCGGCTTCTCGACTTTCCTCGGCCGCGAGGACGGCATCACCGACATCCCGCGCCCCGCGCTGGACTTCGGCGTGTTCCGCATCGATCTCGCCAGCTCCAACGCGTACTACTGGTTCCTGCTGGTCGCGACGGTGCTGATCACCGCCTTCCTGTGGTGGCTGCTGCACAGCCGCTTCGGACGCACCCTGCAGACTGTGCGGCAGGACGCGGAGCGCGCCGCCTTCATGGGCACCAACGTCGCACGCTACCGGCTCGCCGCCTTCGTCATCTCGGGCGCGGTCGCCGCAGTGGCGGGCGCGCTCTATGCCCCATGGTCGCGCATCGTCACGGTCGAGGAGGTGCACTGGCTGGCTTCCGCACAGCCGATGCTGAACACGCTGCTGGGTGGCGTCAGCTCCTTCTGGGGTCCGGTCGTCGGCGCAGGGCTCTTCGCGACCATCACCTACGCGACGCGCACGCTGGTCGGGCTGTCGGAACTCATCGTCGGCACCGGCCTGCTCGCCATCATCCTGCTGGCGCCCAATGGCGCGGTCGGGCTCTGGCGCAATGTCGAGGAGCGGCTATGGGGCCGCAAACCGCGTGCACCGGCGGCGGAGCCGGCCAAGGATGCGCGCGTGTCCCCCGTCGCGGAGCTCGAAGCGGGAGGTGCGCGATGAATGCTGAGCTGCTGCGCGTCGAGGGCGTGCGCAAGAACTACGGACCGATCGAGGTGCTGCACGGCGTGAGCCTGTCGGTCGCGGCCGGCGAGGTCTTCGCCATCATCGGGCCGAACGGCGCCGGCAAGACCACGATGTTCAAGGTCATGACCGGTGAGGTGCCGTCCAACGGCGGCACCATCCACTTCGGCGGCAAGGACGTCACGCGCATGCCGGCGCACGACCGCGTGCGGGAAGGCTTTGGCCGCACCTTCCAGGTTGCGCGCGTCTTTCATGACTTCACCGTGCTCGACAACGTGATCGCGGCGGTCGAGGCGCGCCGGCAGTACCGCCGCGAACCGCTGGGCTCGCGCTGGCGTTGCGCGCCGTCGGGCGAGGTGCGGGACGAGGCCATGGCGCTGCTCGAAGACGTCAAGCTGCATTCGCTGGCGGATGAGGCGGCGCGCTTCCTGTCGCACGGCGACAAGAAACGGCTCGAATTCGTGATTGCGCTGGCCGGCAGGCCGACCATCCTGATGCTCGACGAGCCGACCGCCGGCATGTCGCCGAGCGATCGCGCCGACATCGCGCAACTGGTCTCGCGCACGCAGAAGGAGCGCGGCATCACCGTCGTGATGACCGAGCACGACATGGACGTGGTGTTCGGGCTGGCCAACCGCATCATGGTCATGAACTACGGCGAGGTCGTGTCCACCGGCACGGTCGACGAAGTGCGTGGCGATCCGAAGGTCCGCGAGGTCTACCTCGGCAAGGAGATGGTCGGTGCTTGAAGTCCGCGAACTCGACGCCTTCTACGGCGACAGCCACATTCTGCTCGGCGCGCAGATCTCGGTGAAGGCCGGCCAGCGCGTCGCGCTGCTCGGGCGCAACGGCGCGGGCAAGTCGACGCTGCTGAAGAGCGTGATGAACGCCGGCCCTCGCGTGCGCGGCATCCTGCGTTTCGACGGCAAGGACCTGCATGGCGTGCCGACGCACCAGCGCACCCGCATGGGCTTGTCGCTGGTGCCGGAAGACCGTCGGATCTTCACGCACCTGACGGTGGCGGAGAACATTGCCATGGCGCGCTACGGCGCGTCGCCCACGCGGCCGGCCGTGCCGGTGGCCGACATCATTGCCCGCTTTCCGATGCTGGCGCCGCTACAGCAGCGCTACGGCGGCCAGCTCAGCGGCGGCCAGCAGCAGTTGCTGGCGGTGGCGCGCGCCATGGCCGCCAACCCCAGCCTGCTGTTGCTCGACGAGCCGACCGAAGGGCTCGCGCCCATCATCGTCGAGGAGATGGCGCGGGACGTCGTGCGCACCTGTACCGAAGGCAACGTCGCGCTGCTGCTGTGCGAACAGAACATCTGGTTCGCCCGCCGCTGCACCCAGTACGTCTACGTGATCGACACCGGCCGCGTGGTGTTCGAGGGCGACTGGGAGCACTTCGACCGCAATCCGCAGGTACAGCAGCGCTACCTCGCGCTCTGAGCCTCCGTCCGAATCCTCATCGTTTCAACGTCAACTTCCAGGCTTCCATGGATCTCCAGTACACCCCCGAACAGAACCAGTTGCGCGAGAGCGTCGAGCGCTTCGTGCGAGAGGAATACGACTTCGCGCACCGCCGCAAGCTGGTCGCGAGCGAGAGCGGCCACGATGAGCGCTGCTGGCGCAGCTACGCCGAGTTCGGCTGGCTCGCCGTGCCCTTCAGCGAGGAGGACGGCGGCATCGGCGGCGACGCGACCGATACCGGCATCGTGATGGAGGGCATCGGTCGCGGCCTGTTGCTGGAGCCCTACCTGGCGAATGTCGTGCTCGCGGGCGGTGTGCTGTCCGCGGTCGGGAGCGCCGGACAGAAGGCGGAGTGGTTGCAGCCGATGATGGCCGGCGCGCACAAGCTGGCGTTGGCCTACGCGGAACCGGCCTCGCGCTACGAACTCGCGCACTGCGAGACCACTGCGCGCCGCGAAGGCGAGGGCTATCGCATCGACGGGCGCAAGTCCTTCGTGCACGGCGGCGGCGTCGCGGATTTCCACGTCGTCATCGCGCGCACCTCGGGCGAGCCGTCCGACCGCGCCGGGTTGACCGCGCTGGTCGTCGATGCCAGGGCGCCGGCCCTCGAAGTACGCCCCTACGCCACGCACGACGGCAGCCGGGCGGCCGATCTCGTGCTCGAAGGCTTGCACGTCGATGCCTCCCGGCGCCTGGGCGAAGAGGGCGCGGCCTACCCGGCGCTGGAACTCGTGATCGATCAGGCCATTGCCGCCATCGCCTCGGAAGCCGTCGGCGCGATGAGCACGCTGGTCGACATGACGCTCGACTACCTCAAGACGCGCCAGCAGTTCGGCCGGCCGATCGGAACCAACCAGGCGCTGCAGCACCGCATGGTCGACATGTACATCGCGCTCGACGAGGCACGCTCCATGGCGTTGTACGGCGCGCTGATGCTCGGCGAGGCCGACGCGGCCGTGCGCCGCAAGGCGTTGTCGGCCACCAAGATCGAAATCGACCGCACCGCGCGTCGCGTCGGCCAGGAGGCGGTGCAGTTGCACGGCGCGATGGGCGTGACGGAAGAACTCGCGGTCGGCCACTACTTCAAGCGCCTGTCGATGATCGGCGTCGCCTTCGGCGACATGAGTTGGCACCTGCAGCGCCACGCGCAGGCCTGAGACCGAAGAGCGGGAGCACAGCGTGGACCTGAATCTTTCGGCTGAAGAGCGAGCTTTCGAGGCGGAGGTGCGCGACTTCATCGCGCGCGAGCTGCCGCAGGACATTCGCGAGAAGGTGCGGCTCGACCGGCACCTCGAACGCGACGACTACATGCGCTGGCAGAAGATCCTCGGGCGCAAGGGGTGGTTCACCGGCGCCTGGCCGCGCGAGCATGGCGGGCAGGCATGGAGCGCCATGCAGACCATCATCTTCAACCGCATCGCCGGGGAGATGCATTGCCCCGAGCTGCAGGTCTTCGGCCCGGCGATGGTGGGACCGGTGATCTACACCTTCGGCACGCCGGAGCAGAAGGCCGAACACCTGCCCGCGATCCGCGACTCGTCGGTGTGGTGGTGCCAGGGCTATTCGGAGCCCGGCGCGGGTTCGGACCTGGCCGCGCTGCAGACGGCAGCGGAGGACGGCGGCGACCATTACATCGTCAACGGCCAGAAGATCTGGACCTCCTTCGCGCACCATGCCGACTGGATGTTCTGCCTGGTGCGCACGGGCCGCGAGGCCAAGCGGCAGCAGGGCATCTCCTTCCTGCTGATCGACATGAAGACGCCGGGTGTCGAGGTGCAACCCATCCGCATGATGGACGGGCGCCACTACCTCAATGCCGTGTTCTTCAACGACGCCAGGGTCCCCAAGCGCAACCTGATCGGCGAGGAGGGCCGCGGCTGGACCTATGCCAAGTTCCTGCTGGAGCACGAGCGCGTGGAGAACGCCAACCTGCGCTTCATCACGCAGGAGCTGCAGAAGCTGCGCCGGGTGGCGTCGGAAGTGCGCAGCGACGGTCGGCGCCTGGCTGACGACCTGTCGTTCATGGCCGAGGTGAGCGCGGTGGAAGTGCAGTTCAAGGCGCTGGAGATCGGCCTGCTGCGCACGCTCTCGGACATGCATGCCGGCGCGCCGGCCGGGCCGGGAAAGTCATCCTTCATCAAGATCCGCGGCACGGAGATCGCCCAGCGCATCACCGAACTGCTGGTGCAGGCGAGCGGTCCGGATGCCTTGCGCTACCAGCCCGGCCCGCTCTTCGGCCACAACGACGACGCCTTGATCGGACCGGCGCATGCGCTCGGGCCGGTCGCGTCCTATCTCTTCTGCCGTGCGATGACCATCTACGGCGGCAGCACCGAGGTTCAGAAAAACATCATGGCCAAGCACGCGCTGGGTCTCTAGAACATGAACGACGACATCGAGTACCTCCAGGGCGAGAAGCCACTCCACGAGTACCTGCGCGGGCACGCCCGCCGCCAGCCCGGCAAGACGGCACTGGTGTGGTACGGCCGCGAGATCAGCTATGCCGAGCTGGACCGCTGCAGCGACGCCTTCGCGCAGGCGCTGCACGAGCGCGGCGTGTCGAAGGGTGACCGCGTGGCGCTCTTCATGCAGAACTGCCCGCAATACCTGGTCGCGCACTTCGGCATCCAGAAGCTCGGCGCCATCGTCAGTCCGTGCAGCCCGATGTTCAAGGCGCATGAGTTCGCCTACCAGGTGGGCGACCTCGGTGCCAAGGCGATCGTGGTGGCCGACCATCTCGTGCCGATCGTGCAGTCGGTGGCCGACCGGGTGAAGGTGCCGCACGTCTTCAGCGTGCGCTATGCGGACTTTCTGCCGGACACGCCCAGCCTGCGTGTGCCCGACGACGTCGCCGCGCGGCGGCCGCTGCCGGAAGGCACGATCGACTTCCACGCGGTCGTGACGCGCGCAAACCCGGTCGCGCCCGCGGTCGAGTTGTCGATGGACGACGTCTCGCTGATGACCTACACCTCCGGCACCACGGGCATGCCCAAGGGAGCGATGCTCAGCTACCGCAATGCGCTCTACAAAACGGCCGTGGGACAGGAGATGTTCCGCATCCGCAACGAGGACGTGATGCTGGCGGTGGCGCCGCTCTATCACATCGCCGGCATGATCTGCGGTGTCACGATGCTGGCCTACACGGGCGCGACCGTTGTGCTGCTCAACCGGATGGACCCGCTGGCGGTGCTTCAGGCCATCGAGCGGCATCGTGTGAGCTGGTGGTATGCGATGGCGCCGATGCTGGTGTCCGCCATGAACGAGCCGGGCGCTAAGCGCTTCGACCTGTCCTCTCTGCACACAACCATGGGCACGAGCTTCGGCATCAAGCTGACCGAGGAGCTGGCGCGGCGCTGGAGCACCTTCGCCAACGACTGCCTGGTGTACGAGGCGGGCTATGGGCTTTCGGAGACGCACACCAACGACGTGCTTATGCCGCGCGACGCGGTACGGTGGGGGACGAACGGCATTCCGGGACACGGCGTCGAACTGAAGATCCTTGGTCCCGAGGGCCAAGAGCTGCCGGTCGGCGAGGCCGGCGAGATCGCCGTGCGCAGCCGCGGCGTCTTTCGCGGCTATTGGAACCGGCCCGATGCCACGGCGGATGTGCTGCGCGACGGCTGGGTGCACACCGGCGACATCGGCAAGATGGATGACCAAGGCTATCTCACCTTCATCGGGCGCGTGAAGGAGATGATCAAGGTCTCGGGTTTCAGCGTCTTCCCGGAGGAAGTCGAATCCATCCTGATCCTGCACCCTGACGTGGGGCAAGTGGCGGTGATCGGTGTGCCGGATGCGGACAAGGGGGAAGTCATCAAGGCTTTCGTCGTTCCGGCCGCGGGGGGGCTCGACCAGGACGAGTTGTTGCGCTGGGCGCGCGAAAACATGTCGCACTACAAGGTGCCGCGTCACGTGGAGTTCCGTGAGTCGCTCCCGGCCAGCGGGACGGGGAAAGTATTGCGCCGGCTGCTGCGGGAATCGATTTGTTGAACCGTTGCCTTTGACGCCGACGTCTCGCCTTCAAGAAGCGTCTTCAGGGTGCAGCAGTCGTATAGCGGGCAAGGTGCCGACGTCAGCTTTCAGCCGCTGCCGTTCGGCCTGAAAGTCCGAACAGCAGCAACCAGTCAGTCTGCAGCGCTAGTTCGCGCCGGCCGCTCTAATACCCGCTCGTGGCCGTAGTTGTGCTTCCGACGTTTCACCCGCGTGCAGTCTTACGGGGATGCACGACCAATGCGTCGGAGGGCTGACGCGTTGCGTCGTCAAGCGACGCAACGGCTGATCGCCTCCCGCTGAATCGGCGAGCGAAAGGTCCGTCGACCTGCGCCTCTGATCAGATCTCCGTTTGCTCGGAAATCTCCAGTGCGTCGTCCACTTCGATCCCTAGGTATCTCACGGTCGACTAAGCCTATGTACAGTTGGCAGTCACCGGCGCCTTATATCGAATTAAAAAGTAGCCACCCGTCAGCGTCATCACAATCGCGGCGACACCGATGAGTGAACTCCCTGCCATGTGCTCGACGTCCAGATTGATCACGTGGCGGCCAACGGCGATGATGGCCACGGCCAAGATGGTTTCCAGCCTGATGCGGTGCGATTTGAAGTAGACGCGCAGTGTTTCCATGAGCTCGAGCCCAAGGATGATGAGCAGTACGCCCGAGAAGGCCGACTGCACCGACTTCATGAGTTCCGGGACAGAGTCGATGCTGTTCAATTGATTGGCGATTGCGGACGAAAACATGAACCACAGTTGGATGACCATGACGAGGATTACTGCCATCAGCAAGATCTGGGCGGCCACCAGGATGCTCTTTTCGAACCATTTGGTGATTTTGGAGGTGGGTTGTTCTTCCTGCATTGCCGGTGAATTTCTGGTTGAGGTAGGTGTGTCTGGTCGGCGTCGATAGGACCGACCATATGAAGATCGCGGTCCCTTGGGGAGCGCTCTACGGCCATGCCGAGCGCCGGCAAGTAGCCTGAAACCGCGCGGGTCGTTGCCGGGGTGGCTGCGCCGGCCTTTCGCCGGCCATTGAGCCAACGCAAGTCTCAGATCTGGGAGCAATAATGTCCACTTGATACTTCGTACAACAGGTATTCACAGGGTCAATCGCAGAAGTATTGATCCCGGTGTCAACGACCGGTCCGCAGGCTGAGCCGCCGGTGGATCGCTCCGGTTCTACTCACGCGCAACAACATCAAGCCGTCGTTCGGCACAGCGACCGGCATGGCCCGAACGGCGGCAATGCGAGGTACAGCTACCCTTGGGCCGCGGCGTGGCGGATCGCACAATCACTACGAACTACGACGGCTTCCCTGCCGCGCGAACTGGCAGGCCCGACCCGAGCCGCCAGTGGAGTAGTCAGATTGCTGGTGGCAAAGCTGACACAGGCGATCGATTCGTGGCGACCCTCGGTTCTGATCTGCCCTTAGTTTTCGAGCTACCTAGTCCGCGCTGAACAATCTGCAACTCATTGATTCTGCGAGAAGTTTTCGGATTTGACCGGTGCACTATTTGCAAGGTGCTGCGTTGTAAAAGGCAGTTTCCTTGCGAATTTCGACGAGGTGAGATGCGATGGGACCGAAGCCGACTGAACCGCCCCGGCTTTTGAGGAGGCTCCTTCGATTGAGAATGGAGCCAAGATGAGAAAGTCACCGAAGTTTTCCCCCGAGGTCATGGAGCGCGCGGTGCGCATGGTGTTT
>NZ_JBBKZS010000039.1:0-29997 GCF_037889955.1 Variovorax robiniae
GGCCTGCGGGCCGCGCAGGTAGGGCTCGAAGCCGGGCAGCGTGTCGGTGTACTTCAGGCCCTGCAGGTCGGCCGCGGTGTAGAGCGGCTTGACGGTGATGCCGTCGGGGGTGAGCCAGTTAAGCGCGTTCAGGTCGCCACCGGGTGCGGACTTGGCCGCGGCCTTCGTCCAGGCGTCGAGGGTGGAAGGTTTGAAGCTGAAGTCGTTCGCCATGTTCATGGGAAGCGATGCTCTCGCAGGCATCCCCCGCCTGCATCCCAAATGACGACACCCATTTAGCATTTGATGCCAGCGTTGAACGCGCCATGCGCATTCGGCAGGCCTGCGCGTCGCACCGCTGCACCGGTGGCCGGCATGAAATGCGAAACCGATGGCATCAAATGCGATGCACCGTCGCACCCTGTCTCGTAGCCTCGAGCAAGCCCGCCTCAACTCCAGGAACAACAAAATGACCTCTCGCGACATCTTCGTGGTCGGCACGGCCCGTACCGCCATCGGCACCTTCGGCGGTTCGCTGAAGGACGTACCCAACACCCAGCTCGCCACCACGGCCGTCAAGGCCGCCATCGAGCGCAGCGGCGTGGCGCCGGACGCCGTCGGCCATGTGGTGATGGGCAACGTCATCCCGACCGACGTCAAAGACGCCTACCTGAGCCGAGTAGCCGCCATCGATGCGGGCTGCCCGATCGAGACGCCCGCCTTCAACGTCAACCGCCTCTGCGGCTCGGGCCTGCAGGCCATCGTGTCGGCGGCACAGGCGATTGCGCTGGGCGATTGCGACATCGCCATCGGCGCCGGCTCGGAGTCGATGAGCCGCGGTCCGTACTTCGACACCTCGGCCCGCTACGGCGCGCGCATGGGCGATGCGGTGCTGGTCGACTACATGCTCGGCATCCTGCACGACCCGTGGCAGAAGATGCACATGGGCATCACGGCGGAGAACGTCGCGGCGCGTTACGGCATCACGCGCGACATGCAGGACGAGCTTGCGGTCATCAGCCAGCAGCGTGCGGCTACGGCCATTGCGGCGGGTCGCTTCAAGGAGCAGATCGTTCCTGTCGAGGTGAAGACGCGCAAGGGCGTGGTGCTGTTCGACACCGATGAACATGTACGCGCCGACACCACGGTCGAGACGCTGGCGAAGATGAAGCCGGCGTTCAAGAAGGACGGGCTGGTGACTGCCGGCAATGCCTCGGGCATCAACGACGGTGCCGCTGCGATCGTGCTGGCCGAAGGTGCGCGCGTGCAGGCGCTGGGGCTCAAGCCGCTGGCTCGCCTGGTGGGCTACGCGCATGCGGGCGTGGAGCCGGCGTACATGGGCATCGGCCCGGTGCCGGCGACGCGCAAGGTGCTGGAGCGTACGGGGCTGAAGGTCTCGGACCTGGACGTGATCGAGTCGAACGAAGCCTTTGCGGCGCAGGCCTGCGCGGTGATCAAGGAACTGGGTTTCGATCCGGCCAAGGTGAATCCGAACGGCTCGGGCATTTCGCTGGGTCACCCGGTGGGTGCGACGGGCGCGATCATCACGGTGAAGGCGATTGCAGAACTGCAGCGCACGGGCGGGCGCTACGCGCTCGTGACGATGTGCATCGGCGGCGGCCAGGGCATCGCCGCGATCTTCGAGCGCTGCGCCTGAGGAGTCGCACATGCAATCGACCCTCCCACCCCTCGAAATCGACGTCTACCTCGACCTGCTCTGCCCCTGGTGCCTGATCGGCAAGAAGTACCTGGAGCAGGCGCGCGCGATCTTCACCAGCGTCCCTGGAAACCCTCCGGTGCATGTGAACTGGCGCTCGGTGCAATTGCTTCCGGACGTGCCGCCGGAAGGCCTGGACTTCGAAGCCTTCTATCGGCAGCGACTGGGTGGTGTCATGCGCATGCATGACCGCCAGGCGCAGGTCCGGGCGGCTGCGCGGCAGGCCGGCACCGAAGTGCACTTCGATCGAATCCGCCGCCTTCCCAACACGCGGCTCGCGCACGGCATGCTGACCTATGCCAAGAGGCAATTGACGACCGAGAAGGTGGAAGCGCTGCTGGACGCGCTGCTGACGGGATATTTCCAGCAAGGCGCAGACCTCGGCGATGAAGTCACGCTGTCGACCATCGGCAGTCGTCATGGGCTCGATCCCGCCGCCTGGAAGGCCTGGATGGCGACCCACACGCCGGAGCTGGAACCGGCGACCAGCGTGCCGCTCTTCGTGTTCAACCGGGAGATATCGCTCAGCGGCGCCCAGCGGGTGGACGTGATGCTGGAGGCCATGCGCGAAGCCCTCGCTGCCGCGAGCCTCCCGGCTTGCCCCGTGTGATCAGATGGCGGGTCTGCGCGCCGATGGCCGTGACGCCGTCCTGCCGCCCTGCCCGCCCGCTCGCCTCTTGCCTGCCTCACGCTCCCGCCAAGCCGAAGGAAGCTCCTCGAACTGCGCCGCAAACCAGCGCGTGAACGAGCCCTGCGTGCTGTAGCCCAGCATCTCGGAGATCCGGCTCAGGCTGAAGCTCGGGTTCTCCATGTAGCGCGGGGCCAGCTCGCAGCGCACCGCATTGAGCAGGGCCGTGAAACTGGCCCCTGCCTCGTCGAGCTGCCGCTGCATCGAGCGCACGCTCATGCCCAGCCCTTGCGCCACGCTGTCGCTGGTGGCCCGTCCCATGGGCAGCATCAGGTAGATCGCCCTGCGCACCTCCAGCACGATGGGATGCCGGTGCGACTGGGGCAGCGATTCGATGAACTGGCGGGCGTAGCGCGCCATCGCCGGATCGGCATGGGGATTGGGCGCGGCCAGGTCCGATGCGGCGAAGACGAAGCCGTTGAACTCGCTGTCGAAATCGAGCCGGCAGGCGAACACGCGTCGATGCAGGCGCAGGTCGGGCGGCGCCGAATGAACGAAGTTCACACTGTGCGGCCGCCATTGCGGCCCCATGAGCGCACTGCACATCCGGTACAGCACGCCGAGCGCCAGTTCGGCGCCCTGCCGCGATGGTCGCGTGATCACCAGCTCCTGCCGCAGGATCACCATCTTGCCGGCGTCCTCCAGCTGCATGGCCAGGCTCTCGTTGACCAGGTGCCGGTAGTCCATGGTGGTGACCAGCGCATCGCGCAGGGTCGCCTGGTGGCTGATCAGCAGGCTGATCGCCCCGAAGCTCGACAGTTGCCGCGACTCCGCCATGCGCAGGCCGAAGGTGATGCAGCCGGAGCCGGCCGCCGCCTCCTCGAGCAAGGTGATCACGGCATCGGCCGAGATCCGCTGCTCCGGGTCCTTCAGCAGGTTCTGGTTCAGGCCCGCATGCCGCAAGGCCTCCCTGGGGTTGAAGCCGAGGCTTTCGGCGACTTCCATGAAGTTGATCAGGGCGGCGGCGCGAACCAGCGGGACCATGGTTTTGAGCAGTGCGTTCGGTGCCGGATTCTGGCATGAGAAGCGAAATGCATGTCGCGACTTGCGAAGCGCCTGATGGGGCCGATCCCTACAGTTACCCCATTCCTTCCACACACCGATCCAGAAGACATCCACCATGGCAAAAGCAGTGCGTCAGTACGAGGCCGGCGGGCCCGAAGTCCTTCGCTACGAGGACGTCGAAGTCGGCAATCCCGGCCCGGGCCAGGTCCGCCTGCGCCATGTGGCGGTGGGCCTCAACTATGCCGACACCTACTTCCGCAACGGCACCTATGCCGTGCCCATGCCGAGCGGGATGGGCGTGGAGGCGGCCGGCGTTGTCGTGGCGATCGGCGAAGGCGTGACCAACGTGGCCGTCGGCGACCGCGTCACCTACACCGGCTTCATCAACACGCTGGGCGCCTACAGCACCGAGCGCCTGATCCCCGCCGCCCCGCTGATCCGCCTGCCGGAAGGCATCTCCTACGAGACCGCCGCCGCCATGACGATGCGCGGCCTGACCAGCGCCTACCTGATGCGCCGCATCTATCCGTTCAAGCAGGGCGACACCCTGCTGCTGCATGCGGCAGCGGGCGGCGTGGGCCTGATCGTCTCGCAATGGGCGAAGCTGCTGGGCATCACCGTCATTGGCACGGTCTCCACGCCCGAGAAGGCCGAGATCGCCCTCGCGCACGGCTGCACGCACACGATCAACTACAGCCATGAAGACGTGGCCAAGCGCGTGCGCGAACTCACCGACGGCGTCGGCGTGAACGTGGTGTTCGACAGCGTCGGCAAGAACACGTACATGGGCTCGCTGGATTCGCTGAAGCGCCGCGGCCTGCTGGTCAACGTGGGCGCGGCCAGCGGCCCCATCCCCCCGCTGGAACCGCAACTGCTGGCGGTCAAGGGCTCGCTCTTCATGACGCGCCCGGCCCTGGCCGACTACATCGCGGACCCGGCCGAGAAGGCGGAACTGGCCGCGGAAGTCTTCGGCCATGTGGCCGAGGGCCGCATCAAGATCGAAATCAACCAGCACTACGCCCTGTGCGACGCCGTGCAGGCACACCGCGACCTGGAATCGCGCAAGACCACTGGCTCGTCGATCTTCGTGATCTGACGCGCCACACAACACAAGGAGACAAGACATGAACGCAACCGCCCAGGCAACCGCCCCTGCCATCATCTCGGCCGCCGCCCTCAAGACCTCCATCAAGGTCGAACAACTCACCTGCACCATCGGCGCCGAACTGTCCAACGTCGACCTCGGCGCCGCCTCGCGCGACCCCGAGACGGTCGCCGAGATCCGCGGCCTGCTGCTCAAGCACCGCGTGCTGTTCTTCCGCGACCAGGACATCACCCGCGCAGAGCACGTGGCCTTCGCCCGCCATTTCGGCGACCTGGAAGACCACCCCGTGGCCGGCAGCGACCCGGACCACCCCGGCCTGGTGCGCATCTACAAGTCGCCCGAGACGCCCAACGACCGCTACGAGAACGCCTTCCACACCGACGCCACCTGGCGCGAGAAGCCGCCCTTCGGCTGCGTGCTGCGCTGCGTGGAATGCCCGCCGGTCGGCGGCGACACCATCTGGGTCAACATGGTCGAGGCGTACAACCGCCTGCCGGAAGACGTCAAGCAGAAGATCGCCAGCCTGCGCGCCCGCCACAGCATCGAGGCCAGCTTCGGCGCCGCCATGCCCATCGAGAAGCGCCTGGCACTCCACGCCCAGTTCCCCGATGCCGAGCATCCCGTGGTCCGCACCCATCCGGAAACCCACGAGAAGGTTCTTTTCGTCAACGCCTTCACGACGCACTTCACCAACTTCCACACGCCGGAGCACGTGCGCTTCGGCCAGGACTACACCTCGGCCGGCCGCGACCTGCTGGGCTACCTGATCGAGCAGGCCGCCGTTCCCGAGTACCAGGTCCGCTTCCGCTGGAAGAAGAACAGCATGGCCATGTGGGACAACCGCAGCACCCAGCACTACGCGGTCATGGACTACCCCCCGTGCCACCGAAAGATGGAACGCGCCGGCATCGTCGGTGAAGCAACGTTCTGAACCCGGCCCACCTATCAACTATTTCCAAGAGGTCTTCAAATGAACTTTCTCGACGGCTCCCTCTATCCCGAAAACCAGCAACCCCTGATCATCACCGCCGCGCCCTACGCGCCGTCATGGGTGCCCTCCGATTTCCCCGAGGACATTCCCGTCACGATCGAGCAGCAGATCCAGAAGGCGGTCGACTGCTACAACGCCGGCGCCACCGTGCTGCACCTGCATGTGCGCGAACTCGACGGCAAGGGCAGCAAGCGCCTGTCGAAGTTCAATGAACTGATCGCTGGCGTGCGCAACGCCGTGCCGGAAATGATCATCCAGGTGGGCGGCTCCATCAGCTTCGCCCCGGAAACCGAAGGCGCCGCGGCCAAGTGGCTCTCGGACGACACGCGCCACATGCTGGCCGAGCTGGACCCCAAGCCTGACCAGGTCACCGTGACCATCAACACCTCGCAGATGAACGTGGTGGAGCACTGGGAGTACGAGGATTACAAGGGCACCTCGATGGAAGACCCGGCGGTCTTCAATGCCTACAAGGAAATGACCGTGCCGGCACAGCCGGGCTGGGCCGAGGAGCACATCCGCCGCCTCAACGACGCGGGCATCCAGAGCGCCTTCCAGTGCTACAACATCAACAGCTTCGAGTCGGTCGAGCGCCTGATGCGCCGCGGCGTCTACAAGGGCCCGTTGGTCATGAACTGGGTCGCCATCAGCGGCGGAATGGACCAGCCGAACATCTACAACCTCGCGAACTTCGTGCGTGCCACGCCGGACGGTGCGGTGCTCACCGTTGAAAGCTCGATGCGCAACGTGCTGCCGGTCAACATGATGGGCATCGCCATGGGCCTGCATGTGCGCTGCGGCATCGAGGACAACCTCTGGAACCAGGCCCGCACGCAGAAGATGAGCACGGTCGAGCAGATCGAGCAGCTGGTGCGCATCTCGCGCGAGTTCGGCCGCCCGGTGGCCACCGCGCAGCAGGCCCGCGAGATCAGCAAGATCGGCGTGTTCTACGACACCGTGGAGGAGTCGCTGCTGGCCAATGGCTTCGCGCCGAACCGCAACGGCGCCCATCAAGGCTTCCTGCGCAAGGCTGCTTGAACCAGGCACCTGCCCTACACCTACAACAACAGAGACAAACCCCATGAGCATGACACTCGACATGGGCGCCAGGCCCGGGCCGCAGGACGACTACCTGATCGGCAAGCGCCAGGCCTGGTTCGCCTTTGCCATGACCTTCGCGCTGATGCTGTTCGACTACATCGACCGGCAGGTGATCGTCTCGCTCTTCCCGCACATCAAGAGCGAGTGGAACCTCAGCGACAAGCAGCTCGGCGCGCTGGTGTCCATCATCTCCATCGTGGTGGCGGTCGGCGGCATCCCGGTGGCGCTGCTGGCCGACCGGATGAGCCGCGTGAAGAGCATCGTCGTCATGGCCAGCGTCTGGAGCATGGCGACCATCTCGTGCATGTTCACCACCAACTTCGCGCAGCTGTTCACGGCACGCGCGGTGGTCGGCGCGGGTGAGACCGGCTATGGCTCGGTGGGCGCGGCGCTGATCGCGACGCTGTTCCCGATGCGCCTTCGCAGCATGCTGCTCGGCGCATTCTTCGCGGCGGCGTCGCTGGGTTCGGTGCTGGGTGTGGTGCTGGGCGGCATCATCGCGGCCAAGTGGGGATGGAAGGCCGCCTTCGGCGTGGTCGGGGTTCCAGGCCTGGTGCTGGCGCTGCTGTACCTGCTGGTGCGCGACTACAAGACGGTGGACCTCACGCCCAAGCTGGACAAGGTCACCGCGACGATGGGCGGCACGCTCAAGCACATCTTCGTCACCCTGGCGCGCACCCGCACGCTGCTGTTCGTCTGCATCGGCGCGGCCATGCAACTGGTGGTGGTCTCGGCCGTCTGGTCCTGGCTGCCCAGCTACCTCAACCGCTACCTTGGCATGACGCCGGAAGTCGCGGCCACGCAATCGGCGCTCGTCGTGCTGGTCGGCGCCCTGGGTTGCATCGTCTGGGGTTACGTGGTCGACCGGCTGACGCTACGCCAACCGCGCAACAAGCTGCTGGCGCTCTCCGTGCTCTGCGTGGTCACGATGTGCATCTTCCTGGTGGCTTTCGCCGGTACCGCACCCGGCCCGGCACAGTTCAAGCTGGTGCTGCTCGGCGGCTTCTTCATGACCTGCACCGTGGGCGTGGTCTCCGGTGTCGTCATCGAGGTGATCCACCCGGGCGTGCGCTCCACCGGTTCGGCCGTGCTCTCGCTGTTCCAGAACCTGTTCGGCCTGGCCGTCGGCCCCTTCCTGGTCGGTGTGCTGTCGGACCAGTGGGGACTGCAACACGCCATGGCCGTGGTGCCCTGCTTCGGCCTGCTCGCGGCCTTTGCCTTCGTTCACTCGGCACGCAGCTACGACGCCGACGTCGACCGGGTTTCCAACGTGAAGCTCGCCGTCGCGAACTGAAGCCTTCCTCCATCCAGGACAACTCCGATGACCACCCTCTCCCTCACCGTGCTGCGCGCACGTGTGCATCCACTCGTGCCCGGCTTCCTGATCAGCGTCGTCGTGGCGGCCGCCGCCACCTTCCTGGCCGGCCATTACCACGCGCCAGTCATGCTGTTCGCGCTGCTGCTCGGCATGGCCGTGAACTTCCTGGCCGTGGAGGGCACCTGCAAGCCCGGCATCGAATTCACCTCGCGCGAAGTGCTGCGCGTCGGCGTTGCGCTGCTGGGCATGCGCATCACCTTCTCGCAGATCGCGGCGTTGGGATGGCATCCGGTCGTGATGGTGGTGGCCTCGGTCGTCATCACCATCGTGGTGGCAATGATCGCCGCGCGCGCCATGGGCTTCCAGACGCTGTTCGGCCTGCTCACCGGCGGCGCGACCGCGATCTGCGGTGCCTCGGCCGCGATGGCGCTGGCCGCCGCGTTGCCGGCGCATCCGGGCAAGGAACGCGCCACGCTGTTCACCGTGATCGGTGTGTCGGCCCTGTCGACGCTGGCCATGATCGTCTATCCGGTCGTCGTCAGGCTGCTGGGCTTCGATGCCACGCATGCCGGCATGTTCCTGGGCGGCACCATCCATGACGTGGCCCAGGTGGTCGGCGCGGGCTACGGCATGTCGCCGGAGACCGGCGACGCTGCCACGGTGGTCAAGCTGATGCGCGTGGCCATGCTGCTGCCGGTGATCGTCTGCGCGGTCATGCTGAGCCGCGGCCACGCTGGCGCGAAGGGCGGCAAGCGTCCGCCCATCCTCCCTTGGTTCGCGGTCGGCTTCGTCCTGCTGGCGGCGCTCAACAGCACCGGGTGGATTCCCAAGTCGGTGCAGACCTTCGCCAACGACCTTTCGAGCTGGTGCCTGGTCATTGCGATCAGCGCGCTGGGCATGAAGACCCAGCTCAAGGAACTCGCCAGCGTCGGCATCAAGCCGATCGTGCTGATGGTGGGCGAAACCGTGTTCCTCGCAGCGCTCGTCGCAGCGATGTTGCACTGGGGCATGTAAGCCCTCCCTGATTCCTGCCACGTCAAAGGCGATATCTGCCGTGACGTGGCAAACGAGCAACGAGATCACGCGGCCAGCCGCGTGATTCGTCCGAACGCCTTGCCCGTGTCCGGTGCAAAGGTATCTACTCTGCGGGGTCCGCCGCGCAGAGTCATTCAAAACAGTTCCATATTTGGAGACGGGTAAATGAAAAAAACTCTTGGTGCTCTGGCCACTTTGGCTGCGACGGGCACTGCATTCGCACAGTCCTCTGTCACGATGTTCGGCGTCGTTGACGCCGGCGTCAGCTACTACCAGACGACCAGCAAGTTCGTCGGTGTCCGCGGCGCTCCCGCGCTGAACTTCGTCGGCACCGGCGACCTGAAGCAGAGCCAGTGGGCTCTGACCAGCGGCAACTACAACAACAGTCGCCTCGGCTTCCGCGGCACGGAAGACCTGGGCGGCGGCCTGGCCGCGAGCTTCTGGCTCGAATCGCCCATGACCAACGACGACGGCGTGGTCGGCGCGTCGACCTTCGGCCGTCGCTCGACCATCAGCCTGTCGGGCGACTTCGGCGAACTGCGTCTGGGCCGCGACTACACGCCCTCGTTCTGGAACGATGGCATCTTCGATCCCTTCGGCGTCAACGGCGTGGGCACCAACCTGATCGCGACGATGAGCGCGGGGCCGCGCACGGTCACCGCCGCCGGCGTCGACCGCGGCCTGTTCTCGAACGCCAACTACATCCGTGCCAGCAACTCGGTCGGCTACATCCTGCCGCCCAACCTGGGCGGCTTCTACGGCCAGGTGATGTACGCGTTCAACGAGCAGGTCAAGTACGACCCGGGCACCACCACCCCCGCCACGCCGCTGAACAAGAGCCGCACCGGCGGATACGCCGGCGGCCGCTTCGGCTATGCCAACGGCGCCCTGGACATCGCTGCCGCCTACGGCGAAAGCGTCACGGGCGACAACTATTTCCTGGGTGAAACCACCAAGGTCAAGACGGCCAACATCGGCGCGTCCTACGACTTCGGCATCGTGAAGCTGTTCGGTGAAATCTCGCGCGTGAAGAACGTGTTCGACTACGTGAACCCGCCGCCCATCGGCACGGGTGACTTCAAGGGTGACGGCACGCTCCTCGGCGCGACCATCCCGGTCGGCCCGGCCTTGATCCGCATGGCCTGGTCGCGCGTCAAGCTGAACTACACCTCGGCCCCGACCATCGCGACGGCGTTGATCCCGCCGGATCCGAAGGCGGACAAGTTCGCCCTCGGCGGCGTGTACAACCTGTCCCGGCGCACTGCGCTGTACGCCACTGCGGCCTTGATCAAGAACAAGAACGGCGCCAACTTCAACGCCAACAGCACCTTCGTGGCCGGCACGCCGGGCTTCACGAACACCTTCCTGACCACCGGGCAGGGCTACGAGGCGAAGAACGCGATGGGCTACGACTTCGGCATCCGCCACGCCTTCTGAGCGGCGCCGGCGCAAGCCGGTGCATGTCGAGTCGCTTGCAACGCCGGTTGATCGCTGCGTGCGTTCGCCGGCGGCTTTCCACCAGGCACCCCACATCGCGTTGACCATTTCCGTGTTGCATGACGCGCAACGCTGCCTCTTCGCCTGCACAGGAGGGCAGCCATCTGGCCGCGAGAGCCAAGGAGACAAGGATGAGCAGTACCAACGATGGCCGTGTCCCTGCGGCTGCAACACCGATCAGTGGCCGCACGCGCACGATGCGTGTCGAAACGCTGACGCCCACCATCGGCGCCGAGTTGAGCGGGGTCGACCTGGCCGACGCGGTGCACGACGACGGCTTGTTTGCCGAGATCCGCTCACTGCTGCTTGCGCACAAGGTGCTCTTCCTGCGCGACCAGCATTTCACGCGGGAAGAGCATGTGGCCTTCGCTCGACGCTTCGGGCCCCTGGAAGACCATCCCGTGGTCGGCAGCGACCCCGATCACCCCGGCCTGGTTCGCATCTACAAGGGGCCTGACAGCCGACAGGAGCAGTACGAGAACGCCTGGCACTGCGACACCACCTGGCGCGAGTGCCCGCAGATGGGCGCCGTGCTGCGCTGCGTGGAAGGTCCGCAAGTTGGCGGTGACATGATGTGGGCCAACATGGGCGAGGCCTACCGCCGCCTGCCCGAGCACGTCAAGGCGCAGATCGCGCCCCTGCGCGCGCGCCACAGCATCGAGGCCAGCTTCGGCGCCGCCATGCCGATGGACAAGCGCCTGGCCTTGCATGCCCAGTTCCCCGATGCCGAGCATCCGGTGGTGCGCACGCACCCGGAGACCGGCGAGAAGGTCCTCTTCGTCAACGCGTTCACCACGCATTTCACCAACTTCCACACGCCTGACAACGTGCGCTTCGGCCTGGACCACGCACCGGGCGCCGGCCTGCTGCTGCAGTACCTGATGAGCCAGGCCAGCGTACCCGAGTACCAGGTGCGGTTCCGCTGGAAGACGAACAGCGTCGCGATCTGGGACAACCGTTGCACGCAGCACTATGCGGCACAGGACTTCTGGCCGGCGGTACGCAAGCTCGAGCGTGCAGGGATCGTTGGCGACAGGCCCAGCTGAGGAAGCCGACGCGTCCGGCCTGCGGCGAGTCGCCGTTCGTGGAAGCGCGGCAGCACCTGAGGCCAAGCGGCTTGCCCGCGGCGGGGTCAGCTCCCCTCCGCCAAGGAGGGGGGAAACGGCGCAGTCGGCACCCAGAATTCCGGCCATGCCCGCAGGCCCGCAACGCAGCGACTGCTCGGGATTCCGACCACCCATCCATCGTCCGACGAAGAGGACCCCAGTGCGCTCTCGATCTGTCCAGATTCCTCCTGCAGCCGGCAACGGCGCCAGCCGGGCCGCCTGAGCACTTCATCAAACAACATACGAGGACACCCACATGACTTACCAAGCCCCCGTCAAGGACATGCTGTTCTGCATGACCGAACTGGCCGCCATCGAGCGCATCGCCGCTCTGCCCGGCTTCGAAGATGCCGGCCTCGACACCGCCCAGGCCGTACTGGAAGAATGCGCGCGCTTCACCGAAGGCGTGGTCGCCCCGCTCAATGTCGCAGGCGACAGGCAACCCGCCTGGTGGCAGGACGGCAGCGTCACCACGACGCCGGGCTTCGCGGACGCCTATCGGCAGTTCGGCGAGGGTGGCTGGCAGGGTCTGCAGCATCCGGCAGACTTCGCCGGCCAGGGACTGCCCAAGACCATCGCGGCGGCCTGCTCCGAGATGGTCAACAGTGCTAACCTGAGCTTCGCCTTGTGCGCGATCCTGACCGACGGGGCCATCGAAGCCTTGCTGACGGCAGGCTCCCGTGAACTGAAGGACACCTACCTGCCGCGCATGATTTCGGGCGAATGGACCGGCACGATGAACCTGACCGAGCCCCAAGCCGGCAGCGACCTCGCGCTGGTGCGCACGCGCGCCGAGCCGCAGGACGATGGCTCGTACAAGGTGTACGGCACCAAGATCTTCATCACCTACGGCGAGCATGACATGGCGGCGAACATCGTCCACCTGGTGCTCGCGCGCCTGCCCGGCGCTCCCGAAGGCGTCAAGGGCATTTCGCTTTTTGTCGTCCCGAAGTTCCTCGTGAACGCAGACGGCACGCTCGGCGATCGCAATGACGTGCAGTGCGTGAGCATCGAGCACAAGCTCGGCATCAAGGCCAGTCCCACGGCCGTTCTGCAGTTCGGCGATAACGGCGGCGCCATCGGCTACCTCGTGGGCGAACAGAACCGCGGCCTGGAATACATGTTCGTGATGATGAACGCGGCGCGCTACGCGGTGGGCCTGCAGGGCATCGCCGTGGCCGAGCGCGCCAGCCAGCTCGCCGGGGCGTATGCGAAGGAGCGCGTGCAGTCGCGTCCGGTGGACGGGTCGCTCCCCGCCGCGGCGCCGATCGTCCATCACCCGGACGTCCAGCGCATGCTGCTCACCATGCGTGCGCAGACCGAAGGTTGCCGAGCGCTGGCCATCGCCGCGGCCGCCGCCTGCGACGCGGGGCATGCCCATCCCGACGCCGAGGTGCGCCGTCGCGAGCAGGCGTTCTTCGAGTTCCTCGTGCCGCTGGTCAAGGGCTATTCGACCGAGATGAGCCTGGAGGTCACGAGCCTGGGCGTGCAGGTGCATGGCGGCATGGGCTTCATCGAGGAGACCGGCGCCGCGCAACACTACCGCGACGCGCGCATCCTGACCATCTACGAGGGCACCACGGCGATCCAGGCCAACGACTTCGTGGGCAGGAAGACCGTGCGCGACGGCGGCGCCCTGGCGCGCGCTTTCGCACAGGAGATTGCGACCGTGGAGGCCTTGCTGCGCCAGCGTGGCAGCGAGGCCGCGCAGGCCATGGCACTGCGTCTGTCGGTCGCGCGCGAGGCCTTCCTCGAGGTTGTCGGCTGGATGGTCGCGAATGTCAGGTCCGACCCGAATGCCGTGTTCGCCGGTTCGGTGCCTTACCTCATGCTCGCTGGCAACCTGGCCGTCGGGTGGCAGATGGGGCGTGCACTGCTCGCGGCCGAAGACCGCCTGGCCACGGGCGACGACCCGGTCTTCATGCGCCGCAAGATCACCGTGGCGCGCTTCTATGCCGACCACATCCTGACCCGGGTGCCCGGGTTGCGCGACAGCATCGTCACGGGCTCGGAAGCGATCGTGGAGATGGCCCTCGAGGACTTCTAGCAAAGCAACCGCATCGCGAGTTTTGATCCGCGCGTAATCCCTCGCTTTCTTGACGGCTGAATGTCAGGTTGGGTTCCTACGATGAACCCAAACCTACTCCAACAGCCGGAAAGAGAGCCATGTCCACCACCACCCTTGCCCACGGCGCGCCGCCGAGCGTTTCCACATCGAAGCTGGGCGCCGTGCTGCGCGTCACCAGCGGCAACTTCCTCGAACAGTTCGACTTCTTCCTGTTCGGCTTCTACGCCACCTACATCTCCAAGGCCTTCTTCCCGGCGAGCAGCGACTTCGCCTCGCTGATGCTGACCTTCGCGGTGTTCGGCGCGGGCTTCCTGATGCGTCCGCTGGGCGCGATCATCCTGGGCGCCTACATCGACGAGGTGGGCCGCCGCAAGGGCCTGATCGTCACGCTGGGCATCATGGCCTGCGGCACGGTGCTGATTGCCTTCGTGCCGGGCTACGCCACGATCGGCCTGCTGGCGCCGGCGCTGGTGTTGCTGGGGCGCCTGCTGCAAGGCTTCTCGGCCGGGGCGGAACTCGGCGGCGTGTCGGTCTACCTGGCCGAGATGGCGACGCCGGGCCACAAGGGTTTCTACACCTCGTGGCAGTCGGCCAGCCAGCAGGTGGCGATCGTGCTGGCCGCGGCACTGGGCTTCGCGCTGAACGAATCGATGTCGCCCGAGACGCTGGCCGACTGGGGCTGGCGCATTCCCTTCTTCGTCGGCTGCATGATCATCCCGTGCATCTTCGTGCTGCGCCGCTCGCTGCAGGAGACCGAGGCCTTCCAGGCCCAGAAGCATCATCCGAGCACGCGAGAGGTGTTCCAGTCGATGGCGCAGAACTGGCGCATCGTGCTCGGCGGCATGCTGCTGGTGGCGATGACGACCACCACCTTCTACCTGATCACCGTCTACACGCCGACCTTCGGCAAGACCGTGCTGCACATCAGCGCCCGCGATGCGCTGATCGTCACCTTGCTGGTGGCGGTGTCCAACTTCATCTGGCTGCCCATCGGCGGCGCCATCTCCGACCGCATCGGCCGCAAGCCGCTGCTGCTGGGCGTGACGGTGCTGGCCATCCTGACGGCCTATCCGGCCATGCACTGGCTCGCGGATGCGCCGAGCTTCGGCCGCATGCTGGACGTGCTGCTGTGGTTCTCGTTCCTGTTCGGCATGTACAACGGCGCGATGGTGGTCGCACTGACCGAGGTGATGCCGGTACAGGTGCGCGTGGTCGGCTTCTCGCTGGCCTACAGCCTGGCCACTGCCGTGTTCGGTGGCTTCACGCCGGCCATCTCGACTTACCTGATCGACGCGTTGCAGGACAAGGCGGCGCCGGCCATCTGGCTCAGCGTAGCGGCGGCCTGCGGGCTGGCGGCGACGCTGATGCTGTACCGCAAGGGCGGGCACAGAGACGTGGCCTGAAGACGTTGCGATATCGGGTGCGTTCGCGGGCAGATCAAATACCCAGCGCGCGGCACATCGCATCCGGCGACAACTGCTGCGGCGGCTTGGGCCACGCACCGTCCAGCAGTTCCACCATCTTCGCGTTGCGCGGCGCGGTGCGGCCATGGGACTGCGCGAGGCGCACCACCTCGCCGCACAAGGCATCGACCTCGGTACGACGCCCCAGCGCCAGGTCATCCGCCATGCTGGAACGCGCCTTGGCATCGATCTTCAGCATGCGTGCCGCAACGATGCGGAACAGCCAGTTCGGCAGGCGCAGCACCGTCGGCAGGCGCCGCGCGGGCACCGCGGTCACTTGCGCCGGCTCGATACCCGCCGCCGCCAGCACACCGATCGCCTCTTCCATCAGCGCCGCGAAGCAACGGCGGTAGCCGTGCTGCAGCAACTCCTCGCGCAGCGGCAGGCCTGACAGCGCGTTGACCGGGTTGTTGAGGTTGATCAGGAGCTTGCCCCACTGGACCGCGCGCAGGTCGGCCAGCAGGTCGAGCGGCACGCCGGCCTTCTCGAAGGTGGCCAGCCAGGGTTTCAACGCATCGTGCGCGACCGACATGAGCCGGCCAGTCGTCCCGCGATGGAAAGCGCCCGGCGCGAGTTCCGCGATGTTGTACGGCACCATGGAAGGCAGCACCTTCAACCCGGGCGCCGCCTTCGACGCGACCGCCGCATTGGAGATGCCGTTCTGCAGCGAGAGCACCACCGTGCCGGCCGGCAGCGCGGCGCCGAGTTCGGCCGCAGCCTCCGCCGTCGCGCCGCTCTTCACGCACAGCAGCACGATCGAAGGTTTCGCGCCCACGGGCACGGCTTGCGCGAGTTGCATCGCACCGGCCTCGACCTTGCGCTTGTTGCCTTCCAGATCGGTCAGCGTCAGACCGTGCTGCGCCACGGCGTCCAGCACGCGCGGGCGCCCGACCAGCGTCACCGGAACACCCGCTGCGGCCAGGCAACCACCGACATAGCAGCCAATGCTGCCGGCGCCCATGACGAGCACCGAGCCCGGTGCCACGTCGGCGTTCATGGCCGCGCTCAAGCAGCGCGCTCGGCCACCCAGCCCTGCACCGACTTCAGCGCCGCGGCAAGGCCGCTCGCATCGGTGCCGCCGGCCATCGCCATGTCTGGCTTGCCGCCGCCCTTGCCGCCGACTTGCTGGGCGACGAAGTTGACCAGTTCGCCCGCCTTGACCTTGCCCATGGTGTCGGCCGTGACGCCGGCCGCCAGTTGCACCTTGGCGCCATCGACAGCAGCCAGCACGATCGCGGCGGTCTTGAGCTTGTCCTTGAGCTTGTCCATGGTGTCGCGCAGCGTCTTGGCATCGGCGCCGTCGAGCTTGGCGGCGAGCACCTTGATGCCGTTGACGTCGACGGCCTGCATCACCAGTTCATCGCCCTTCGACGAAGCCAGCTTGCCCTTGAGCGATCCGACTTCGCGCTCCAGCGCGCGCACCTGGTCGAGCACCTGCGCCAGGCGGCCTTGCAGGTCGGCGGTCGGCGTCTTGAGGGTCTGAGCCACGGTGTGGACGGTCGACTCCAGCTCCTGCAGATAGGCCAGCGCGTTCGCGCCAGTGATCGCCTCGACGCGGCGGATGCCGGCCGCGACGCCGCCTTCGCTGATGATCTTGAACAGGCCGATGTCACCGGTGCGCGTCACGTGCGTGCCGCCGCAGAGTTCGCGGCTCGTGCCGATGTCCAGCACGCGCACGGTCTCGCCGTACTTCTCGCCGAACAGCATCATCGCGCCGGTCTTCTGGGCCGACTCGATGTCCATCACGCGCGCCTGCGTGGCGACGTTGGCCAGGATCTCCTCGTTCACACGCTTCTCGATCTCCAGGATCTGCGCGGGCGTCACAGGCGCGCCATGCGTGAAGTCGAAGCGCGTCTTGTCGGCATCGACCAGCGAGCCCTTCTGCATCACATGCTCGCCGAGCACTTCGCGCAGCGCCTTGTGCATCAGGTGGGTGACGCTGTGGTTGCGCATGGTCGCGGCACGGCGCGCGCCATCGACTGCTGCCTTGACCGTGTCGCCGACCTTCAACGTGCCCTGCGTCTGCGTGCCGTGGTGGCCGAACACGTCGGCCTTGATCTTCTGCGTGTCGTCGACGCCGAACTGCACGCCCTCGGCGCTCAGCACGCCCTGGTCGCCGACCTGCCCGCCGCTTTCGGAATAGAAGGGCGTGTTGTCGAGCACGACGATGCCGGGCTGGCCTTCCTTCAGTTCGTCGACGGCAGCGCCTTCGAAGTACAGCGCGACGACCTTGGCGCTTTCTTCCAGGTGCTCGTAGCCGGTGAAGGTGTTGCCCGCGCCGGCGTACTCGACGTTGCGGTCCATCTTGAACTTGCCGGCCGCACGGCCCGCAGCCTTCTGCTTTTCCATCGCGGCGTTGAAGCCGGCTTCATCGACGGCCACGTCGCGCTCGCGGCACACGTCGGCCGACAGGTCGAGCGGGAAGCCGAAGGTGTCATGCAGCTTGAACGCCACCTCGCCCGGCAGCACCTTCGCGCCGCCAGCCAGCGCCGCATCGAGGATTTCCATGCCGTTGGCCAGCGTCTCGAAGAAGCGTTCTTCCTCGGCCTTCAGCGTGTCGGTGATGCGCTTCTCGTCCGCCACCAGCTTCGGATAGGCCTCGCCCATCAGTGCGACCAGGTCCGGCACCAGCTTGTGAAAGAAGGGCTTCTTCTGCCCCAGCTTGTAGCCATGGCGAATCGCGCGGCGGATGATCCGGCGCTGGACATAGCCGCGGCCTTCGTTCGAGGGGATCACGCCGTCGGCCACCAGGAAAGCGGTCGCACGGATGTGGTCGGCGATCACGCGCAGGCTCTTGTTGTCGAGGTCCGTCGTGTGGGTCTCGCGCGCCGCGGCCTTCACCAGCTTGTCGAACAGGTCGATCTCGTAGTTGCTGTGCACGTGCTGCAGGATCGCAGCCAGGCGCTCCAGCCCCATGCCGGTATCGACGCAGGGTGCGGGCAGCTTCTTCACGCTGCCGTCGGGCTGCATGTCGAACTGCATGAACACGTGGTTCCAGATCTCGATGAAGCGGTCGCCATCTTCGTCCGGGCTGCCCGGGGGGCCGCCAGGGATGTGCGGGCCGTGGTCGTAGAAGATCTCGGAGCACGGGCCGCAGGGGCCGGTGTCGGCCATCATCCAGAAGTTGTCGGAGGCGTACTTGGCGCCCTTGTTGTCACCGATGCGGATCACGCGCTCGGGCGGCATGCCGATGTCCTTGGTCCAGATGTCGTAGGCCTCGTCGTCCTCGTGGTACACGGTGGCCAGCAGCCGCTCGGCCGGCAGCTTGTAGACCTGCGTCAGCAGTTCCCAGCCCCACATCAGCGACTCGCGCTTGAAGTAGTCGCCGAAGCTCCAGTTGCCCAGCATCTCGAAGAAGGTGTGATGCCGCGCCGTGTAGCCCACGTTCTCCAGGTCGTTGTGCTTGCCGCCGGCACGCAGGCAGGCCTGCACCGAGGCCGCGCGCACATAGGGGCGCTTGTCCTCGCCGAGGAACACGTCCTTGAACTGGACCATGCCCGAGTTGGTGAACATCAGCGTCGGGTCGTTGCCCGGCACCAGCGGGCTGGAGGCCACGACCGTGTGGCCCTTCGAGGCGAAGAAGTCGAGGAATGACTTGCGGATGTCTGCGACAGAAAAAGTGGTCTGGGTCATCGGGACTTGCTTCCGACGTCAAGCGCAGGAATGGCGCCTAACTGGTTGATTTTTTTGAACATTCGATTATAGGTTTTGCCCCTCCGGCAGACCGTCCGCAGCCAGCTACAGGGGCATTGCCGCCCGAGCCCGGCCCGAAAGTACTTCCGTCGGTGCCGAATTAACACTTTCAGCGTATTGCTTAGGTGGAAAAACATTCTTGGCGTTCGTTCGTTACGATGCGACACATGCCACAAACTTCGCCCACTCCGGGCGCCCAATACCGCGTGCGGCCCGTCGACGAGGCGGGCTTCACCACCCAACGGGTCGCCAGGCTGCAACACAATTTCCATGAGCACCCGATGCTGCAGTTGCCGGCGTTGGCACAGCTCGCGAAGTCCCTGGAACCCCTGAAGCAGTGCCGCTTCGTGCGCAAGAACATCACGCAGGGCTCCAGCTTCAAGCATGACTACCAGCACCCGGATGGGCTGAGCATCGACGAGGTGTTCGAACGCATCCACGAGCCGCATTCGTGGATCGCGCTCTACAACATCGAGGCCAATCCGGACTACGCCCGCCTGCTCGGCGAGATCGTCGACACGGTGCGTCCGCAGATCGAGCGCGAGCAGCCCGGCATCTTCCTGATCAACGGCTTCATGTTCATCTCGGCGCCACCGTCGGTCACGCCTTTCCATATCGACCGCGAGAACAACTTCTGGCTGCAACTACACGGCCGCAAGACCATGAACGTGTGGGACCACACGGACCGCGAAGTGGTCGATGCCGCCACGGTCGAGGACTTCATCGTCGACAAGACGCTGAGCAAGGTCCGCCTGAAGGAAGAGTTCCGTCCGCGCAGCCACGAGTTCGACACTGGCCCCGGCGACGGCGTCTACTTCCCGAGCCTGTCGCCGCACATGACCCGCTCGGAGCCGGACTGGGTCTCGCCGGGCAACGGGGTTTCCGTGTCGCTGGGCGTGACCTTCTACACCTCCGTCACGCGCCAGCATGCCCGTGTCTACCAGGTCAATCGCCTGCTGCGCAATGCCCTGAAGATGCAGCCGAGCGAGCCTGGCGAATCGACGGTGGTGGACAGCCTCAAGGCCAGCCTCGGCGGTCTGGTCGGCGCGGCGCACTATCGCCGCACGGGCGCCGAAGCGCCACCCGGCGTGTTCTGACCGACACCGATCCGGGGCGTCATACGGCTTTGCTTTCAATCGCAGAACAAGGCGGAGCGCCGCAGACAGTGCAGTAGCACGGCAAGGCGATCCAACGCAGTCATGCGATTGAAGGCGAAGTCGTATCAGAAGCTCGCGGCCAGCCCGAGCGAGACGCCCGACACGTTGTTCCCGAACACGTAGCGCAGCACCGCCCGCACCCGGGTGACAAAGACCTTGTGCGCGCTGGTGTCCAGCTCGAGCCCGAGGCCCACGGTGCTCAGGCGGTCGAAACCCAGGATGTCGGACTGGCTGCCCAGGTAGCGGGAGTGCGAGAACTCCAGCACATAGCGCAGGGGCCGGTCCAGCATCACCATCCCGGTGGGTGCGCGATAGCGCGCGTAGAGGTTCGCCGTGCGCGCCGAGGCGCTGCCCTGCAGCGACGGGTTGTCGACACCGTAGGTCTTCAGGCGGATGTCGGTGTAACGCAGTTCCACGTCGACCTGATAGTTCTCGCGGATGTGCTCCCAGTCCAGCATGACGGAGCCGCCAAGCCCATAGACATCGAGGCGCCCGCCATTGATGAACTCGATCTGGCGGTCGGTGACATGGTTGACATATGCCTGTGCCACCCGCAGGTCGCTGGCCACCGTGCCCAGCGAGAAATTGAAGATCGGCCTGAACGCCAGTTCGTCGGTGATCGGGAAATCCCAGCCGATGCCACCGGTGCCGCTCAGCGTGTTCCATCGCGTCGGCAAACGGCGCGATTCGGCGCCGTCGCTGGCGATGAAGACCGGGTCATAGCGGCTGTAGGCCGCCGCGCCCTCGAGATAGAGCGGCAGCGACTTGCTGACGGTGAAGCCGCCGCCCAGCTGCGTCATGAAGATGCCGTTGCTCTCGCTGCTCGCGTTCTTGATCGAGAGGTTGCTGGAGGTGAGGTCCGGCACCACCGAATACGACATCAGCGCCAGCACGCCATTGGCCTGTTCCTGCACCCTGGGTCCCAGGATGTTCAGGTTCTGCGCCCACGCAGCCGCTGGCAACCCAGCGCACGCGACCATTGCCAGGCCGCACCAGAAACGAGCAGACATGCTTGGATTGCCCTCGAGCGTTGTTGTCGGTTATCGGACCGGCATGCTAATGGCAAGGTGCATGCCAAGCCAAGACCGGCAGGCGGCGTAGCGCTATCGGTCGATCTTGCCCAACTGCACGGACAGCTCGTGCAAGGTCTGGCGCAAATCTTCCATGCGCCGCTTGCCCAGCAGCGCGGCCCATTCCCCTTCGACCGTGGCCACGCATTCCCGGATCTGTCCGATCAGGCGCCAACCCCTGTCCGTGAGGTGAACGACGCGCGTGGCCAGGTCAGGCCCGTCCCGCCGCTCGATCAAGTCCTGGTTCTCCAGACTGGCGAGCACGTAGTTCATGGCCTGGCGGGTCATGTTGCAGCGGCGCGAGAGTTCCGCCGGGCGCAGGCCGTCCGGCCCCGGAAACAGAAAGACGCGCAACTCCGTCAACGTGACCTGGAAGCCATGCGCCTGCACCGATTCGAAGATGCGGCCGACCATCACTTCGTGCGGCAGGCGCAGCAGCGAACCGATCAATGGCGTGATGACCGGCTGTTCCACGGCGCGCAGGCGACCTGCCTTCTTGACTGTTGACATTTGCGTAAAGTATTTGTACTGTCAGCGTACAGATTTTTTACGTCAGGAGTGTGCCATGAGCGATGCCGTTTCGTCCACTGAGCAGGAAGTCATCCGCGTCGGCCAGATCGAGATCCGCTACCTGCACGAGGCCGGCAGCGGACGGCAGATGGGCTGCTTTGAAATGCGTGTGCCGCCGGGTTCCAACGTGCCGCCGCCGCACAGCCATTCGGGCAACGAGGAACTGGTCTATGCGCTGGAGGGCACCCTGCGGTATTCCGTCGGTGACGAGACCCGCGACCTGAAGCCCGGCGACTCGATGACCACCCCGCGCGGCGTGGTCCATGCCTTCAGCAACCCGCATGCCGTGGAGGCGCGTGCGCTGGTCATCAACACGCCGGACATCGGCGCGGAGTACTTCCGTGAAGTCGGCGCGATCATCGGCGCCGGAGGGCCGCCGGACAGGGCGAAGCTCATGGCGACGATGCAACGCTACGGGCTGGTGCCCGCCGCGCCACCGGGCGCATGACCGGCGCGGCAACTGCGCAGTGGACAATCGGGACACCCGCTAGAATCGCGGCCGACGCGGGTGTAGTTCAATGGTAGAACGGCAGCTTCCCAAGCTTCATACGAGGGTTCGATTCCCTTCACCCGCTCCACACTTCTACAGAGGGAAACGGCCCGTTTTCAAGCCCGACAGGGGCTTACAGTCGGCAAATGGGTCAAAGCACTGTGTCAATTCGTCGGCGCTCCACTACCTTGGAGCCCGTCTTGCCTCTCCCCACTGGACTCAGCCAACGCAACGGCGTCTGGCAGCTTCGCATTGGCGTCCCCGCCGACCTTCACCACCTGTACCCGGGCGTTGACGCCTACCGAGGAAGCCTGAGAACCCGCGACCGCTCCGAGGCCGTCACGAAGGCTCATGCGCTCCATGCGCAATACCGGCTGGCATTCGACCAGCAGCGAGCCGCCGAGGCTGTCCGGCGGGCGCCGCCAGTCGTTCCCCTCACGCCAGAGCTTGAGACCTACTTGACCGCTGAGGCCCAATGGCTCCCCCTGGTGTTTGATGACGTTGTGCGCTTCACGCCGGGGGCCGTCGAGGCGCTGACGCCCGGGACGCGGTTCCTGTCGGCTGGTTCCCCTGGCCCCTTGCTGACCGGGGACGACCCCGTGAAGTGGGACCGACTACAGCAACACGCTTTGGACGAAGCCAAAACCGACCTAGCGCTCGGAAGGCTGGGCCGCATCCAACGTGCCGCCGATCTCGCCTTGCAGGGTCTGGGTGTACGCATCGACTGGACGGACGCCAAGGCCCGGCTGGCGCTCGCTCGGATTGGCCGTGCCAAGGTGCGGGCTTACCGCCAGGCCCTAGAGCGTGGTCAAGGCGAGCCCCACGACACCCCGGCGCAACCTGCGCCCCCAGTGGTCGCTGGGGCCCTGGCGCCCGAGGAGCCTGCCAAGGGCCGCACACTGGCCGATGTCCTCCAAGCATGGCAGGAGGGGAAGAAGCCGGACGCGATCAACAAGACCAAGCGAGCCTTGGCCCTCCTCAAGGCCGCCGGCATTACGTCGCCAATTCAAGCCCTCACCCGGCAGGATGGTCTCGCGTTCCGCGACCACATCAACACCACCATGGCCGGCACCAGTGGCAAGACACGCTCGGACGTCTTGGCGTCGGTGCAGGCGCTGCTCAACTTCGCCGTGAAAGAGAAGGCTTGGCTCGACGCGAACCCTTGGGCCGGCACAGCCATCGCCAAGGGGCGAGCGCAGAAGCGCGAACCATGGGACCGCGAGACGCTGACGAAGCTGCTGCACTCCCCCTTCGTAGAGGACCGTCGCGTCGATCTGGTCGCCCAGTACTGGCTCCCGCTGCTGGCCCTGATGACTGGAGCGAGACAGGCAGAACTCTGTCAACTGCGTGTCGATGACGTGATTCAACGCGATGGCGTTTGGCTGCTCGACATCAACGAGAACGGCGAGGACAAGTCGGTCAAGAGCGCTGCAGGCGAGCGATGGGTCGCGATCCACTCGAAGCTGATTGAACTCGGCTTCATTAAGCATGTCGAGGCCATGCGAACGGCAGGCGAGTCATTGGTGTTCCCGGGCATCCTGACTGCGAAGAGCCGCTCAGCCAGCCTGTACTTCTCCGACTGGTTCCGCGAGCGCTGCCAAGCCCTCGGCATCTACCAGCGCTACCGCGACTTCCACGCGCTGCGGACGACGGTAGGGACTGCACTGCGGGCCGTAGACCCGCCGCTCGGCGAGGCGTTGATTACGGCGGTCATGGGCCATGAGGCGGGCAATGTGGGTGCTGCGAACTACCACCGCCCGGCACCCAAGACGTTGCAGAGGGTCATAGAGGCACTGGACTTCCCGGCGGTCCTGGCACTCCAATGACTTCACAAAGGCCGCTTGTCCCAGCCGAGCGGGTAGTACTGTTTGATGTAGCCCAGGAAGTGCTCACCGAACGGCGTCAGGCTGTAGAGCGGGCCCTCGGGTGGACCCACGTTCGCTATGAGCCCTTGGTTCAATAGGAACGACAGGTATGTCGGAACCGAGATCGCCGGCTGGACCTGCATCAATTCCACATGCCTCTCATGGAACGGCAAGAGGTCGACCATCAAGTGGCTACCCGGCAGCGACCGCAGGTACTCAAGGGCGGCGACTTGCGTCCCAAAGATTAGGTTGAAGCAACGCTCGGCCCGCAGCGCAGCGTTGACCATGATGAAGTCACGGACGGTCGGTCCGGGATTCCGGTGGACCCACTGGGCGACCGCCTGGAGGTCCCCACCGGGCACGGGCGGGGCGAGGTTGTGGGCCTCCTCCGAAATGGTCCAGTCGATTGCATCGGGCTGGGCCTCGCCGGCAATCTGCGGCTGTGCGGGTACTTGCGCCTGCACGGCAGGCCCAGTGGGCACTGGCGCGTCCAGTGTTTCCCCTGGCCCTTCCCCAGGCAGTGGGAAGGTCACCTCGACCTTAGCAGCTTGGGCCTGCTGCTGAGCAGCCCCTAGTGTCGCCTCGACGTTCCCTGCCTTCACCTTCTCCACGCGGGCGATGAGCCGCGCCACCTCGGCCCTGAAGTACCAGACGAACATGAAGCCGCCGAGGAACGCAAGGGGCGGCTACGACAGCAACACCTTCACGTACTCCAGCAGCACCGGCCAATTCACTTCGCACATGCTTTCCCCTCCAGTCGTTGTGGGCGCGAGCGTACCGTAGGGTGTCCCGGCGGCTTGGGATTCGTGTGGCGGAATCGCGACGCCCGAGGTGGCCTGCGGCACCCGGCGGAATGGACACACGCCACATGCGCGACGGCGTCTCCGGGCGGAATCGTCACAGGACCATCGGACCATCGGGCGCATAGCCACAAGACACGGCATCACACGCACCCGCGAATCCCCGATAGTCGGAGGAATCTTTGACTGCTGGGGCCAGACCATGGACGCGGAACGCCGGTTCACCTACACGCAGCGGGTCGTCATTGAGCGCCTGCGCAAGGCCCTTTGCCGCGCTGTCCTGCGCCCGATCAACGTCACTTAGTGGACTGCCTCCGGCTGGCTGAGGGCGTCTCGTTCACCCATGCCGCCCAGGTCGCACGCCTTGCGGCGCTGCGCGTGGCTGCAATAGCGTAAGGGCCGCCGGCCCGTCGCAGGAATGCTACATCCTCTGCCTTGGCCTTGACATTCGACGACTAGGCGCACGGCCTCGCTAAGCCCGCGTAGCCGTTCAAAAAAGCATGAGTAGCCTAGGAACCGCGCTCACGAGAGCGAGTCGTAATCAAGACCCTCAACTAGGCAAGTCGCGCTGCGACAAGCCATGCAGGGTCGCGCAAAGTTGAGGCTCCATCAACACAGAGCGAGCCTCACTATGCACACGCAGACCGCCTTCACCTCTCCCCAACACGCCGCCATCGCAGCCCTGCGCCGCGAACTCGCCAAGCGCGTCAAACGCACCGTATCAGTCGACTTCGGGACCACCGATGACGGAAAGCTGTCCGATGTTGCCTTTGTCGTCGATGAGCTTCCAGAGGGCGCCTTCGGCAGGCCTGGGCCTCTTGTGTCGATCCTGACCGGGCCGAGCAATAAGGGAGAGGGCTTCGTCGTCATGGGCGCTGACGGTGCGGCCCTGGCCGAGGGGGTGTCGCTGGCACGCGCCGTGCAGTCCGCGAGGGTGGCGGCAGTCCGAAAGTACCGCGAGATGGCACGAGGGGCGCTGAAGGTCGCGTGACCAGTCGCCCTGCCCGGGGCTGCTCCTGGGGCCCTCGGTCTGCCCGAGATCGCCGGGCACAGTCCGGGAGCGCCCAGAACTCAGGCCGCAAACAACTTCGCGATGGCGGCAATCTGTGGGCCCGTGGCCTTCAAGGTCGACGACCCTTGTCGGAAGAAGCAGTTGTCCCCTACAAAGCTCGGCGCAGTCTGCTTGGGCACGTGAATACGAAGGATGGACAGCCCCTTGTACTGAACCACGTCAAGCCCAGCGCGGGCCTGAGTCTTCAGCGGCTCGGACAGATTGGCCTTTGCGAGGCTGTCCTCGAACACCTTGACGTACTTGTCGAGCGGGAGCCCCATTAGTTTCGCCTCACGATCCACACCGACAATCTGTACGTGCTCAAGCTCGATTGGGGTAATGCCATCGAGCTTGTTGATTCTCGCGGCATCGGCAGGCTTGTCGGCGATCCCAACATAGATGAAGCCGTCCGCAGCGGGCCCCAAGTTGGCAATTCCGCAGATTGTCTCGATCACGGCTTGGATACATGCTTCGTCAACAGCGCGTTTATCGTCGAGCCGCACGAAACCCTGCTTCAATTCATAACGCGAGCTTTCGGCCTTTGCTCGGCGGATCGAGTTCTCGAAGTCGAAGACCATCCCGGGCCCGTGACCCAAGGCCGAAACGTCGCCCTTCGCGAAGCAGTCAGCAACTAGCCCCTTTACGACCTTCACATTGTTGAGACGGTCGTCCGCTTTGACATGCTTTTGACCGACGTCGATGCGATCACTCAGGTTGTTTAGTACTGGCATGATCTTTTCCGGTACAGCCGGAAGGTGCCCCTGTTTCATGATGAGGTCATAGAACCCCATGAAGACGGCAAAGAACGCCTGCTTTTGTGCGTTGGAGGTGGGCTTGGAATAAACCGTCTTTCGGAAGTGAAACCGTTCGGGGCTGCTTGTCTCGATCACACTGCGGACAACCGAGAACACTTGCATTACCTCGTGCACCAAGCGGTCTCGCGGGAATGCGATCAACTGTGCATTCAACGTTTGGGACGCCTCTGACGAAGGGTCATACAAGGAGTCAAGGTACTCGCCGGATGCTTCGACTGGATGCCCACTGAGGATTGAGGCGACGATGTCGGCGATCACCTGCTCGTCCTCGCTGTCTCTCAGATGGTTGGTGCGCAGAATGCCTTGATAGCACCAGAAGATTTCTTCTGCTTTGAGCTTATACCCGTGTACGTTCTTCGTGGTCTCGATGCTGATCTCTGGCATCTCCGTAAGCGGCAACTCGTCGCGGGAGACATCGCCTCGAATCTCGGCTGCGATTTCCCTGACGACCTCTGCAAAAGGCGAAAGCACGCCGGCCTGCCGTCGCTCCTGATCGCTCAGTTGCTTGCCTCCGGAATTGATGCGACCAAACACTGTTGTGATTCTCTCCGCTACCTCGCCTGGAAAGATCGTCACCGCCAGTTGATAGTCCAAGATGTTCGCGCACGAGGCCGCGACAAGCCGAGGAACCTCTGGTTCGGCTGGAGCAAAGACGCCTTGCTCTGCCAACTGCCGCGCACGGGCAAACTCGTTCACGTCAAAGCAGGCGTCATCCACCAAGAACGAGTTCTCGATGAATCCGAACATTGCGTTGAGACGTTGCATCCCGTCGATGATTTCGTAGATGCTTTGACCGCCCTCGACTGGCTTCTCGGCCAGCAAGAACAGGGGCAGCGGGTAGCCGTTCAACACGCTGTCGATCAGGCGTTGCTTCTCCAATACGGTCCAGACCAACTTGCGTTGATACTGCCTATTGACCATTAGACGGCCCTCACGAAACCATCTATAGGCGGTTTGAACACTAATGCCCTGGGGAGTGACTGTCATCGGACCTTCTAATTTCAAGTTAGCTCCGTCGATTATGGGCTGCGCCCGCGCCTGGATCGCGCAGCGCCGCACCCAGAACGAGATGAGCGGCCCGTGGCGGAAGGGATGAACCCGGACGAAGCGCAGACCGTCACGATGAAGGGCGCGCTCGCTGAGACGTGCGTCCGCCTGGCCAAGGCCGACACCGCCCGCCTGCCGCGATTGGTCTGTGTGCTAGCTAACGGCTCGAGGCTCTGTGGACTATGTCGACCCGCGTCGCGCAATCGCTTCATCTTCAAGCTTCTGGATTCGGTGGAGCACCAAACCTCGCCAGCCCGGGAGATTCGGGTCCACCTTGTGCGTCTCGCGAACGTAGAGCTTGGCCTGAAGTTCGTACAACCGAATCGCCTCCAGCGAAGGCCCGAGCCGCCGACGTGGCGCGGCCAGCGCTTGGCGCGTATGGGACTGCTGGTGATCTGCCAGCGTCGCAGCCTTGGCTTCTGCATGCTCGGCTGCAAACTGCGCGATGAGCTGCGCCGTGTTCTCTTCGAGCATCTTGCGCTCGGCGTCGGTGAGACGCCGCCCTGCGGCCCCGCCGAAGCTCGGTGAGCCCTGAACGTCTGCGCCAAACAGCTTGGTGAAGCAATCGGACCCGAGCACTTGGAGCTTGTCCCCAACGCTTACGACGTGGATTCGCTTGTAGACGCCGTGACCGCACCCGACCGCTTGGCACCTCACCCGATCTGCCTGCGCGACTTCGACAACGGCCAAGAGCTTCCCAACGGCCTGAGAGGTTTTGGCGGCATGTTCCATGGGCCGCAATTGTCTCCCATGTCCGCATCAGACCCTTCACCCCGCCCCCTCCCTGAACCTCCGCGCCATCGAGATCGACGGCGAGCCGTGGTTTGCAGCCGCCGACGTTTGCAGCGTCCTTGACACCGCGACGCGCGACGTGCGGGCAATTGTGGATAGTGACGACATTTGCAACCGAGCGATCCCAGGTCGGCGCGGACGGGCCGCTGTGTTCGTCAACGAGTCGGGGCTTTACTGCCTGCTCCTCAAGTCGCGCAAGCCTGAGGCCCGTGACTTCAAGCGATGGGTCACCAAGGAAGTCCTCCCGGCCATCCGCCGCAACGGCGGCTAAATGACGCCCGAGGTCGCTCAGCAGGCCATCGATGACCCGGCGGTCTTCATGGCGAAGGCACTGGTGATGGCGAACGACGCCCAGACCTCCCGGATCGTCCGGGACCTGACCACCACCGCCCCCACCATGTCCTCCCGCGAACTCGCGGACCTCACCGAGAAGCTCCACGCCAACGTGAAGCGGACCATCGAAACCCTCGCCGCCAAGGGCATCGTGGCTTTTTCTCAAACTGATGAAAAGTCCACGGGAGGCCGCCCGACCACCCTGTTCCACGTCAACCAGCGCGACAGCTACGTCATCGTGGCCCAGTTGTCCCCGGAGTTCACGGCGCGTCTCGTAGACCGCTGGCAGGAACTCTAGAACGCAAGGCCGCAGCCTCGGCCTTCCGCTTCCCCCAGACCCTCGCCGAGGCCCTCCGCCTCGCTGCCGAGCAGGCCGAACAGATCGCCGTCCTCCGTTTCCACGCGCCGCCGTCTCCCGGTCACCACAGCCGGTTAAGTCCGGGCTTGACTTTCGCCAGTGTCCCAGCAGGCGCCCGCACACCGTCCGCAACTGCCCGCAGCCATTCGACAAAGCACGAGTCACGCTGAGGCCCGGACCGGATCGGCGACTCGTGCCCACGAGCCTGCGAATA
Organism: Variovorax robiniae; assembly: GCF_037889955.1. Lineage (NCBI taxonomy): Bacteria > Pseudomonadati > Pseudomonadota > Betaproteobacteria > Burkholderiales > Comamonadaceae > Variovorax > Variovorax robiniae. The sequence goes on from NZ_JBBKZS010000039.1 coordinate 29,329, forward strand.
GCCCTCAAGTAGGTGAGTCGCGCCACCCCTCATAAGGAAATGCAGCGCCCAGTTGTGCCTCCTCCAACCAAACTACTGCCACCGCATGCAAGCATCCACCGCCGCCGCTTTCACTCCTGCCGTCCGTGTCGTCATTGACGACCTGTGCAAGGAGTTGACCCGCCGCACCCGCCGCACCGTTACTGCCGACTATGGGCAGACCGACTGCGATCAGTTCCATGATGCCGCCCTATGCGCTGAGACTGGCCTCCTCGCCTCCTTCGTTGCCGGCCCGGGCGTCCCCGTGGGCTTCGTGATCCTGGGGCCCGATGGTGTCCCGGTGGTCGAGGGCGCGGCCTTGGGGCCTGCTGTGCGGGCTGCGCGTACTGCCGCGCTGCGTGCCCATCGGAGGAAGACGCGGAAGACCTGACGCACAAGCCGGCAACACGCCGGCACTCAGCGGGTGGGGGTGTGCGAATAAACCCACCCACAATGACGACCGTACCTCGGCACCTCTGCAGGATTACTCACCAGTCCGTAATTAAAGCGACAAAAACTTGGACTGGTGGTAATCTCTCGGTCATGAAACGAGACGGCCGCACACTCGACCATGCAACGCTCGAAGAATTTCGTTTGTTGGCGTTGCGCCGGGTTAAGGAGGGCGAGAAGCCGTCGGCCGTGGTGGCCTCG
>NZ_JBBKZS010000040.1:0-29146 GCF_037889955.1 Variovorax robiniae
TGAGGCGCAAGCCATGAACATCGACTTTTCCGCCATCACCGAACACCAGCGCTACAAGCTCATGGCCAGCCTCATCGTGCCCAGGCCGATCGCGCTGGTCACGACGCTGGGCCCCGACGGCGTCGTCAACGCCGCGCCCTTCAGCATGTTCAACATGCTGGGCGAGGAACCGCCCATCGTGATGATCAGCATCAACCGATTGCAGGACGGCGCGCTCAAGGACACGGCCGTCAACATCGTCCGGACCGGCGAATTCGTCGTCCACCTGGCCGACGAGGACATCGCCGAACAGATGCACCGCTGCGGCGAGCGCCATCCGCCGGACGTGAGCGAACTCGATGTCGTCGGCTTCACGGTGCTGCCGAGCCTCGCGGTGAAGCCGCCGCGCATCGCCGAGGCGCCAGTCGCCTTCGAATGCACGCTGTGGGAAACGCTGGAAACCGACAGCCGGCAGATCTTCATCGGCCAGGTGCGCTGGCTGCACGCACGCGACGAGCTCATAGACACCGACGCCTGGCGCGTGCGCCTGCAGCACTACTTTCCGGTGGCCCGCTTCGGCGCGAGCTTCTATGTGAAGACGCGCGAGCGCTATTCGCTCGCCGCGCAGGGCGAGGTTCGCACTACGGCCATCGACGAGATGTAGGTTGCGTTACCGAGCAGATAAAAGTACTGGACGACCGCATCAAGCGCACCAAGGGCTGGATCGAGTCGTTCATGAAGCGATCGACGCCGTGCAACAGGATCGCAGTTGTCGGCGGCGTTGGGCCTCACGGCGACCGCAGCGGTCGCGGCAGTTGCGGCAACGTCTGCCGATTGCGGCGTCGAGTCGCTGTTTTTTGCCAGATGAGGGTCGGATTCCTGTAGCCAGGGTGATATCGGCGTCTGTGGATGTATGGACCTCGCGCCTTTTGCAAGCTCTTTTCGTTGACTTCAAACGGTCTGCATGCATGTATACGTACATGGACGCCCCCGGGTTTGCCAAGTCCTCTTCTCGACGGCTCAAAGGAAAGATTGCATCCGTACATTCGGACTTCTGCGGACTCCGCAGCCACTGTCCCTGATGGAATCCTTCATCCGTAAGGATCCAGTGTCCGCGAAATCGGGTCAACTTCAAGTCCACCTAATGATTAAACTTATTTACGGGAAGTGGTACTAGTCACCCATACAAGTCCTCAGCCGAGCCGATCGCGCGGCCGATCGCCTCGAGCAGTTCGTCACTCGAGAACGGCTTGCGCAGCAGATTCCTCACGCCGGCCGCGAGCGCGGTGCGCTCGAGCGCATCATCGTCAGATCCCGTGATGAACACCACCGGCACCTGCAGGTTCGCGGCGCGGATGCGCGACTGCACCTCGAACCCCGACAAGCTTGACATGTGCAGATCCACGATGGCGCATTGCGGCATATGGGCCCTGAGCGAGGCCAGGAACTCCCCACCGGTCGCGTATTCACGGAGGCGGTACTCGGCCAGCCGTAACAGCCGCCCGAGCATTACGCGCAGGGGCGGTCCATCGTCCACTACCGCGATGAAGGATTCGGGACTCCTCATGCACGAACCCTACGGCAGTGTGATCTCGAATGGGACTGCACTTTGGTTCAGTCGGTATGCAATTAGACGGCAGCGGCTTCCATCCCCCGTCCGCGCGGGCTGCTTTTTGTCGCAGAGCTCTCTGAAGTCCTCCTTGCTCGCGGCAACCAACCGGCAATCGAATGAAATGGCCTTGTTCGAGCCGATGCGGACCCCGGAGCGCTCTTGCAGGGTCCGCAGCAGATTGATCTGCACTGCCATCGGCATGCTCTCGATCTCGTCAAGGAACACCGTGCCACCGTGGGCATCTCGAACTTTCCGGCTCGCACCCGATTGGCGCCGGCAAAGGCCCCGAGTTCGTGGCCAAAGAGTTCGCTCTCCGCCAGCGACTCGGGTAGTCCGCCGCAGTTGAGCGGCACAAAGTGCTGTCGGTAGGCGTCATCTGCAGCAAGGGCGGCAAGTTAGTCGAAGCGGGCCAGGTCGGCACCCAACCGGCTCGCGAGCTTGTCCGGCCGGTGCCCGGCCGCTTCGCGATCGCGCGCCAAGCCGGCCGCTGCATGGCGACTTGGTGCCCGGCGAAGGCGGAGATCGCCACCAATGCAAGCGCGCCGCAGCAGCGCCACAGGCTGTGCCTATGCCTGTAATTGCTGGAGGTTGTATCGAGGCGCTGCATTGGCTCCATCGTGGTCATCGGGCCGTTATTGCGCAAGCGCCTCATGTGCGCATCGGTGGCAGCTCGCAAGGGCGACGCGCAAGGAAGCGAACGCTCATTGCATGTGCTGGCCGCCGTTGATGGCGATGTTGGCACCGGTAACGAAGGCCGCCTCTTCCGAGGCGAGGTAGATGATCAGGCCCGCCACCTCCTCTGGCTTGCCGAGTCGGCCCACTGGGATGTGCGGGAGGATCTTGCTGTCGAGCACTTCCTTCGGGATCGCCGTCACCATCTTCGTGCCGATATAGCCCGGCGAGATGGTGTTGACGGTCACGCCCTTCTTCGCCACTTCGAGCGCCAGCGCCTTGGTGAAGCCATGCACGCCGGCCTTGGCCGCCGAGTAGTTGGTCTGGCCGAAGGCGCCCTTGGAGCCATTGACCGACGACACGTTGATAATGCGGCCCCACCCGCGATCGACCATGCCGTCCGCCACCTGCTTGCTCATGTTGAACAGGCTGTCGAGGTTGGTGCGCAGCACCGCGTCCCAGTTGATGCGGTCCATTTTCTTGAAGGTCATGTCGCGCGTGATACCGGCGTTGTTGACCAGCACTTCGACCGGACCCAGTTTCTGCGTGACCTGGGCCACCGCGCTGGCGCACGAGTCGTACTCCGTCACGTCGCACGGCACGGCCAAGATCTCGTAGCCGCGGGATCCCATCTGCGCGACCCAATCGGCGTGTGTCTTGTTGCCGGGTGAATAGGTCACTGCGAGCTTGTAGCCCGCATCCACCATCTTGGTCGAAATCGTTTCGCCGAGGCCGCCCATGCCGCCGGTGACCAGGACCACTTTTCCTTGTTGACTCATTCCATTGCTCCTTCGTCTGTTAAAAAAACCGCTTAGGCCCGTTCGACGGCCAGTGCCACGCCCATCCCGCCGCCGATGCACAGCGAGGCTAGACCCTTGTTGGCGCCGCGCCGGCGCATCTCGTGCAGCAAGGTCACCAGCACACGGCAACCCGACGCCCCGATAGGGTGGCCAATGGCGATGGCGCCACCGTTCACATTGATCTTGCTGGTATCCCATTCCATTTCGCGGTTAACCGCACAGGCCTGCGCCGCGAAGGCCTCGTTGATCTCCATCAGGTCCAGGTCCTGCGCCTTCCATCCGGCCTTCTGCAAGCACAGCCGCGAGGCCGGCACCGGGCCCATGCCCATGAGCGAGGGGTCGAGCCCCGCGCTCGCATAGGCGCGGATCACGGCCAGCGGCTGCAGGCCCAGCGCGGCTGCCCGCGACGCCGACATTACCAGCACCGCAGCCGCGCCATCGTTCAGGCCGGAGGCATTGCCGGCCGTGACCGAGCCTGCCTTGTCGAAGGCGGGTCGCAGGCCGGCCAGCCCGTCGGCGTGGGTCTTGCGGTTCAGAAATTCATCGGCTGCAAAGACGATCGGATCGCCCTTCTTCTGCGCAATGCTGAAGGGCAGGATTTCGTCGTTGAAGCGGCCCCCATCCTGCGCGGCGGCAGCCTTCTGCTGCGAAGCCAGTGCCAGCGCATCCTGCATTTCACGCGTGATACCGTACTTCTTCGCGACGTTCTCGGCCGTGATGCCCATGTGGTACTGGTTGTAGACGTCCCACAGGCCGTCGACGATCATGGTGTCGACGAGCTTCCAGTCGCCCATGCGCTGACCATTGCGCGAGTTCGGCAGGACATGCGGCGCGGCGCTCATATTTTCCTGGCCACCGGCCACGACGATCTCGGCGTCACCGCACTGCACCGCCTGCGCCGCCAGCATCACGGACTTCAGGCCCGATCCGCAGACCGCATTGATCGTCAAGCCCGGCACGCCGTTCGGCAGCCCAGCCTTGAGCACCGCCTGCCGCGCAGGGTTCTGGCCCGCACCCGCCGCAAGCACCTGTCCCATGATTATTTCGGTCACTGCATCGCCCGGCACGCCGGCCTTGGCGAGCATGCCCTTGATGACGTGGGCGCCGAGTTCCGTTGCAGGCGTGCCGGCCAGCGCGCCGCCGAATTTGCCCACCGCCGTGCGTTGAGCGGCCACGATCACGATATCGTCTGACATGAAAAATCTCCTTGGGGTTGGAAAAAAAAGTGCGGGCTCAGTGCAGCTTGACATGCGGCTCCGTGCGCCGGGTGATGAGCCGAGCGAGCGTGTCGAGCGAGACCTTCACGAACCCATGCAGCGCTAACTCATGCATCTTGTAGAGCGAGACATACATCAGCCGCGCGAAGCGGCCTTCGATCATCAGGCTGCCCCCGACGAGGCCGCCCATCATGTTGCCCACGGTGCTGAATTCGCCCAGCGATACGAGCGAGCCAAAGTCGCGGTAACGATAGGGCTTGAGCGGCTTATCCTGCAGGCGGCGCTTGATCTGCGCGGCCATGTGCGAGGCCTGTTGATGGGCCGCCTGCGCGCGCGGTGGCACGAACCCGCCCTTGCCGCCGTTGGCCTCGGGCCAGGCACACGCGGCGCAGTCGCCCATCGCAAAGATGTCGGCGTCACGCGTGGTCTGCAGCGTCGGCAGCACCACCAGCTGGTTGCTTCGATTCGTCTCCAGTCCCGCGATGTCCTTCATGAAATCGGCCGCCTTCACGCCCGCGGCCCACACCACGAGTTCGGCCGGCAAGTTCCGCCCGTCGGCCAGTCGCACGCCGTCGGGTAGCACCTCTGCCACCTTCGCGGAGGTGTGCACGTCCACGCCCAGTTCGCGCAGGAGCCCTTCGGTCGCTGTCGAGATGCGGATCGGCAGCGCCGGCAGCACGCGCTCGGCGGCCTCGATCACGCTGACCTGGATATCCTTCTCGGCATCCACGCGGTCGAGCCCATAGGCAATGACCTCGCGCGTAGTGCGGTGCAGCTCCGCTGCAAGCTCCACGCCGGTGGCGCCGGCACCGATGATGGCCACGTGCAACTGCTCTGGCCGAAGCGGCGTCGTCTGGGCATGCGCGCGAATGCAGGCGTTCACCATGCGTTGATGAAAGCGCTGCGCGTCCGCCTTCGACTCCAGCCGCAGCGCATGCTCTCGCACGCCCGGCGTTCCGAAGTCGTTGCTGAGGCTACCGATGGCAACCACCAGCGTGTCATAGCCGAAGCTGCGTTCCGGGGTGACCAACCGGCCTTCGTCGTCCAGGTAGGGCGCGACGTGCACCTCGCGCCGCTCGCGGTCGATGCCCGTCAATTCCCCCAGCCGGAAGCGGAAGTGGTGCCAGTGCGCCTGTGCGAGGTAGTCAACCTCATGCGCGCTCATGTCCATGCTGCCCGAGGCGATCTCGTGCAGCTTGGGTTTCCAGACGTGCGTGCGGTTCTTGTCGATCAGCGTGATGGCTGCACGAGCGCGCAAGCCCCGCGCGTCGCCGAGGCGCGTGGCCAGCTCCAGCCCGCCGGCGCCACCGCCCACGATGACAATGCGGTGCTTCGACTCAGAGTTGGGCATGATGATGCTTCGCGTGTTGCTGAGCTTGCGCGGGTCAACGCGACACGCCCGCGGGCATGTGCGCTTCGGTCGCGTCGAGCACCATCTCGGGCTCGTCCGCCTCGGCCGCCGTTTCCTGGTTGAGCAGCCTTGTCATGCGATCGCTGTCGAGGTCCCCGGTCCACTTGGCGACGACCAGCGTGGCCACGCCGTTGCCGATCAGGTTGGTCAGCGCGCGCGCCTCGGACATGAAGCGGTCGATGCCCAGGATCAGCGCGAGGCCGGCCACCGGCACATGGCCCACGGCGGACAGCGTCGCGGCCAGCACAATGAAGCCGCTGCCGGTGACGCCCGCGGCGCCCTTGGAAGTCAGCAGCAGCACGGCCAGCAGCGTGAGCTGCTGGGTCCATGTCATGTCGGTGTTGGTAGCTTGGGCGATGAACACCGCCGCCATCGTCAGGTAGATCGAGGTGCCGTCGAGGTTGAAGGAATAGCCCGTGGGAACGACCAGGCCGACGACCGACTTGCGCGCGCCCAGGTTCTCCAGCTTTGCCATCATGCGTGGCAACACCGATTCGGAAGACGAGGTGCCCAGCACGATCAGCAGTTCTTCCTTGATGTAGCGGATGAACTTCCAGAGCGCGAAGCCGTGGAACCTGGCAATGGCCCCGAGCACGACGAAGATGAACAGCAGGCAGGTGGCATAGAAGGTCGCCATGAGCTGGCCGAGTTGCAGCAGCGAGCCCACGCCGTACTTGCCGATGGTGAAGGCCATCGCGCCGAAGGCACCGATGGGCGCCACCTTCATGATGTAGCCCACGATGCTGAACAGCACGTGCGAGCCCTTCTCGATCACGTCGAAGATCAGCGTGCCACGGCCGCCGAACTTGTGCAGCGCAAAGCCGAACATCACGGCAATCAGCAGCACCTGCAGGATCTCGCCTTTGGCAAAGGCATCGACCACGGTGTTGGGGATGACGTTGAGCAGGAAGTCGGTGGTGCTCTGCATCTTGCCCGGGCCGGTGTAGGCCGCGATGCCCTTGGTGTCGAGCTGGCTCACATCCACGTTCATGCCGGAACCCGGCCGCACGATGTTGATGATGATGAGGCCCACCACCAGCGCGACGGAACTCACGATCTCGAAGTACAGCAGCGCCAGCCCGCCGGTCTTGCCGACCTTCTTCATGTCTTCCATGCCGGCGATGCCGACCACTACGGTGCAGAAGATGATCGGGGCGATGATCATCTTGATGAGCTTGATGAAGCCGTCGCCGAGCGGCTTCATGGCCGCGCCGGTCTCGGGCCAGAAATGCCCGAGCAGCACGCCGATGACGATCGCCGTGATGACCTGGAAGTACAGGGATTTGTAGAGGGGGGGCTTGGATGCGGGTGAGTGGTTCACGAGGGTCTCCTGGAAAATTTCAGACGCCTGCCGCATGGGCCTGCTGATCGGCGTGGTAGCTCGATCGCACCAGCGCTGCGCAAGCGGCGTGGGCAAAGCCCATAGCATGCGCCTGTCGCGCCAGCGCGTCGAACTGCGCGGGCGCGACGTAGCGCTTGACCGGCAGGTTGCCGGGGCGCGGCTGGAGGTATTGGCCGACGGTCAGCATGTCGACGCCATGGCGGCGCATGTCGCGCATGACGTCCATCACCTCCTCGTCGGATTCACCCAGGCCCAGCATTACGCCGGACTTGGTCGGCACCTGTGGGCAGCGCTGTCTGAAGGCTTGCAGCAGCCGCAGCGAATGCGCGTAGTCGGCTCCGGGCCGCGCCTGGCGGTAGAGGCGCGGGACGGTTTCAAGGTTGTGGTTCATCACATCCGGCGGCTCGGCAGCCAGGATGTCGAGCGCGACCTCGGCACGGCCACGGAAATCAGGCGTAAGCACTTCGATCCGTGTGCCGGGCGACTGTCGGCGCACCGCGCGGATGCATGCAGCGAAGTGCGCCGCGCCACCGTCGCGCAGATCGTCGCGGTCGACGCTGGTGATCACCACGTACTGCAGGCGCAGGCGCGCCACGGTCTCGGCCAGGTGCTGCGCTTCCTGCGGATCGGGCGGCTGGGGACGCCCGTGGGCCACGTCGCAGAACGGGCAGCGGCGCGTGCAAAGGTCACCCAGCACCATGAAGGTGGCGGTGCCCTTGCTGAAACACTCGCCGATGTTGGGGCACGACGCCTCTTCGCACACGGTGTGCAGGCTGGCCTCGCGCAGCGTTCTCTTCACCTCCCGAAAGCGGTCGCTCTGCGAAACGCGCACGCGGATCCAGTCGGGCTTAGGCAACGCTGTTCCCGCCTCGGCCACGCGGATGGGTATGCGGCGCGTCTTGGCGGCCCCGCGCTGCGGGCCATGGAGCACGGTCTCGTTCATGGATTCGCCCTGCTCACGTGGCGCCGCGGTGCGAATTGGCATCGACCACCGCCAGCGCCGTCATGTTGACGATGCGGCGCACGGTCGACGACGGCGTGAGGATGTGCACCGGCCGATCGGCGCCCAGCAGGATCCCGCCGACCGTGATGCCATTGCCCGCCGCAATGCGCAAAAGGTTGTAGGAGATGTTGGCGGCGTCAACGTTGGGCATGATGAGCACATTGGCCTCGGTGCTCAGCGCAGAGTCCGGGAACTCGTGGTCAAGGATCGACTTGGACAGCGCCGCGTCGCCGCGCATCTCGCCTTCCACCGCGAGTTGCGGATCGCTCGCCTTGATGATCGCCAGCGCCTCGCGCATCTTCACCGCGGAGGCCGCGTCCGAACCGCCGAAGTTGGAGTGCGAAAGCAGCGCCACGCTCGGCGTCACGCCGAAGCGGCGGACCTCTTCGGCCGCGAGCAGCGCGATCTCGGCGATTTGCGCGGCGTCGGGATCGCGATTGACGTGCGTGTCGCAGATGAAGAGTTGCCGGCCGGGCAACATCAGCATCTGCATGGCGGCCAGGGTCTTCGTGCCCGGGCGCAGGCCGATCACGTCGCGCACATGGCGCAGGTGGTCGCCATAGCTGCCCAACGTGCCGCACAGCATCGCATCAGCGCGGCCCTGGCGCACCAGCATGGCTGCGAGCAGCGTACCGCGACTGCGCATTTCGGTCTGCGCCACTGCGCGCGAAACGCCGCAGCGGCGCCTGAGCTGGTAATAGGCTTCGGCCGCATCGCCATGCACCGTGGGATCAAGCAGATCGACCGCCTCGCAATCGGTGCCCAGCACGAGGCGCAGGCCATACTGCGTGATGCCCTCGGCGATCACATCCGGGCGGCCCAGCAGGAGCGGTCGCGCCAGGCCTTCGTCCACCACCACCTGTGCGGCACGCAGCACGCGCTCGTCCTCGCCCTCCGCATAGACCACACGCCGGGGGGACTGCTTTGCCGCCGCGAACAGCGGCTGCATGCTGCTGCCCGACTGGTAGACGAACTGCGACAGGCGCTGGCGGTAGGCCTTCATGTCCTCGATGGGCCGGGTCGCCACGCCGCTGTCGAGCGCGGCCTGCGCCACCGCGGGTGCCACCGCTTCGATCAGGCGTGGATCGAAGGGCTTGGGAATCAGGTAGTCGCGGCCGAAGCGCAGGCCGACCGCACCATAGGCCTGCGCCACCACTTCGGGAATCTCGGCATGCGCCAGGTCCGCAATGGCGCGCACGGCGGCGAGCTTCATCTCCTCGTTAATGGTGGTCGCGCCTACGTCGAGCGCACCGCGGAAGATGAAGGGAAAGCACAGGACGTTGTTGACCTGGTTCGGATAGTCCGAGCGCCCGGTGCCGAGGATGGCGTCGGGGCGCACGGCCAGCGCGTCTTCCGGCAGGATCTCCGGGGTCGGGTTGGCCATGGCGAGAATGATCGGATCGCGCGCCATTGCCGTCACCATCTCGGGCTTCAGCACACCCCCGGCCGAGAGGCCCAGGAAGATGTCGGCGCCGCCGATCACGTCCGCCAGCTTGCGCGCCGGGGTGTCCTGCGCATAGCGGGCCTTGTTCGGGTCCATCTGCTCCTTGCGGCCGGTGTAGACGACGCCCGCGCTGTCGGAGACGAAGATGTTGTTCATCGGCAGGCCCAGGCTCACGATCAGGTCGAGGCAGGCCAATGCTGCCGCGCCGGCGCCCGAGGCGACCAGCTTCACCTCGCCGATGTCCTTCTTCACATGCCGCAACGCATTGAGGATGGCGGCGGCCGCGACGATGGCGGTGCCATGCTGGTCGTCATGAAACACCGGGATCTTCATGCGCTCGCGCAGCTTCTTCTCGATGTAGAAGCACTCGGGCGCCTTGATGTCTTCCAGGTTGATGCCGCCGAAGGTCGGCTCCATGCGCGCAATGGTGTCGATGAGCGCATCGGGGTCGGTCTCGTCGAGCTCGATGTCGAACACGTCGATTCCGGCAAACTTCTTGAAGAGGCAGCCCTTTCCCTCCATCACCGGCTTGCCGGCCAGCGGGCCGATGTTGCCGAGACCCAGCACCGCAGTGCCGTTGGTGATGACGGCCACCAGGTTGGCGCGCGAGGTGAGGTTCATGGCCTCGGCCGGGTCGCGCACGATCTCCATGCAGGCGTCGGCCACGCCGGGCGAATAGGCGAGCGCCAGGTCGCGCTGCGTTGCCATCGGCTTGGTGGGGTTGACCGAGATTTTGCCAGGCGTAGGGTAGCGGTGATAGTCGAGGGCGGCTTCGCGCAGGTTGTCGGACATGGTGTCTCCGTAGGAAAAGTCAATGAGGTGTCGTGCAGGCTTCGCCGAGCCAGCCGCGCAGGTCAGCCAGCAACGCTTCAGGCTGGTCCGCATGTACCCAATGCCCGGCGTCGATGACACCTTTGAACTCGGCATTGGGGAACAGCGCTCGGATACTGGCCCGCGACTCAGGTCGGACGTAGTCGGATTCGGCGCCTGAGATGAACAGCGCCGGACCCTCGTAGCGCGCGCCATGCAGCGACGCGGGGAAACCGCACAGCTCGCGCATGCGCGCCGCCGTGGCCAGGAGGTTCATGCGCCAGTCGAATCGCTCTCTCTGACTTCTGAGGTTGCGCAGCTGGAATTCGACCGATGCACCGCGATTCAGTTGATCGGCGAGGGTGTCTCGAATCCCCCTTCGCGCCCGGGTCGTAGCGAGATCGAGCCCCTGCATGGCCGCCATATAAGCTGAAAACTGGTTCGCATAGAACTCCGGAGCAGTGTCCACCACTGTGATGCCGGCCACGGATTGGGGATGCGCGAGCGCCAGCGCCATCGCGGTCTTGCCACCCATGCTGTGCCCCACCACGAAAGGACGCAGCATATGCTTGTCCTCGATGAACAAGCGCACGTCAAGCGCCATGTCGGGATACGACATGGACGAAGCCCACGGCGAGGCGCCGTGGTTGCGGGCGTCTGGCAAATAGACTCGGTAGTCCGCGGCCAGCAACTGCGCGAAGTGCGTCCAGTTGCGTCCAGCGCTGAACAGGCCGTGCAGGATCACGACTGGGGCCCCCGATCCCAGGGCCTCGAAGGCCATTGCGAGCGGCATGTGGGCTGCCTACTTCTTCTTTACCGGGGGCAGGTCGGTGCAATGCCCTTCAAAGACTTCGGCCGCCATGCCGATGGATTCGCCGAGAGTCGGATGCGGGTGGATGGTCTTGCCGATGTCGGCGGGCTCGCAGCCCATCTCGATGGCCAGGCACACCTCGCTGATCAGGTCGCCCGCATGCGTGCCGACGATGCCGCCGCCGACGACGCGGTGCGTGGCCTCGTCGAACAGCAGCTTGGTGAAGCCTTCGTCGCGCCCGTTGGCAATGGCACGACCCGACGCCGCCCAAGGGAACACGGCCTTGCCAACCTTGACACCCTCGGCCTTGCACTGCTCTTCGGTCTTGCCGGCCCATGCCACCTCGGGGTCGGTGTAGGCCACCGACGGAATCTGTCTGGCATCGAAGAAGGCAGCCTCGCCGTGCGCGACCTCGGCCGCCACATGCGCCTCGTGCACCGCCTTGTGCGCGAGCATGGGCTGACCGACGATGTCACCGATGGCGAAGATGTGAGGCACGTTGGTGCGCATCTGCCTGTCGACGTTGATGAAGCCGCGCTCACTGACGGCTACGCCCGCCCTGTCGGCGCCAATCTTGTTGCCGTTGGGACTGCGGCCCACGGCGACGAGCACGAGGTCATAGAGCTGCGGGTCCTTCGGCGCTTTCTCGCCCTCGAAACTAACCTCGATACCGGCCTTCGTCGCTTTTGCGCCGACTGTCTTCGTCTTCAGCATGACGTTGTCGAAGCGCGACGCGTTGAACTTCTCCCACACCTTGACGAGGTCGCGGTCGGCGCCCTGCATCAGGCCGTCAAGCATCTCCACCACGTCGATGCGCGTGCCCAGCGTCGAGTAGACCGTGGCCATCTCCAGCCCGATGATGCCCCCGCCGATCACCAGCATGCGCTTCGCAACGCCCTTGAGCAGCAGCGCACCGGTGGAGTCGACAACACGCTCGTCCTCGGGCATGAAAGGCAACTTCACGGCCTGCGAGCCCGCTGCGATGATGGCCTTGGCGAACTTCACCACTTTCTTCGCACCGCCCTCGCCCACCACTTCGACGTGGTACGCGTCGAGGAAGCTGCCGACACCGGTGACGACCTCGACCTTGCGCGCCTTCGCCATCCCAGCGAGGCCACCGGTGAGTTTCTTGACGACGCCGTCCTTGAAGGCGCGCAGCGAGTCGATGTTGACTTCGGGCGCGGCGTACTTGATGCCGTGTTTGGCGAGCAGCTTCACCTCGTCCATCACCGCGGCCGTGTGCAGCAATGCCTTCGACGGGATGCAGCCCACGTTGAGGCACACGCCGCCGAGCGTGGCGTAGCGCTCGACCAGCACTGTCCCCATGCCGAGGTCGGCACTGCGGAAGGCGGCCGAATAGCCGCCGGGGCCGGCGCCGAGCACGAGCACCTCGCATTCGATGTCGGCCTTGCCCGCGTAGCTGCCGGCGACCGGAGCGGGTGCGGAGGCGGCGGGTGCGGTGGCAACCGATGCCGCAGCAGCAACCGGCGCTGGCGCAGCGACCGGGGCCGCAACGGGCGCAGCCCCCGCGGTCTCGATCACCAGGATCACCGAGCCCTCGCTGACCTTGTCGCCGAGCGCAATCTTCAACTCTTTCACGGTGCCCGCATGGCTGGACGGAATCTCCATCGAGGCCTTGTCGGACTCCACCATGATCAGGCCGGTATCGACCGCGATGACTTCGCCGGGCTTGACCAGCAGTTCGATGATCGCGACATCCTTGAAGTCGCCGATGTCGGGAACCTTGACTTCCACCGCGTGTGTCGTTGTTGCCATTTGGGAGCTTCCTTCAGAACAGCACGCGCCGCAGATCGGCGAGCACGTTGGCGAAATGGACGTTGAAGCGCGCGGCAGCGGCACCATCGATCACGCGGTGATCCCATGACAGGGACAGCGGCAGCGTGAGGCGCGAGGCGTAGGTCTTGCCGTCGCTGGAGTGCTGCTTCCAGTAGCTCTTGCATACGCCCATGATGGCGACCTCGGGCGCGTTGATGATCGGCGTGAAATAGATGCCGCCGATGCCGCCGAGCGAGCTGATGGTGAAGGTGCCACCCGACATCTGGTCGGGCTTGAGCTTGCCGTCGCGTGCCAGCTTGGCGAGCTCACCCATCTCTTTGGCGATCTCGGGCACGGACTTCTTGTCGACGTCGCGGATCACCGGCACCATGAGCCCGTTGGGCGTGTCGGCCGCGAAGCCGATGTGCCAGTAATTCTTCAAGACCAACGCATCGCCGTCGAGGCTCGCATTGAACTCCGGGAACTTCTTCAGTGTCGCAACTGCCGCCTTCATCATGAAAGGCAGCATGCTTATCTTGACGCCCGACTTCTCCAGCTCCCTGTTCATCTGCACACGGAACGGCTCGAGCTCGGTGATGTCCGCCTCGTCGTGCGTCGTCACATGCGGAATGACGACCCAATTGCGATGCAGGTTGGCTGCGCTGATCTTCTTGATGCGTGAGAGTTCTTTCCGCTCGGTCGGGCCGAACTTCGTGAAGTCGACCTTGGGCCAAGGCAGCAGGTCGATGCCGCCGACGCCTCCGGCAGGCGCCGCAGCGGCCTTGCCGGTGGCCGGCGCAGCGGCTGCGCCGCCACCCGTCGCGAAGCCTTCCACGTCGGCGCGCACGATGCGCCCGTGGTCACCGGTGCCCTTGACCTTGCCGAGGTCGACGCCGAGTTCACGTGCGAGCTTGCGCACGGCGGGGCCGGCGTAGGCGAGCGCAAAGGCGGCTTCGTCGATGGCGCCGCTGGACGATGCCGCGGCCTGCGTGGGCGCCGAGGTGGCAGGTGCAGCCGGTGCAGATGCAGCAGTTGCAGCGGGCGCACCGCCCGTCGCGAGCGACAGGATCACCGAGCCCTCGCTGACTTTGTCGCCGATTTGACGCCGATGGCCGTCACTAGGCCCGAGAGCGGTGCCGGCACATCCATCGTGGCCTTGTCGGATTCGAGCGAGACGATCGGGTCCTCGGCCTTCACCGTGTCGCCGACCTTCACGAAGATCTCGATGACGGGCACGTCCTTGAATTCACCAATGTCGGGCACACGCACCTCGGCCACGCCGGCCGGTGCGCTGGTGGCCGAAGGCGCGGCGCTCACGCTGGGCTTGGCAGCCTCGGCAGGCGCAGGCACAGAAGCTGCGTCGCCTGCGGCCTTGAAGGTCATGATGACACTGCCTTCGCCGACCTTGTCGCCGATCTTCACGGAAATGGACTCCACCACGCCGCCATGTGGCGCGGGCACATCCATCGTCGCCTTGTCGGATTCGAGCGAGACCAGTGGGTCTTCGGCTTTCACCGTATCGCCGGGCTTCACGAAAATTTCGATGACCGGCACGTCGCTGAAGTCACCGATGTCGGGAACCTTGATGTCGATTGCGTTGCTCATGTCGTGCCTCAGACTGTCCAGGGGGCTGCGCGCTCGGCATCGAGCCCGTACTTCACGATGGCGTCGGCCACCACGCTGTGCTTGAGGACGCCGTCGTCCGCCAGCGCCTTGAGGGCGGCTACCACGACGTGCCACCGATCCACCTCGAAGAAGCGGCGCAGCTTGCGGCGGTAATCGCTGCGGCCAAAGCCGTCGGTGCCGAGCACGATGTAGCGTCGGCCCGCGGCCTGAACGTACTCGCGCACCTGGTCGGCGTAGTTGCGCATGTAATCGGTGGCCGCGATGACCGGGCCGTCGTGCCCTTCGAGGCATTGCTCGACATGGCTCTTGCGTGCGGGCTCGGTCGGGTGCAGCCGGCTCCAGCGTTCGGCGGCCATGCCGTCGCGGCGCAGCTCGTTGTAGCTGGTGGCGCTCCAGACGTCGGCGGCGATGCCGAAGTCGGCCTTCAGCAGTTCGGCCGCGAACATCACCTCGCGCAGAATGGTGCCGCTGCCCATGAGCTGCACGCGGTGGCCCTTTTTCTTTCCCGTTTCAGGGGTCTTGCCGCCATCGCTCAACTGATAGAGCCCCTTGAGAATTCCCGCCTCGCTGCCTTCGGGCATGCCCGGGTGCGTGTAGTTCTCGTTCATCAGCGTGATGTAGTAGTACACGTCCTCCTGCTCGGAGTACATGCGGCGCATGCCGTCGCGCACGATGGTCACCACCTCGTAGGCGAAGGTCGGGTCGTACGAGAGGCAGTTGGGAATCGTGCCCGCCAAGATGTGGCTGTGGCCGTCCTCGTGCTGCAGGCCTTCGCCGTTGAGCGTCGTGCGTCCGGCGGTACCACCGAGCAGGAAGCCGCGCGCACGGATGTCTCCTGCCAGCCAGGCCAGGTCGCCGACGCGCTGCAGCCCGAACATCGAGTAGTAGATATAGAACGGGATCATCGGCACGTTGTTCGTGCTGTACGAGGTGGCCGCGACGATCCAGCTGGACATCGCGCCGCCCTCGTTGATGCCTTCCTGAAGCACCTGGCCGTCCTTCGACTCGCGGTAGTACATGAGCTGGTCCGCGTCCTGCGGCTTGTAGAGCTGGCCGAGCGAAGACCAGATGCCGAGCTGGCGGAACATGCCCTCCATGCCGAAGGTGCGCGACTCGTCGGGCACGATCGGCACCACGTGCTTGCCGATCACCTTGTCGCGCACCAGCGTACCGAGCATCTGCACGAAGGCCATGGTGGTGGAGATCTCGCGCTCGCCGGTGTCCTTGAGCAGGCGCTCGAAGATGGACAACGGCGGAATCTCCAGCGCGGTCGACTTCATGCGGCGCTGAGGCAGGTAGCCCCCGAGCGCTGCGCGTCGCTCCCGCAGGTACTTCATCTCAGGGCTGTCCTCGGCGAGCTTGATGAACGGCACGTTGGGCAGTTCCTCGTCGGACACCGGGATCTGGAAGCGATCGCGAAAGCCGCGCAGCGCGTCCTGCGTCATCTTCTTGGCCTGGTGGGCGATCATTTGGCCCTCGCCCGATTCGCCCATGCCGTAGCCCTTCACCGTCTTGGGCAGGATCAGCGTGGGCTGGCCAGTGTGCTTGACGGCTGCGGCGTAGGCGGCGAACACCTTCTCGGGGTCGTGGCCGCCGCGCGTGAGGCCCCAGATCTCGTCGTCGCTCATGCCGGCGACCAGCGCGCGAGTCTCTTCGTACTTGCCGAAGAAGTGCTCGCGCACATACGCGCCGCTCTTGCTCTTGAAGTCCTGATACTCGCCGTCGACGCACTCTTCCATGCGCTGCAGCAGCTTGCCGCTGGTGTCCTTCGCGAGCAGCGCGTCCCAGCCGCTGCCCCAGAGCACCTTGATAACGTTCCAGCCGGCGCCGCGGAATACGCTCTCGAGTTCCTGCACGATCTTGCCATTGCCCCGCACCGGGCCGTCCAGGCGCTGCAGATTGCAGTTGATGACGAAGACCAGGTTGTCGAGACTCTCACGGCCCGCCAGCGAGATCGCACCGAGCGACTCGGGCTCGTCCATCTCGCCATCGCCCATGAACGCCCAGACCTTGCGCGGCGTCGTATCGGCGAGGCCGCGCCCATGCAAGTACTTGAGGAAGCGCGCCTGGTAGATCGCCATCAGCGGGCCGAGACCCATGGAGACGGTCGGGAACTGCCAGAAGTCAGGCATCAGCCAAGGATGCGGATAGGACGGGATGCCGTTGCCGTCCGCTTCCTGGCGGTAGTTGAGCAATTGTTGCTCGGTCAGGCGCCCTTCGAGAAAGGCGCGCGCATAGATGCCGGGCGAACTGTGACCTTGGATGAACAACAGGTCGCCCCCGTGCGTTTCCGTGGCCGCATGCCAGAAGTGGCCGAAGCCGATGTCGTAGAGCGTCGCCGCAGACTGGAAGCTCGCGATGTGGCCGCCCAACTCGGACGAGTCCTTGTTGGCCCGCAAGATGATTGCCATCGCATTCCAGCGGATGATGGAACGCAGGCGGTGCTCGATCTCACGGTTGCCGGGCGACTTCTCCTCGCGCTCTGGGGGGAAAGTGTTCTTGTAGGCCGTGTTGAGCGAGCGCGGCACGTAGACGCCATCGCGACGTCCCTCGTCCACCAAGCGGTTCAACAGGAAGTTGGTGCGGTCGGGGCCGCGATGCTGTCGGACCGCGCCCAGCGCGTCGATCCACTCGCAGGTCTCCGTGGGGTCAACATCACCCGTGGTACTCATCGATTGTCTCCTGTGTCATGACCGAAGTCGCATCAGGGCGATGTGACTGGCGGATGACTAGAGCAAGCGATATGCCACGTCAGACAAGAGTCTGAGAACGCGCTAAGCCGTTGATTTCATATGCATTGCTCAGAGACGATGATTCGCATGACGCCGGCAACCCGGGAAATTCGTTGCGGTGCCGTCCGACTATTCGGACAGCAAGCCTGGGGCAAACCCTATCGCGCTCGAAGAAGCGTTTGTTGGGATGAACCGCGTTGCTGATTCGGTAGCTGTTAGGGTGCGTTGCTGAAGCCAGCGTGTATGCCGTCTTTACCGTGGCAAGAATTCCTGCGCGTAGAAGGATCGCGGCCAATGCCCGCGATGCCTCAATGTGGAAGACACCTCCCGCCGAACGAGACAAGGCCTGACCTGAAGCCGGCCCGGGCTGGGGACGCAGCGGCAGGCGGCACTCAGGCGGTGGCGGGCGTGGCGATGAAGCCGTGCTTGTGCAGCATCTTGAGCCAGCGCGGGGCGTTGCGTGCCACATTCAGCGCCTCGTAGTCCACCACGCGATCCTGGTAGTAGGTGCCGCTGTCCAGCATGGCGTAGATCGTACGCAGCGCCTGGAACTTGTCCTTGAAGGCACAGCGCGTCCGCGCCGCGGCCTGCGCAAACTCGCACAGCAGTCGGCGCACCCAGGCATTGCCTTTGCGGATGCGTCCGCTCTTGCGCTTGCCGGCACTCTGGTTGTTGCCTGGGCAGATGCCCACCCAAGACGCCAGGCGCTCAGCGCTGCCGAAGACGCTCATGTCCGCGCCGATCTCCACCAGCAGCATCGCCGCGCCGATCTGGTCTATCCCCGGCAGGGTCTGCAGCAGCGTCGGTTGCGCGGTCCAAGGATACAGGCCCGCCAGCAGGTACTGGTCCATGCGGGCGATGCGCTGCTCGATGTGCTGCAGGATCTCGTCGGCGACGAAGCGGTGCGTGGCGCTGAGCCGCTCGGTGCTCAGCGCCTCGAACAGCTCCTCGCGGCTGGCACGCAACCGCCCCTTGAGGTCCAGAACCTCATGAAGGGGTCTGTCTTGCACGAGCGCCTTGACCATCGCGCCCATGGATGTCTTTGACCAGCACGTTCAGCCTCACCCCGGCGTCAACCAGCACCTTGTGCAGGCGGTTCTTCTCAGCGCTGGCCGCGCCCACGAGCTTTTGCCGTTGGCGCGCCACCAGCCGAAGCTCGCGCAAGTCCCGCGGCGGGATGAATGACGCGCGCAGCAAGCCCGCGCGTGCCAGCGTGGCCAGCCACTGCGCGTCGGCCATGTCGGTCTTGCGACCGGGCACGGCCTTGGCGTGCCGCGCATACGCGGCGCACCGCTGGTCCTTCAGAACCTCGTCAAGCTGGGGTGACGCAACCACCCACGGAGAGCCGCTTCTACCTTGGCAAGACGGCGCCCTCAGGGGCCACGGCCAAACCGGCGGCTTCGAGCGCGGGCTTGACGCTTTCGAGTGCCCCTCCCCATCGCAGGGGATCAACGCACCAGAGATATAGCGCGCGTGGGGAGACGCGAGAAACACGCCAGGTTTGCGATGTCGTCCAAGATCCCGATGCGCTTCAGAGGCACGCTGCCGCCAGCCTACTGCCGCTGCGCGTCGCTTGCGAGATGGAGTTGAGGCGTACGCCAGCGCTTCCCCATTCGAGCGCGAGCACGCGCGTGAGTTGATCGCTCCCCGCCTTTGCCGCGCACGCGCAATTGAGGCGCGGTGATATTGATGACCGATGCCCCAGGCTTCCTGGGAAGAGCGATGGCCTGCCGAAGCACATTGCAAGTGCCAAACAAGTCGACGGGGTTAGGCGCAGGAAGCGCGAATGCGGGCGGGCGCCCGGACCTGCGCGCATGAGTCAAGTGTCCGCGGGTCATCCGTGTTGGAATATCAAGGGTGCGGGAGCGCGCCCGAGCTGTTTTGGACACGACCATGGAACTGCGGCAACTGCGATATTTCGTCAAGGTGTGCGAGCTCGGCAGCATGGGGCGCGCGGCGCTGGAACTGGGCGTCGTCACCTCGGCGTTGAGCCAGCAGATCAGCCGGCTGGAAAGCGAACTCTCCACCCGTCTGCTGCAGCGCCAGTCGACCGGTGTCACGCCGACCGACGCAGGCCTTGCCTTCCTGCAGCAGTCCCAGCTCACGCTGCGGCATGCCGACGAGGCGGTGCGCGCAGCGCAGCAGGCCCGGCTGGCCGGCCACGTCAGCATCGGCCTGGCGTCGACCACCGCCTCGGTGCTCGGCGTGCCGCTGATGCGAGCCATGAGCGAGCGCTATCCCGCCGTCCGGCTGCACCTGGTCGAGGCGTTGTCGGGGCACCTGGCGACCATGCTCAATGCGCGCCAGCTGGACCTGGCGATCCTGTTCCGCACCGAGACCGCTCGACGCTGGAGCGTCACGCCGCTGCTGGACGAGCGGCTCTACGTGATCGGCGCCGCCGGACTGCCAGGACTGCCGGCCACGCCGCGTGTGCGCCTGGCGCAACTCGGTACGCTGCCGCTGATCCTGCCGAGCGGCACGCACGGCTTGCGCGCGCTGATCGAGGCCGCCTTTGCGCGGATGCGCGCCACGCCGAACGTGGTTGCCGAGATCGATGGCCTCTCGCTGCTGATGGATGCGGTGCGCGCCGGCCGCGGCGCCACCATCCAGCCCGGTGCAGTCACCGCGCGTCTCGGCGACGGCAAGTGGATACAGGCCATGATTGCGGATGCGCAGTGCAGTCGCCGCAACCTGCTGGCCAGCGTGTCGAATGACGAGTTGTCACCCGCCGCGCTGGCGGCCCGGGTGGTGCTGAGCGACGTGGCACGCGCCCTGGTACGCGACAGGCATTGGCCCGGCGCCACCCTTCACGAACACTGAAGACCCGTTGCCGGTTTCGCCGTTTCGCGCGCAGCCGTTGCTGCCTACAGTTGCCTCACCCCCACAAAGAGGCAAACCCCATGATCGATGTCCTGGTCGTCGGCGGCGGCAACGCCGCGCTGTGCGCCGCGCTGATGGCGCGCGAGGCTGGCGCCAGCGTGCTGCTGCTCGAATCGTCTCCGCGCGCTTGGCGCGGCGGCAACTCGCAGCACACCCGCAACCTGCGCTGCATGCACGATGCGCCGCAGGACGTGCTGGTCGACGCCTATCCGGAAGAAGAGTACTGGCAGGACCTGCTCAAGGTGACCGGCGGTCTCACCGACGAGCACCTTGCGCGGCTCGTGATCCGCGCCTCGTCGAGCTGTCGCGACTGGATGCGAAAGCACGGCGTGCACTTTCAGCCGCCGCTGTCGGGCGCGCTGCATGTGGCGCGCACCAATGCCTTCTTCATGGGCGGCGGCAAGGCGCTGGTCAACGCGTACTTTCGCAGCGCGGAAAGGCTCGGTGTGCAGATCCTCTACGACACGCCGGTGGTGTCGGTCGAACTCGACGGCGATCGCTTCGTCGCCGCCCGCACTGCCAGCGGTGAACGCATCGAAGCCAGGAGCTGCGTGCTTGCGGCAGGCGGGTTCGAGTCCAACCTCGAATGGCTGCGCGAAGCCTGGGGTGTGAACGAGCGCGGGGAATGGCCGGCCGACAACTTCCTGATCCGAGGCACCCGCTTCAACCAGGGCGTGCTGCTCAAGCACATGATCGAATCGGGCGCCGACGCGATCGGCGATCCGACGCAGGCGCACATGGTCGCCATCGATGCCCGAGCGCCACTCTACGACGGCGGCATCTGCACCCGCATCGATTGCGTGTCGCTCGGCGTGGTGGTCAACCGCGAGGGCAATCGCTTCTACGACGAGGGCGAGGATTTCTGGCCCAAGCGCTATGCGATCTGGGGCCGGTTGGTGGCACAGCAACCGGGCCAGGTCGGCTACTCGGTCATCGACCAGAAGGCGATCGGCCGCTTCATGCCGCCGGTGTTTCCCGGCACCACGGCCGACACGCTGGCCGAACTGGCGCGCAAGCTCGCCCTGCCGGAGCAGGCCTTCGTCCGGACCGTCGAGGCCTACAACGCCGCCTGCCGTGTCGGCACCTTCGACCACACCGCGCTGGATGACTGCCACACCGAGGGCCTGGCACCCGCCAAGACGCACTGGGCGCGGCCGCTCGACACGCCACCCTTCCACGCCTACGCGCTGAAACCCGGCATCACCTTCACCTACCTGGGCCTCAAGGTCGACGACCGCGCCGCGGTGCACTTTGGCGGCTGGCCCAGCCCCAACCTGTTCGTGGCCGGAGAAATGATGGCCGGCAACGTGCTGGGCAAGGGCTACACCGCGGGCGTCGGCATGGCGATCGGCACCGCCTTCGGCCGCATCGCCGGCCAACAGGCGGCCGCTGCCGCCACAACTCGGAATGTCGACCATGCAAGCGCTTGAAGTCCTGACCCGCGAGGCCAGCATGCTGGCCAACGGCAGCAGCATGCGGGTGATCCCGATCCTGAACGCGCGGGAGGCCGAAGTCGGCCGCCAGATGCAGATCTGCAATGCCTGCCGCTACTGCGAAGGCTTCTGTGCCGTCTTCCCGGCGATGACGCGGCGGCTCGAGTTCGGCAAGGCCGACATCCACTACCTTGCCAACCTGTGCCACAACTGCGGCGCCTGCCTGCATGCCTGCCAGTACGCGCCGCCGCACGAGTTCGCGGTCAACGTGCCCAAGGCCATGGCCGAGGTGCGCGGCCAGACCTATGCCGACTACGCCTGGCCGCCGGCATTCGGCCGCCTCTACCAGCGCAACGGCCTGACGCTGTCGCTGGCACTGTCGGCCGGCCTCGCGCTCTTCCTGATCCTGGCCGTCGCCATGAAAGGAACGCTATGGGGTGGCGGGCTCGGCGGCAGCTTCTATCAGTTGTTCCCGCACAACCTGCTGGTCGGCATGTTCGCGCCGGTGTTCCTGTACGCGACGCTGGCGTTGGCGATGGGCGTGCGGCGCTTCTGGCGCGAGGTGACGCCGGCCACCAGCGACGCACCGATCAGCGGGCCGGCCGCAGCCGAGGCCACCGATGCCGTGCTGCGCCTGAAGTATCTCGACGGCGGGCACGGCGAGGGTTGCAACAACGAGGACGACGCCTTCACGCTGTGGCGCCGGCGCTTTCATCACTTCGCCTTCTACGGTTTCCTGCTGTGCTTTGCGGCCACCGCCGTCGCCACGCTCTACCACTACGTTTTCGGCTGGGTCGCGCCGTACGAACTGCCCAGCCTGCCCAAGCTGCTTGGCGTGGTCGGCGGCGTCAGCCTGATGATCGGCACGGCTGGCCTGTGGAAATTGAACCGCCTGCGCCATCCGCTGCACGGCGACGCCACGCAAAAGCCGATGGACCTGGGCTTCATCGCGCTGCTGTTCCTCACCAGCGCGAGCGGCCTGGCCCTGTGGCTGGGACGCGGTACGCCGGCCCTGGCCGTGCTCCTGTGCGTCCACCTCGGCGCGGTGATGGCGCTCTTCGCCACCCTGCCCTACGGCAAGTTCGCGCACGGCATCTTCCGCAGCGCCGCGCTGCTGCGCCATGCGATCGAGAAGCGCCAGCCGAGCCCGATCGGCCTGGGCGACGAATGAGCAGCATCTCCAGAAAAACCCACTCGCGAGAACCACGATGAATCGACGTCACCTGTTGCAGTCCACCGCGCTGGCCGCATCCTGCCTGCTGCTGGCGCCTCACAGCCATGCGCAGGACTTTCCGCCCGCAAGGCCCGTCACGCTGGTGGTGGGCTTCGCGGCCGGCGGAGCAGCGGACGCGGCGGCGCGCCTCATCGCGAAGAAGCTGGGCGAGAACATCGGCCAGAGCGTCATCGTCGACAACAAGGCAGGCGCGGGCGGAAACATCGCGCACCAGCAAGTCGCCAGCGGTCCGGCGGACGGCTCGATGCTGTTGCTGGGCTCGATCGGGCCGCTGACCATCGCGCCGCATGTGATGAAGGTGAGGTATGACCCGTTCAAGGACCTGGCGCCGGTCTCGGGCGGCGTCAACTTCCCCAACGTGCTGGTGGTCCACAAGGGCGCGGGGGTGACGACACTGGCCGAGTTCGTGGCCCTCGCCAAAAGGAAGCCCGGCGCCGTGGATTTCGCCTCCACCGGCGCGGGCTCTGCTTCGCACCTGGCGGGCGAACTGTTCAACCAGCGCGCCGGCGTGGAGATGGTGCACGTGCCTTACAAGGGTGGCGCGCCTGCACTGCAGGACCTGCTGGGCGAGCGCGTGACTTCGTACTTCGCGGCGCCACCCACGGCGATGCCGCAGGTGGAAGCTGGCAAGTTGCTCCCGCTGGCCACCACCGGCGCGACACGTCCAGCCTACCTGCCCGGCATTCCGACGGTGGCCGAATCGGGCTACCCCGGATTCGAGGCCTTGAACTGGTACGCGTTCGTGGCCCCGGGCAAGACGCCGGCGCCGATACTGGACCGGTGGAACCTGGAGATCGTGAAGGTGCTGAACGATCCGGGCGTCAAGGATGCGCTGAACAAACACGGCCTGACGCCGCAACCCACCACGCGCGCCGAACTCACGGCCTTCATGAGGAAGGAAGACGCCAAGTGGAGCGCGATCGTGCGCGAGCGGAAGATCACGGCCGACTGATACCGGGATCGGCCCGCTCGCCACAGATAGTCGATCAGGCTTGCATGTCGTCCATAAGGCTTCGAATCGCCTCGAACCTGTGGGCCTGCGCGAAGGCCCGGACGATGCCGAAGAACGACAGGCAAACGCGCGCCCTGGTCGGGCACCTGGCCGCGGAGACTCAGAACGAATGGCGAATGCCGAGGTCATAGCCTCTTGCACTTCGCGGCGCAATGCCCGAGGAGGCGGTGCCGCCCGCCACGTTCGCCAGGCCGCCGGCGTAGATGCCCATGATGGCCGGGTTGTTCTGGCCGTTGCTGACCCGGACCTGCGCCACGGTGGCGTACAACGCGGTCCGCTTCGACAGGTTGTGAACGTAGCCCAGCGCTAGCTTGCTAACCGAAGCGTCGCGATCTGGCGCCCCCGGCAGCACAGGCCCCAGGTCGTTGTCGAAGTTCACGCGGGCGACAGAGGCCTTGAACATTCCCGGACCGACGGGGACTGTCATGCCGAGCATCGCGCCGTTGTACTTGTCGTTCTCCTTGACCGCAGGCCCAGCCACGCCGCGGACCGGGGTCACGGTGGAGGTGCTGTCGCGCACCTGGGACAGTTCGCCCATCAGCTTCAGGATGCCGAAGTCCCAGGACGCACCGAGGTTGATGGTCTTCAACTTGTCGGAGAAGCGGGCGCCGGTCGCGATGCCTGCTGCGGTCAGGGTCGTGGTGTCGGCGGCCGTGCTTTCTCCGTACGCGATCGCGACGTCAAGGGGACCGTTGGCGTAGCCGAAGCGACCGCCGTAGTAGCGTCCCTTGCTGGAAGGGCTGCCCGGAACGTTGTTCGAATCCACGTTCTCGTGCAGCGAGTACATGAGTTGCCCGTAGAAGCCGCCGAGGTTGCGCGGAAGGAAGTAGCCGATGCTGTTCGACGCGCGGATCGCGTTGTCGTTCGGCGCGATGAGCGAGCCCGGGCCGCGAACGGTGGCGATGCTGCCGCTGACGGTCTTGATCAGGTTTTCGCCGACACCGACCGCGCCCATCGGATCGAACACGCTCTCGTTCCAGTAGGTCGGCACATAGTCGCGACCCAGACGGAGCTCGCCGAAGCCGCCCGACAGGCTGACCGTGGAGCGCCTGCTGAAAGCCGCGATGGCGTTGGCGCCGGTGTCCTGGTTGAAGCCGGATTCGAGCCAGAAGCTGGCCGCCAATCCACCACCGAGATCCTCGGTGCCGCGGAAGCCGACGCGGCTGGAGGCATTGCCGCCGCTGGACAGGGCCGTCAAGGAGCGACCGACCTCTATGGGTGTGGCGACCGGCGGCAGCGAGGCGACGGGCGAGTAGTAATAGACGCCCTTCGCGCTGTAGTAGCTGACGGCTGCGTCCGCCACGCCGAAGAGCGTCAGGGATGATTGCGCCATGGCGGCGCCGGAGGCAGCCAGAGCTGCAAGGGTGATCAAGGCTCTCTTCATCTTCAATGTCTCCCGGTAAAAAATTGGATGTCTGGTGCGGTGCCTGGGCTCCAGGCAGCAACGCGGGTTCGGTTTGCAAACTTGCATTGCTTGGCTCGGGCGTCGATTGACGATGCCCGGCACATCAGTCCAGCACGAGGACGCCCGGCTCCTGTGGCGCGAGCGCGCCGTCGGCGACCACGCCCTGCCAGCGGCCGAGGTCGTCATGAACGCGCTTGCGCAATGCCGCCGGTGCTCCGCCCTCGACCTTGGCGCCCTGGCGCTCGAAGCGCGCGACCACCTGCGCGTCGGCGAGCACTTCGTTGAGGGCGTGGTTGATCTGCGCGACCACGGTCGCCGGTGTGCCTGCCGGCGCGAAGAGTCCGTACCACTGCGAGACATCGATGCCCTCGATGCCCGACTCCGACAGCGTCGGCACCTCGGGCAATGCATCGAGTCGCGATCCCGAAGCCACCGCCAGGGCGCGCAGGCGGCCATCGAGGATGAATGGGTAGGCCGTGAAGAAGCTCGGGAACATGACCTGCGTCCGCCCCTCCAGGGTGTCCAGGATGGCGGGGGCGGCGCCATCGGAGGTCCTGCCGTTCATCTTCGTGCCGGTGTTCTGCTTGAACAGTTCGGCCGCGAAATGCGGCGGCGTTCCATCGCCTGCTGACGCGTAACTGATGCTGCGGGGCGAGCCGGTCAATCGCTCGACAAGGCTTCGCACGTCTGCGAGTCCGCTTTGCGTGTTGGCGACCATCAGGGTGGGCGAAGAGCCCACGAGGCCGATGGGTTCGAAATCCATGACCGGGTCGTACGCCAGCTTTTGAAGCGCCGGATTCATCGCATGCGTTCCGACATAGCCGAACATCAGCGTGTGGCCATCCGGTTCGGCCCGTGCCACGTATTCGCTGGCGATGGCACCGTTGGCGCCGGCACGGTTGTCGACGAGCACGTCCTGGCCCAGCAGCGGCCTGAGCTTGGACGCGATGATCCGGGCCATCGTGTCATTGCCGCCGCCCGCGCGGGTCGGCACGATGATGGTGATGGGCTTGCGCGGGAAGCTCGCGGCTTCCTGCTGCGCCACATCGGGCCGCGTGAAGACGTAGTCGGGCAACTGCATCTCTCCCTGCATGATCTTCCGGGCAGTGCGCACCAGGGCCGCGGCCGTGACCGACGCCTGGTCGCCATGGCCTTCCAGTTCGACCTCGACATCGATCTGGCCCGCCGGGTGCAACAGGACCAGCTGATGCCGACCCGGATCGCGCCCCATCGCGCTCGCGACTGTGCCGGGCAGCGCGAATGCGCTCAACACGCCGATGGCGCCCGTGACCGCATGCGAGGCATGGCAACGGCGCGGCGTGAAATAGCGCGAGGTGATGCTGTCTGGCGAGTCGCCAGGGCTGACCAGTACGGGCTTGGGAATGACGCTGGCGGATACATCGCCCAGGCCCATCAGCAAGCCGGCCTGCAGACGCAGCTTTTCCAATCGCTCTAGCAGCGCGGGATTCGCATCCAGCGCCGCCGGCTTCTCGCTGCCGGTGACACCGAGGTCGCCCGCACGGACGATCATCAAGGGCATGGCGGCATCGATGCATGTCACCTCGACGCCGTCGATCGTGTCGACGCGCTTGCCGGTCGGAAACACCTTTCCTGTGACCGCACCCCAGGCATCCAGGAAGTTCAGCAGGATCGGCGCGGCCGTGCCCGCGACGCCATCGATGCGCGCATCGCCGTCATAGGTGACGCGGCCACCGGGCGTGCGTACGACCACATCGATGCGTGACCGGGTATTGACGTTGAAGACGCGCACGCGGGTCGTGCCATCCAGCGCCTCGACGAGTCCCTGCTCGATGGCGAAAGGTGCGACGCCGGAGAGCATGTTGCCGCAGTTGGGCCGTGTGTCGACGGAGCGATGGCCGACCCCCACTTGCGCGAACAGGTAGTCCAGGTCGCAACCGGGCTCCTGCGAGCGCGAGACGATCGCCACCTTGCTGTTGAGAGTGCTACCGCCGCCGACGCCGTCCAGTTGCAGCGGATCCGACGCGCCGATCGCGCCGATGAGGGCCTGGTCACGCTCTTCTTCGTTCGCGGGGAGCCACTCCTTGAGGAAGAAGGGCCCACGCGACGTGCCGGCGCGCATCAGCACGCAAGGAAGTGTCCTGCTCATTTCAATCAGCCGTCAGCTTGGCGGCCTGGACGACCTTCTTCCACTTGACCTGTTCCTGCTGGACGAAGGTGCGCATCTGCTCAGTCGACATGGTCTCGACTTCAGCACCGTGGTCCTCAAGCTTCTTGATGACGGTCTTGTCCGCCAGCGCCTCGTTCAGCGCCTTGTTGAGTTGATCTACCACCGCCTTGGGCGTTTTCGCCGGCGCGAAGATGGCGTACCACTGCGACACGTCGACATTGTCGATACCCTGCTCCTTGAGCGTCGGGACATCGGGCATCAAGTGCGAGCGCTTGCTGCCCGCCACACCGATGGCCTTCAGCTTGCCACCCTTGACGTAGGGGATGGCCGTGAAAAGGCTGGGGAACATCACCTGTGTCTGTCCACCGATGGTGTCCGTGACCGCAGGCGCCGAACCCTTGTAGGGCACATGAAGCATGGTCGTGCCCGTGGAGAGCTTGAACATCTCCGCAGCGAAATGCGGCGCGGTGCCGTTGCCGGCCGAGGCGTAGCTGACCTGGTTGGGATTCGCCTTGATGTAGGCGACCAGTTCCTTGGCGTTGTTAGCCTTCACGGAGGGGCTGACGACCATCAAGGTCGCGGAGGAGCCGACCATGCCCACCGGCTCGAAGTCCTTGACGGGGTCGTAGCGCAGCTTCTGCAGTGCGGGGTTCATCGCGTGTGTGGCGATGTAGCCCAGCATGAGCGTGTAGCCATCGGCCGGGGCACGCATGACGAACTCGCTGGCGATGGCACCGTTGGCACCGGCCTTGTTGTCGACGATCACCGGCTGCTTCAAGCTGACCGACATGGCCTGGCCGATGACCCGCGCCATGGCGTCGTTGGCGCCGCCTGCGGCCGTTGGCACGACGATGGTGATGGCCTTTTCCGGGAAGGCAGCAACCGCGCTCGCGCATGTCAGCACGGCGGCCGCGGCGAGGGAACTAAGGCTAAGGACTTGACGAATTTGCACTTGATGTCTCCGATGGTTTGTAGGTTGGCGTCAAGATCTGTTCCTTGACCGAGACCGTATGGTCTTTGGTTTAGTCGGTAGCGTGAATTGCATGTTTAGGATCGATTGATGCACACTGTCGATCAGTCAACTCCACGGAGCACGCTGATGGCCATCAACTTCAACCTCAACGATCTGCAGGCATTTCGCGCTGTGGCCGAGCTCAACAGCTTTCGCAAGGCGGCCGACGCCCTGCACGTGTCCCAGCCCGCGTTCAGCAGGCGCATCGAAAAGCTGGAAGACGCCTTGGGCGTACGCCTGCTCGAACGCACAACGAGGCGTGTGAGCCTGACCTCGGTTGGCCGCGACTTCGACCGCAAGGTGCAACAGCTGCTGGACGACCTCGATGAGACGCTGCTGGGCATACGGGGCGTGGCGGGTACACGCATGGGGGAGGTGACGATTGCCTGCGTGCCGTCCACTGTCTACTACTATCTGTCGCAAGTGATCTCGCGCTATCACGAGCGCTACCCCAAGATCCGGGTCAAGGTACTTGACGACAGCGCGAATGATGTGTTGTCGACCGTGTCGCGTGGGGAAGCGGACTTCGGACTGAATTTTGTGGGCAGCCAGGAGCCTGACATCGACTTCACGCCCCTGCTGGAAGAGCGCTTCGTTGCTGCCTGTCGGCGCGATCACCCGCTGGCGAAGAAGCGGCGCGTGACATGGACCGAACTGGCCGCATACGACTACATTTCGGTCAGCAAGGTTTCAGGGAATCGCCTGTTGCTGGACCAGGCGCTGTCGAACCTGCCGGGCCGGCCGCAAAGCATCTACGAAACGCAACACGTGACGACAATGCTCGGG
>NZ_JBBKZS010000041.1:0-27622 GCF_037889955.1 Variovorax robiniae
CCCGCAGGTGACTCCGGCCAATGCCGGCGCCGCCTACACCCTCACAGCTCGATGGCTGGGGTGGAGGAATTTACGTGTCGATGGGTGGGGGAGTTTGGGTGTCGTTCGGGGCAGTCCGTCGGGCATGGCCTGGCGGTAGGTCTTTGCGCCAGACTTTGCGCGCTCGATTTCAACGAACTGCCCGTTCCATCGAGCTCGCTCAAGACCCATTGAAAAGTGCACGTCCAGACTCCTCGACATGGATGGCCAATTGGCGCAGCGGTGACCCTTGGCGATTCATCAGCGAGCATCCGGGCTCTTCGCAAGAGGCACGGTCGCCAGAGACGCAGTGGTTCGCCACCGCGGCCTCTCGGGGATGCCCTCTTCGCTCGACATCAGAGTGATCGCCGACAATCCGAGAACCACCGGAATGATTGGCCAGCCAAAGGCAAACACCAGCCCTGTCGTGGTCAGCGGACCGAGCAGGAGCAGCAGTGCCTTAAGCATTCGTTCATGTTGATCCTTCTTGCGCGCGCTCCACGTCAGATGAACGCCTCCATGCGCTGGCAGTCGACGGCGACCATCTTCGACATCAACGACGGCGTATCGAGGGTCGACTTCGAACCCGGCGTCGCGGGCCCGTCGCAGCACTCGCAGATCGAAGCCTTCAGCGAGGATCTCGCGGTCGGCGTCTTCGACAGGATGGCCTGGACCGGTGCCCAAGGGCCGGATTTCTTTGGCTACCTGAATCGCTCGGGCTGCGGCTGCCGCGACAGACTGCCCCGGGAGTATTCGTCAGCCGGTGCTCAGCGCAATGCATCCGCAGGCAACCCTGCTTCACCCGCGAGCATCGGCGCCCACGTCGAAGAGTGCTCGGACGATGAGGACTGCTCGAGTTGCTGGAGAAGAGCGGCATGCCCGGCGATCATGGCAGCGCTGTGCGTGGGCAGGGGACCCCGGGCATAGTCCATCACGCGCGCCAGTTCGCCGGGCTGGCCCAGGTGCACGATGGTCCAGTAGAAGTGTCCTGCCACGGACTGGTCAACAATCAGCTGAAGATCCTGCTTCATGCATGGTCCTTTGATTGCGAATTCTGCTTCGCCCTTCTCTCGCCGCGACGTCGGGGTCCGGGCTGCGGTGGTATTGTCTTGCAGCAACGCGATGTGGCGCGAATTAGCGTACCGGCGATGTGTTGCCGGTGTTTCGGGATGTACGTGAGATCCGATTGCGAAGCGTTCATGGGCAGGAAGATAGTGGTCTGACGGGTTGCAGACTGGAAGGCGCGCAGCGACTCCTCACGGCTGGAGCGAGCAAGCGAGCCGCGGCGCCGGTGCGGCCCGGATGAACGTTCGTGACGCGAGCATCGTCCCGTCACCGGCATGGTGTGGCCGACACCCGCGCCGATTGGGGCCAGCCTTAAACCGAGGTGCATACCTCTCACCCCCACTGTTCGGTATCACCGGTACCGCCTCGGTTTGGATGGACCGGTGGCCTGGTTCGGTAATTGTCGGGCCGAGGACGTGACCGGGCTCGGCACAGGTGTGTGAGAGCGCGGCTGGTAGAGTGAACCGCTTTTGCGAGACGAATATGACCACTGCCAGGAAACAAACGGCATTCACGCGCCCACTGACACCCAGCACCGAGCTCGCCGCCGTCATCGGCTCGGCGCCTCAGCCTCGGACCGAGGTCGTCAGGTTGCTGTGGGAATACATCAAGACCAACAACCTCCAGAACCCCACCAACAGGCGCAACATCCTTTGTGATGCCAAGCTTCAGGCGGTGATGGGGAAGCCCGAGGTGACGATGTTCGAGATGTCGGGGCTTGTCGGAAAGCATCTTTCCTGACCTGCCCTGCCGAACACTTGGCAGCCGCGGTCGGACGATGACACTTGCAAGGTGGCAAGTTGCATCGTGGGCATTGCGCCTTCAATTCGGGCCAACCGGGGTCGCCGGCCCCAAAAGAAAAGACCCCCAAGGGCCGGGGCCTTGAGGTCAATTCCACCAGGGAAGGGTGGAGGAGGACATCCGATGGACCACGAGGGAATGACTTCACCCCGCGTCCGGCAACATGCTCTCACTTGCAGCACGCATGCCTGCATACGACCATGTCGATGCACTTCGTTTGTCGGTACTTTGTTGCGCGAGCGTGAGTCGTTCCGACGCCCGCCCCTCGAACAACCCGACACGCCGGTTCTTTCCGCGGGGTCGGGTTGGATCCGTCACATCAGGCCAACCCGGCACAAGCTGAACCCCGCGCCATCCAGCGGAACAGGGGTTGTGGCGCAACCATCGTTGGCCGCTGGCACAAGTTGCAGCCTTGCGCCGTCCCGCACGAGCGTCGGCCAGCCACATCCTCGGCTGGTGGCGCAACGCATTGACAATGGAGTTCGCCAGCAGGCCGGTCACTGAAGGAGCCCGGCCCGTGGTGCCGGGCATGTGCACACGCGCCATGGGGACTCGGCAGGGGGAGACGCTGGATGAAGCCTGCCACGTCGATGCCTGCCCGGCTGCAGTGCGCCTACGTGTCACGCTCGATATTTCCAGTCGGCATCGCACCACATGCCAGCCGAGGCTCGGCGTCGCGCGCGTCGATAATTGGCGACATGAAGTCCCCCGCGCAGAGCCGCACACGTCGTTCCGACCTTGCGCCCGACGGATTGGAGGCGGCGCCAGGTATCGAGCCCGAGTTGCTCGACAAGGCGCGTGAGCG
This sequence comes from Variovorax robiniae, assembly GCF_037889955.1. Taxonomy (NCBI): domain Bacteria; kingdom Pseudomonadati; phylum Pseudomonadota; class Betaproteobacteria; order Burkholderiales; family Comamonadaceae; genus Variovorax; species Variovorax robiniae. The sequence goes on from NZ_JBBKZS010000041.1 coordinate 2,690, forward strand.
CGTGGAATTCCTTTACGGCGAGGTGGCCAGGACATGGCCCGGCTTCATTGCACGTCCCGGCCAGCGCCAGATGATGCATGCAGCGTTGCTGACGTTCCTGAGTGCCAGCCTGCCCGGGAACGAGGCGGCGCGCCCCGGCCATCATCTGGCCTTGCTCGAAGCGGGTACGGGAACCGGCAAGACGGTGGCCTACTGCCTCGCGGCGATCGTGGCGTCGGAGCTGCTGGACAAGCCCGTGATCGTCTCCACCGCCACCGTCGCACTGCAGGAACAACTGTTTTTCAAGGACCTGCCGCGGCTGGCGAAGGTGATCCCGGACCTGCGCTTCGAGCTTCTCAAGGGCCGCGGGCGTTACCTCTGCGAAAGCCGCCTGGACGGTGTGCTGAACGATGTCGCCCAGGACGGCCTCTTCGACGCGGAATCGCAGGGGACATTCACCGGGGCGGGTTCACCGGGCCGCAGCGCCCCGCGCGAAGCGGACCATGCGAAACGCTGGTTTGCGAAGGTCGCCAAGTCGTTTCGAAGCGGCAAGTGGGACGGCGACATGGACAGCCTGGCAAGGCTGCCCGACCCGAAGGACTGGCAAAGGGTCCAGGCGAGCGGCAGCGCCTGCAACGGAGGTCAATGCGAGCACTTCAGGACCTGCGCCTTCTTCAAGGCGCGCCGCCGCGCGGCCGCGGCGACGATCCAGGTGGCCAATCACGCGCTGATCCTCGCGGCGCTGCAAACGGACAGCGCGCTGATCGATGCGCCCCATACGCTGTTCGTGTTTGATGAGGCGCACCACCTCCCCGGCATCGCGGGGGAACAGTTCGCCTGCCGTGCCCGGCTCGGCGCAAGCGTGAGCTTGCTGTCAAGCTTGCGCGCATTGGCCAACCGCCACAGCCGGGACATGCCGGCCTCCACGCGTCCCGATCTGACGGTCTTCGGGCAAGCCATCACCGAATGCACGGACAAGCTTGGGCTGCTCGAAGCGTACTGGACCGACAAGCAACTGGTGAACGCCGAGAGGCCGGTGCACCGGTTTCTCCAGGGGCGGATTCCCGAGGCCCTCATCCCGGAATGCGAGCAACTGGCGGCGTTGCTCGGCTCGGTCGCGACGGTGGTGGAGTCGATCGCCGGCGCGCTGAAGGAGCCCGACGAATCGCGCTCGCCTGCAGAACGCGAAGAGCAGGTGCGCGTCGGCGTGGAACTCGGCGCACACCTGTCTCGGCTCCTGGCCCTGCAACGGCTTTTCAGCGCCTGGGCCACGCACGATGCCGTGGCGTGGGCCAAATGGCTCGAATATGCGCCGCCCTCCCCGGCAAGCGCCGCGGCCACCGCCCAGGCCCCCTCCCAGGCCACAGGCGGCACGCCCGGCGTGCTTGCCACGCCGGGCCCTCTCCACGTGGACGCCTGGTTGTGCGCGAGCCCGATGACGGCGGCCCAGGCGCTGTCGCGCGGCTTGTGGAAGAACGTGAGTGCAGCCGTCTGCACCTCCGCCACGCTGACCGCCTGCGGACGCTTCGACTTCTTTGATCGCCTGAGCGGGATGAACCGCTTTCCCGAACGGCGCGCCGTGGTGGTCGCGTCGCCGTTCGACTACCGGCGCCAGGGAGAGCTGCGGATCGCGCCGATGGCCCACTCTCCGAAGAGTGCGGAGTTTTCGGAAGACCTGTGCCGAGTCTTGCCAATGCTGCTGCGCGAGCACCGGTATGGCCAGCTCGTGCTGTTCACCTCCAAACGCCAGATGCTGGCCTGTCACGCGGCTTTGCCGGAAGACGTCGGGGCGCAGGTGCAGATGCAGGGCGAGCGCTCGCGCACCGAGCTCCTCGCCGAGCACGGCCGTCGCGTCGAGCGCGGGCAGCGCAGCATCCTCTTCGGACTGCAGTCTTTCGGCGAGGGTATCGACCTGCCGGGAAGGCTGTGTGAGCATGTGGTGATCGACAAGATTCCATTCGCCCCGCCCGATTCCCCGGTCGAAGAAGCGTTGGCCGAATGGCTCACGGGTCAGGGACGTGATCCGTTCGTCGAGATTGCCGTGCCGCGCGCCGCGATGAAGCTGGCCCAGTGGGCCGGTCGCGGGGTGCGCACCGTGACCGATCACGCAGTGATCACCATCTGCGACACACGCCTGGTCACGATGCGCTATGGGCGCGAGATACTGGCCGGGCTGCCACCGTTTCCCGTGGTGCGCCCGAAGGGGGTCGCGACAGCCACTGCGCACGCTGGCTCAGCGATGGCGCTTCCCTGACGCGGGTTGTCGGTGGCACGAACGACACCGAGCGGTGAACGACCGGTCTGCCGCGTGCCCCTTGAGCGGTTGCGCACCCGCGGCAACGTTTTGCGCGCGCAATCGACCTGTGGATCGTCAGCGCTTGTCTTCAAGAAGCCGCTCGCGCGCCGTGGCGATGGATTGCTGCAGCTTGGCCTGCAACAGCTCGCGCGGCGGCAGTTCGGTAAGGTATTCCGCGACATGGATGCCGCTTTTGTCGAGTTCCAGGAGTTCGACCTGTTCGCGCCTTTTGCCGGTACACAGGATGATGCCCAGCGGCGGGTTTTCATCGACCTCCTGCTCGAACTTGGCCAGCCAACGCAGGTACAGCTCCATCTGGCCCTTGTACTCGGCCCGAAACTCGCCCACCTTCAGGTCGACCGCAACGAGACGCTTGAGCTTGCGGTTGTAGAACAGCAGGTCGATGTAGAAGTCATCCTGGTCGATCTGGATGCGCTTCTGCCGTGCGACGAAGGTGAAGCCGGCGCCGAGCTCCAGAAGGAATTTCTCGATCTCGCGCAGGATGGCGTCTTCGAGATCACGCTCGAGGTAGCGGTCGTTGAGTCCGAGAAAGTCGAGGATGTAGGGGTCCTTCAACAGCAGGTCGGCCGACGGGCGCTGGGTCTGCCTGAGCATCGCGATATCGTGCTCGATGGTCTGGTCGGGCTTGCGCGAGATCGCGGAGCGTTCGTAGAGCATGCCGCCGATGCGCTCCTGCAACTGGCGCGATGACCAATGTTCGAGCCGGCATAACTCGATGTAGAAGTCCCGTTTGAGGGGGTCGTCCAGGTACATCAGCGTCTTGATGTGCGTCCAGCTCAATTGTCTCCGCAGCGCGGAGACAATCTCCTCGTCGGGAAAAGTCTCCGCGATGCGGAGACAATGCCTGAGCTGCTTCTCTCCCCAGCCACGGCCATATTCGGCGGTCAGGCGCGTCGACACAGTTCGCACGATTTGCTCGCCATAGGCGCCGCGTTCGCCGCCGAGAACTTCGGAGTGCAGCCGCCGCCCGATTTGCCAGTACAGCAGCGTGAGTTCTGCGTTGACAGCCGTTGCCGCGCGCATCCTGGCACCCTCGATCAGGGTCCGCAGTTCGGCGACAAGCGCCGTTGTCTCGACGTCAGGCGAAGTCAATCCCGGCCTTCCCGCTCCGCTGAAGAACGACGCACTGGCGGCGCCCACACTTCTGCGTCCCGACACACATTTCTCGGTCAAGGATCGGCTGAGCGCGCGGCGTCGAATAGCTGAATGAACTGTCCAGGGGAATATCCATGAGGGCGATGAAGCCCATTAGAGGGGCTCTGGTCTTGCAGAGGCCGCATGCATGCGCACATCATTCGGGCCTGGATTTTAGGGGGCCGAGGCGCTTGACGCCGAGCAACTCACGCTGAAGGCGGACCCGCATTCGCTGATGAACCCTCAAGGACACACGTCACGCGTCCCGGCGACGCCAGTGTGGGGACGCGCAAGCCTATTCCCGTCGTCTGCCGGCGCTGGCGCCTTCCGGGGGTTTCTGTTCGCCGCAGGCAGGGCCGACGTGGCTGCGGCTTGGTTCTTTTCCTGACGCGGCGTTTCAGGATGCGATGGGCTTCACGGCGCGCGATGGGAAGTCCGCGCGCTCTGCTGAATTGTGCAAGAGGTGCTTGCACAACTGACCCGGCATCACCAATTGGCGCCGCGCGACTCGATGGCCGACAGCGCCACGCGATCGTGGCATGCCACCAAGCGACGGGTCCCTTCTTCTTTCCGACTCGAAGGTCCATGTCGCGAGCGCACGCCAAGCCTCACCTGCAGCCTCACTCGCGTGGACGCTGTCCATCCAGGTCGCATCGTCCAGCGACCGCGCCAGCCACCGACGCAGGGCATCCGCGACGGCTTGGACTCTTGTTGTTCCTGGTGGCCTTGCGCTCATCCGATGCGAGTCGCTGCGCCCCCGCTCCACTTCGTTGAGCTTCGCAGAGATCTTGGGCGCCCGCTGACAGACCCGGCCGTTGGCCCGCAGTTCGTGCGCTGGCAGTCGCATCACATGCCGCGCAGCAGGTGGTTGAGTTCTCAGGTCCCCCCGAAAATGCGGGCGGGCAACGCACCCAGTGCGTGAAGCAACAGGCTGGAATACGTTTCGATCCCGCCTGGCCAGAGACGATGCGCGAGCAGCCAGAGCCACAGCGAACACAGGAGTGCCAACGCGAGCTGTGCCGGGGTGGTCCCGTACCAATGGGCGCGGGCGTCACCGAATGGCGTGGGCCACCTGCTCTCGTGGGCAATGCGCTGAAGGTCCTGCGCGTACTGACGGCCGAGGTCCTTGAGCTGCCGGATGGCACCGCGGATCCCGAGCCACCCGGACAGGGTGATGCCCAGGCCTGCAAGAGGGAGTGCCCCGAGCAGAAACTCGACGACCCAAGGCGCCACGATGTCGGCATTCCTGCTGTCGCCCGCAGGCGAAGCTTTCAGGAATGCCAGCGCCACGAACAGCAAGCCGTTGAATTGCAGCAGCCAGGTCATTCGGCCGTGGATCTGTTCTTCCGCGTGCGAAACCCGTGCTGAGAAGTAGTCGTATTCCTGCCGGCGTGCGGCGGCTTGCGCCCTGCTGCCCGAGGCGGAACTCGCTTTCGCGTCTTCTTCAAGACGCATGCTGACCGCGTTGGTGAGCCGGATGATCGAGGCGGCCACGCCGGGGCCGGCGACATTCAGCGTGACCTCGGCATCGCGATCATTCGCTGGGTCGGCAGGGTCTTCGACGCCCCGCGCCCTCGCCACCGGCTCACCGCCGCCTTCAACTGTCTTCATGGTCACCTCCGGTCTGAACGCCACGGCCCAATTTGCCGTCTGGCCACGGCAAGGACAACGCCGTCTGTCGCTCCATGCCCGTCCGGCTGATGCGCGTGATCGGCGCATTTTTCCGAAGCGCGGGGACAGGCGTGTCGGCGAGGCCGCGCGCGCTGGCATGCGGGGCACGCATCCCCGGCAACAGGGCCTCAACGGGAGTGAACGCGCCATGCGAACTTCATCTTTTCATCGCACGCGCAGAATCATGACGCGTCTCATCACACGCTGATCGAGTTCGATCCCGGCTTGCGTGGTCGCCGCGGGTCGCCCGCAGACCCCGATCGCTCCTTGCACCGACATCATGTCGTCTCGGATGGATGGCGCGCGGTGGGTGAAGCGGGGCGGGAGAGAAGCACGCGCAACGCCTTGTCTTGCACGCCAGCGCGGGCGGATCGCTATCGCGCACCGCGCCGCGCGGAACACGCAGGCAGGCACGGCCGGCGCGACCGCACGCCAACAAGCTGACGAAGCCGTGCAATTTTTCCTTCATCCGCGGGCAGCGGGGCAAGACAATATCGTGCATGCCGCATCCGTTTACCGCCCCCCAGTGCTTCGACGGCTTCGTGTGCATTTGTGCGGCCCGGCCCCGTGCGCCCACGTCAGCCGCCAGTTCAACGCAACGAATTGCCCGTCAGGTGGGTGCACTCGCCAACGCCGAGTTGGCCATCGACATCTTCCTTGGCGTCCGCTAGGCCGCTCAATTCGCTTCCCTGCCTGCATCCATGCGCAAGTTCTTTCAACGTCCCCAGGCCCGCCAGTCCGCGCCCGAACCGACGGAAGTGAGCCGGCCATCGCCGCCGCCCGACATACGCCCGATGCGGGTTGGCGCCGACAACAACAAGCTGGCTGCGCCGGAGTTCGCCGACACGGTGGTCAGCGAACTGTCCGATCTGGAGGCGCACGCGCTTTGTGCGCGCGAGGGCATCCCGGTCTTCTGGCGGCGAGAGGGCCACCGCCGGACGGACTGAACGCGCGCGGCATCGGACCCGCAGCGCGGTCGGCGTCGGCGCCAGTCCATGCACTCTCGCGGCCGGCTCGGAGCGCGCCGGTTCAGTGTGTGGCGCGACCTCACACCGTTGTCGCGGCGCGCCAGCGTCGCTGGCGGCACCTGGCACTGTCGCGGGACGTCACGCGATGCAGGCATGGAAATGGCCCTTGGTGGTTTGCGCAGGGGGTTCGCAGTCATTGCACCGGCAACCGGGATGTCGACACCCGCTCGAGTCTTGCCCGGCCGCGAAGGTGTTGACGCACACGCGCCCTTCAAGCACTGCGGTCATCGCCAACCGTCTTCGGGTTCATTCGACGCCATCGCGGCTGGCGCTGCCGTTCAGTTTTCGTAAAGGTGAAGACCCTACGATGGTCACTGCGTCGCCACTGCTTTCCGTCCGGAATCGATGGTCATTCCAGCGTCCTCCAACGACTTCAACACCCTGCGCGAGATGGCGCCGACCCGGATCGGCATCGCCGACGATCACCCGGTCGTCCGCCAGGCGCTGCGTCAATTGTTGCGGGATCACGAGGAGTTCACCGTGGTCGGGGAGGCACGCAGCGCCCACGAGGCGCTTCAATTGGTTGACAGCCTCCCGCTGCAGATCCTCGTCCTCGATCTGTCGATCCCGGGCAAGTGCGGCCTCGACATGCTCGCCTCGATCCGGGTGCGCGCCCCCGCCCTGTACGTCCTTGTTTTCAGCGGCTATGCGGAAACCCAGTTTGCGAGGAAGGCGTTCAGGGAGGGCGCGCATGGCTTTGTGCACAAGGGGAGCGATCCGGGCGATCTCATCGTTGCGCTTCGGCGCCTGGCTGCGGGAGGGCGCTATGTGAGTGCTGCACTGGCGCGCCAGTTCGCCATTGAAGTCAGCGAGCGCGAAGTGAGCGCGCCTGCGCGCTTGTCGAGGCGCGAGTTTCAGGTGTTGCTCGGGATCGCCGCCGGCAAGAAGCCGGCCGCCATCGCGAGGCAGCTCAGCCTTTCCGCAAAGACGGTCACGCTCTATCGAGCGCATCTGCTTCACAAGCTGGGTTTGACGAGCAACGCCGAACTGACGTATTTCGCGATCAGGGAAGGCCTGCTGGCATGACGTGGATGGGAACATGCGAGGGATGCGGCCTCCAGTGCGGGCACGCCGCACCGTCGCTTGGCGATCCAGGTCGTCGTCTTTGGCCCGGGGACCGCAAGCGCTTGCCCACCCGTCGGGAATCGCCCCGGCGGATCGTGAGCGCCGCGCGCGAACCCGGACGAAACCGTGGAAGGGCATGGCGACTCGCCAACGCGGCGCCCTTTCCCGGCTGAACCAAAGCGCAGTGGTCATCGCAACGATTCACCGCTAGCGTGCGTGCATGGTCGAGCCTGACGTGTGGATTGCCGTGGTGGATGACGATTCGCCCGTGCGCACCATGCTCGCGCGGGTGTTGGCCCAGGCGCAATACCGTGCATGCGGATACGCCTCGGGCGAGGAATTCCTGGCGTCGCTTGGCGTCCGACTGCCAGCCTGCGCGATCATCGACGTTCAGATGCCTGGATTGTCGGGCTTCGAGGTGCGCGCGCGCATGCGGGCAGCCAACGTCCTGGTCCCGGTCGTGTTCATCACCGGCCGCGACGGCATGGCGCTCGATGCGTCGATGCGCGACGCAGGCGTCGAGCAGCTCCTGCAAAAGCCTTTCTCCAGCGATGCCTTGCTTGACGCCCTCGACCGTGCCACCGGCCGAACGCGTGCGGCGCTGGGGGGCAAGGTGTGACCTGTCGCAGGCGACGCTCCATTCGCGACGCGCAGCGGGGCTGGCCGCGGCGAGAGCCATCGCCCGCGCGTACCGATGCCGCGCAACGAGGGGCGCATGCGGCGCGCAGGGCGGCTGGTCCCCCTCGGATCCGGCCTCGCAGACTGTGAAGAAATGCCGGCGTCGCGACGCGATGAGTGCTTTCGGTTGACTGTCGCCTGGCCGTCAGGTTGGCTACGCTCGACGGCATCGGTGCAGCGCACTTCGTGACCCTTTTTCCCCATGCTCAAAGCGACCCTCTTCCTCATGTCCTTGGTTCTGTCGGTTGGCCTGTTCATGGCGCTCGGCTTTGCGGCGGTGACGGGGTGCTTTGGGCTCTGCCTGCTGACGGTGGTGCTGTCGTCGCAGGGCGTCGAGTCAAGCGATGTCGCTTCGCAATCCGGGACCCGGCCCACGACACTTGCCGGGTAGCCACGAGCCGGCGTGCCGTCGTCTGCATCCGGCTGACCAACGCGGAGATCGCCAATGCGCGGGTCATGTTGACGGACGGACAACGGCGCGAGTCGGCGACGCGATGGCCGTTGCTTGCGCCGAGCTTGGCACGGACATGGGTGGTTTCGTGCAACACGGGCTGGGTGGACTAGCGGAATCTGCCGCGTTTGACGCATCGGCGGGCCATCCGATCGGATAGAAGGTCGCGGCGGCGTGTACCATGGCATACGCCCACCGGCATCTGTCTTCCTCCAACAGCCAGGGCGGTGCCAAGGCGCTGGCGCGGGGGCGCCCAGGGGGGTGGAAGCTGAGTTCGCACGGAGCGCAATCATGGTCGATCTGGAGATCTTGCCACTTTTCTGTGTGGGCCCGCTGCGCATCGGCAGCGACACCCGGGCGGTCCACGACGTACTGGGCGCGTGTGAACACCGCGCTGACCGAATCGCCGATGGCGGCTGCTTGACGGATTTCTGGCTTGGCGGTCGTTTCCAGGTGCACTACGCGGGGGAGGCTCGTCGGGTGGCCCTGATCGAGGTCTCGCTGGATCCGAGAGTGGTCCCCCGGCTGTTCGGCATGCCCCTCTTCGCCAGAAAGGCATCGCACCTGATGCGCCAGCTCGCATCGTACGCCAGCGTGCCCATGGACATTCGCGAAGGCGGAATCCAATGCATTTGCGCGTCGCTTGAGCTGGCGCTCGGGCGAACCGGCGCTGACGACAGCTACTTTTCAACGGTGGCCGTCGGCGGATGGGGCCACTTTTCCGGTCGAGCGCAAACGCAAGGGCGCTGAGTCGGCCGTGGCAAGCGATCGCTTGCGGGCCGCGCGACCGGGTTGGTACGCGGGACGCTGCGCCGTGCTCAGGCGCGCGACATCACGGGTCCGCCGAGCACCCGCGTCGGCCGCATCCACAGGAGCTTGCGTTGGGACATCTGGGGTCCGTAGGCCTGATGACGCCAGTGGCCACGACGCCAGTGCGGGCGACGGCTCGCGTGGGCGCCTTCAAGGCCATCGCCTTCGGAGTGGCGTTGCGCGGCCTCGACCGCTTCCACGCTCTGCTGGAAATCCAGGCCCACGCGATGGATCTGGAGGTAGCCCAGGTTCTTCAATTTGGAGGACGTGCGTTGTGCTTCCTTGCTGCCCCGGGTGAGCTTCGTGAGCATGCTCGGCGGTGCGTCCGTTTCCCAGTCGAATCTCGAATCCCCGGGGTACGCCGTGAGGTAGGCCATGCAGTTGCCGGCGAGCGCCAGTGCCTGCTTCACGACGGGCGCATTGGCCTGCATTTCCGAATGGATGCGGTCGTGGATCTCCTGGGTCATGTGCCATTGGTTGAGTCCGGCCTGCGAAGCCGCGAACACTTCGCGCAATTCGTCTTCGCCGGCTGCGATCGCGCGTTCGACGGCCAGCGCAAAAGGCAGCTCCTGGGTGTGGTCGGGGAACTTGAGCATGAAACTGTCGCGCACAGTCGATGACGAGGGCCAGCCTTCGCTCGTTCGCCCGACCAGCGCCAGTTGCCACTTGTGCTCCACGATCGCAACAACAACGCCTTCCACCGGGATCTGCCCGTAGAGCAGCAGATCGTCCTGGGGACCCCAGTGCAGGTAGTAGATGTGGTTGGGCGAGCGCAGGTCGCACAGGCGCATGTCGCCGGTATCGGAATGCGCGAGTGCTTCGAGCAGCGCGGGGCTGATGTCGTACAGGGGCGTGTCGAACCACTCGAGCGTCACCAGGGTCTGGGCAATCGGCGATTCGCAATGCAGGAAATGCTGCGGACTCACGGACTCGGGCAGTCCCGCGCGCTGCGCCGACGCGAGGACCGTGTCTCGCACGAACTTCACCACCGGCAAGCGAAGATCGGTCGCGTGGCGATACACGTCGGCAACAAAGGCGTTGTTGTAGTAGGGCCGCTTGGCTCGGAAGTATTGGGGGTAGTACCGGTTCTTCATGATCGTGGCCAGAAAGACCTCGGGCCTGGTGCGTTCATGCTCATGCTCATGCACCTGCGTCACGCGACGGTCGGCACGGCTGGCGCGGCGCCTTCGTGTTTCAGCAGTCCGCATGCTCCACGTTGCCGCAGTGTCGCAGCGAGTCGGTGGGCCTGGCAGCCTCGCGTACGAACGCCTCGGCCCGGGAGAGGCTGCGCGCATGGATGCCGGTGGGTGCGGATGCCGCAACGGATTGCTTGCGCGGCACATGGCTCACGCGCGAAGACAAGGTGGGGAGCAATCGTCTCGAAACAATGATGCATCGGTGCGGATCCGTTCCTGGAGGATGGAAGATGCGGTTGCGGCAGGCGACGGTCACGCGACGAGGGCATCGCTCAGGCTTCACGTTCCTCGATCCAGTGCGTGTGTTGCCCGTAGACCTCGTTGCCTGCCTGGCGCATGCGTTCGGCGAGTTCCCGGTTCCATGGCGTCGCGGGAATCCACAATCCGCCGGTCACCGGCAGACCTTCGTCGTTGAACTGGCATCTCGACCAGCACAGGCGTATCTCCTTCATGTCGTGTCCTCCCCGTGATTGATGCACAACTGTGGAGGGCATGCAAGCGACGTCCGAAGCGTGCGATTCGGCAGCCGTTGCGGGTCCGCTGAGCGAGCCATTCACCGACACATGGCGTGACGCCGCTGCGTGCGGAGGGTTCGACGACGCGCAAGCGCTTTTCGCGACGGATTGCGCCGAAGGCTCCAGGGCACACACCTCGTAGCGCAACTCGACGGGGCATCAACCGGTGCTTGCAAAGAGACGGTTGCATGAATTTCCCGCAGACCCTGTGCAGCTCGCGTCGCGCGGGTCGCGGTACCGGAGACTGGGAGAGTTCCCGGGGGTGCCTGGTTCGTAGTGGCCGAGACGCACGCTGCACGAGGACTGCGTTGCTGCTTGCAAGGTTGCAGGTGCAAGGCGCTGCTGCACACACGCGCCTCGGCGCCTGTACGCACAGCGGCCGCGCAAGTCGGGCACGGACGGGCGGGCGTTGCGGTGCGTGCAAGTCCGCGACTGCTGCGGTGGCAGACTCCTTTGGCGTCGAGGGATATGTGATGGAGTGCCGCCTTGCGTGATCTCCGGAGGCCCGACCGCGCCATGGTGACGCATGGCATGGGACACTCTGCATCGAACACCAGAGGGGGCATGCCCTGCTTTGCCAGGACGACACCCGCCCGAGATACATGAACGATCTGCAGACCATCGAACACGCTCGCACGTCGATCGAAGAAATCATCACGACGCGATACCTCGGCATCCAGGCGGTGCCCACACTGTCGGCCACAGACTTTGCGCAACTCACCCCGGAGCAACGCGAGGCGGAACGTCGCATTGGCGAAGAGAACGAGCGTGGCAATCGCATGCGCGTCGGTCTGCACATGTGCCTTAGCGCGGCCAGCGTGGCGCTGCAGACGGCCGAAAGCTTGATGAGCGATCTCCCGGCGTTGACGCCGGCGCAGCGCGCCCAGGCGCTGATCAAGTGCGCAGAGGATGCGATGGCTGCGTCGGACGCGGCGCGTCACGCGTCCGCGGTTCTGTCGGGCGACGAACTGCCGGAGACAGACTCCTTCTACGAAGCGTCGCGCTTGTGAGTTGCGCGGCCGCGCGTGCGGCGCCGTCCGCCGGACACGAGGCGTCGCAGGTCGAGCGGGCATGTGCATTCATGTACGGACGTCGATCCCGGAGCCGACGGTGACCTTTCACATCCAGCGCGTAGCGCGCACGATCCTGGCGGCAACAAGGCTGCGGCCGGGGTCCAGGCGCTGATCTGCGGCTTGCCGCACGCAGTGCAGCAGGCGGTCACGCCAATTGCAAAGCGCGTGACGACGGGATCGGAACTGGCAGGCGCAGTCATGGCGCGGTGGGGCGGATGCAGCGGCCGTGCCGGGCGCGGTCCGTCCGGAAACGCCGCGCCCGCGAGGGATCCTGTTGTCTTCAGGACGACGTGGCGTCGTCGCCATCCTCTCGGGCAGTGGCCTCGTCACGCCAGAAGCGCCACCAGGGCCGCGTTGCCGCGGCAGGCTCGGGTGTCAGCTGTTGCAATTGGCTCGTTCGTGCGCGGCGGCGCTGTTCGACCTCCAGTGCGTGGGCGATGCCGTTGGCCTCCTTGTCGCCATGGAGCGCGCGCTTGCGCCAGCTGGTTGCGAGCACATGCAATTCGTCGTCTTCCACGACGGCGAGTTGTTCCGGGGTTGGCAACTGGTTCATGTCATTGCGCCGTGAACTGCGCGTCTTCTGCTTGCTGTGTGATCATGGTGCGCGTCCCTTCGCGAGGTCAAGTTGGATGCACGCCTGAACGATGGGCGGGCCACGCCGGTGCCCACTCGAGCGCACGCGTCACTCGGGGCCGGTAACGCCATCTCACCCTTCGTCATGTCCACCACCAGGACGGGTCTGGAATGTCCTCGCCGACCTGTGCCCTGTGCCCTGTGCCCATTGTCAAACATCGCAAGGCCGCCAGACAAGGCATGCGCCTGGTCCGGTGGCGTCGCGAAGCGATCCGGCGCCGCCTTATTTTGCCTTCCGCGATGGCGTGCCCGCCCTGCGCGGGGTCACCCGCACGCGCGGGATGCGCAACAACGGGCATCGCAGTCCGCGGCAGACATGGCCGAGGGAACACATCCCGGAGCCGTTGACGCCCACCGGCACAAAAATGAACCGGCGCAGCCGCGCGGGGCACGGCGGTCGAAAGGAGAACGCAACGTCGCAACGACGGGCCGGGATCCCGGCGCTGCCCGATGCGGCAGGTCGGCGACCTTGAGGAGTGGGGGCACAGGGAAACCTTGTGCGCACGACATGTGGGCGATGGTCGATGGACCATCGGCCGCGCCGACCCAGCTGGCAGGGGTCCCCCTGCCCTGTCGCATACGTTTACGAAATGGCGAGGCGTTTCACAGGCCATCGGCGGCTCACCCTCGTGGCCGGTAGCCCGCGGTCGTCGCCAGAGATGCGTGGCCCAGATGGCGCCGCACGGCCTCGAGCGGTCGCGAAAGCTGGTTCGGCCGTTCGCTCAGTGCGCCGAAGCCGTGCGAATGCCGAAGCCAGTGAGCGCTCGCTTTTCTCAAGACAACCCGATCTGTCGCGTCGCAATGCTTGCTCAACCGCATCAGGAGGGCCTTGATCGCCTTGGCCAGGCCCGACGAGCTCCAGCCTCGTGGCGCCGCGTCGGCGCGGGCGAAGCAGACCAGCACCGGGATGGCGCCGCAGGCCGGGTCGCGAATGCCCTCGCATGCACGGTGACGTGACAGTTCCCTTTCCAGCTCGGCGACAAGTTCCGCCGGGACGGGCACATGGCGCCGCCGCGTCCCCTTGCCTTCGATGGACAGCTGCCACTGCGGCGCGGAGGCGCCGGGCACCTCCGCCGGCGCGAGCGGTCCGAGGTCCCCGCAGCGCGCCGCGGCGAGCTCGGAGATCCGCAATCCGGTGGCGTGGAGCCAGCGCAATGCGCGCGCCACGGCCGGTGCCGTCGCGCGCGCTGCCCGGTCTGTATCGTCAACTCGATCCTCGCGCTCGGCGAGCAATGCCTCCAGCCGATCCCACTGCGCCACGGTGAGCGTGCGATCCGCGCTGAAGGCTCCCTTGCGGCGGGGCGGCTGCGCCACGTCGGCAAAGGGATTCGCGGTCATGTAGTTCTGGCGAACCAGGAAGGCGAACAGCGCCTTCACCACGGTGACGGCGTGGCTTCGCGCCGCCGGCGACAGCGGGCCTTCGAGGGGACGCCAGCGGGGTGACCAGCGCTGCTGGTGCCGGGGCCCGCACCATTCGGGCGGCGGATCGGCGAGGAACGCGCAATAGGCCCGGGCATCGTCGGCCGACAAGGACGACAGCGCCTTGGCGCGCACCAGCACAGACCAGAGCAGCAGGCGCTCGGCTTCCTTGCGGTACGCGCGGAAGGTGGCGCTCACTTTCCCGGCGGGTGGCCCACCCTTGGCCTCCAGCCACGCAGAGATCGCCGCGTGGTCATGGGTCGCACGGAGGCCGCAGCGCGCCTGGGGCGCGCGGTACTTGCCCTGGCGACCGTCGAGCGCCTCCGGAACCCGGAACTTTTCCAGCGGCAGCAGCGCCGTGGCCGGGGCCACGATGCTGTTGCGCAGCGCAGGCGGCACCTGGCCAGGGGGCATGCGCACGTGCGCCTGGAGGCGCAGCGCGGGCACATGTACGTGCCCGTCCAGCCAGGCCATCACGCGGGCCGCCTTGTGGACGCCGACGCCCGGTACCTGGCACCACCAGCGTGCGCCGACCAGGTTGATGTGCGCGACCAGGTCCCCCAGCGTTCGCAGACCGCAACGGTGCAAGCGCGTGGCCACGGCCGGATTCAGCCATGCCTTGACGTCGTCGCCCGGGCGCGGTTCGGGCGCCATGTGCGACTCCAGCCATCGCAGCGCATCGAGTTGCTGGGCAATGACGCGCGAGCGCTGCGTCAGCCCGCCACGGCGCGCGCGCTCGGAACCCCCGGTCGTGGCGTCGGGATAGGCCTCGGCATAGGCTTCGGCCTGTTCCGCCTCCGAGAAGTCCTCGAGGCCCCGCTCGGCGGCAAAGGCTTCCAGTGTCGGAAAGCTTTTCGCTGCGGCGCTGAAGCGTTCCGGATCCAGCCGCACCAGACGGGCCATCCCGGGACGCGCCTCGCGCCGAGCCGCTGCCGCGAACGCATCCCTGATTTCCGCGATGGCGTGGCGGATCGTGCGCAGGTCGGTGGACGCGCCCTCGCTCTGGAGGTAGCGGTTCCAGCTTTCTTTTTCGTCGAGCCCTTGCAGCAGCGCTCGCATGAACGCGAAATGCCCGCGGTGCAGCTGGCGCGCCGGGCGCGCGATCGGGCTGCTCACCGCCGCGGCTCCCGCCGCTCAGCCGGCTCGGCTGCCGCTCGCCGCAGCGGCTCCTGCCCCCCTCCCCGCCACAACGCCTTCACGCGCGGCAAGCGTCGCACGCCAGGCGCGGCCCATCCCCGCCGGGCCCAACGGAGCGGGCACGCGTCCGCCGGCCCGGCTGGCTGCATGCCATCGCAGCGCGTTACGGGCGACGCGGCGTGAGTCGGAACACAGCGCTGAAGAAGAGACATTCTGTGAAAACGGGATCGGGCAGGACCTCGGAGCGAGCCAGGCGACTCGACCCGGAAGACATCATATCTCGCGACTTATCATCCGTGCGAGTTTTGTGCTGTCATTTCGGACTTTGTGCCGACAGCCAATAAATGTTGATATGAATCAAGCACTTATGAGTGCTTCAGGAGAATGTCAGTGAGCGGAGTGGGTCCGGAGGCCGTTGGATGAAGTGATCGGTGTAAGTACTTGCCAGCTCTTGAGGAACTGGCATCCAGGCCCTGCAGGCGTTCT
This sequence comes from Variovorax robiniae, assembly GCF_037889955.1. NCBI lineage: Bacteria > Pseudomonadati > Pseudomonadota > Betaproteobacteria > Burkholderiales > Comamonadaceae > Variovorax > Variovorax robiniae. The sequence goes on from NZ_JBBKZS010000041.1 coordinate 18,282, forward strand.
CAGTGGCCTCCCCCGACGCTGCCCCCCCGCCACCCGCGCAGCAAAGGAAAGACCCGGACACCAAAGCGCCCGCTTTGTCGAGGCGTCGCCGGACCGGCTCGTCGCGCCACGGCGGCGTTTGAACCTGCACCCGGTTCACGTTGCAGGGAGGAACACCCGTTGACGGTCAATGCGCATAGGGTCCGATGCAGGAGGCATCCCGGCTGGCAAAGCGCAAGACGCCATGCGCGCGGGGCCCCTTCCGCCGCGACCGGCGCTTGCGCAACTGTCGCGGAAGTCGGCCCCATTCGGCCCCACGGGCCTGCTGCGCGCGGCGCTGGAGAGCAGACAAACAACCAGCAGACGAATCCTCGTCCCGGTCCCAAACGGAACAGAAACCCCGCGCGATCTGGCACCCGCCAGCGTCCCGCCGCATGCAAGTCGAACCGTGTTGCGGCGCCCTTTCGCGCGGGTCGTGCACGAACGCAATGGCCAGCATGCGGCGTTTGGTGTCCCGGGACATCCTTGGGATGCTCCACGTGGGTTGCAGACCCTGCGCGTCGCGGCTCCGGTGCACGGCTGGAGGTGGCCCCAGTTCAACGCGACTTGGGATTGCGCGGCGATTCGCGCGTCCGCTCGAGTGCGAGGGAGCGCGACGGGAATTCCCCGGTCAATGCCGGGATGCGCGTCGCCGGCACATGATGTGGATGAAGCGGCCGACACGCGTGGCGATGGGTCTTCGCTCAGGCAGACGGTCGCGGTGCGCCTGCCAAAATGTGGTGGCGCGCCGCGCGGAGTGGGAAATGCGCCGCGCCATGCCTGAAGGTCAAGCACGGTAGCGAGGCCAGGCACCAGAACGCCGCTGGCAAGAGGCGGAAGGTGACCCTTATGAAGGTCGCTGAAGCGTCGGCTGCGCCCTGAACCGGGGCAGGACACGGGCGCGGGGGCACGAACATGCACTCGAAAAAGCAGGGGTGGTCCCGGAACCACCCCCTGCCGGATCGCGCCGAAGGAGGTCTCCCGAGCGCCACTGATGCACGAACGGCGCACGCCAAAACACCGCGATGGCCCGCGGCCGGTTGTTGTCATCCGCAGCGCGACGCTTGAAGCGAAGTGTTCCGCCCTCACGGCGCTGCCCACCGCGACCCGGAGTTCGAAGCGAGCGCCGTTCCTCCACCCTCTTCCCGGATACGGGGGGTGGTTCCGGAACCATCCCCTTGCCAGACCGACCTGCTGGAGTTCCGGCAGCGACTTGCGTTGCGTGCAGGGCGATGGGATTCCCCTGCACGCTGACGCGGCGGAGATTCGAACTATGCAGGGTCGAACGCGCAGGCCTCTTCTGTTGCCAAGTGCAAGCCCTCATGCGCGAAATTGCTCCCGGGCGGGGGGTGGTTCCGGAACCACCCCCTCGCCTGGCGGCCTCTTGGCAGGCGCATTCGCCTCGCGTATCGCGCAGCAGGCGCTCGATGTGACCTTGAACGCGCGATGGGCGGTGCCGCCCTGTGCGAGATTGCGCCGCACACGTGGCGCTCACGCGATGAGGCCCTGGGGGTGGTTCCGGAACCACCCCCCACCTGAGTGTCCTGACGAGGCGTTTGCGGCAGCCGCCGCATCCAGGGCACGCTGGCGCATTTGCGGGCCGCCGGGCCGAGGCGTATCAGGCCGCGTAACGATGGACGCGCAACGCGCTGCAAATGCAGTGATGGGCCATCTCCGGCCGCCCGCAGCACGCTCCTCGAACGCTGCCGGAAATGCCCAAAGAACAAAAAAAGGGGGTGGTTCCGGAACCACCCCCTTTGGTCAAGGCCGTTGCGAAGCCTACAGGCTCTTCACAAAGTCCTCTGCCATCTGCCGCAGCGCCGCCTGCTGCGCGGCCGAAAGTGGCCGGTGAACATGCAGCGCAGCACGGCCGACCGCGTCAAAGCGCAAGGTCGCCGCCTTCTTCCCATTCGAGTTCAGCGTCAGCGGCTCGACCGCGGCGACATCCGAAACCGTCGCCGGGGGCGCCACCAGGTAGGCCAGCACTGCCTTTGGACCACGCGGCCCGCGGTGTGCGGCCATCTCCGCAGCACGCTTCGCGAGGCCGGGCTGGTCTTCTTCCAGTGCCTTGTTCAGCAACGGGGCCCAGCGCAACTGGATGTCCAGCGGCGTTGCAAACGCCGCCACGACATCGTCCGGGAGCTTGGCCAACGACAGAGACTTGCCCAGGTTGCTGGGGTCGATGCCGAGCGCCGTTGCGAGCTGTCGGTTGGAGCCGAACAGCCCCTGCTCCAGCGCCTTGAGGTACATGACGCCCTGTTCCCACGGCGAGAGGTCGGCGCGTTCGCGGTTCTCGCGATCCATCTCGACGAAGAGCGTCTTGTCGTCGAGGTTGTCGACCACCGCCAGCACCGGCAGACCCAGCTGGCGGCAGGCCTCGTGTCGGCGATGGCCAAACACGATCTCATAGGCCGCCTCGTCGCCGCCCTTGCCCGGCCGGACCTTGATCGGCTGGACGTTGCCGCCCGCCTCCATGATTTCACGCTTCAGGCGCTCGAAGTCATCGCCCAGGTAGCTGGACGCATGCCGATTCGCAAAACGGCTGCGACCGATCTGCGCGGGGTCCAGCGAACGCACGGGCTTCGCGCCGTCCCACGCGCGCAGGTCGCTGACCGCCTCGGCGAGTTCCGCCTCCAGCTCGGTGGTCCGAGCGGCACGACCGCGCAACTCCTCGTTTTCGCGCAGCAGTTCGGACCGTGCGTCGTTGGCGTGGGCCATCATCGCGCCGGGCGCAGTCTTGGGGGACTTGAGCTCGGTGCTGGCGCCGCTCGCCGGCGTCAGGAGAGCGGCGAAATCGATCTTGGAAGCTTTGTCTCTGAGGCCCATGTCACGCTCCTGCCAGGGTGAGGCGATCGTCTAGCTGGCGCGCCCAGACCGCCTCGATCTGCTGTTCCACCAACTCGCACATCCGGTCATAGGCGTCCCGCGCGCGCGCGAAGGTCTTCGAGTTGACCGAACCGCGCGGCAGGTCATAGACGGTGCCGAACTCGGCGCTGGCGGTCGCCGCCACGGCCGTCTTGGGAATCTCGATCGGCAGGACCTTATCACCGTAGCCCTCGAGCACCCATTGCCGCACCACCGAACTCGCAGCGTCGGAAGCCTCGACCCGCGACAGCAGCACGTCGATGAATTCGAAACTCTTGTTCTTGCCACGGCTGCGGATCAAGCCCTTGCAGAGATCCGAGAAGAGATCCCAGAACTGCGCCGAACTTGCAAAGTCGAGCGCCGAAGGGGGCAGGGGCATGATGACCCCGTCCGCGGCCATCAACGCGTTGATGGTCACATAGGACAGCGAGGGCGGCGTGTCGACCACGATCACGTCGTACTCTTCGCGCGTCGCATCCAGGCCCCGATCCAGCACCCGCCAGAACTCGAAGCCTGCGTCCTTGGACTGGCGCGCCGGCAGGATGAATTCGGCGCTGTACAGGAGTGGCGCAGCACACACGACGTCGATGTTCGGCCAGTAGGTCTTGCGAATCGCGTACTGCAGACTCTCCTCATCCCCGCTGAACAGCGGCATGGCCGTGTGCTCGACGTCGACCTCGGCATCGGGCAGCACCCCGAACAGCGTGGTCGCCGAACCCTGCGGATCCAGGTCCACCAGCAGCACGCGGTGCCCGCGCATCGACAGGCCCTGCGCCAGCGTCACCGCGGACGTCGTCTTGGCGACGCCGCCCTTGAAGTTGGCGACGGTGATGGTGATGCCGGCAGCGCCCTTGGGACGCAGGTGTGACGCCCTGAAGTCCTGGCTCCACAACTGCGCCTCGGCCATGCTCCACTCGCGGCGGTTGCCGTGAATCGATCCGGCAGGCAGGTCACCGCGCGTCTGGCGATAGGCGATCTTCGCCTTGTCGACGCCGCACAGGTCGGCGAGCTGGGCTGCGGTCAGGTTGGGCGCGATCTTGGCGGCCGTGGGAGCCAGCATGGCCGTGCGGATGTGCTCCATCATGCCGGCGATCTTTTGGGCTTGGATCTCGATATCCTCGAGCGTCTGTCGACGGATGGTTTGCTTGATATCCACGCAAGGTGCTTTCGAAGTTTCAGGGTTATGCGATTATGCACAGCACCTGCCAAAAATCGATGAACATGCGCTTGACCGCCTCTCGAACGGCTGTTGGATCCCGCATCCGTCCCCGCTTGAGTCTATGAAGCCCTGCCCTGATTAAGATAATACTTATTGAATTCAAGAAGTTAGGCTCCCTCGACAGTTTGATTTTCTCTTTTAAAATCAATAACTTACGAAGCTTCATTCACGCAAGGCGTCCGTGATCTAACCGGAAGCGTCCGCAGAATACCCGCTTCTGTCCGCACTTTTACAGGAAAGTGTCTGTGCTTTCTCATGAGCCCTGCAAGTTATCAACAGCCCCTTCCAAGTGCTTGTCAGATCACAGATCTTGACGTCTCAAAGCCGGCGTCCGTGATTTACTCGGCTCGCCTGCGGGGCCGCCGAAGCCGTCTGGTGGGCCGTGCGGGGACTTCTGTCCGCGTTTTACCCGGGCGCGGACGGGTCCCGAAGGAGGTCCAGCCGACGAAGTGTCCGTGATTTAACCGGGCACCTTGGGCCCACCGGTCCGCAAGTGTCCGCGAATTACTCGGGCCGGTCGCCGCTTCGCGCCACTGGATTTGCGTCCAAGGGAGCTTGGACATATCATCTGCAGAATGAGTTCGACCGAATCCGCAGCATCGAATCTGTCCGCCAAGGGGCAGGGTGGGGCGGACCCGCTCGAATTGCGCAAGCCCCACGAGATGGTGGTCATGGTGCCCCGCTCGGCGCGGGTCACGTTGACGGCGCGCCGGATCTATACCGTGCTGCTGCAGGTCTCCCAGGCCCGCCTGGGGTCCATGAAGACGATGCCGTTGGCGGACTTCCTGTTCGAGGCCCCGCTGGCCACGATCCTGCGAACCACGGGATCGGATGCCTCCGACCGTACCGCGGCCAAGCGCTATCTTGGCGAAATGCGCAGTCTCGAAGTGGACTGGGAGTCCACCGCGCCGGGCGACGGGGTGAAGTGGCGCGGCTTCTCGATGCTGTCGGAGGTTGCCCTCGAAGTGCGGCGCGGAGAGACCTGGGTCAGCTGGTCGTTTCCACCGTCCATCATGTCGGCCCTGCGCGAGCCGTCGCGCTGGGCGCGCATCGATCTTGACCTGCTCGCGCGCCTGGGCACCTATGCATCGGTGGCCCTCTACGAGATCTGCGCCCGCTACCGGGACAATCCGGGCGGCGTCACGAGCCGCAAGCCTGTCGGCTGGTGGACGGATGCGCTCAGCAACATGCCCGGCGGCGACCGTCGGGAGTGGCGCAAGTTCAAGAACGAGCGCATCAAGGAGGCGGTCGACGAAATCAACCTGGAAACCGACCTGGAAATCGAGCTGATCGAGCACCGGCAGGGACGCACGGTCCATGAGGTGCAGTTCGCGGTGCGCCGGCGCAGCAAGGTGGCCGCCGTGCGCACGGGCACCCAGTCACCGGTCGACGCCAACCTGGTGCTGCGCGCGGAGACGCTGGGGATCCGGGAGATCAAGCTCGACGGGCTGATCAAGGAATTCGGCGATGCCTTGGTGCGCGAAAAGGTGGAAGCCCTGGAGAAGAGGGCGGCCAACAGCAGCCTCAGAGTGATCGACAACGCCTATTCCTATTTGCGATCGCTGCTGCGCAACGACGTCCCCGCGGCGCCCGTGGCTCCGACCGTGGGCGAGGTCCTGGCGAGTCCTGCCGCCGAGCCCGCGCCTGTGCCGGCCCCAGCCCCGGCGGACCCGGCGGGTGAACGCATCCGCGCGATGAAGCGGGAAATCGAGTCCCTGAGCGCTGCACAGCGCCAGGTCTGGGTGGACCGCGCGCTGCAGGACCTGTCGAGCAAGGGACTGCTGACCGGCGTCATCAGCCGGCGCGCGACGCAAGGCGACGTCATGCATGGCTTGCTGGGGTCCGTCATCGTCCACACCTATGCTGCGGCGACCTATGGCCCGCGGTGGAATGACGGGGGCTCGCACGACCCCACGCAGGAGCTGTTGCTGCAGCCGGCGTAACGCCTATGTTCGGGTGTGGCCGGACTGCACGTCTGACAAGGTGTTGCCTCCGACCGGCGTCAGGGGTGGGCATGGGCAGGCATGCGCGGGCTGCGCAAGGACGGCGCCACAGAGCGAGGTGGGCAGGTTCCGACTGGCCTTGCCGCGGGCAATTCATTCAGAGGCAGCCAATCATGCCCGCGTCTTTCTTGATCGAGCATCGAAGATGTTTGCGAAGGTCAAGTTCCGAGGCAGACGAGTCGTACGTCGAGGAAGGCGCCAAAGTCGGCTTCTATGGGGACTTGTTTGTCAAGTCTTTCGATCAACATCTCTGTGCACGTTTCATGGTGGCATCCTCGTGTTTCTGAACGGATGAGGCAGTGGCGGCATTGGCGACACATCTTGATCCGAGGTCGGGGTGTGGTAAGCGTTCGAGCCAGTGCCCGGACGAACTTCTATCCGTGCAGGGTGCGGACACCTTGCACCTCATGCTGCATGCGCGCAAAGCGCACTGGCAAACCCCGGTTACCGGCGCGCCCCTTCTTTCGGGACGGTCACTTTGCAGTGACCCGCCGACTTTGCGGGCGCGACGACCTTTGATCATCATGATGCGTTCCTTGACGCCACCGTGAGCTAAAGCACTGTTCGGACTTCAAGAAGTGGCCGGTTTGAGCTCGGCGCCGGTCGGGATCTCGCCGTGCTGCAGATAACGCCACAACGCGATCGCCAAGCGACGAGCCAGCGCCACGATACCGACTCTGCGCATGCGCTTGCCCCCGCCAGCGAAGCGCCGGTTGAACCACTGGGTCAGCGCGCTGTTGGGCTGAAAGCGCAGCCAACTCCAGGCGAGTTCCACCAGCATCGTCCGCGCTCGCTTGTTGCCCGCCTTGCTGATGCCCTGCTCGGCCTGGCTGTCGCCGCTGGCATAGGGCGTGGGGGTGAGCCCGAGGCAGCCCGCCAGTTCACGCCGGTTGGCGAAGCGTCGCCAGCCGAACACCTCCTTGACCAACACCCAGGCGCCCTTGGGGCCGATCGCGCGCAGTTGGGCCAGTTGCGTCACCAGCGGCTGCTTGCCGTCGGTCAATTCCTGGCGTCGCTCGGCCTCCATTGCCTTCACCTGCTGCTTGACCAGCGCAAGCCGTGCGCTCTCGCGCTCGATCTCGGCGCGCAAGACAGGCGGAACCTGCTCGCCATGGCGCTCCCACCAGCGCGCCCAGTCGCGCCCGCCGATGATGACGTGCGGGCGCAGGTTGTGCAGCACCAACAGCGAGCCGATGCGGTTCGTGTGGCAGGTGCGCTCCTTCGTTAGCCGGGCGAGTTCTCGGTGGGTGCGGCGTGCGTCTTCGTCCTCGGGTGTGGGCTCATGCACCACCGACCACACACGCTCGCCGCGATGATGGCGCAGCAGCATCACCAACAGTTTGTCACCATCGAGCCGGTCAGTCTTGGCCCGCCTGGCGTGCCGGTTCACTTCAATGCTGGAGGAATCGACCACGATGTTTTCGATGCGCTGCTCGATCAGCCAGCGGTGCAGCCACCAGCCGTCGCGCCCGGCTTCGTAACACGAGTGCACCAGGGCCCGCGGCTCGAGCTTGCAGCGCTCCCGCGCCTTGTCGATGCAGTGCGCGACAGCGGCCATGTCGCCAGCGTTCACGTTGTACCGACTCGGGCCGAGGCGGCCATCGCTTGCCGTCAGCTTCCACTTCTTGTCTCCGAGCTCGAAGCTCATGTACAACTCGCCCTGGATCGCCGTACTCTCACGTTGTGGGACTGCTTGGGTCGTCGACATTTCCATCTCCTCTGCCAAGAAGTTAAGGAAATCCCGTTTTAGCCAAACGGGGCTCGCTCAGGTAGTCCCACATAGCATCTTTCACTGCGTGCCCGGAACTGGTACTCGCGGCCATGAACTGCCATTCGATGTGGATGCCAGAAAGCAGCCGCTCGACGCCGCTCTCGACCCGTTGTGGAAATTTGCTTCACTTTGAAGCGGACACATTCAGAACGCGGGCCTTGAGTGCTGTGGATCTTGGCGCCACGGCAAAATCAATGGCGCGCATCTATGGCGAACGCAATCAACGACCTACCCACACACTAAGGGGCCGAGGAGTCGGGCTCTTTTGTGCCTTGTCGATCCTCCAAGTCGAGCGTGCTGGCCGCTTACTCAACCACTGCGTCAGCCCGCCATAGCAAGGTTTGCGGGATGTTGACCCCGAGTTCTCTCGCCGCCTTGCGATTGAGTACCAGCTCGAACACCGTCGGTTGCTCAATCGGCAGATCTCCAGCCTTTTCGCCCCGGAGAATGCGCGCAACCTGCTTAGCCGACTGACGCCACATCCCGGGGATGTTCGGCCCGTATGACATAAGCCCGCCAGCGTCGGGCAGCTCCCGGAACGCGAACATCGCCGGCAGCCGCCTTTCCTGGGCCAGCTTGGCGATGCGCGCAGCGAAGATGTAGGCAAGCTGATCGCTGAACATCAATAGCGCATCCGGGCGCTCACCCGCGATGGAGTCAAAGACCGGCTTGAGATCGTCGCCGCTACGGAATTCGAACGGTGCCAGCGAGACCCCAAGCACCCGCGCCGCAGCCCGCAATTCGCGCCATTCGGCCTTGAACTCGGAGTAGGCCGGGTTCCAAAGGACCGCGATCCGCTTCGCCTCTGGGACCGCCTGAAGCAGGAGTTCAAGGCGTTTGGTGGCCAGCATCGGAGTCAGCTTCGACATGCCCGTAATGTTTCCGCCGGGGTGGTTGAGGCTCTTGACGATCCCCAACTCAACCAGGTCCTCGTTGCAGGTCGGCACCACGATCGGAATGGTCTGCGTCGCGCGCCGCGCGACATCGAGCGGTGCGCCGCAGACCGGCACCAAGAGCAGATTCACAGAGGACTTGACCAATTCCCTTGTCAGCGGTTCGAACAGCTCCGGGCGCCCGGCCGTACCGCGCAGATCGAGCGTGAAGTCTCGCCCCTCGACTAAACCTTGATCTGCCATGCCAGCCAAAAGCGATCTCCAGGTGGAATACGCGCGCATTTGCAATTCGTCGGAACCAGCCGAGACAGATCCGATCCGGGCGAGCCGCGCAGGATTCTGTGCCAGCGCATCGACCGTGCCGGTCGCCACGCTCGTCATCACCACAGTCAAGCCAAGAGCCCGTCGCAGTCTGGCTCCGATCCCGCGTTCGATGCCGTCCATACCTGCCTCCGGAGATTCTTAGAACTTATCCGTAAATAGGTAAACTGTCGATCCGAGCCGCATTGGGCGCGGCGATGGATCGAGATCTTGGCGAAACGTGTTGAGTCGTGGGTGGTGACCGATGAGTT
>NZ_JBBKZS010000042.1:0-23599 GCF_037889955.1 Variovorax robiniae
CGAATTCATCCAGCGCAAGGGTGACTACAGCGACGGCTTCGGCGAAGGCAACTTCAAGGCGCTGTTCCAGTCGATCGAGCGCGACCAGGTGCGCCGCGGCGTGCTGCAGGCGGCGTGACTTCCGACCGCCCCGGGATCCGCGCACTGCGTCTGCTCCTCCACCCCCTACCGGGAGCAGCACCAGAGGCCCGGCAAGGCCGGTTCCCCGGTGTTTCTGCAATGGATGCGCGTGCGCCTTGAAGGTGATTGAACAATGCTGATGCAACTCAAGGAACTGACCCCCGAGGGTCTCAAGACCGGCCACGGCTTGGCCGGCGGCCAAGCGCCCGCGCGCGCCGACTGGACCATCGACCAGGGTTGGCACAACTACACCGCCGCCGAACACGCCGTCTGGAAGACGCTCTTCGAGCGCCAGTCAAAGCTGCTGCCCGGCCGCGCCTGCAACGAATTCGTCGCAGGCATGCGAGACCTGCCGATCGGCCCCGAGCAGATCCCCGATTTCGAGCAGCTCAGCGAAGTGCTCATGCAGCGCACCGGCTGGCAGGTGGTCGCGGTGCCGGGCCTCGTACCCGACGAAGTCTTCTTCGAGCACCTCGCGAACCGGCGCTTTCCGGCAGGACATTTCATCCGCAAACCGCACGAACTCGACTACCTCGAAGAGCCCGACGTCTTCCACGACGTGTTCGGCCATGTGCCGATGCTGATGAACCCGGCCATCGCCGACTACATCCAGGCCTACGGCGTCGGCGGCCTGCGTGCGCGCCAACTCGGTGTGCTCGACAAGTTGGCGCGCGTGTACTGGTACACGGTGGAGTTCGGCCTGGTGAAGCAGGCGGACGGCTTGCGCATCTATGGCGCGGGCATCGCGTCCTCGTACACGGAGACGGTGTTCTCGCTCGACGACCCGTCGCCCAACCGCATCGGCTTCGACCTGGAGCGTGTGATGCGCACCAACTACCGCATCGACGACTTCCAGGAAAGCTACTTCGTCATCGACAACCTCGACAAGTTGCTCGACCTGGCCCACATCGATTTCGGGCCGCTCTACGAACGCATCGCCGGCCAGCCCGAGTACCAGCCCGGCACTGTGCTGCCCACCGACACGTTGCTGACGCGCGGCACCGGCAGCTATCACGCTTCGAAGCGAACGCCAGCACAGCCTGTCACCAGCCTCAACTGAAGTCGCGGTATCGTGCCGCACTCTTTCCGAGTGCAGGGACAAAACAATGACCGATATCGCGACCTCCACAACCACTTGGTCCCCCGACAGCTGGCGCCGTTTTCCGGTGGCGCAAATGCCGAGCTATCCGGACCCGGCCGCACTGGCCTTGGCCGACAAACAACTGGCCGCCTGGCCTCCGCTCATCTTCGGCCGCGAGGCGGCCACGCTGCGTGAGCGCCTGGCCGCGGTGTCGCGAGGCAAGGCCTTCCTGCTCCAAGGCGGCGACTGCGCGGAGAGCTTCGATGAGCTGAGCGCGGGCACGGTGCGCGACTCGTTCCGCGTGATCCTGCAGATGGCCGTGCTGCTGACCTTCGCCGCCTCCTGCCCAGTCGTCAAGATCGGCCGCATGGCGGGGCAATATGCCAAGCCGCGATCGTCCGACGCGGAGACGGTGGATGGCGTGAGCTTGCCGTCCTATCGCGGCGACATCGTCAACGGCGCCGAGTTCTCGCCGGAAGCGCGCATGGCCGACCCGCAGCGCCTGCTGCGCGCCTATTCGCATTCCGCCGCCACGCTCAACCTGCTGCGCGCGATGGCCCAGGGCGGCTTTGCGGACCTGCATGAAGTGCATCGCTGGACCTCCGACTTCGTGCGCCACAGCCCGCAAGGCGAGCGCTTCGAGGCGGTGGCGCAAAGCATCGAGGAGGCCCTTGCCTTCATGGAGGCCTGCGGCTTCGACGCCAGCAGTTCGCCGCAGGTGAAGGAGGTCGAGTTCTACACCTCGCACGAGGCGCTGCACCTGCACTACGAGGAAGCGCTGACGCGCCGCGACGACGCCACCGGCCGCTGGTACGGCGGTTCGGCCCACATGCTGTGGCTCGGCGAACGCACGCGCTCGCTCGACGGCGCGCACGTCGAGTACATGCGCGGCATCGACAACCCGATCGGCTGCAAGCTCGGGCCCAACGCCAAGCCCGACGACCTGCTGCGTCTGCTCGACATCCTCAATCCGCACAACGCCGAGGGTCGCATGGTGCTGATCACGCGCATGGGCGCCGACCTGCTGGCCGAGCGGCTGCCGGCCTTGATCGCGGCGGTTCAGCGCGAACAGCGCAACGTGGTCTGGTGCTGCGACCCGATGCACGGCAACACCGTGACCACGTCGGCCGGGGTCAAGACGCGCGACTTCCCGCGCATCCTGGCGGAAGTGCGCAGCTTCTTCGACGTGCATGCGGCGGCCGGCAGCTATGCGGGCGGCGTGCACTTCGAGATGACGGGGCAGGACGTCACCGAATGCACGGGCGGCGCGCAAGGGCTGACCGAGGCGGGCTTGCAGGCGCGCTACCTGAGTGCTTGCGACCCGCGGCTCAATGGGTCTCAGAGCCTGGAGCTGGCGTTCCTCGTGGCGGAGATGCTGAAGGCGCGGCGCAGGGGGTGAGGCTTGATGCGCGTGGAGCGCCCGCGCTGGTGGAGGAGTGAGATTCGTGTGCTCTTCGAAGTCCGCCCGGCATGCGGTGCGCGCCGGGCGCCTTCACTGTGCCGGCCCCTTCGGGACTCCCCTGCAGTGCTCGCGCTTGGCGGGGTCCACATGAACTCGCCTTCGGCTCAAACAGCATGTGGCCCTGATCCGCCAAACGCTGCGCGCTTCGGCGGCACAGAGGCGGCACCCGACGCGCACCGCATACCGGGCTCTGGGGTGTTCAATGGCCGGTGTTCGTTCGCACCTCGGTTGAGCCCGCGCTTGTTCCGACAGATCAAGGCGCACTCGCTTCCCCCGAGATTGGATTGCACTGGGCGCTGGTCCTGCGCGGCACGCAAGCTGCCAATAGCGCAGTCAATCCGCCACGTCAGAACTTCAAGAATCTGCTTGTCACACGGGAGGCGTCCATATAAGCACCGCAGGGAAGCCCCGAAGGGGCCGGCGCAGTGAAGGCGACCAGCGCGCTTGGCATACCGGGCGGCCCCCGCAGCGGAAAGGAATCGTCAGCCCGACGAGGCGACTCGCGGCGCTAACAAATGCCCATCACTTGGGCCGAACAGCGTCCGCCGTCCCCTGGATGAACGCCTTGATCGCATCGATATCCCCCGCCGACAGCTTCCCGGTGAAGTCCGGCATGCCCCGCGACATCGCCGGCCCGGCGAGCACGAACTTGTCCAGGTTCTCGATGTACGACGCGTCCATGTAGCCGAGGTTGGGGATGTTGCCGCCACGGTCCACGCCCGGAACGCCGTGGCAGAACACGCAGTTGCTCACGTAGAGGTAGGTGCCGGCCTCGACCTTGGCTGGGTCGTACTTCACGCCCTGCACCAGCTTGTCGAGCTTGTACTGCACGAACTCCGGCGCCTTCGCTGTGCCGCCGATCACGAAGGTGTAGACCGTGCCCGGACCCTGCCGGTCGGTGGCGCGCTGCGCGAGGCCGTACACGCCGCCCCAGCCGACCGCGACCGACACGTACTGCTTGCCGTCGACCAGGTAGGTCATCGGCGCGGCGACCACGCCGGTGCCGGTGGGCGTCTCCCACAGCTTGTCGCCGGTCTTCGCGTTGTAGGCGACCATGCGGCCGTCGGCCGTGCCCTGGAACACGAGGTTGCCGGCCGTCGTCAGCGTGCCGCCGTTCCATGGCGACACGTGTTCCACGCCCCACGCCTCCTTCTGCGCCACCGGATCCCACGCGATCAGCCGGCCCGAAGGCTTGCTCTTCGGCGGCTCGACATTGGCGAACATGCCGGTGTTCCAGCCCAGTGCCGCATGCGGCCGGCCCGGCTTGTTCTCATCGAACTTCCAGTCCTTGTCGTCCATGAGATTCAGCGGCACGTTCTGCGACGGCAGGTAGGCCAGGCCGGTCTGCGGGCTGTACGACATCGGATGCCAGTTGTGCGCGCCGAAGGGGCCGGGAATGCTGTCGCCGGGCTTCGTGTTCTCGCGCGCGGCGGCCACTTCGATGGGCCGGCCGTTCTTGTCGTAGCCCGTCGCCCAGTTCACCGCCGTGAAGTTCTTCGCCGAGATGAACTTGCCGTTGGTGCGGTCGATGACGAAGAAGAAGCCGTTCTTCGGCGCATGCAGGATCACCTTGCGCGCCTTGCCGTCGATCTTGAGGTCGGCCAGGATCATCGGCTGCGTTGAGGTGTAGTCCCAGTTGTCGCCCGGCGTTTCCTGGTAGTGCCAGACGTACTTGCCGGTGTCAGGGTTGAGCGCCACCAGCGAGCCCAGGTAGAGGTTGTCGCCGCCCTTGGGACTGCGCGCCTTGTGCGCCCATGGCGAGCCGTTGCCGGTGCCGACGTACATGAGGTTGAGCTCGGGGTCGAAGGTGATCGAGTCCCATGCGGTGCCGCCGCCGCCCGCCTCCCAATATTTGCCAGAGGGATCCCAGGTCTTCGCGGCCTTGGCCATCGAGGCGTCCTCGAAGGGCTTGGACGGATCGCCCGGCACCACGAACCAGCGCCACTTCTGGTCGCCGGTGTTGGCGTCGTAGGCGGTGACGTAGCCGCGCACGCCGTACTCGGCGCCGCCGTTGCCGATGATCACCTTGCCCTTGAACACGCGCGGCGCACCGGTGATGGTGTAGGAGCCCTTCTGGCCCTCGATGGTGTTCTTCTCCCAGGCCACCTTGCCGCTGGCGGCGTCGAGCGCGATCAGCCGGCCGTCGTACGCGGCCACGAAGACCTTGCCCTGGTAGAGCGCCACGCCGCGGTTCACCACGTCGCAGCAGCCCTTGTAGCCCTTGGACTTGTCGACCTTGGGGTCGTAGGTCCAGATGCGCTGGCCGGTGCGCGTGTCCACCGCATGCACCACGCTCCAGGAGGCGGTGACGTACATGATGCCGTCGACCACCAGCGGCGTGGCTTCGACACCGCGCGTGGATTCGAGGTTGTAGGTCCAGGCCAGGCCCAGCTGCTTCACGTTGCCGGTGTTGATCTGTTCGAGCTTGCTGAAGCGCGTCTCCGCATAGTCGAGTCCGTAGCTGGGCCAGTCGAGCGTGCGCTTGGCATTGTTGCGGATGAAGTTGGCATCCACGCGCTGTGTGGCGGCCTGGATCTTGGCCGGCGTGGCAGTGGACTGCGCCTGGGCGACTGGCGCCGCGCCAACGAACAGAAGCGCACCGAGCAGCAGCCCGGCTTGGAGTTTTCTCATCGCGTCGTCTCCTATTGGGTGAGGACGAAGGATGGTGCGAACGGGTGCCTTGTTCACACGGGGCTTACCCCGATGGGCATTGACCCTCCATCGTCGTCAGCGCGTGCCGCGTTGCCGTGCTGGCGCACCCAGCTCGATCGGCAGGCTGCCCTCGTCCTTCACCTCCCGCAGCACGATCGACGAGCGCACATGCGTCACGCCGGCCTGCTCGAACAGCGTGGTGTGCAGGAATTTCTCGTAATGCTTGATGTCGGGCACCAGCACCGTGAGGATGTAGTCGGCCGGACCGGTCGCGGCGACGCAGCGGACGATCTGCGGGCTGGCCTCCACCGCCTTCTCGAAGTCCCGCACCTTCGATTCATGGTGCCGGTCCAGGTTGACCTCGGTCACTGCCGCGAGGTTGAGGCCGACCTTCTCGCGGTCCACCACCACCGTGTAGCCGCGGATCACGCCGGAGGCTTCCATCTCCTTGATGCGGCGCCAGCAGGGCGTGGAAGAGAGGCCCACCTTGTCGGCAATCTGCTGGACCGTCTGGCGGGCGTCGCGCTGCAGTTCGTGCAGGATTTGCAGGGAGTGATTGTCGAGAGGAATGAAATCGTCGTTCATGGCTTGAATCGAGAAAAATGTTCTCGAATTGAGGGTCGGTTTGGGCGCAAAGAAGAGAATATTCCTCCTCGATGCGAAGAACAATCCTCGCATGACTACCCACGAAGCAGCGCAGCCGCTGGCGCGCGCAGACTACAAGCTGTCCGATGGCCTCTGGGCCCATTCGGGCGCCATCTATCTCACCGGGACGCAAGCGCTGGTGCGCGTGCTCCTGATGCAGCGCCAGCGTGACGAAGCGCGCGGCCTCAATACGCAGGGCTTCGTCAGCGGCTATCGCGGCTCGCCGCTGGGCATGGTCGACCAGGCGATCTGGAAGGCCGGCGCGCGCTTCAAGGAGGCCGGCATCCGCTTCGTGCCGGCCATCAACGAGGAACTCGGGGCGACGCAGGTGCTGGGCACGCAGCGCGTGGAATCGGACCCGGAGCGCACGGTCGAAGGCGTCTTCGCGATGTGGTACGGCAAGGGGCCGGGCGTGGACCGCGCGGGCGATGCGCTCAAGCACGGCAACGCGTATGGATCCTCGCCGCATGGTGGCGTGCTGGTGGTGGCGGGCGACGACCACGGTTGCGTGTCCTCCTCGATGCCGCACCAGAGCGACCATGCCTTCATGGCCTGGAGCATGCCGGTGCTGCAACCGGCCAACGTGGCGGAGTACCTGGAGTTCGGGCTGTACGGCTATGAGCTGTCGCGCTTCTCCGGCGCCTGGGTCGGCATGGCGGCGCTGTCGGAAGTCGTGGAGAGCGCGGGCACCGTCGACCTGGACCGCATCAACGCCCGCGTCGCGGCCTGGGCCGATGCCGACTCGGTGCGCGGCATCACCGGCCATCTCGCGCCGGCCGATGGCCTGCACTACCGCTGGCCCGACCTGCCATCGCTGCGCATCGAATCCCGCCTGGCCGACAAGCTGGAAGCCGTGGCCGCCTTCACGCGCGTCAACAGCATCGACCGCCACGTGATCGAGAGCCCGCATGCGACGGTCGGCATCGTGACCTGCGGCAAGGCGCACTACGACCTCATGGAAGTGCTGCGCCGGCTGGAGGTGACGCCCGAGAGCCTGGCGCGCGTGGGCGTGCGGCTCTACAAGGTGGGCCTGAGCTTTCCGGTCGAGCAGACGCGCATGAAAGCCTTCGCGCAGGGGCTGAGCGAGATCCTGGTGATCGAGGAGAAGGGCGCCATCGTCGAGACGCAGTTGCGCGACCTGTTCTACAACGCGCCGTCCGATGCGCGCCCGGCGTTGGTCGGCAAGCTGGACCGCGATGGCAAGCCCTTGGTCTCCGCGCTCGGCGAACTGCGGCCGTCACGCCTGATCGAACTGGTGGCCCACTGGCTGGCGCAGCACTTCGCCGACAACACCGAGCTCGGCAATCACTTCCAGCACGTGCGCGACTTCACGCTGCCCGAACTGCTGAGCAACGGCGGCGATTCGGTCAAGCGCCTGCCGTACTTCTGCGCCGGCTGCCCGCACAACACCAGCACCAAGGTGCCCGAGGGCTCGACCGCACGCGCGGGCATCGGCTGCCACTTCATGGCCAACTGGATGGACCGCAGCACGGCCGGCTTGATCCAGATGGGCGGGGAGGGCGTCGACTGGGTCTCGCATTCGATGTTCACGCGCACGCCGCATGTGTTCCAGAACCTCGGCGACGGCACCTACTACCACTCGGGCTATCTCGCGATCCGGCAGGCGGTGGCGGCCAAGGCCACGCTGACCTACAAGATCCTCTTCAACGACGCGGTGGCGATGACCGGCGGGCAACCGGTGGATGGCGTCATCAGCGTCGACGCGATCGCGCGACAGGTGGAGTCCGAAGGCGTGAAGCAGGTGGTGGTCGTCAGCGATGCCATCGACAAGTACGACGCGCTCAAGAGCCGCTTCCCGGCCGGCACCGAGTTCCATGACCGCAGCGAACTCGATGCGGTGCAGCGCCGCCTGCGCGAAGTGCCTGGCGTCACCGTGCTGATCTACGAGCAGACTTGTGCGGCCGAGAAACGCCGGCGCCGCAAGAAGGGCGAGATGGTCGATCCGTCGAAGCGCCTGTTCATCAATGAGGCGGTCTGTGAAGGTTGCGGCGACTGCGGCGTGCAGAGCAACTGCGTGGCGGTGCTGCCGCTCGAAACCGCGCTCGGCCGCAAGCGCCAGATCGACCAGACCAGTTGCAACAAGGACTATTCCTGTGCCAAGGGCTTCTGCCCCAGCTTCGTCGGCGTGACCGGTGGCAGCCTGCGCAAGAAGAGCGGGGCACTCGCGGCGGGCCGTGCGGCATTCCTGCAGCATGTGGCCGAACTCGCGGTGCCCGGTGAGCACCTGTGGGATGGTCCGTACGACCTGCTCGTCACCGGCGTCGGCGGCACCGGCGTGGTGACGGTGGGCGCGGTGATCGCGATGGCCGCTCACCTGGAAGGCATGTCGGCCAGCGTGCTGGACTTCATGGGCTTCGCGCAGAAGGGCGGGGCGGTGCTGAGCTTCGTGCGGCTGGCCGACCGGCCCGAGCGCCTCAACCAGGTTCGCATCGACACGCAACAGGCCGATGCGATCCTCGCCTGCGACGTGGTGGTCGGCGCATCGGCCGACGCGTTGCAGACGGTGCGCCATGGCCGCACGCGCATCCTCGCGAACACGCACGAGATCCCGGTGGCCGAGGCGCTGCGCAATCCGGATGCGGACCTCAAGGTCGAACTGCTGCTGGAGAAGATGCGCTTCGTCGCGGGTGATGAGCAGATCGAGACTTTCGATGCGCAATCGCTGGCGCAGGAATTCATCGGCGACACGCAGGCCTCGAACATCCTTGCGATGGGTTATGCGTGGCAGCGCGGGCTGATTCCGCTGCGCCTCGGATCCCTCATGCGGGCGATCGAGCTCAATGGCGTGGCGGTCGAGGCCAACCAGACGGCCTTCTCGCTGGGCCGACTGGCTGCGGCGGATGCGAACGCGATCCACGGGCTGCGCAGCGCCGCGATGCATGCGCCGCAGGACGAGACGGCGGAAGCGCTGATCGCCGACGCGGTCGCTCGGTTGTCGGCCTATCAGAACGCCGATTGGGCGCAACGCTACGAAACGCGCCTGCGCGACGTGATGGCGCGCGAGTCCGCGCTGTCTGGCGGCGACGCCAGCCTGCCGGTTACGCGCAACGCGGCCCGCAGCCTGCTCAAGCTCATGAGCTACAAGGACGAATACGAGGTGGCCCGCCTCTACACCGACGGCAGCTTCCGCGAGAAGCTGGCCGAGCAGTTCGAGGGTGACTTCCAGCTTGAATTCCACATGGCGCCGCCCTTTCTGTCGCGGCCGAAGGGTGGGCAGCCACCGCGCAAGATCCGCCTCGGCGGCTGGATGTGGCCGGCGATGAAGTGGCTGGCATGGGGCAAGCGCTTGCGGGGCACGGCCTTCGACCTGTTCGGCCACACGGAGGAAAGGCGGCTGGAGCGCGCGCTGATCGGGCAGTTCGAGGCGCGGATGGATGAACTGATGTCGGAGTTGTCGCCGGCCAACCAGAAGCTGGCTGCGCAGATCGCCGCGGTGCCGATGACGATCCGCGGCTATGGGCATGTGAAGCTGGCCAACCTCGCGATGGCGCGTGCGCGCGAGGCCGAGTTGCTGCACCGCTTTTCGCCGACGCGCTATCCGCGGCCTGCGAGTGAACCGAAGGCAGGTCAGATTCGCGGCATTGCGGTCGTGTCAGCCTAGGCTGTGGAGGCTTGATGAGGCTGGCTCCGTGGACTTTGTCCGGAGCCGCACTATGGCGCCGGTATCCACCCCGGCAATTCCCCCAGCAACCACAGCAGAAGGCTGATCGTCACGAACGAAAGGACAGTCGCCAGCAGCAGCGCCGCCGCGCAGAGCGCGTCGAAGCCGTACTTCTGCGCCAGGATCGGATAGATGCTGAGCATCGGCACACCCGCGAACACCACAGCCGCCGCGCGCAGCGAAGGATCGCTGGGCGGCAGCAGCCACACCAGCAGCCCGATCACCAGCGGATGCAACACCAGCTTGCCCAGCGCGATGGCCGACACGTCTCGCCGCATGCCCTTGATCGGCAGCCCGACCAGCGCGCCGCCGATCACGAACAGCGACACCGCTGCCGAGGACATCGCCAGCATGTTGATGGTGCGCGCCAGCACGCCGCCCGCGATCGGCAGTTCCAGCAAGGCCACGCCGAAGCCGCCGAGCATGGCCAGGATCACCGGATTGCGCGCCAGCTTGCCCATCGATTCCAGCGCGATGCGGTACCACTTGCCCGCGCCCGAGTTGCCGCTGTCCGCCATCGCCAGCGTGATCGGAATCATCACCAGGTTCTCGATCACCATGTTCATCGCCAGCGCGACCGCCGCCGTCGACGGGCCGACCACCTGCACCGCGATCGGGTAGCCGATGAAGCCGCTGTTGGAACTGGACATGCCCAGGCCGCAAAGCGAACTCAGCGTGAAGCTCTTGCCCTGTCGCTGCCAGCCCCACGCAAAGGCGATCATCATCACGATCAGCGAGCCGATCGCATAGTCGAACATGTAGCGCCCGTTCAGGATGTCGCTCACCGGCCGTTGCGAGAGCGCGGTGAACACCAGGGCGGGCAGCGCGAACTTGACGACATAGGTGCCCAGCACCCGCATGTCCGCCTTGGAAAAGATCTCGAGGCGCCCCGCCAGGAAGCCCAGCGCGATGACGAGGTAGATCGGGCCGGTGATGCCAAGGATTTCGGTCATGTGCCACGAACGATAGCAAGCTGTGGCGTGCTGTCCACCGCCGCGACGGCATGACACGCGCTTCGGGCTTTCCACGCATGGCCGCGATCTGCACGCCGCGTGATACTGGCCCGCATGACGATCCCTGCTTCCTCTCCCGGCGCGCCACCCTTGCTCGAAGGCGTGCGTGTGCTCGACTTCGGCCGCTACATCGCCGGTCCCTATTGCGCCGCGTTGCTCGGCGACCTTGGCGCCGATGTCATTCGGATCGAGCGCGTGGAAGGTGGCGAGGACCGCCGGGTACCGCCGGTGCTGGCCAGCGGAGAGGGTGGCATGTTCCTGCAGTTGAACCGCAACAAGCGCTGCCTCACCCTCGACCTCGCGAGCGCGGAAGGCCGGCGCATCGTCGAGCAACTGGTGGACACGGCGGACGTGGTCGTGGCCAACCTGCCGCCCGACACCTTGCGCAGCCTGGGCCTCGACTACCCGACCCTGAGCGCGCGCAACCCCCGCGTCGTGCTGGCGAGCGTGACGGCCTTCGGCACCCAGGGGCCGTCGGCGCGACAGGCCGGCTTCGACTCGGTCGGCCAGGCGATGAGCGGCGCGATGTTCCTGTCAGGCCTGCCGGATGCACCGGCGCGCACCGCCGCCACCTGGGTCGACTTCGGCACGGCGCAGGCCTGCGCGATGGGCGCGCTGGCCGCGCTGTGGACGCGAGAACGCACGGGGCGCGGACAGTGCGTCGAAGGTTCGCTGCTGCAGACGGCGCTGGTGCACACCAACGGCGCGCTGATCGAGCAGGCGCTGCTGGCGAAGAACCGCGTGCCGCAGGGCAATCGCGGCTACCTCGCGGGGCCCAGCGATGTGATTCGTGCGCGCGATGGCTGGCTGATCGTTCAGACCATCGGGCAGGCGATGTTCGGGCGCTGGTGCGACCTCGTCGGGCAACCCGCCATGAAGTCCGACCCGCGTTTTGCCAACGACGAGTTGCGCGGGCAGAACGGCGAGGCGATCAGCGCCGTCATGCGCGAGTGGTGTGCGACGCGCAGCCGCGACGAAGTGCTGGCGGCGCTGGCGGGCTGCAAGATTCCGGCGGCGCCCGTGCACGACCTGCAGCAGGTGCTGGAGGATGAGCAGATTCAGGCCAATGGCATGCTGCAGTCGCAGCGCTTCGGCGCGCAGAGTTATCCGGTGTCGCGGCATCCGGTGGTGATGTCTGACACGCCAGTCGAGTTCAGCCGCGCTGCGCCGGCGCTCGGCGAGCACACGGACGAGATCCTTGCGGAACTGGGCTACACGGTGGAGCAGGTCGAAGCGCTGCGGGCACGCAAGCTTGTGTAGGCCCGGACACGGGCCGAGGGCACCGGGTATCGAGAGTTCCGGCGCCTACGAAGGCAAGTCCGCCGCGTGCCGCTTCC
Organism: Variovorax robiniae; assembly: GCF_037889955.1. NCBI lineage: Bacteria > Pseudomonadati > Pseudomonadota > Betaproteobacteria > Burkholderiales > Comamonadaceae > Variovorax > Variovorax robiniae. The sequence continues at coordinate 11,993 of NZ_JBBKZS010000042.1, forward strand.
AGAAGGCCGCGTCGGGCACCTCGCCCATGCCCGCCTTCGCGTTCTCGGCCATGTGTTCCGGCCGACTGGTGCCGGGGATGGTGCAGGTCACCGACGGTTGGCTCAGCACGAACTTCAGCAGCACCTGCGCCCAGCTCGTGCAGCCGATCTCCGCCGCCCAGGCGGGCAGCAGCTTGTCGCGCAGCCGGCGCAGCAGGCCGCCGCCGCCGAAGGGCATGTTCACGATCACCGCCACGCCGCGCTCGGCCGCGAGCGGCAGCAGGCGCTTCTCGGCGGTGCGCTCGTCCAGCGAATAGTTGATCTGGAGGAAATCCAGCTTCTCCGCGCGCAGCACCGCCTCGACCTCCGCGTACGCCGACGCGGTGTAGTGCGTGATGCCGATGTAGCGCACGCGGCCCTGCGCCTTCCAGTCCCGCAGCGTGGCGAGGTGCGTGCGCCAGTCGACCAGGTTGTGCACCTGCATCAGGTCCATGCGCTGCGTCTTCAGTCGCGCGAAGGATTGCTCCATTTGCGCAATGCCGGCCTCGCGCCCACTGGTCCAGACCTTGGTGGCGACGAAAGCCTTCTCGTGGCCCTTCGCCGCGGCCAGCAGGTCGCCTGTGTTGGCCTCTGCGCGACCGTACATCGGCGAACTGTCGATCACCCGGCCGCCCGCGTCGAACAATGCGTCGAGCACGCCCGGAAGGCGCGCATATTCGGCCGTGCCGGGCGAGTAGTCGAAGCCGAGCCAGGTGCCGCAGCCGATAACGGGGAGGGCTTCCTTGGTCGAGGGAATGGGGCGGGTGTTCATGCGCGTGGACGTTGCAGGTGTCTGGGCCGCAGCGCCAAAGGGTAAGGCAGCGCACGCCGCCGCGCCCACGCCCCCTCGCAATAGTTGCAAGCGCGTGAGGCCTATCCCATCCTTGTTGGCAGCCATAGCGCAATGATCGGGAAAGCGATCAGGATGATCAAGCGCAATATGTCGGTGACGATGAAAGGCAGCACGCCCTTGAAGATGGTGGTGAAGCTCACGTCCTTCACCACGCTCTTGATGACGAAGACGTTCATGCCCACTGGCGGATGGATCAGCCCCAGCTCCACCGTCATCACGATGATCACGCCGAACCAGATCGGGTCGAAGCCCAGCGCCACGATCACCGGGAAGATGATCGGCACGGTCAGGATGATCATCGCCATTGCGTCCATCAGGCAGCCGAGGATCAGGTACATGACCATGATCAGCGCCAGCACGCCGTAGCGGCCGATGCCCAGGCCGGTGAGGAATTCAGTGAGCTTCTGCGGGCTCTGCGTGACGGTGAGGAAGTAGCCGAACAGCAGCGCGCCGATGAGCACGGTGAACACGGCCGCGGCGGTGCGCGTGGCGGAAAGCAGGGCCTCGCGGATCTTCGGGCCATCGAGCTTGCGGCGCAGCAGGCCCAGCAGGAAGGCGCCGCTGGCACCGACGCCGCCCGCCTCGGTGGGCGTGAAGAAGCCGCCGTAGAGGCCGCCGATCACGAAGATGAACAGCACCAGCGGCGCCCACACCGCTCTGAGGTCGACCAGACGTTCCGACCACGGCTTGTGCTCGCCCGCCGGCAGCCAGCCGGGACGCACGCGCACGATGATCGCGATGGTCAGCACGTACATGGTCATCGCCAGGATGCCGGGCACCACGCCCGCCATGAACAGCTTGCCGATGTCCTGTTGCGTGAGGATGGCGTAGACCGCGAGCACGGTGGATGGTGGCAGGATGGCGCCCAGCGTGCCGCCGGCCGCGATCACGCCGGTGGAGAAGGACTGCGGATAGTTGAAGCGCCGCATCTCCGGATACGCCACCGCGGAAAAGGTCGCCGCCGTCGCCACCGACGAGCCGCAGATCGCCGCGAAACCGCCGCAAGCCAGCACCGTGGCCACGCCGAGCCCGCCGCGCAAATGCCCGATCAAGGAGTTGGCCGCCCGGAACAGTTCGCGGCTCACGCCCGACACCGACACCAGCGCACCCATCAGCATGAACATCGGGATCACGCCGAAGGTGTAGTCGGTGACGGTGCGCATCGAGGTCTGGCCCACCAGCTTGAGCGCAGGGCCGACGCCGACGATCCAGCTGTAGCCGACCACACCGACCAGCCCCATCGCCATGCCGACCGGCACGCGCAGCAGCATCAATGCGAAGAGGACGACGAAGCCAAGTACTGCGATCGCGTCTGTGCTCATCAGTCGGCCTTCTGTTCCGGCTTCTCGTCGTCCAGCAACTCCGGCTGGAAGATCAGTCGATACGTGCGGATGGCGATCAGCACCACCGCGCAGACATCGCCGAACCAGGCCACCGCATAGAAGGGCCAGACGGGGATGTTCATGTCGAAGGTCTGCACGTTGTCGACCCAGGTGCCGCGCACCTTGTCGAACAGCGTGGCGGTCTGCACGGCGACCACGAACAGCAGCACCAGCGTCGCGAACACGTCGATCACCCGCTTCATGCGCGGGCCAGACGCGGTCCACACCAGGTCGACCGTGATGTGTCCGCCGCGATAACTCGTTGCCGCGATGCCCCAGAAGATCAGGATGCCCAGCAGCATGCGGCCGAAGTCGTACGCGTCGGGTATGGAGGTGTCGAAGAACTTGCGCAGCACCACCGCGATGAAGATGTTCAGCGCCACGATCCCCACGAACATGGCGGCGAGCCATTCGATCGTGTTGATCATCCGGTCCATCACACGGGCGGAGCGTTGGCTCATGACTTTTACTCCTTCCTCCTCTGGGGGAAGGTTGGGATGGGGGCAACGGCCGTGTGCCCCCACCCCAACCCTCCCCCAGCGGGGGAGGGGGCATGAAGAGCGGCCATCCAGATCACAGCGCCGAATTCGTTTTCGCCAGGCTCGCCTTCAACGCATCCATGATCGCCTTCGGGTCGCCACCCACCTTCTTCACGCCTTCTGCCCACTGCGCCTCGCCAGGCGCCACGGCGGCGCGCCAGGCCGCGAGCTGCTCCGGCGTCAGCTTGTAGACCTCATGCCCCGGCAGCGCCGCAATCTTCGCGCGCCCCGCGAACTCGAAATCCGCCCAAGGCGACGCCACCTTCTCCGCCCATTCGCTGGTGCAGTGGTCGTCGATCACCTTCTTCTGCGCGGCCGACATGCTGTCGTACTTGTCCTTGTTCATCGCCCAGACGAAGGGCGTGACATAGAGCGGCACGTCCATGTGGAAGTTGACCACCTTGTCGATGCCGAACAGGCTGATCGAGCCCCACGGGAAGGTGATCGCATCGGCCACGCCGCGCTCCAGCATGTCGCGCGATTCAGGTGCCGAGGCCTGCACGTTGGTCCCGCCGAGCGACGTCACCATCTGGCCGATGGTGCTGGTGGCCGGGCGGATCTTCATGCCCTTGATGTCGGTGGGCAGCGTGATCTTCTTGCGCGAATGGAATGTGCCGGGGTCGTGCACAAAGGCGAAGCAGAACTTCACGTCCTTCATCTCCTTGGCCGCGTAGTTGCGGTACCAGGCGTCGATGGCGGCCGAGCCGCCCTTGGCATTGGAGAACAGGAAGGGCAGCGAGGCGCCCGCCATGATCGGGAAGCGCCCGGGCTGGTAGCCGGGATTGACGTAGGCAAAGTCGGCGATGCCGTCGCGCGCCATGTCGTAGTGATCGAAGGCCTTGCCCAGTTGCTCCGAGGGGAACAGCGTCGCCGTGATGGTGCCGCCCGATGCCTTCTTGATGTCCTCCGCCCAGGCAATCAGCGAAGGGTTGAGCGGATGCTGCGCAGGCACCCAGCTGGACATCTTGAGGTTGACCGGCTTGTCCTGCGCCTGTGCGCTGAAGCTGCACACGGCCAGTGCGGCCATGGTGGCGCCCAGGGCAAGGGTGGTGAGGCGAGGGCTGGTCATTCGGTGTCTCCTTGAGGCGGGATGCAATGGAAAGCAGTCGAAAAAGGTTATGTTCTATAAGAACGTCGGCAGCGTAAATCCGCGTTTACCTGCGTTGCGCGTCATCGCGCCTGGGGCGTCCGCTTCATCCACCGGATCGGCTGCGCCACGATAGGCCGTGGCGGTGCGCCATGGCGTACCAACGCGGCATCGAGTGCGATGCCCGCGTCGTCGGCCAGGGCCGCGGTGCGCGCCGCTGCAATGGCGTCAGCACGTTTGGCCGTCGTGCATCGGGGCAGTGGTTCGGAGGCCAGGTGGTTGACCACGTGCAGCAGGTTCGCCTTGCCGCGCTCGTTGGTACTGCCATAACCCTTGATGAGCCGACCGCACAGGGCGATCTCATGGCCGAGCCGCCAGTTGTTGTGCGTGCCGGCCACCACAGCGGCAAGCCACCGGTCGATCAGAGCCTGCTCGTCCGCGAAGCGGCTGCCCCGAACGCGCAACCAGCGCAGCGAGGCCAGCGCACGCAGCGAGGCCATGCCCAGGATCGAGTGGGCGCCGACCTTCAGGGGGACGGCCCAGGGCGCCTTGCCCTTCGCCTGACGCCCGCGGTCCCATGCGATCACGCGATGGGCCATTGCCGACGGCAGCAGTGCCGCCAACTCGGGCGCGCCGGGCTTGAAGTGGTCGTACACCTTGACGATGTCGTCCGGCCCGGCCTTCACCTCCGCATGCACGCGCCGGATGCGGCTCGCGCGGCTCTTGAGCTCGGCCACGCGCACGATGTCGTCGAAGGCCATCCACAGCGCGAGCCAGCGTGCCACTTCGCGCGTGATGGCGAAGGCGTTGGCACCAGCCGGATCGGTGGCCCGCTCGGCGGCAAGCACGCGCTGCAAGCGCTCGACATAGAGCGCGGCATAGTCGGCGCCCTGGTAGTCCAGCATTCGCGCATGGCCCAGTGTCAGCATCGCATGCACCGGCTTCGGGAAGGCCTGGGCCAGGTCGTCCGGCAAGGGCGCCGGCGCGGAGGCATCGGGCTCCTGCGTGGCCAGCAAGCTCGTGACCAGCGCGGCTTGCGCACGCGGCGCGCTCACCGCATCGAACGCGCGCGCAAATCCGCGCAGGCTCGCGGCGGTCGTCTTGTCGACCTGCGCGCGCGGGTCGGACTCGCGACCCCGGACCACTGCCTCGTAGGCGTCGCGCGGAAAGGGAAACAAGCCGCTGCCGGCGATCGCGCCCAGCATCACCGCGCTCACCACGGTGCCGCATTCGCGCGCCATCGCACCCATGTCGAACACATGATGCTCGCGGCTGAAGCACTTCACCGTGTCCAGCAGGCGCTGCGCATCCGCGCGCCCGTCGCCGGGCTGCATGCGCTCGGCCGTGGTCAGCGTGCGGGCGGAGGAGGTGATGACGAGGGTGCGCTGCGGCACCGCCATGCCGTTGCCGACCTGCCGCGCGGTCTCCAGCAGTTCGGACGAGACGATGCCGTCCAGCGTGCCCGGCACCGGGCTCAGGCTGAACACCGGTCGCCGGCCGCCGAGCTGCGCGAACGGCACCGGGAACACCTCGAGGTAGTAGGTGGTCGCGCCGGTGCGTTGCGCCACGCCGGGAATCGAGGTGCTCTGCGCCGCATGGCCCGCATGCCGCGCCACCTCGACCAGCCATTCGGTCAGCACGCCGCCGCCTTCGCCTCCGAGGGCGCAGATCAGCAGGGTGATGGGCGATGTGTGGTTCATGATGGCGCCACCGTTTGCGCAACGCGTTGCGAAGGCTGGAGCCAGCGAAGCGCTCGCGTGCGCCACTCATGCAGCAGTCGCTCGTGCCACTTCGGGTTCTGCACCACCTCCGCCCGATAGAAGCTCGGGCACAGTGTGGCCGCATGTGCGTTCTCGCCGCACAGGCCGCAGCCCACGCAGCCGTCGATGACCACGGCCACCGGGTCCACCTTGAGCGGATCGGGGTTGTCCTTCAGCGTCAGCGTCGGGCAACCGGAGAGGCGGATGCAGGCATGGTCGCCGTTGCACACGTCCTCGTCGACGCCGTACTTCACGCGCACCACGCGTTCGCCGCGCTGCTGCAGGCTGGCGAGCCAGGGCTTGATGCGGCGCTGGCGCTCGAGCTGGCATTCGCCTTCGGCCACGATCACCTTGAGGCCGTTGTAGTCGCTGGTGAAGGCTTCGTTGAGCGTGGCGCGCATCTTGTCGACACGGTAGGTGTGGACGGTGCGCATCCACTGCACGCCCAGGCCCTTGAGCGTGGTCTCGATGGTCTGGTTCTCCGCGACCATGCTTTGCAGCTTGTCGATGGCGCGGGCCTTCGATTCGTCGTCCGGTGTCGAGATGATGTCTTGCGTGCCAGTGGCCGAGGTGTAGCCGTTCTTGAAGATCAGCAGCACCGCATCGTCGCCATTGAACAGCGCGCTCTGCACGCCGGTGAGCAGCCCGTTGTGCCAGAAGCCGCCGTCGCCCATGATCGACAGCGCGCGCCGGTTCATCATCGGCGACACCCCTGCGCGGCTGGCCAGGCTCATCCCGTAGCCGAGGATGGAATGGCCCATCGAGAAGGGCTCGAAGGTGCCGAAGGCATGGCAGCCGATGTCCGCCGCGATGTGCACCGGACCATTGTCGAGTTGCGCCAGCTTGAGCGCGGAAAACACCGGCCGCTCGGGGCAGCCGATGCAGAAGCTCGGCGGGCGGTTCGGCAACGGTGCGGCGAGTTGCGCGGCGACGGCGGTGCGGCGCGACTTGTTGCCGTCCAGCCAGCCTTGCGCCGAGTCGAGCGAATGGCCCGGCAACCACTTTGCTGCAAAGGTGGCAAGACCCGTGGCCAGCACTTCCACACCGTACTCACCAGCCGCCTGCAACATGTCCTTGCCATGCAGCGGCGTCTGGATGTCGCGCCGGCGCAGGAGCGTCGCCAGTTCCTGCTCGATGTATTCCGGCTGGCCTTCCTCCACCACCAATACCGCGCGCTTGCCCACGCAGAAGTCCGCAAGCTGTTCCGGCACCAACGGGTAGGTCACGTTCAGCACCATCAAGGGAATGGCGCTGTCGCCGAAGGCATCCGCAAGGCCAAGCTGCTGCAGGCTGCGGACGAGCGCGTTGTAGAGCCCGCCCTGCACCACGATGCCCAGGTCCGCATGTTCGCCCGGCATCAACTCGTTCAGCCCGTGCTCGACGATGTAGCGCCGCGCCGCCGGCAGGCGTTCCTCGCCTTTCAACTTCTCATGGCGGAAGGTCACGGGCGGATGCGCGAGCCGCATGTAGTCGAAGCCGGCCGGCTCGCTCATCAGTGCGCGCGTGGAAATTTCCGGCGCGATGTTGTCCTTGCATTCGAAGCTGCCACGCACATGGCAGGTGCGGATGCGCAGTTCCATCATGCAGGGCATGTTCGATTGTTCCGACAGCCGAAAGCCGTGCTCGACCATCTCCACCATCCGGCCGAGGTCCGGTCGCGGGTCGAGCAGGCACATGCTCGACTTCAGCGCATAGGCATGCGTGCGCTCCTGGATCACGCTGGCACCTTCGCCATAGTCTTCGCCGACGACGATCAGCACACCGCCCGTCACCCCCGGTGATGACAGGTTCGACAGCGCATCGGCCGCCACGTTGGTGCCGACGATCGACTTCCACGTCACCGCGCCGCGCAGCGGATAGTGGATGGAGGCGCCCAGCATCGCCGCCGCGGAGGCCTCGTTGGAACAGGCTTCCACGTGCACGCCCAGTTCGTCCATGTACGGCTTGGCCTGCACCATCACATCGAGCAGGTGCGACACCGGCGCGCCCTGGTAGCCGCCCACGTAGGACACGCCGGACTGCAGCAGGCCCTTGGTGATGGCCAGGATGCCCTCGCCATGGAATGTGTCACCTGCGCCCAGACGCAGCGCCTCGATTTCCTTGCTGAAGGAAACTTCCATGACCCCTCCCTCCCTTCACTTGCCGGGCGTTCCGGCGGGAAATCGTGCGATGTAGTAGGCGAGGGTGTCGAGGTCCTCGACCGAAATTTGCGACACGGCCGCGCTCATGGCCATGGTGTAGCCGGGCCGCTTGCCGCTCTTGAACTCGCGAAGCGTCGTTTGCAGGTAGTCCTCCCGCTGCTGCGCGATGCGCGGCACCTGCTGCCCGCCGCTCAGGTCGGCGCCGTGGCAGAACACGCACTTGTGTTCCTGCGCCAGTGCCTGACCCTTCGTCATGCGGGCCGCATCGTTGGGCGTGGCCGGCGCCGTGGGCGGCACCGGCGGCAGCGTGGCGATGAAGTCGGCGAAACCTTGCATGTCGGCGTCCTTCATGCCCTTGGCCACCGCCGTCATGGCCGGGTTCTCACGCCGGCCCTCGCGGAACAGGAAGAGTTGCGTGATCGCATAGAACGAATGCTGGCCGGACAGCGCCGGCGTTCCCGGCATCGCGTCGTTGCGGCCATTGGCGCCATGACAGGCCGCACAGACCTCCGCGAAGCGCTGCCGGTAAGGCACCGCCGCGGCCGCCGGCGCAGCGGCCGGTGCCGCCGAAGCCGGCTTGGGCTTGGTCCCCTGCGCGTTGGCCGGCAGGGCGGCGAGCGCGACGACCGCCGCGGCCGCACAGGCCATGATGCGCGCCGGCACACCCAGTGCCCGCGCGCCCGAGACGCCGTGTGCTCGCGGTCCTCCCTTCACTTCGCTTACTTTCCGCCGTAGCTGATGCGATAGATCGCACCCGCGTGGTCGTCGCTCACCAGCATCGAGCCATCCTGCAGCACCAGGAAGTCGACCGGACGGCCGGTGTAGGTGTTGTCCTTGACGAAGCCCGTCATGAACGGCTCGACCTTGGCGCCGCCCTTGCCATCAGGCCAGGCGACGGAGACGTCGTTGTATTTGACAGTGCGGTTCCATGGGCCGTGGCGGGCGATGAACATCGCCCCTTGGTATTTCGCCGGGAACATCTTGCCCTTGTAGAAGGTCAAGCCCAGCGAGCCGGCATGCGGGCCGAGCAGTGCGGCGGGCTTCTTGAAGTCGCTGCACGACTTGCCCCAGCCGAATTCCGGGTCCGGGATGTTGCCCTGGTGGCAGAAGGGATAGCCGAAGTGCTGATTCGGGCCGGTCACCACGTTCAGCTCGTCGTTGGGCAGTTCCTCGCTGAACCAGTCGCGCCCGTTGTCGGTGAACCAGAGGTTGCCGGTCTTCGGGTCGAAGTCGAAGCCCACCGTGTTGCGCACACCGGCCGCGACCGTCTCGATGTTGCTGCCATCGAGGTTCATGCGGTAGATCTTGGCGTACTCGCCCGGGTCGCAGATGTTGCAGGGCGCGCCGATGTTGAAGTAGAGCTTGTCGTTGTGAATGCGCAGGTACTTCCAGCTGTGGTCCTCGCCGCCGGGCAGCTTGTCATACAGCACCACCGGCGTGCCGGGGTTGTCCAGCTTCGAGTCGATGTTGTCGTAGCGCAGGATCTGCTTGTGGGTGGCGACGTAGAGCGCGCCCTTGTAGTACTCGAGGCCGGTCGCCATAGGCAATTTGTCGATGATCACCTTGGCCTCGCGGTTCGGGCCTTTCTCGTTGATCGCGTAGACCTTGTTGCCCACGAACAGCGTGCTCACGAACACGGTGCCCTTGCCGTTGCTGCGCAGCTCGCGCGCATCGAGCACGCCCGAGGCCCAGGTCTCGACCTTGAAGCCCGGCGGCACCTTCAGGTTGGGCGTGGGCAGCTTGTCGGCCGCGGTCGGGACGGGGAAGGCCGGCACAGGCGCCATGCGACCGGCGGCTTCTGTCTTCGGCCGGCCCTTGGCCCAGCCGGGTTCCTCGGCGGGTGGCGTCTGGGCCATCGCGCCAGCGCACATGAGTGCGAGCAAGGCCGGGGCGAAGCGGATCGTCTTCAGCATCACGTTGTCTCCTATCGTCGGTTGATCGGGATGTAGCGCCGGGTTGCAGTGTCGGAGTGTCGCGCCGGTCGTTCAATAAATGTTTTGAACTAAGTAACATGCATTCCATGCATATCGACGCCCTCGACCTGAACCTGCTGCGCCTGTTCGATGCGGTCTACCGCGCCCGCAGCGTGAGCCGCGCGGCGGATGCGCTTGGACTCACCCAGCCCGCCGCCAGCCACGGCCTGGGCCGCCTGCGCGCATTGCTCCAGGACGCGCTCTTCATTCGCGCCCCCGGTGGCGTTGCGCCCACGCCGCGCGCCGAGCGCCTGGCCGTGGCGGTGCGCGCCGCGCTGCAGACGGTTCAGCAGGCGCTCGAAGAGCCAGAGCGATTCGACCCGGTCTCCTCGTCCAGGCGCTTTCGCATCCACATGAGCGACATCGGCGAGGGCCGCTTCCTGCCGCCGCTGATGACCCGGCTGGGCGAACTGGCGCCGGCCGTGGGCCTCGAGACCTTGCCGGTGCCGCAGGCCGACATCGGCGCCGCGCTCGACAGCGGGCGACTCGACTTCGCCTTCGGCTTCCTGCCGCAGGTGAAGGACACGCAGCGCACGCTGCTGCTGAAGGACCGCTACATCGTGCTGCTGCGGGAGGGCCACCCCTTCCTGCAGCGCAAGCGCAGCGGCACCGCGCTGCTCGACGCCCTGCACAAGCTCGAATACGTGGCGGTGCGAACGCATGCCGACACGCTGCGCATCCTGCACCTGCTGCGGCTCGACGGCCGCGTGCGGCTGACGACGGAGCACTTCATGGTGCTGCCCTCGATCGTGCGTGCCACCGACCTCGCGGTGGTGATGCCGCGCAACATCGCGCGGGGATTCGTGCAGGAGCAGGGCGGCTACACCATCGTGGAGCCCGCTTTTGCGCTGCGCGATTTCGGCGTCTCCTTGCACTGGAGCAGGCGATTCGAGATGGACCCTGCGAACCGGTGGCTGCGCGAGGTGATGGTGGATCTCTTTGCGGATCGGCCGACGTAGGCGCCTGCGCAGTCGGTATTGCGTTCGGTGCATCAATACGTCCAAATAATGCACTTCTCTTGAGGTAATCGCCGCCGCAAACTTCGGTCCCAGAGCTGCCGCCACCTGCTGCAGTCAAGAGAAGGAGACCGAAGTGGATGCCAAGCGAGATGAGCTGAAAGCCTGGATCGGGCGCAGCGAGACGGTGCATGACGCCGTCAACCCCACCCCCGTCGTCGCGCTCACCGCGACGCTCGACCACCCGACGAGCCCGGTGGTCGCCGGCACGAGCCTGCCGCCACTGTGGCACTGGCTGTACTTCCTGCCGATGCATCGGCAGAGCGAGATTGGCACGGACGGCCAGGCGAAGCGCGGCGGGTTCCTTCCCCCGGTGCCGCTGCCCCGGCGCATGTGGGCCGGCAGCCAGTTCGAGTTCCGCTCGCCGATCCATGTCGGGGACCGGGTCGCGCGCACTTCGACGATCGACGACGTGACCACCAAGGAAGGGCGTACCGGCAAGCTGGTGTTCGTGAAGGTGCGGCATGAGGTGCGTTGCAACGAGGCCGCCGAGCCTGCGCTGGTCGAGTTCCACGACATCGTCTATCGCGAAGCACAGGGTCCGAACGATGTGGTGCCACCTCCCCAGGCCGCGCCGGCGGAGGCAGCGTGGCGCCGCCAGATCGTGCCGGACGACGTGTTGCTGTTCCGCTATTCGGCGCTCACTTTCAATGGCCACCGCATCCACTACGACCGCCAGTACGTCACGCAGGTCGAGGGCTACCCCGGGCTGATCGTTCATGGCCCATTGATTGCCACGCTGCTGATGGACCTGCTGCGCCGCCAACTGCCCGATGCAGAGGTCGCGAGCTTCCGCTTCAAGGCGGTTCGTCCGACCTTCGACCTGAACGCGTTCCAC
>NZ_JBBKZS010000043.1:0-22788 GCF_037889955.1 Variovorax robiniae
AGCTGGCCATTCGAGTCGAGCAACAACTACGCCAAATGCAGAAAGACCGGCGCTTGGTGCGCTCGTTCTTCCAAGTGCCATCTGTCGCCTATATTACGGACTGCTGAGTAATAGATCGAGTGGTGGGGATCGGCATGCTGGGTGTCCCTTCGGCCGGGGCCCCGTTGGCCGATCTCGCGAAGAAGTTCGGAGTCGACGTCATGGCGACAACCTTCGGCTGGAACGGCGAACTGGTGAAGGATTTGACAACCGATGGCGGGAGCTACCTCGACGCGCTCGAGTCGGACTGGATGGCCGTCAAGCGCTGGAGAGAAACTCACGACCCGCGCCGATTCACGCCACTTATCAGTTGCGGGTTCGAAACGAAGCCGGAGGTGGAGCGCGGCAGTTGGTCGAATCTGGGCGTCATGATGCTCGGTGCGCTCTTTAGAAAAGACATTGATACGACCGTCGTACCGAAGCTTTTCACGAGCTCTGCCTGCGACGACCGACGGCCGCTATCAGTAAAGCACACGGCTCTTATCAAGCCAATGAGCGACGGCGACTCGCAACATTTGTGGCTGCGTGAACTTATCACCAATTCGCTCGTCCTCGGCATGCAGGAACAGCGGGCATCGGTGACAACATCACCTCCGTCTGCCCGGTCATCGCCATTGGGTGTAGTCGCTTTCAACCTCGCCGACAAAGTCGATTTCATGAACCAGGATCTAGCGCCTGACAAGCTCGATCGGGCGACCGGGTTACCGCTCAATCCTGAGCGCATCGACTTCGACGACGACAAGTCGCGAACATTGGCAACAAGACTCGTGCTTCGAGGGGGACCGTTTTACGGCAGCACGAAGCTCGATGCGTGGGAAGCAGCTGCTAAAAAGAACACCTGCTTGAAGCTTGATCAGTCTCCTAATCGAATGGCGATCACGCTGAGTATCAAGGGAGAAATATTGAAGTGCGGTGGTGGCGCGACCATCTGCGCCGGCCAGACGTGCAATTGACCCACACTCAGTGCTCGATCGGTTGATACTGAGAAGGACGTTGCGGTCCAAAAACAGCGATCTTCAAAGGCGTGCATTGTCGTCAGGAAAATCGAGATGGAGATCCCGTTCTTCCAGCTGCCTTCGCAGGTCGTGACGTTCCGGTAAAAGCCGCGCGCGGCACGCGCATGATGGGGCGGCACTGCCGCGCCGCTGGCCCCTTGGCGGGACGGCTGAAAGCCCACCATTTGCCATGGTTATCGACCCCAATCGGCGGGCAGGCGATGAACTCTGATTCGACCGGCGCCCGCGTCACGCCGCCGATGTCCCGGTGCGCGGTAATCCGCCGCAGGGGCCCTCGCGGTGCGCAAGCCGAGGAGGGCGCGCAGGCGGCCGAGGCGCTCCTCCAGCGGGGGCATGAGGCCCACCATCAAGCGGCTGCGCTCCGAACTGGGCGGCGGCTCGCCGAACACCAGGTCCACGGCACCACGTCGGGAGAAAAGAATGTCCCGCGTTCCCGCGCGTGGCGATTGATTGATTCGGCCTCGCTGGGCGGTTGGTCTCGATGCAGGCTGTGGGTGCCCCCAAATGCCGTGCAGGCTGGATCGACGGGGAAGGATACGAATGCAGCAGAATTCCCGATCGAGGCGGGGCGGGTGTATCCGTCCAGCAAACTCACATTGAGTTCCGATAGCCAGCCCAGGATGCTTATGTCCACAACCACTTCAATATCGGGCATCGCGGCGCAATTCTTCCATCACTGGTGCGCCCATCGGCATGGCGTTGCGCGCCGCGGTCAACTCGAGGGCGAATGCCTTGCGATCCCACTGCGCCGGGCGGATCGACAGGGCGCCGTCCACTGTGACCTGCGCGTCGACAGTAGCGCCTTCGCAGAGGCCGAGCCGCTGCGCGACTTCGGAAGGAATCCGTAGGGCCAGGCCGTTGCCCCATCTCACTACTTGCAGGTCCATGATGCATAGCCGTTGACGTTCATTGCATGCTCCGCGACGATGGCTGAGAGCTGCCAAGCGGCGCCGGTCTTGCCACTTGGCGTCATCTTCCCCGCCTTGTCTCCGGTGTCAACGGCACGAACGTGCAGGGCAATGGGCACGAGCCATCCGCGTACCCCAAGGAACTTTAGGCGGATGCTGACCCGCCCGTCCAGCCGGATCGACTAGTTGTTGCCGCATCGGACGAGTGGTCGCACTGCGAGACGACGCCATGGGTCTGTTCGAATGACAAACATCTTGAGTTCTATTTCCTTGAAGGGCGCGAAACGCGCTGCCGCTTCTTGAGCCTGCGACCGCGCCAGCGCATGGTGCTGATCCCGGCAATCTCGATGCCCACCTCGTCCGCGAGGGCGGCGGTGGGCCGCGATGCGCACCAGCGCTTACCGTCCCAGCGCGCGTAGGAAAAGTCGGCCACGCCGAGGAACTTCACCTGATAGACGCCCAAGTGCACCGGCTTCACGGTGGATGGGATCCATCGGCTGACACCTCGGGGCATTCCGCGGCGTCCACGCTTTGGCTTGCGAGCGGGCTTGCTGCGCCTCGCGAGCGTCGCTTGGCGAGATGCGAGCGCTGTTGGGCCAGGCGCGGCGCTTCCTTGATCGTCGGATGCTCGGCCGGCGCCCCATCGGTAGGCCTTCGCATGCGAACCGTGACCCGGTAGCCCGGGACGCGTCTCGGTATGGATGCTGTTGTCCGCCACCAGTGCAGCAACGCGCCGGTACACCGTCCTTTCGTGGACGCCGATCGCCTCGACGATCTCAGCGATAGTCAGCGCGCGATCTTGAATGGCGCCGCGGATGCGTTGCTCTACGTTCTGGTGCACGGACGAGTCTGGCGTTCAAGGTTTGACGACTCCCCATCGTACAAGCGCTTTCGTTGTCTCGCTGCGGGCCCGGTATGGCCCAAGGTTCGCTCGGCTCGCCTGCGTTGGTTTTGGGCCTGCGACGCGGCCCCGCTTGCCTCCCCGGCTCTCCAACTGGACGCAGGTTCGGCCGAGTTTTGCATTGGCTCCAGCCCGAGGACCCGATCGTCAATCGCCAAGTCGCCGAGAGCAAAGTGCAATTCAGTACCTTGCGCGGTTTGTCTGAATCAGCCATCGGCGCATCCGTGGTCCTCACTCAGGCCGAGCAGGGTCAATTGGACATCAGTGTCCTGCAAATGCCGCGGGGTTGGCCATCGTCGCAGACGTGTTCCCTCAAGCGGACTGACGAGGTGCCCTTCTACAGCGGGCGAAAAACATTCATCCGGAATTCGTCGCATGCGGTCGTTGACTCTGATGGTTTCGAAGGATCGCACCCAGTCCGAACTGCCTCTTCAAGCGGCCGTTTCGGTGGACGCGTGCCAGCCCCGATGATGCGACGTGGTCAGCCTGCTTGCTTTGAAAAATCCTTGAGATCTTTGCCAGCAGACAGCGCTGACTTCAGCCACCCGGGCCTGGGACCGCGTCCAGTCCAAGTGTTGCCCGCGTCGTCGGCATACGCGATCTTCGATGCCAAGCGCTTTGCTTGCTTCTTGGTGGCGCGGGCCACTGCTGGCGAGGTATTGTCGGCGACAGCGCTCGCGACCTGAGCAGACTTGAAATCATCGATGTCTGCTCCTGCCGCCAATGCATCACGCAGCCATTGAGGTCGAGGCCCACGACCCGCCCACGAGTTGCCTTTGCCATCGACAAACTTATTAGGCGCCGAAACTGTGTACTTTGACGTCGGCGACTTGGTCGAGCCGAACAAGTGCGCAGGTGTCAGACCATAGTGCGCAATTGCGACTTTGATGCGGTCGATAACGCCATTCATCTCGCTTTGGCGAATTGCTTCGGCCTTTCGCTGCAATGATGCGATCTGCTTCTGGATCTGTGCGTAGCTCTGGGCCATCGTGTCTCCTGAGAATTTGGATGACACAAAGCTTACCCTCTACTTGAGATTCCACACACAGAGCGGGGAATCGCTTTAGCCCCTTTCTCCAATTCATGACGAATCCGACGTGATTCGGAAAACTATCTCGGGAACATTCCTCTTTTACAAAAGTCTCGACTCGTCGCTGATGTGCGGCTACGCAACAGCTAGTCATGCGTCGTGCTCTCCACGCTCAAGGCTGGGGAGCCTCCGTGCTCTGCGGCCTCAGCGCGGCCTTCCAAAGCAGTTGATCCGCGCCGTCGAATCTGCCCGTGGCTCACGGGGCACGTGGTGCTCGACAGCTCAATCTCCGAACTTGACCTTGGATCACGGGTCGCATGCAGGCGGGCGAATTCGTGATGTTGAACGGCCGCTTTGGCATGTCGCGAATTGGCGATCGGGGCCCAGCTCGGACCGTCGACATGGGACGCTGTCCGGCGGGTCCGCAGCGTCTGCTGTCTTTGCGGGTCGCTCGACGAACTCACGCTGTGCGGCCGAAACCTCTAGTCGTTGGGCGAACTATTCCCCGCTGATAACGACTGGTCCGGAGGCATTGCGGCCGTAGCCTGGCTGCATCCCAACAGCCACCCCGCCGTCGCCGAGTCGAACGGCCGCTTTATTGGTCGCCCAACTGGAAGTTAGGGCCCGTTGCTGTCGTCCAAGTTGACGCCGGCTACTTCGCCTTCGAGGCTTCAGCGGTCTTTGCATGGGTAGCACCCACCGGCCGCATTCGGCCACCCGACGCTAGCCTTATCGACATCATGCGGCAGAGCGTTTCGGTCACTGGTAAGCGACCTACGAGAGAGCTGTATGCTGAAGACGGAGCCAATGTTCCGCTCAAACCCGAGCGCGCTGCCCGGTTGCGCGTTTGCTCGGCTGCGCGAGCCAACGCTCCATGCCATCAAGTAGAAGGTTCAATCCAGCATCGAATGCGGTGTTCGTATCGACCTTCGAGAATGCCTCGGCAAAGAAGTGCGCATCCGGGTACTCTGCCTCTGGTGTCATCCTGATGCGGCTTCGGATGTACTCGCCGTGTTCTGCCGGCAACTGGCGGTTGACCTCGGCATACGCGGAAGTCATGACGTATTGCATCAACAGGTGGTAGCCCAATGCGCACTGTTCTGGCGTGAAGCCCCCCGACCTGAAGATGCCCGCAATCCGATTCAGATAGACCATGCCGTAGTCGGTTTCGCCAGGGCCGACCTGCTGGAACAGGCGGAAGCGATTGTGTGACATGAGGTAGCGCAGCACGCCTCCATATTTCATCATCACGTCGAAGATCGCGCGTGCGTGATCTTCCATGTTGCGGCGCCAGTTCTCCTTGTTCAGCGGCCGCAATTGCTCGACCCGATCCATGAAGTACCGGTTGACTACTCCAGAGATCAACTCATCCCTGCTGCCCGCGTAGTAGTGGATCAAGGCGGGTGTCACGCCGAAGTGCCGGGCGAGCCCAACGATCGACAGTTCGTTGAGCGGCTCAACCATCGCCAGCTCGACGGCCTTGTTCAGGATTTCTTCCCTCGAAATCATCGGTGTGACCGAAGCGTCGAGGCCGTCCACCTTGCTCGGTCGGCCTCGCCGACGTGGTACCGCCGGTGTTTCGACCTCGGTCTTCGGCGCTCGTGATTTCCGCCCTGCCGGCATGGCGGAAGGCCCTTGGGTCGTTGTCTTGCCTGATGTCTTCATAGGGTTTCTCTTCCTGTTTGACGCACCATTAATTTTGCCCTACATTTAATTAATGCGTAGTTAATTAACGGAGACAACTGCATGAACGAAGCACCCAGAGCGAAGGCAAAAGTGACCGCTGGCCTGAGAGGCGCAGGCTGGAATCCAGCCAGGATGGACAGGCCCTACAACGTCAAGCCGCATGGCCTGCGGACAGCGGACAACCAGCGCACGCTTGGTTTCCTCTACTCGCTGACCGGCAAGGAGAAGACGGTCGTGTGCCTGATGCACCCGCGAGAGTTCTCCGGTACGCCGTATCTCGTGCCCGACGTGCTCGATGCGGGATGTGCGTGCTGGGTGCAAGCGCCCCGGTCCATAGGCAATGACCTGCGTCTTGAGCACGAGGTTGCATTGCTCGATGTTGCCGCTGGCGTCGCGCATTTGCGCAAGCTCGGCTTCGAGGAGGTGGTGTTGCTTGGCAACTCTGGCGGGGCGGGCCTCTATGCCTTCTACACGCAGCAGGCACTGCGCGCGCCAGCAAATCGGCTCGCGACGACGCCCGGCGGTCGCCCCGTCAAGCTGGCGGAAGCTGACATGCCTCATCCAGACAGGCTGATCCTTGTCTCGCCCCACCCGGGACAGGGGAAGCTGCTGATGAGCTGCATCGACGCCTCGGTGACCGACGAGCGCGATCCGATGTCAGTCGACGAAGCGCTCGACCCCTTCGACCCTGTCAATGGCTATCGTGCAGCGCCGGCATCTTCTAAGTACACCGCGGACTTCGTGACGCGCTATCGCGCGGCACAGCGCGCTCGGGTCGAACGCATCGACGCGCACGCCAACGCGATTCTGAAGGAACGCACCGCGGCGCGAAGGGAACTGAAGGCATATGGGGCGGACGCGACCCTCCCAGCCGCGCTGCGCCGTAAGGTCGCCCACACGCCCATCTTTCCGGTGTGGCGCACCGACGCGGATCTGCGCTGCTGGGACCTGAGCCTCGACCCATCCGATCGTGATGTCGGCACGCTCTGGGGTCAGGATCCGTTTACATCGAACCTCGGCAGCGTCGGCTTTGCGCGGCTCGTCACGCCAGAGTCGTGGCTTTCCACATGGTCGGGCGTTAGCTCGAACGCAAGCTTCGAGAAGTGCGGCCCGGAAATCACGCTGCCGACCTTGATGCTTGAGTACACAGGAGACCAGGCCGCCTTCCCGTCCGACATGAACGCCATTTTCGAATCGCTCGGAACGACTGAAAAGTCGCGCCAGAAGATCCGTGGCAATCACCACGGCATGCCGCTGGTAGAGGGCGAAGAGTCTGGACAGATCGCTGTCGGTCGTGCGGTCCAAGCGTGGCTGCAAGAAGAGGCAATAGCCTGAACGAACCGCCCCCATCCCCAACCAATTCAGGAATCTCCGTGAAAAGAAAACACCTCGTTGGATGGACCTGCGCGCTCGCGTTGACGCTGCCTGGCGTCTCGGCCTTCTCGCAAGCCTTCCCCACCAAGCCCATGAAGATGGTGCTTCCCACCGCTCCAGGCACCGCGCCGGACATCATCGCCCGCATCATCGGCAACAAGCTGGCAGCGACGATGGGGCAACCTGTGATCGTCGAAAACAAGCCAGGGGCCGGCGGGATCCTCGCGATGAACCAGCTCAGGCATGCGCCCGCCGACGGCTACACCTTTTCGCTCGTCCACGCGGCCGTTGCCACGGTGACGCCCCTGACCTACAAGGAGGCGAAGTACGACATCGAGCGGGACTACGAAACGGTGGCCGTCCTTGGCGTCACGCCCATGCTGTTTGTCGCCGGACCCAAGTTCGAGGCCAAGACCTTGGCAGATGCGATCAAGGCAGCCAAGGCAGCGCCCGACCAGGTGTCGATTGGCAATCCTCAGCGTACGTCGATCCCGCATCTTGCGAACGAACTGCTGGCCATGAAGACTGGAGCGCGCTTTCAGCAGGTGCCCTTTGCAACGACCGGGCAAGGCGTGCAGGCCGTCATTTCAGGCGACATCTCGATGTACACCGACGGCGTCGGTCCGCTGTTGCAACTGGTCAAGTCCGGCAGGCTGCATGCGCTCGCGATCGCCGCCGACAAGGTCTTGCCCGGGTTGGAAGGCATTCCGCTTGCTCAAGATGCGGTGCCTGGCCTGAACGTCTACGGCTGGTTCATGGTTGCCGCGCCCAAGGGCACGCCCAAGCCCGTTGTTGAGCGACTGAACGCGGAACTCAACGCCGCGCTGCAAATGCCCGACGTTATCGCGAAGTTCGGCGAATTCGGAACCTATGCGACGCCAGGCTCGGTAGCTGCCGCGCAAGCCTTCGTCAAACGCGAGAAGACGTTGTTTGGCGGCGTCGTCAAATCGATTGGAGCAATCCCGGAATGAACACCTCTGCAACGACCGTTTCGCACCGCGTTGAAGTCGCCTCTCCGATCGAAGGCGTTGTCTACCCACCGACCGACCGACTCCAAGGCTATCTTGAAGCTGGCGCGCTGACACGCGAAACACTGGCCGACGGGTTTCGCGCCTCATTCGCCGAGCATGCCGATCGCACAGCGCTCTGCGGGAGCGATGGCGACCTGACATATCGACAGCTCGACGAAGTCACGGATCGATTTGCGGCTGCGCTGCTCGCCCTCGGCCTGCGCTCCCCGGATCGCGTCGTGTTCCAGCTTGCCAACTCCAACGAGCTCGTCATCGGATTCGTCGCTTGCCTGAAGGCAGGCCTCATTCCCGTCGCCACGCTTGCGGCGCACCGTGAGCACGAGATCGGCTATCTGGCCGGACTCAGCGAAGCCCGTGCGCACTTTGTCCAAGGCGACGACGCCAAGTTCGACGACGTGGCGTTTGCGCAGCAAATGCAGTCTCAGATTGCGAGCTTGAAGTGGATCGTCCAGGCTCGTGGCACGACGCGTGGCGCTGCGCACGGCATGCGCTCGATGATTGACGAAATGCCACTGAATGCGGCGCGTCAAGCGCTGGCGAACGTTGAGCTCGACCCGTTCCAGGTTGCGGTGTTCCAGCTGTCGGGTGGCACGACCGGCGTGCCAAAAATCATCCCGCGATTCAATAACGAATATCTGTACAACATGCGCGCCGTGGCGCAGTTCAACGGTTACCGGGCGGATGACGTGTTGTTCATGCCGTTGCCCATGATGCACAACCTCAACATGGGATGCTGCTTTGGCCCCTTCCTGCTGACCGGGGGTGCCATAACGGTGGCGAGCGATCTACAGCCGGCGTCGCTTGTATCAACCTTCCAGCGGTATCTGCCAACCTGGGCGGTACTGGGTGGCCCCATCCTGGAAAAGCTGCGGCCGGCCATCGAGTCCGGCGAGATGCCGGTGAAGCAATTGCGCAGCGTCGTTTCGTCGACCGGTGCACCGAAGCTTCGCAGCATCCTTGGCGTGCCCGCGTACCACATCTTCGGCATGACGGAGGGCGCCATCATGATGACGCGGGATGACCAGCCGCAAGTCGTACGCGACTCCATGGTGGGCCGCCCCGTGTCTCCGCACGACGAGGTCAAGCTGTTCAAGATCGGAACGGAAGAGGAGATCCTCGAAGAAGGTGTTGAAGGTGAATGTGCCTTCGCGGGGCCTTACACCATCCATGGCTACTACCGCGCGCCGGAACGGAACAAGGAAACTTTCACGCGCGGCGGCTTCTACCGTTCCGGCGACCTCATGTTGTTCCGCGACATCGATGGCCAGCGCTATTACAAGTTCTGCGGGCGCACCAAGGACGTTGTGGATCGCGGCGGCGAGAAGATCAACTGCGAAGAAGTCGAAAGCGTCGTCTCACGCCACCCGGCGGTGGCCATGACGTCCGTGGTGGGCATGCCTGATCCTGTCTTTGGCGAACGAGTATGCGCCTTCATGGTTGTCAAGCCTGGCCACGACGCCCCGAGCGTTGCAGCCCTCGGTGCCTTCCTCAGCGAAGTCGGCGTCGCCAAGTTCAAGTGGCCAGAGCGCATCGAGGTTCTGGACGAGTTTCCCCTCACCAAGACCGGCAAGCTAAGCAAGCCGCTGCTTAAGCAGGTCATCGTCGACAAGCTCGCGGCCGAAAAGACGGCTGTGGCCCACAACCATTCTGAAGCAAGGAGCTCAACATGATTCCCGCCTCTGGACTTCCGCTCGTAGGCGTCCATCACACTGCTCGTCCGACCTGGAAGCTCGCCGAAACTGTTCACTTCTATCGCGACCTGCTCGGTTTG
Organism: Variovorax robiniae; assembly: GCF_037889955.1. Lineage (NCBI taxonomy): Bacteria > Pseudomonadati > Pseudomonadota > Betaproteobacteria > Burkholderiales > Comamonadaceae > Variovorax > Variovorax robiniae. Next base: position 9,757 of record NZ_JBBKZS010000043.1, read on the forward strand.
CCGTTGGTTCATGCGATCTCTGCACGCGGTTGGGGGCCCGAGGACCATGCCGACTTCCTGCACTTCTTCTTCGACAGCGGTACGGGCAGCACGATCGCCTTCTTCTACTACATCGGAACCGAAGCACCGGAATTCGCCACCGCACGCGATGACTATCGCTATCGCGCCACGCACACCGCCTGGCGCGTGGAGACCCGGGAAGATCTCTTGGCATGTCGGGCAAGGATCGAGGCGGCAGGACTCAAGGTCAACTATCAGATCCGGCACGAGGTGATCGAATCGATCTACTTCAATGACCCCAATGGCTACTCGCTCGAGATCACCTGGCAGGTTCGCCCGTTCACGGAACTCGACGTCGCGGACGCCAACCGGACGCTGGACGCGGGTATCGCACTCGAGAACGCCAGCCGCGCAGGTTCAGCAAGTTTCACGTCCATCGACGACGTGTGGCGCGGCAAGGGCGAACGCTTGGCTGCAGACATGGAGGTCCAATGATGCCCGCAATCTTCGTTCTCGACGTGCCCGAGTTTCTGCCGCTGGTCGAGCATGCACGCACGATCGACTCTCTCAAGGTGAGCGGACCGAAGCTGGGCTACTTTCGCTTGGATGGGGCGACGCACATCCGTTTGAACCGCAAGGCATTGGGATTCAAGCCGGCCGTATGGCACGGCGCCCTGACCGGGGGCCTGATTGGCCACGTCGAGCACTTCGACAACGACAACCTGGTCATCTGCAATGAAAGGCCCGCATCATGAAGATCGCAATTGTGGGGGCAGGTCCCTCTGGGCTCTACCTGGCAATCCTCGTCAAGCGGCGCTGCCCTCATTGGCAGGTCAGCGTGGTCGAGCAGAACGCCGCCGATTCAACTTTCGGCTTCGGCGTCGTCCTGGCAGACACCGGGCTGAGCCGACTGAAGGCTGCTGACGAAGCGACGTACGACGCCATGGTCGGGAAGATGACGTTCACGACGCACCAGATCATCACTACCAAGGAAACGCCGATCGCGGTGAAGCGCCCGAACGCTGGCGGAGGCGCCATCGCACGCATCGATCTGCTGCATGTCCTTCAGGACGCGGCAAAGGACGCAGGCGTCGACATTCGCTTCGGCACCCGCATCCAGCATCCCAACGATCTTCGCCAGTTCGGGCTGGATGACGCCGACGTGATCGTGGGCGCCGATGGCATCAACTCCGTCGTGCGCTCCGCATACGAAAGTGAGTTCGGCACGACGCGCGAGTCGCTGACCAATCATTTCGCATGGTTCGGTGTCGGCAAGGCGTTTCCGACAGCCGCGCTGGTGTTTCGCGAATACGAGGGCGGCGCGTTCATTGCGCACTACTATCCGTATGGTCCGTCCAACAGCACCTTCGTGGCCGAGTGCGATGACGCGACGTGGCAGCGCCTTGGCATGGAGCAGATGTCAGCAGTCCAGCGGCAGGCATTGTTCGAAAAGGTCTTCGCGCCGGAGCTCGGCGGACATACGCTGATCTCCAACAACTCCGCATGGCGGCAGTTCCCCGTCATCCGCAATGCGCACTGGACGTCCGGTCGCTTCGTGTTGATAGGGGATGCGGAGACGAGCGCGCACTTCTCAATTGGCTCGGGAACACGCATCGCGATGGACGATGCCATTGCGCTGGCCGACGCATTGGTAGCCGATGGCGACGACCCTGGCGCGGCGCCCCTGGAGCGTCTCGCGCGCTTCGCAAAGGCGCGCGGCCAAGAGAAGTCGAAGCTGATCGGCGCGTCCGAGAAGTCGTACCGCTGGTACGAGGACATTGCGAAATGGATGCGCCAGTTTTCGCCGCTCGAGTTCATCTATGCATTCATGACGCGCACGGGTCGCGTGAGCGACGAGCGCCTGGCGGCGGCCTATCCCGAACTCGTTCGACAGATCGAGGCGGAACGAAGCCAGGGCACATCATCTAAAGATGCGATTCACGGGCAGGTCGCATGATCGACAGCTACGAGTCGGTTGTCTCCCGCCGACCTTTCGTCGTGCGCCGTCGGGTGCGCTGGTCGGACTGCGACCCCGCGGGCGTGGTCTACACCGGAAAGTTCACGGAGTACGTGCTGAACGCCGCGACGCTCTTCGCATCGGAACTTGCGCAAGGCGAACCCGCGGCGTGGCGACGGTCCCTCGGCGTCGATACACCCTGCAAGGGTATGGCTCTCGAGTTTCATCGAGCACTCTGGCCTGAAGAAGAGTTCGAGATGCTGCTCGACGTACCCGAAGTACGCGAGCACGGGTACGACCTTCGGATCGAGGCGACCCAATCCGGAACCCCCATCTTCAGCGCGCGGTTCTCGCCGATCTGCATCCGGCGCGACGCACGCGTGCGTGCCCCAATTCCCGTCGAGTTGCTCAATGCGCTCGCCCCGTTTCGCACCAATTCCTGATTCCGAGTCCTTTGTCATGACCACTCCCTTTCGCATCGGCCAGATCGTTCCCAGCTCAAACACCACAATGGAAACAGAGATTCCAGCCATGCTTCGTGCCCGCGAAGCGCTGCGGCCGGAACGTTTCTCTTTTCACTCGAGCCGAATGCGCATGCATCGCGTGACAGTTGAAGAACTGGCCGCCATGAGTCGCGAGGGGCTGCGTTGCGCTGCAGAGTTGGCCGACGCACGTGTCGATGTGATGAGCACGGCTTGCTTGGTCGCCATCATGGCGCAGGGGCTTGGCTATCACCGCCAGGTCGAAGCCGATTTCAGACGCGTGGCGGACGAGAACAAGTCCGACGCCAAGGTCATGACCTCTGCCGGTGCGTTGATCCATGGCCTGAAGGCGCTGGGAGCCAGGCGCATTTCGCTGCTCGCACCGTACATGAAGCCACTCACGGACAAGGTCGTCGAATACATTGAGAACGAAGGCATCGAAGTTCAGGACCGCATCTGCTTCGAGATTCCGGACAATCTGGAAGTCGGGCGCCGTGATCCGATGCGCCTGCTCGATGATGTGAAACGCCTCAACACAGCCAACGTCGACGTCGTCGTGCTCTCCGCATGTGTGCAGATGCAGTCGATCCCGGCCATCCAGAAGGCACAGGACATGCTTGGCATTCCGGTGACCTCGACCTCTGTTTGCACCGTTCGCAACATGCTGGACTTGCTCGGGCTCGATGCCGCGACGCCGGGCTTCGGCAAGCTGCTGGCCTAGGGCGAGCAATCATGCAGGTCATTGAAGTCGAACGCCCAGGTGGACCGGAAGTCCTTCGTTTCGGCGAGCGCGCGCAGCCCGTGCCCCGGCCTGACGAGGTGCTCATTCGCGTGCGTGCAGCTGGCATGAATCACGCCGACCTTGCGCAGCGCGCCGGTCTTTACCCCTTGCCGCCGGGCACGACCGACATCCTCGGACTGGAAGTAGCCGGTGAAGTCGTCCAGGTGGGCGCCGATGTCACCGGCCTGAAGGAGGGGGATGCCGTTTGCGCGTTGCTGGTGGGAGGCGGCTACGCCGAGTACGTGGCCGCGCCTGCGGTGCAATGCCTTCCAATGCCGGGCGGTATGACGTTCGCGCAGGCCGCCGTGCTGCCGGAGGCGTTCGCAACGGTATGGCTCAACGTCTTCGACAAGGCTTCGCTCAAGCGCGGTGAACGGCTGCTGGTCCATGGCGGATCGAGCGGGGTTGGGATCGCCGCGATTCAGCTCGCGACGGCTTGGGGTGCAGAGGTCTTTTGCACGGCCGGCACCGAAGCGAAGTGTCGTCGGTGCGAGGACGAGGGCGCCACGCGGGCCATCAACTACCGCTCGGAGGACTTTGAAGAAGTGCTCATGGGCGGCGATGTCAAGAAGCACGTCGATGTTGTGTTCGACATGATTGGTGGCTCCTACTTTCCAAAGAACATCAAAGTCCTCGCGCGCGACGGCAGGATGGTCTATGTGTCCGCTCTTGCCGGACGCAAGGTGGAGCTTGACCTTGTCGATCTCATGCGCAAGAGGTTGTCGCTATTTGGATCGGTCCTGCGCCCCCTTCATCCCGAGGTCAAGGGGTCGGTGCTCAAAGCCATGTGCGCAGTGGTCTGGCCCTTTCTGGAACAGAAGAGGTTTGCGCCCCTCATTCACCAACAGTTCAGGTTCGATCAGGTTGTCGATGCGCACGCGCTGATGCAAGCGCACGGGCATATCGGCAAGTTGGTTTTGACTTGGTAGACCAAGGATGAGCAGGCGGTTGCGACTACGCCCGCCATTACGTGAGATCTCATCAGGTTTACGGGCACGCCATGCCCTGAGCGGGCGTGGCGGAATGCCGCCCGATTGCAATGGCGCGGCATGACCGCGTGGCCTGAACGCGCCCGTTGGCTGCCTCGCTTTGCGGCGCGAGGGTAATCACCTGTACCGAAGAAGCTGCGTTTAATTGACGCACCATCAAATAAAACTTAAAGTCAAATTAATGGTGCATCAAATAATGCCTGCTACAGGCGGCGCGGTGTGAGCAACGCGCCCGATTCATGCACGAAATCACTGGAGACAAGAATGGAAGAAGCACGCTCGGATACGCCGTCTCGCTGGATCTACCTTGCGGTCGTCTTTGCCGCGTCGATCGGCATGTTTGCCGGTTTCGCACCGGTCTTCAACAGCACCGCTGGCATCTTTTTTGGTCCGGTATCGAGCGAGTTCGGCTTGAGTCGCGCTGATGCATCGCTGTCCTATGCGGCGTCGATGCTCGGCTTGGCCTTTGTGAGTCCGCTGGTGGGAAGGCTGATGGATCGATACGGCGTAAAGCGGGTCATCGGAATCTCCATCATGTTGTTCGCTGTGAGCGTTGCCTCGATGAGTCTGCAGAACGGCAACAAGCTCATGTGGGCGGGGATTTCGCTGATCGCGGGGATCACCGGCGCAGCGACGTCCGTGCTGGGATACCTCGCTGTTCTGCCGCAATGGTTTGACAGACGGCTGGGTTTGGCTGTGGGCATCGCAATGTGCGGGCTTGGGGCCGGCGCAATCGTCATGCCAAGCCTCACCCAAGCACTGGTCTCATCCTTGGGCTGGAGAACTGCATACGTTGTCCTGGGCGGCGGCTCCTTGCTGTTGTCGGTGCCCGCCTGGCTGCTGATCAAGGAGCGGCGCGTGCAGTTCGACAAGAACCCGCAGCACCCGCGCAGTTGCGGTAGCTGCACATCATTTGCCAATGCACTGCATTCCTATCGCCTCTGGGCCATCTTCTCGATATTCGTCCTCGCCTCCGCCGCAACTTTGTCATTTGGGCCTCATCTTCCTTCGATGTTTGTCGGCAAGGGCTTCGGTGCGATGGACGCCGCGCGCAGTGCGTCGATGGTCGGGGTAGGCCTTCTGGTCGGGCGAATCCTGACCGGCATCCTGATCGACAGGATTCATGCGCCGTTTGTCGCCTGCGGCTTCTTTCTTGCGGGCGCCATTGGCACGTATTTGATTCGCGTTTCCGAAGCCTATCCGTTGCTTCTCGCAGCGTGCTTCCTGGTCGGCCTGACCATCGGTGCCGAGGGCGACATGATTACCTACCTGATTCGTTCGTACTTTGGCCTCGATGCATTCGGCTCGCTGTTTGGCATCGCCTTCGCGGGCTACGGACTCGGTGCCGTCGTTGGACCCATCGTCGTCGGAATCTACTTCGACCGAACCGGCTCATACGCGTTGCCACTCGAGCTCATGCCTGTGTTGCTCGCATTGGCCGCTGCGCTTGCGCTTTCGCTCGGCCGTTATCGACCCCTTCGGGAGGAAATCAACGATCGCGATTCGTCGCTCACATCAACAGTGACGACATGACTGTCGCCTCGCCTCAGAAGTTGGCGCAGCCGGCGCTATAGCCCTTAGCTGGCGCTGAATCCGGCGCCGCCCCACCCCCATTCGTCGCTGCCTCAGCGAAGCGTGCGTATGTGCCTGCGCAGTCGGGCGCAAGCACGCCTGCAGATGCCGCCTACAGATTTTTGTTCAAACCAAAGAGAAGGAGCCATAGTGAAACGTTCGATAGTCGCCCTGAGTGTTCTTGCCATTGCCGGGGGGGCAGTGGCCCAGTCGTCAGTCACCGTCTTCGGTGTCGTCGACGCCTCGGTGAGCCACTACACGGTCAAGAGCAGCGTGGTTCCGGGCAGCCCGCTTTCCACACCGTCGCCACCAACACAGAGCCAGACTGTCCTGGGCAGCTCTGGCTACAACTCCAGCCGCGTTGGCTTTCGCGGTTCAGAAGATCTCGGTGGCGGCTTGGCTGCCGGATTCTGGCTGGAGGGTTCGCTGGCGAACGACGTGGGCAACGTCGGGTTCTTCCAGCGCCGCTCGACGTTGAGTCTCTCTGGCGGTCTGGGCGAATTGCGACTCGGCCGCGACAACGTTCCTACGTTCTGGAACGACGTGATCTTCGACCCGATGGGCGCGGTCGGCGTCGGCGCGAGCCTGCTCTACCAGGTCGCGCAAAACCTCTCTGTCGTGAATGCCGGCCTCTTACCAGGAGCCGGGTCGCCCTTGAGTGCGCCCTATGCGGGGACGGGCTTGAACGGCGGTCTGTCGGGCAATACGGATAATTACACGCGTGCCAGCAACAGCATCGGATATTTTCTTCCCTCCGGTCTTGGCGGCTTCTACGGGCAGGTTATGTATGCACTCCCTGAAGGCGTGAAAGCAACGAATGCTCCGAACCCGAATCCCAGCATGCGCGCGCGCTACGCTGGCGGTCGTTTCGGCTACGCCTCCAACGGATTTGACGTTGCGCTCGCCTATGCGGAAAGCGTCCAGACGGACACTGCCTCGTTGAAAGACACGATCAAGACGCTCAACTTCGGTGTGTCCTACGATTTCGGCCCGGTCAAACTATTTGGCGAGGTCTCGAGGCTCAAGGACGCTCAACGCGTGACCACTCCGCCGCTGCTCGGCTCGATCTATACGACCTACCAGGACAACTATCGCGGCGCAATGATTGGCGCCACGGTCCCCGTGGGACCGGGGCTGATTCGTGCGTCCTACGGCCAAGTGAAGTCCACCAATGTCGCTGGCACCGTCCTGTCACCGCCGGCAACGAGCGTCGGAGAACTCTCGTCGAAGGCGACGAAGCTTGCATTGAGCTACGTGCACAACCTTTCCAAGCGAACAGCCTTGTACACGACTGTCGCTCGAATCAAGGTGGATGACGGTCAGAACAATCCGTCTGTCATGGGGGCCTCGGTCAACTTGAAGACCTACTCGTACCTGCAAGGCAATGCGCGCTGGGCCCCGAGCACCTCGACCGGATTCGACGTTGGCATTCGCCACGCTTTCTGAATTGCCGCCGAAGCATCGACGTCCTTCATCACTTCATGAAAAATTTCGTTCGACCTTTGGCCGCGCTTGGTCCCAGGGCGCTGATCGCTTTCGCTTGTGCTGCGCTTCTCGGATTGGCAGGCTGCGCCACCGTACCGAATTCAGTAGCGCAGTCTCCGTCCTCAGTCCGCGCGATCCAACAACAATACCGGACCAAGTTGGTGCTTCTTGGAACGGCCGGAGGTCGGACTTCATGGGGTGGCACAAAGCTGGGAGGCATCTCATCGGCTGTCGAGGTTGATGGCGATGTATACCTTGTCGACTTCGGTGAGGGATGGCAACGACGCTTCCTTCAGGCAGGTCTTGGCGCGCAGCAGGCCGGAGGGGGGCTTGCTGCGCTTCGGGCCGCGTTCATCACCCACCTGCATGCGGACCACGTGGTGGACTACCCCGGTCTCTTCATCTTTGGCACTTCAGATGGGCTCAGCACGAGACGCAGTCCGGTGAGGGTATTCGGGCCCGGAACGCGCGGATCGCTGGTGCCCGTCGAGGGGAAGCAGGCTGCAGCGGCGGTCGTGAGCCCGCAAGACCCGACGCCCGGAACCGTCCGAATGACCGAGGCCATCTACAGCGCGTTTGCGACGGACATCAACGACAACATAAGGGACAGCCAAAAACCAGATCCTCGCACCTTGGTTCATGTCGAAGACATCAGGCTACCGGCAGGCGTTGCCGTGGACGAAAACAGTAACCCTGCTCCGCAAATGCAGCCGTTCCTTGTCTATCAAGACGACAAGGTCAAAGTCACTGCGACTTTGGTGAACCATCCGCCGGTCTACCCGTCGTTCGCCTATCGCTTCGATACGGCAGATGGCTCCATCGTGTTCTCTGGCGACACGAGTCCAAGCGCCAACCTGATTCGACTTGCGGAGAACGCCGACATCCTGGTCCACGAAGTGATCGATACGGGCTGGGTCGACGAACTCTTGCCGAAGCCGCGCAACGCCGCACAGGCGGCCAAGGCGCATCATCTGCTCTATTCACACACGACGGTTGAAGACGTGGGAGCGGTGGCTGAGGCAGCCAATGCAAAGACGCTGGTCTTGTCGCATCTTGCCCCCGCCGACGGAAGCCCGGCGCGGTGGTCCAAGGCGCAGCACGGATTCAGTGGACGGCTGGTTGTTGGTCAGGACTTGATGTGGATCGGCATTGGCTCTTCGCGCTGAATGTTCATTGGCAAGCCAACGTCACGCCGCCTCCCTCTGGTATTGATCCTCTCTGCCTCGCATGACAGCAATAGTCGCGAAGCGGTCGGGTTGCGTGTCGTCAAGCGACGGCAATCAGCGTTGACTTGAATTTCGCTTTGAGCAGCCCAAGGACCGCTGATGGCCGCGAGTTCAAATTCGCGGCATCGCCTGACAGCTGACTTTTCACCGCGATCGCCCGCTTTACCAAGGACAGCCTTCTGGGCACTGGAAAACCTGATTGCTTGTCCAGTGGTGCGAAAAGTGCGATGCCGTCTCTGGGACCCTGTTGTGGCCCACAGAATGCCAACAGGCTCAGTGCGCCGAACTCTTCATCCATTCCGGCGTGCGCGACCGCCTGCCAGGCTATGTGCGAGGCACGCATCAGATCGCCACTGGCGCCGCTGGAGCGGCCATCGACTCGCCAAAGCGAAGCACTGCCGCTTCACGTCCGGCCAGCCCCACCCCTGAGCGCCGGCGAGGTGAAGTCGTGCTTCTTTCGCCGGCCGGCCAGGGCACATTGCCGAAAGGAACCTATTGGGAAGGCCCGCTGGACAAGCCGCACAGCTCCAGGCTTGATGAGATATTTCGCCATTATTTTGATTGTTTGAATGCCAAACAACCTATATTTGGTGTATCTATACTCCCTCTCGACTGATTTTGGTGAAATGCGTAACATCACCATTATTTTACGTAAGTGAGCCGATCTCAACCCATATAGGGGCGCTCTCATGACTTCTACACCCATCCCATCCCCCGTGGTACGCGCCATGGAGCGCTTCGGCCGCAACATCTCGCTGGCCCGGCGCCGGCGCAACCTCACTCAGGTTGATCTGGCTGGGCGTATCGGCGTGACGGTCAACACCGTGCGCCGGCTCGAAGCCGGCCACCCGGGCGTGGCGCTGCAGCACATCGCGCGGGCACTGCAGGTGTTCGGCGAACTGGAGAAGCTCGAGGCCTTGATGGACACCGCCCACGACAGTATCGGAATGGCTCTCCAGGACGAGAAGCTGCCGAAGATCATCCAGCCGCCTCGGGGCCGCAAGAACGCAGGAGCTTTCTGAGACCATGGCCAAACTAGCTGCAGCAGCGAAGGGCTTCAAGCCCGCATCCACCAGGGTCGAGCTGGCGCTCCACCTGGGAAATGCCGGCATACCGCTCGGCAAGCTCATCTACCAGAAGGATGGCGCGCGCGAGTTCTCGCAGTTCGCCTACGACGCGGCCTGGCGGGCGTCTGCCGACTTCTTCACAGTGTCACCTGACGTGCTGAACGCACCGGGCTTCCAGCAGTTCAAACCAGCCGGGAAGGAAGAGTCGTGCTTCTTCCAGGCGCTGGCCGACACCGAGCCCGATGACTGGGGCCGCCGCGTCATCGCGCGGGCCCATGCCAAGGCTCGCGAGAAGGACGCCAGCCTGCCGGCGCTGACCACGCTGGACTTCCTGTGCCACGTTGACGATTTCAGCCGCATGGGCGCGCTGCGCCTGCATGACACGAAGACCTACCTGCGCACCTCCGCGCAGGGCCGGCGCCAGACGCCGCCGCTGCTGGAACTCGAGCGCATGCTCACAGCCTCTCGCGCGGTCGAGGAGAATCAGGAAACGCAGGAAGACCTGCGCTACCTGCAGGGCAAGGGCACCTCGCTGGGCGGCATGCGACCAAAGTGCACCGTGCTCGACGAAGACGGCTTCCTGGCCATGGGCAAGTTCCCGAGCGTGAAGGACGAGCGAAGCATCACGCGCGGCGAAGTGCTGGCACTGCAACTGGCTAAGTTGGCGGGCATCGACGGCGCCCGGGCTCGCGTGCAGATGGTAGGAGCCATCCCCGTGGCCATCATCCGCCGGTTCGACAGAACCGCTGAAGACGGCCGCATCCCCTACATGTCGGGCACGACGCTGCTCCAGGCCAAGCGTGGCGAGGAGCGCGCGTACACCGAGGTCATCGACGAACTGCGCGGCATCAGCCAGGACTTCCAGAAGGACGCCCGCGAGCTGTGGCGCCGCCTGGTATTCAACCACCTCATCACCAACGTGGACGACCACCTGCACAACATCGGCCTGCTGTATGTCGGCCGCAAGCAGTGGACGCTGTCGCCGGCCTTCGACCTGAACCCGTTCCCGGACAAGGACCGAGAATCCAGGACCTGGCTCAGCGAGGACACCGGGCCCATCACCTCAGTGGACCAGCTCATGGGCCAGGCCGCACGGTTCGAGTTGGCAACCACGCAGGATGCGCTGAAAGTGCTGGGTGAGGTTGTTAAGGCGGTGCAGCAATGGCGCACGCTGGCGACATCCTCGGCCATCGGGCTCACCCAGCAGGAGCTGGGAGCCTTTGCGCCAGCGTTCGAGCACGAAGCACTGGTGGAAGCGCTGCAACTGCTCGCCTGAAAATGAAAGGCCGCCTCGGCGGCAAATCCAGGCGATCAATCTTCATAGGCTCTGAGGTCGGCCACGTGCCGCCGAACGACCCCGGCGTCACCACGAGAAATCGGACCAGCCAACGCACCGGCCAGCCCCTCGTTTGATGAGCAGGCTCTCGCGGTCATTTTGGCGGAGTAGGCTGGCCACTTCGGTAACGCACTGGGACGTACACCACTCAAGTCCATGGATCCATCGTCGCCGGTGCGGCCGAAACGCGGTGTTGGGAAGCGTTCCCGTCATGTAGATGTATGAGTTTGCCGCTGAAATGCTGTCGTGCGACAGGTTTCAGAGGTGCAGCGGACCGCTACGCGTCCGAGGCCCGAACGGCGGGTTGCTGCAGTCGCGGTCGTTCGTCTCTCAAATCCGTCGGTCAGCAATCAGTCAGTCTGGAGCACCAATTCGCATCACCCACCCGAATGCGCGCTCATGGCCGCGAGCTGCTGTTCCCCAAGCGCGCGGAGCTACGATTGGGCAAAAAAAGCGGCCATCAACTTGAAGTACGCCGCGCGCGGATCAGCATCAAAAAGACGGTCGCGGCCTGCCAGCGGGACGTTGGTCATGCTCAGAGCTTGCCAAGCTCATCTCGTGACGAAATCAAGGGAAGGTACCGAACATGTTGAACGGCGTTGGCGAGATCGGTGACCACTCGCGGCCTGTCCCAACTACGGGAAACGCGCCACTCCCTCGATCAAAATTGGAACAGCGACCTGTCAGGATCAAATCGGCTCCGCCACCTTATCAAGCGCCGTGGCTAGAACCAATGGACGAGGGCACCGATCGCAACTCCCCCGAGAAGCGTGGCGACGACAGCGATGAAGTAGAGGCGCTTCTCCTTGCGTGCGTGTTCCTTGAACTGGCGCTCGATGTCGTGAAGGCTGTTGTCGAAAAGCATGTTCAGATGCTACCAAGTTCGCCTTTCGATCCGCCTCATTCCCTTGTTTGGGGGTGAGGGCGTGCTCGCGACGGCGGTGCGCTTGACGCGGGAGCCAAATTCAATGGTCGTTTCCCGCCAGGCTTGCAGGGCCGCCGATCCGAGCGGTGCCGAGTACGGGTGAGGGGTGAGGGCGATCTCACAGAAGATCAAAGCCCACCATTTGGCGCGTTTATCGACCCCTTTAGTCGAATTTCGGGGGCGCTTCTGGCGCCTTCTCGTTCACAAAGTTGAATGCGTTGTCGTCGCGCTTGGCAGCGTCCACATCCCCGTCAGACACAGCCGCCTCCCAAGCGGTGTTTGCCACCTCTCGGGCGTTGACCTCATAGTCGACGCCTCGCAGGTTGACAGGGATGGTCGAGACCGCTTTTCCGGTGGCCTTATCGATGATTTGGACGTTGGTCGTAGATGTCTCACGGTTGTTGAGGCCGCAGTGATAACACAAGGCATGGAAGGAACTACAGCATCGGCATGGGCCATGACATTCCGCTTGCCTTGGCGAACGGTTGCCGCAAAAGGCGCCCCTGGAGGCCGCTGTCGGCTGGTTGAATCCCCCCGTGGCACCAGTCGCCGCTATGCCGAGCGCTGCCACGGTCCTGGGGGCCTAAACGTCTGAGTGGATCTCGCTTGCAACTTGGGCACAAGTGCTTCACCACCCCCGGCGGCTCGCTCCAGCGCTTGCAAGCAACCGAGGCAGCGTTGCCGAAGCTCTGAGTCGCCCATGTCCGCGTTTTTCTTTGAGATGATTTCCATCGCAACGCGGAAGGCGCCCAAGTTGCCGTAGACGAATACAACCTCTTCGACCAACGAACTTCCGAGAAGGCCAAGCTTGCTGACTGCCTGCGGAAAGACGTGGTCGACAGGTTTATCAAATGGGTGGAACCTCAGGTCGGTACGCCTCCCGCCATCGATGGCGGCTATCCACGAGCCAACCATTTCTCGCAGGATTGGTACGGCAAACTTATACGAGCTCAGTTCGCCTGCAAGGCCTGCCGCGAGCACTGACCCCTCTCTGAAACGCCGAAAATCATCCGCTACAAACTGCGTTGCATAGGCCAACGCAACGGCGCCGAAGACCGCGATTGACGCCGAAGCGATTCCATCTGCCATATCTACCCTTCAGTGTTGGCGCCGGCCGAAAATTGACCCACCTGTGAGGGTTGTGCCGGTTCAAATTTGACCCGGGTGTTCAGCCTACCCTGCTGCTTTTTTAAGCGGCGGGGGTATGAGGAT
>NZ_JBBKZS010000044.1:0-21196 GCF_037889955.1 Variovorax robiniae
GGACCCGGCGATTGGAGCTATTGGGATGCATAGGTGTCCGCCAAAAATAGGTGGACGCCATCCTCTAAGGGTGCCGCGGAAGGCGCAAGGTGGGACCGCCGGACGCTCACGCTTGAACACAATAAAAGTCGCTCGCGCGATTGAGCCGGCCGCCGTGACGCTCGCAACCATCTACGTGATGATGTGGGGATTTATGAGCGTCACAGGACGAGTACAGGAGCCGATCTGGGAAGGCATTCGACGCATCATCACCATTGCGCTCATTCTCGGCGCAGGCCTACGCCTGTGGACTTACAACGAGATCATAACGAACACGTTCTTTACGGCACCAGACCAACTTGCTGCCGCAGTAATTGGGGCGCCAACTGTCGTCAGCGTAATAGACCAGGTTTGGCTCGATGGCACCGCCATAGCTGAGCTGTTGCTAAGAAAGGGCAGCATCCTCGACAGCGACGTCGCCTTCTATGCAGCAGGCTTTCTGGTGTATCTGCTGGTCGGGCTTGCAGTGGCGGTCACCGCATTCATGCTGGCGTTGTCGAAAGTAGCAATCGCCGTCCTTTTGGCCATTGGGCCCCTATTCATCGTATTGCTGTTTTTCGATGCGACTAAGCGATTCTTCGAGGCTTGGGTGGCCCAGCTCGCGAACTATGCGCTGATTGGAATCCTAACGCTATTGACCTCCGCATTGCTGTTGTCAGTAGTAAAAGCTTATGCGTCAAACGCCGCCGCTTCCGGTACTGGAGTGACTGTCGCCGAAAGCGCGCGCGTCTGCATGGTGTCGACCTTGGTGTTTCTTGTGATGCGCCAGGTGATGCCTATCGCAGCGGGTCTCGCAAGCGGCGTTGCGCTCAGCACCTACGGAGCGGTGAGCGGAGCCATCCGCTGGGGAATGGGCGGAGCACGGCGTACGACGTACGAATTCGGTCGGGGGCTGCTCGACGGCTTGAAGAGGGAGCCCGGAAGTAGGTGGGATTCTTTCCGTCGACTTGCAGGAAACCGCGTGGGTGCCGGGATTGCCAGCACATGGGACCGTGCAACCGGAGCGCGCCGCGGCGGCATGGTGATCCCGCGTGAGCAAGTCATGCCAAACCCGAACCGTCGCCGCTGAGCTTCGGAGAGGCATCCATGAAATCCCTTCTCGCCATGCTCGTTTGCGCTTCGCTGCTTGGTTGCGGCACGAGTCCTCCGCTTCCTCCCGAGTGCGAAGGGTCGCTCAGCCCGATCAACGGGCAGCCCAACACTGTATCCACCGCGGGGGCGATCCGTGAATCGCGAACCATCCCTTGATCGCTACCTGTCCGAAGCCCAGAGCTGGGAGTTGGATCGCGCCCGTCGCGCGGAGCGGTCTACGAAAATCGCCTGGACAGTCGCAAGCGTTGCTTCGCTCATCGCGATGCTTGCCGTCGGGGCAGTTGCCGGCTTGACGCCCCTCAAGCAGCCGATCCCGGTCGTCATTCGCGTCGACAGCAGCAGCGGCGTTGTCGACATTGTTCCTGCGTATGAGGGCACTACGGATATCGAGCAGGTGGTCACGCGAAACCTGCTCACGACGTATGTCATTGCACGCGAGCGTTACTTCTACGGTACCGCTGAGGCCGACTATGACCTGGTTGCCGCCGAGAACTCGCCCCGCCTGAACCAGGAATGGGCAACGCTCTGGAACGTCAACAACCCGCTTTCGCCACTCAACGTCTTCAAGGATGGCACAACCGTCCGCGCGCAAGTGAGGTCGGTCACATTCCTCAAACTGGAGAGCGGCCGCGACAAGCTGGCCCAAGTTCGCTTCAGCCGCTACGCCCGCCCGGGCGGCACTGGCGAGGAGCAGGCCAGCCACTGGGTCTCGACCATCGAGTTCGCATACATCCCGCCTTCCAAGGACGACAAGACTAGGTCTTTAAACCCGTTGGGCTTTCGAGTGCTTGAGTACCGGCGGGAGCCAGAAGTTGCACCAAGCGGCGTCGACCCGCCCGCCAAGGCTGGTTCAAGATGAAATCGCTCTCTGCGGCGCTGCTCGCAGGCACCTTGGCCGTTGTCGTCGCACTAGGCGGTATTGGTCCTGTTGGTGCGGCGACCGTGCCAGCGGCAGGACGGGTTGATGCGCGAATACGCGTCGTCGCCTACAACCCGGACGACGTGATCACCCTGCAGGGTTATGTCGGCTATCAGATTCACCTGCAGTGGGCTGAGGGCGAAGAGTTCGTCAATCTTGGCTCTGGCGACAACGGAGCGTTCGATGTAGGCGCAGAACGCAATCACTTTTTCATCAAGCCGAAAGAGGCCCATGCGGCAACCAATCTCACGGTATTGACGAACCGACGGGCCTACCACTTCGACTATGTCGTCTCCGCCAACGCGCCCACTGGCGCCGCCGCCCGGCGCATGGTCTATTCGATCCGCTTCACCTATCCCGAAGATGACGCGCGACTTGCCGCCGCGGAACGGGAACGGCAACAGACTGAGGCACGAATCCGGCAGGCAGCCGCCGGCAGGCCGCTCAACACCGACTACTGGTTTTGCGGCAGCAGCAGCCTGAAGCCCATGAGCGCATTTGATGACGGCGTCCAGACGCGGCTGCGCTTCCAGGCGCGATCCGAGTTTCCGGCAATGTTCGTCCAGAACGATGACGGCACGGAATCCCTGTTGAATTTCAACGTCGAGAACGATGAGGTGGTGATTCACCGGGTCGCTCGGCGCTTCGTTCTGCGGCGGGGCCAGCTGGTGGGCTGCGTCCTGAACCAGTCGTATGCGGGCGGTGGTGCTCGCACAAAGACCAACACGAACGTCCCGGGGGTCCAGCGCACCAACACGGGAGACAACCCATGACGTGGCAGGATCAATTTCGCGGTACCCCACCTGCCGGGTCGCCCTCCAGCAAAATTGGCAGTAACTCCTACGACGTTGATCGAGAGACCGGGGAGATCCTTCCGAGACGGCACGATCCGGAGGCTCAAAACGATTTACCGGGCGCGAACGCGGGGGCAGCCACCGTGCAGGGAGAGCGAACAATACCCTCAGTCAATCGCGAGCGTTCGATCCAGTCGCGCATCAGCGGCTCGCTCGCGCTCGGTACCTTCGTTCTCCTCGGCGCCGGTTTCTTGTTTTGGTACTACAACACGCAGTACACGAAGGCGCATGAGGTCGAAGAGTCGGCGAAGAAGGCGGCTGCCGCCCGTGCAGGCGGCGAGATGAGGGTCCCCCCGCTGGGCCGCGTGGATCCGCCTCGGCCCGCGCAAGGCGCCGCCCCCGTTGCTGCCACCACTGCCCTCTCCCCGTCGCCTTCCGCGGCGGCGCCGAATCCCAACGCAGCTCCGCCGCAAAAGACACCCGAGCAACTTGCGCTGGAGCGCCAACTCGGCTTCCCCGTTCTCCGGCGCGCGCAGCCAACCCAGGTCGCGGGCGCCGCCGCGCCCTATGGGGCATACGGTTCGCCTGCGTCTGTCCAGCCGATGCCCGGCACCCTCCCTGGCATGGCGCAATTGCTCGGATCCTTCCAGATGCCAGGCACGGTACCTCCAACCTCGGGCGGAACGCTGGCTGCCAACCTCAGGCCAACGCCCACGCCCGCCGTCTCGGCGCAGATGCTGCCGACGCGTCGCATGTTGCTGCCCAAGGGCGCATTCATCGACTGCACGCTGGAAACGGCCATCGATTCGACCTACGAAGGCATGACCACCTGCATCGGTGCGAGTGACATCTACGGAGCTGACGGCAAAGTCGTACTGCTTGAGCGCGGCACCAAATACGTCGGCGAGCAGCGCGGAGAACCACGTCAGGGCCAAGGCCGCGTTTTCGTGGTTTGGAACGAGGCACGCACACCCATGGGCGTTGTCGTGCAGCTTGCCTCTCCGGGCACTGACGAGCTTGGCCGCAATGGCCTGCCTGGCTTCGTCGACAGGCACTTCTGGGAGCGCTTTGGCGCGGCCATCCTCATATCGGTCATCGACGGAACGATGCAGGCCATTGCCGCCCACCAGCAAAGCGGCACCAATGTCGGCAGCGGGGGCGGCGTGGTGCTCGGGCCGCAATCCGGGCGCGACGTTGTGACCGAAGTACTTCGGAGCACCATCAACATTCCGCCGACCGTGATCAAGAATCAGGGGGAACGGATCCAGATCCTCGTGGCACGCGATGTGGACTTCAGGACTGTCTATGCGCTCCGAAACGATCCAGCCAATCCGTGAGAATGCCCAATGCGTGTCGGCCAGGGTGGAGGGGAGCACCGGCGTCGCCCAGCACGGAACGGCGCTGGCCGATGGGCCATCGTCGCTGTCCTTGTTTCTCGGCCCACTTGGATCCTTGCTCGACGACCCCGAAGTCACCGAGATCTGCATCAATCAACCGGGCTCGGCTTTCGTGGAGCGGCAATCCGGCTGGACACGGCAAGCACTCTCGTTCGCGACCTTCGAGTGGTGCATGTCGATCGCCAAGCTCGTCGCCAATTTCACGCGGCAGCGCATTTCGGCCAACGAGCCGTTGCTGTCCGCCACGTTGCCAGGCGGCGAGCGCATCCAGATCGTGCTTCCCCCTGCGACCGAGGACCGGACCGTGTCGATCACGATCCGCCGGCCATCGAACGTGCTGTGGACGCTGGAAGAACTCGAGGCCTTGCACGTCTTCGAGCCCACTCGCAGCGCACCGGCGTTCCGGTATCAGTCGGCCGCCGACGTCGCGCTTGCGCATGCTGACCGGGAGCTGATGGGCTTGCTGGCCACGCGCAGCTTCGTTCAGTTCCTTCGCCGGGCCGTACAGCTGCGCAAGAACATCCTGTTGTCAGGCGCCACCGGATCAGGCAAGACCACGGTCAGCAAGGCGTTGATTCTGGAGGTGCCTGCTGATGACCGACTGGTAACGATCGAGGACGTAAAGGAACTGTCGTTGCGCAACCAGCCAAATCACGTGCGCCTCTTCTATTCGCAGGGCGCCCAAGGTCAGGCATCGGTCACGCCCGGACAGCTGCTCGCAAGTGCGAAACGCCAACGTCCGGATCGGGTCTTCGTTTCCGAGCTTCGCACGGGCGACGAGGTCTACGACTACCTGGTATCGGTGAACACGGGCCATCCCGGCTCGATCACGAGCATCCACGCGGACAACGCCGAGATGGCATTTGTGGCACTCGCGCAGCTCATGAAGCGAAGCGAGGCCGGCCAAGGGATGAGCACGCGCGAAGGCGTCGAACTGGCGCAGCTCAGCGTGGACGTGGTGGTCCAGTGCGCGCGCGACCGCCAACGCCGCGTGGTGCAAGAGATATGGTATGACCCAGGCACCAAGCTCCGAGGACTCGCGTAGCCCGTTCAAGGTCCTGGTGGCGCTGCTCTTCGCAGCCGTGGTGGGCCTGTACCTCGCGGGCTATTTCTTCCTGATGGCGGTGAAGTTGCCGCCGCACGATGCCACCCCTCTCACAACCTATCGGTACTGGCAGGACTACGGTGAGCGGCCCGACATCCGTCGCTCCTTGCTGATGGCGCTGGCCGGAGGTGAAGGACTTGCGCTTGGGGTGATCGGCTTCGCGCTCCTTCCGCGCCGCCGCCCCTTGCACGGCGACGCGCGTTTCGCGCGCAGACGTGAGATCGAACGGGCGGGTCTGCTCGGCGAGAGCGGAATCATCCTCGGACGTCTGGGCAACCGATACCTGGTGCTCCCCGGTCAACAGGGCGTGGAGCTTGAGGCCCCGCCGCGAAGTGGCAAGGGGGTGGGGGTCGTCATTCCGAACCTTCTGAACTGGCTGGGTTCGACGATTGTCAGCGACATCAAGGGTGAGAATTTCATCCGCACTGCGGGCTATCGCAAGGCGCATGGGCAGGAGGTCCATCTTTTCGACCCGCTGTCGGAGCGGGAGCGTTCCTCACGCTGGAACCCGTTGGGCTACGTCTCCGAAGTCCCCTACCGGTGCATCGACGACCTGCAGCGCATCGGCACGATGCTCTTTCCCGATCCCCACGCGGGTGACCCGTTCTGGACATCGTCTGCACGTTCGCTTTTCCTGGGTATTGCGCTGTATCTTTTCCAGACCGAAGGCGCGACGCGCACGCTTGGCGAAGTGCTGCGCCAAGGCATGGCCAGCGATGACGAAGGCTTCCAGAAGCACTGGAAGCGGGTCATCGATGCGTGTGAGCGCGCGGGCTATCCGCTGTCGCAGGAAACGGTGCAGAGCCTGTACGACGTGATCGATCTTGCGCCCACCACGGCCTCGAGCATTCGCAAGACCTTCACCAGTCGCCTGGATCTCTGGCTGAACCCGATGATCGATGCGGCCACCTCGGCGAATGATTTCGACCTGCGCGAGTTGCGCAAGCGGCCGATCTCCATCTATGTTCAGATCAATCCGGACAACATCGCCAGGTTGCAGCCGCTGCTGAACCTGTTCTTCCAGCAGGCGATTGGTCTGCAGACGCGCGAGCTGCCGGAGAACAACCCGCAGCTGCGGCATCAGTTGCTTCTCATGCTCGATGAATTTCCGGCGCTGGGGCGGATTCCGGTCATCGCTGAATCCACGGCCTTCCTGCCGGGCTACAACGTCCGCACGGTGATCATCGTTCAGTCGAATTCGCAGCTCATCGAGAAGTACGGTGTGGAGGGGGCGAAATCGATCCGGAAGATGCTGGCAGCCCGCATCGTCTTTCCGCCAAAGGAGTTCGAGGACGCCGAGGCGGTCTCGCGCGAACTCGGGACCTACACCGTCAAGCAGAAGAGTGTCAGCCGGCCGATGTGGGGCGGCGCCGGCAAGTCACCGAGCGTGAGCATCAGCGAACAGCCTCGCCGCCTCCTGCTGCCCCAAGAGGTGAAGGATCTGGGCGCCGATCGGTTGATTCTCTTCTACGAAGGGCTTCGACCTGTGCTGGCACACCGCGTGTACTACTTCCGCGACAGGTACTTCGCCAAGCGCGAGCTGCCGCCGCCAGAAGTGCCGACGCTCCACATCGCGAAGACCACTGGCGCGCGGGCGACGGTTGCCGCCCCGAAAGCAGCGGCCGCTTCATTTTCCGAACAGGCGGCTTCATCTTCATCCGGCAGTCTTGCCGTTTCCAAGGAGGTACCCGAAATGCAAGTCGATCCCGCTCGTCTCGACGAGCTCCGCCTCGATGACTTCTCTCTCGATTTCGACGACGTCGTGATTCCGAAGGCAGGATGGACCGATGCGGAGGTTCAAGCCGCCGCCGACAAGTTCATCTCGCAATTGCTCGACTGAAGGCGCGAGGCGAACATCATGGCCAATCCTCACAGTGACAGCGAAGATGCGAATGCGGCAGGCACTGTCAGCGAGCATCCTTCCAGACCATCGAGGCCGTCGAACCGGATCGTGCCCGAGGCGGTGTCGCAGCGCTTCCTTCGCATCGACAACCGATATTTCTTCCCAGACCGTACCCTCGCCTTCGTGGACACAGGCAATCGCCTGAAGGTTCGCACGCACAACCTCGAAGTCGTGCACAGCATCGTGGCCATCATGCAGGCCCGGAGCTGGCGGACCATTCAGGTAAGCGGTACGAAGGAATTCCGTCAGAAGGTCTGGCACGAAGCCACCATGCGGGGCATCGGCGTTCAGGGCTATGACCCCGACCCGCTGGAAATGCAACAACTTCAGCGCGCACTCGATCGCGACTCGACGCGCCATTCACACGATCCGACGCGGGACAATCAGGACAAGATGGCGACCAGAGCCACGCCCGACGATGCCTCCCATCTGAAAGTGGCGCCCACTGCTCCTCCACACAGTCCAGGCACCGGTTTGCGTCCACCGACTGTAGGAGTGCTACTTGCGCACGCGGCGGCGCCCTACCAGTTTGATCCCGCGCAGCGCATGTCTTACTACGTGCGCATCCGGACAGAGGTTGGGGAGCGAACGCTGTGGGGGACCGATCTGGAGCGGGCGATTTCAGAATCGCGCTCGGCTGCCCAAGTCGGAGATGAGGTCGTCCTCACGCAGCGCGGCGCGCGAGCTGTCACTGTCCGCGTCCCGGCACGCAATGCCAAAGGCGAGTTGGTGGGTGACAAGAAGCTCGCCGCGCAGCGTATGACGTGGAGCGTTGAGAAGGTCCAGTACCTCGAAACACAGGAGCGGAAGGCCACCGTTTTCAAAGCCTGTGACATCTCAACGGCCGATGTGCTGGCGCAGTTTCCAGACCTGACGGGCGCGGTGGCCGGCATGAAGCTGGCCGAGCAGTTTGCGCAGCGCCTGACGTCGAATGCCTTCGACCAGGCACGGGTGGTTCAGGCGATACGCACCGGCCTGGCCAATGCCATCGCCCAGGGCCAAGAGATCAGGCTGCCAGCTCAGCGCGTGGAGCAAATCCATGTCCGCCAACGGACTCGCGGCATCCGGAGCCTCGACGATCCGCAGCAACGCCCGGATCTGAACCCATCCATGCGTCTAACCATCTAGCCATCACCCTTCATGTCGGACCCAATCACCTTCTACCAACGCGCGGGCCGGCTGCCGCTGGCCATCGTCGTGGCTTGTGCACTTGCTTCAGCGCTACCTGCTTCGGCGCAACTCGCTCCTGCGGGACCCGCCACGGTCGCGACTGCCTTCACGCCTGGCTGGGCCTTGCCGCTCGTGCTCGAGACCATTCGAGGCGCGCGCTCGACCATCTTCGTCGCGGCATACACCTTTACCAGCAAGCCCATCGCCACAGAGTTGCTTGAAGCCTCGAAGCGCGGCGTAAAGGTGTTCGTCCTCGCCGACGCAACGGAGGCAAGCAAAGCATATTCAGCCGTACGCTTCCTCGCCAATGAAAAAGTACCGGTGCGCGTCAACGGGCGCTACGCGATCCAGCACAACAAGTTCATGGTGATCGACGGCACCATCGTTCAGACTGGCAGCTTCAACTACACGTCCTCGGCGGCGCAGCGCAACGCGGAGAATGTGATCGTGGTGCGAAACGCGCCGGCCATCGCAGCGCAATATGACGCCGAATGGCGCCGTCTCTGGAGCGAAGGCTCTGAGCTCGCGCCTTCCTACTGACATGGCCAGGGTGCTGCACGTCCATGGTCGGCCTGCCGCTTCGGGCGGCCGCACCGCACCCCTGCGGGTGGCCACGGGAACACTGGAAGCCCTGAAGTGGCTGGGCATGGTCTTGATGACGCTGGACCACGTCAACAAGTACCTCCTCGGTGGAGCAAGCCACGCGCTGTTTGACCTCGGTCGCCTGGTGATGCCAGTCTTCGGCTTCGTCCTCATGTACCACCTCGCGCGCCCCGGCGCTTTTGCCGCTGGCGTGCATGTTAGGGTCATGCGGCGCTTGCTGGTATTCGGCGCCCTGTCGGCGCCGACGTTCATCGTGCTGGTCGGCTGGTGGCCGCTGAACATCCTCTTCATGCTGCTGCTCTCCACCGGGATCACCTGGCTGATCGAGCGTGGCGGGCGAATGCACACCACCCTGGCGGTGATCTCGTTCGTGCTGGCGGGTGCGGTGGTCGAATTCTGGTGGTTCGGCGTGTTGTCATGCCTCGGCGCATGGGCGTACTGCCGAAGGCCCACGATTGGACGACTCGCGCTGTGGACCTTCTCCCTGGTGTCACTGCGGCTCATCAACGGGAATTTCGCCGCCTTGGCAGCGCTTCCGCTCCTCTTGGCAGCATCGCATATCGAACTTCCGCTCGCGCGCCATCGCTGGGTTTTCTATGCGTTCTATCCTGCGCACCTCGCAGCGATTTGGCTGGCGATGAAGGTGATTGCCTAGTCGAAGGCGCCTTCCCGGCAGGGATGCATCAGCCGACGTTCACTTTTCGGAGTTGTGCGAAGGAGGCAACGCAGTGCTGCTATAACTCGCGTCGCCATGGACAACAGCCCGATCATCCGCTTTCGTCTCGACCGCGAGATCGCCGAGCGCGCACACCGCATGGCCGCGGAACGAGGGCTGGAGCTTCCAGACATCATGCGCATGATGCTGACCAAGGCGGTGCGCATCGGTGACTTTTCGATCGACCGGGAAGAGCCGCCGAATACCGCCCCCCCCATCGACCGATCATTGGGGCCGTACGAGCCTCGCTATTGGGCAGATGCATTGGCCGTGCTTGATGCAGAGACTGCGCTGGCGGTGCTTCACCAAGCCATCGCGGACCGCACGGCGTGGCTTGATGAAGGCTTGACCTCCAAGGAACCGGACCTGCAGCGGCTTGAGGCCATCCGCAATGAGCGTGACGAAGCCTGTGACCTGCTGGAGTCCTTCGATCCGAGGAGTGCCGACGCCGTGGCACGGATCCTGGACCGTTTCTCACCCGACCCTGCGCCGGATCCGAAGCCGGAGGCCAAGGGATGACGTCGCCACGCCTGACCCCTGCGGAGCGCGACAGGATCTATGAACGTCGGATTCGCCCCGATGTCCTGGCCGGTGCCATGGCGTCCAGAACACCGGCTGCGATGATTGTGGCAGGACAACCCGGGGCCGGCGCGCCATCCGCTGCAGCTACGCTTCGCCTCGAACTGGCGAAGACGATCGGCGCCGTCGTGCAACTGAGTGGCGATCGCCTGCGCGCCTATCATCCCGCCTGGCGGCCAAGCGCCGGCACCGGGATCCTCAGCGCCCCGTCGCTTGAACCAGAGATCACCTACTGGTCGAATCGCATCGTCCAGGACGCGCAGTATCACCGCATGCACCTTCTGGTCGAGGATGAGCTGCACGATCCCCGCGCCGTGTACCGGATGGCCACCACGTTGCGCAAGGACGCGTACGTGGTTCAGGCCGTGTTTGTCAGCACCAACGCTGACGAGAGCACACTGTCGGTGATGGCACAGTACGACCTCTGGCGTGAACGGGGCCTTGCGCCGCGTTTCGTCTCGAAGCAGGAGCACGATGTGGCGCTAGCGAACGTTCGCACCGCGATGGGCTTGCTGGAAGAGCGTCGTGCCGTGGACGGCTTGCGGGTCATCGACCGGAACGCCTTTCAGTTCTACGAGAACCGTCTGATCGGAGGCGAGTGGAAGAAGGAGGCGCGTGCACAGGCCGCGCTGGACGCTGTGCGCGACAAGCCCCGGACGCCCAAGGACCAAGCGAGGCTCGCGATGCGATGGGAAACGCTGGTTCAGCGCCTCGCGCCCAATCCCGACGTGCCTCGCGACGTGGCGAGCCAAGCCCTCATGTGGCGCAGCGAGGCCGCCGCACGCTGCGAGGCAACGCCGGCAGCATCGCAGATGCTGCAGTGGGCCCGGGAAGGTGCAGCCTTCCGGCTAATGGATCGCTTCGAATTCGAGCGGGAGTTTCCCCATCACGCACGCGCGGTCAGTGCACTGGGCGCGGCCGTCATCGAGGCAGAGAAGTACGACCCGACCGAGAGCGCCCGATTCCTGGCCAGTGCTCGCGAGAACATTGCGCAGCGCATAGAGCGCGGCGACATGGCCCGCATCGCGGCCCGCGAGAAGCGCGAACCGCCGACTCGGTGAGCAGCGCCCTTGCCAGCATCGTCCTTGTCACCGCCTCGCCTCGCTGCGTGGGACTCTACAGCTCTGCTGCAAAAGCAGTCGTAGGCTGCCGGACCGACTGCTACCGTACCCGGCCATGAGCCGCCAGTCATGCGCCAACCCGCCAAGACTGGTCAAGGACCGGAACCTGACACTCGCTGGGCTCGGCCGACTTGCCTACTGGATGGCAATCGCTCGGGCTGTCCCTGGACCGAAGTTCCCCGAAGCGACAAGTGACTACAGGGGACAGGAACTTCGGCCTATTTCACAACGGTCTGGGGCTCGAACGCCTGCCGAGACGTCGACGCATGAACATGGTGTCCCTTCGTCGATCGACCTTCCTCCGTGTCACCAAGCGATTGATAGCGCCCGAGTGACAGGGCCATGCCACCGGCGAGCGCCAGAAGCCAGGGCATGACTTGAAGAGGCGCCGCGTAGGATCCCGCTCGATCGAAGTACGCGCCGACCACCACGGGTCCAAGCACTGCTCCCAACCCGTACCCTGCGAATGCGATCCCGAACAGCGAGCCGAACGACCGCCGTCCGAAATAGGCACGAATCAGATAGGCAATCATGTCGCCCTCTGCGCCGATCGTAAGTCCGATCAGGAAGCACGACCCGAGCAGCACAGGGTATGCATCCGATGCGCGTAGGAGGTAGCTGCCCACCGCGCCCGCCAGGAAGAAGCCGCAGGCGACGAGTGGCGCGTGAATCCTGTCGATCAGGATGCCCGTCAGGATCCGTCCCACGAGCAGTCCCGCGCCGACCATGGATGCGCTCAGGGCCGCAGAACTCGCACTGAAGCCTTTGCCCACCAGCATGGATGGCAGATGCGGGCCGAACGACAGCGTTGCCGCAGACGCAAGGACGAACATCGAAAAAATGGCCCAGAGCCTGTAGGACCGAACAGCCTGGGCGAGGGCTTCATTGGGTGCCCCGGAAGGCAATGACTGGACAGAACCGCCGCTTGTCGGCTGGCGCTCTTTCAGAAGAAGCCACGCAGGGATGGAAAGTATCAGCGAACCGCATCCCAAGGCCACGTAAGCGGCCCTCCAACCCCAGGCGGACACGAGTGCCTGTGAAAGGGAGGGCATGACGATGGCACCCGCCCCCAGCCCGCACATCGCAATGCCAACCGCCAGCCCCAGGCGCCGGTCGAACCACTGCGGAAGGATCGCCAGGTAGCCCAGCACCGAGGTCGCCGCGCCAGTAACGCCGACCACCAACGAGAGGCCCACCCATAACAGTCGGCCCCCGTTCTGAAAACTCATGCATGCCACGCTGATGCTGAACAACAGGATGGACACACCGATCACGCGTTTGACGCTGAAGCGATCCATGAGCCGGCCCACGAGCGGACTGACCAACGCCAGGCCGAGCATCGACGCTGCATAGGACAGCGAAGCATCCCCCCGGCCCCATCCGAACTCGCGCGTGAGGGGGCCGAAGAAGATTCCGGCCGTGCTGTTGAAGATCGGCGCGAAGCCGGCGAACATTCCCAGCGCCGCGGCAAACACGACGGCGAAATAGGTCCAGCGAGGCGTCGTGGCGCCGCGATTGTCTTGCATGCTGTCTCCGCTTGGTTGTGCCCTGACTCACGCGTCAGGTTGTCGGGTTCTCTTGATCGGATGCGTCCGCGCGGCAATGCCGATGCGGCGCGAGCGTTACCACTCCAGAACGACTTTCCCGACGTGCTGATGAGCTTCCATCAGGCGGTGCGCATCGGCTACCTGCGCGAAGGCGAGCTTCTGATGGATAAAGGGCGTGAACACCTTGCGCTCGAGCAGCGGCCAGACGACGTCGGCCATGGCCGTGAGCACTGCACCCTTCTCGGCTGGGGGCAAGGGACGAAGAACCGATCCAAACAGGGTCAGCCGCTTGCGCATCAGGTCCACCAGGTCCAGTTCCACCTTGCGACCGGCCAGCGACGAGATGTAGACCATTCGCCCGCCGCGGGAGAGCACCTTCATGTTCTTCGGAAAGTAGTCACCACCGATCATGTCGAGCACGACGTCGACGAATTGCTTCTCGCCGTCCTGGAGCAGGACCTGCTCGAAATCTTCGGTGCGGTAGTTGATCGCACGCGTCGATCCCTGGGACTCGCATGTGCGGCACTTCTCATCCGTACCCGCCGTGCAATAGACCGTCGATCCCAGCGCGCTCGCCAACTGGATCGCCGCAATCCCCACGCCGCTCGAACCCCCGTGCACCAGAAGCCGTTCACCGGCCTTCAATGCGGCCTTTTGGAAGACATTGAGCCACACGGTGGCGAACGCCTCCGGCAGCACCGCTGCTTGCGCGAAATCGAGCCCTTCTGGCACGGGAAGGCACTGGACGGCGGGCGCCACCGCGAACTCGGCGTACCCGCCTCCCACCAGCAAGGCGCAAACCCGATCCCCTTCCTTCCACGCGTCGACGCCTGCGCCGACCTGCGCGATCTCCCCCGCGACTTCCAGGCCGAGGATGTCGGTGGTGCCAGGCGGCAATGGGTAGAGGCCGGCACGTTGTGCCAGATCGGCATGATTGAGACCCGCCGCCCGAACCCGGATCAGCACCTCGCCGCGCCCGGGCGACGGCACAAGACGCTCCGACAGGTGGAGAACCTCCGTGCCACCCGGTTGAGCGACCTCGACTGTTTGCATGGTCCTCATGCGAGCAGCTTTCCGTAGCCGGGGGTCGCCGCGTCCAGCCCAAGCAGATCCAGCATGTTCCTGACCGTGCACACCGACGTCGACGTCACCGGGATGCCCAGCATGTCCTGGGCCTTCTGGATCGCCGGGATCGATTGCATCTGCACGCAGGCGGAGAGGACCACGACATCCACATTGGCCGTGTTCAGCCGCTTCACGTCGTCCAGCAGCCGCAGCGGGTCCCGACGCCCCACCTCGAGGTTGTCGGGAATTTCGAAGCAGATGCGGTCCTGGACCTCGATACCCTCGTTTTCGATGTACTCCACGACCTTGTCGGTGAGCGGCTTCATGTAGGGGGCGAGAAGCGAAACCTTCCTGGCGCCCAGTGCCTTCAGCCCGTGGATCAGCGCACCGGCCGACGTCATCACCTTGGCATCCGACTTGTTTTCGGACGTCACACGCCGAAAGTCGCTTTCGACCTGCCGGTGGTAGCCCAAGCCCTGCGCCATGATCGCCACCAGGCAGGCGGTACTCATGACATCGACCCGGGCGTCTGCCAGCTCTGCCGCGCAGCGCAGGCCTTCCCGGTTCATGGCCGCGAGTTCCTCGGCTGTCACCCGGTGCATCCTCATGCGGCTGGAATGGAAGCTGAACCGCTCCGGATGCAGCGCCTCGCGTGCGCGCAGCATGGCCGGAATCTCGGTTTCCATGGTTGTGTTCGAACTCGGCACGATCTGACCGATCCGGAAGAGCTGTTTCATCGAGGAACTCCTGGCTGGACGGATTCAGGATCCGCACGAAAAGGGGCCAATGCGTCAAGCAGGGCCGCGGGAATCGGCGCCCTGACCCGGGCGTCACGCCGAATGCAAATGGGAGAGAACCGGGCGCTGAAGATGCGCACGCCGCCGGGCTGGGTCGCCTGGATGCGGATGTCGTAGCCGTGCTCCCTCACCTCGGGAACGTCCAGGCGCATCTGGAACTCCTCTTCGGGCCAGAGCGCGCGATGAAATTCGAGCGCCATGCCTTTGCACGGCGTGTCGACGCCCAGCGACTTTCGCCACTCTGCCGGATGGCCTTGGCTGAGCTCTGCCTGGAACAGACCCACCGCGTTCAGCACGTAGTCGGTGAACTTGCCCGTGTAGACCACCCCTGCGGGATCGCAGTCGGACCAGCGCACCCGTCGGCGAACGACGAAGGGTTGCCGGCTCAGGATCGATTCGTAGCTGTCGATCATGCCGGCTGTCCGGTGGGGGCCGAAGCCGTGCCGGCGAGTCGGCGCGCATCCTGGATCTGCTGCATCAGTTCCGGGTACGCAGCCGCCAGGCGCTCCTCGCTCACGCGCCCTGTGCGCGTCATGAAGGCATGGATGAATTCGTACGGCGTGAACCGCTGCATCCATTCGGCGATGTTTTCGTACCAGCGATACGACTTCTCCGAGGCCGAGATGAGTTTCGATTTCTCGGGGCCACGCGTCGCAGCGAATCGTTGCAGTCGATCAAGCGGGGTGACCGATGCATCGTCGCCGTCGCGCACCAAGGCCTCGGCCAGCGCCATCGCATCATCCATGGCGATTCGGGTGCCGGAGCCGATCGAGAAGTGCGCGCTGGTTTCAGCGTCGCCGATCAGCACCGCGTTGCCCGCCGTCCAGTGCGCGTTCCGGATCACCGGAAACTGGCGCCAGGTGGAGTTGTTCGAAATCAGCGCGTGGCCGCCCAGTTCAGGCGCGAACACCTTCTCGAACAGATGCTGCCGCTCCTCGGCGCTCATCTTCTCCATCCCAAGACGCTCCCAGGTGGCATGGTCGCACTCCGCGACGAAGGTGCTGTTCGATGGGCCGTAGGGGTAGTAGTGCGCAATGAAGGCCCCACCTTCAAACTCCCGGAACACGAGGGCGGCCGTCGGAAACGCCTTGCCCACGCCGAACCATGCGAAGTGATTGCTGAGGAAGCTGCGAGTGGTGCCGAACGCGGCTTCATTGGCGGTTCTCAGGATCGAGTTGATGCCGTCCGCACCCACGACCACGTCTGCGTCATCGAGTCCGAACTGCCGAAGTTCGTCCGGATGCGAGATCCTGGTTCCGAAACGGATGTCCACACCCGCGTCGATGGCCGCACGCTGCAGGATGTTGAGCAGGTCGATGCGGGCGATCGCACCTCCGCCGTGTCCCGGGCGCTTGATCGCGATCGGCGTCTCCTTGGCGGTGATGATCTGGTGGGTGGTGAAGGTCATCTTTGCCACCATGGCGTCGTGGGTGGCCTGGTCGGCCGCTTGCAGGCGTGCCAGCCCCGCCTCCGCCAGGACGACGCCGAAGCCGAAGGTCGAATCCGCTTCGTTCTGTTCGATGATGCTGATCTGCCAATCCGGGCAGCGGCGCTTGACGAGGATGGACAGATAGAGGCCCGATGGGCCGGCACCGATGATCGCGATCTTCATGATGCAAGCTCGCTGCCGATGACCAGGTCTTCATTGTCGAAGTGCGTCACGCGCCCCAACAGGCCACCCGTCAATGCGCCGTGCCACACGGCGGGCTTGAATCCCAGCGCCTTGCGGTTGAGCCTGATCTCCGCTTCGCCGTCCACACGAAAGTAGCCAAGTCGCGGACCGCTGACCTTGAGGCCCGACACGTCCCGCGCATGGTCGACCAGCGGCAGGAACTCAGGCACATCCAGAACAAAGATCGTGGGCATCATTGGACCTCCATGTCGGCGGCGAGACGTTCGCCCTTGCTTCGCCACACCTCGTCGATGGAGGTGAACGAGCCTTGGCCGGCCCTGCTGGCGTTTTCCAGCGCAATGCCGGCCTCCAGCGTCCGGTTGGCGTCCGCGATGTCGACTTCCGTGAACGGACGCACCTGCCACGTGATCTCGAGCGAGTAGCCGTTCGGGTCGTTGAAATAGATCGACTCGATCACCTCGTGTCGAATCTGGTAGTTCAGCTTGATGCCCGCGGCTTCGATCCTGGCGCGACATGCGAGCAGGTCTTCGCGGGTTTCGACGCGCCAGGCGGTGTGAGTAGCCCGGTAGCGATAGTCGTCTCGCACGGCGACAAACTCGGGGGCCTCGGTGCCGATGTAGTAGAAGAAGGCTATCGTGCTGCCCGTACCGCTGTCGAAGAAGAAGTGCAGGAAGTCTGCGTGATCCTCCGGCCCCCATCCGCGCGCCGAGATTGCGTGCACGAGGGGCAGGCCCAGGAGATCGCGGTAGAAGTGAACAGTCTCTGCCAGCTTCCAGGTGGGGCGGGCAGTGTGATGAACGCCGACCAGCGGCAGTCCGGGCTTCGAAGTCATGATGAGCTCCTGGCTTGGGTGGTGTTGGAGGCAGAGACGGCTCGCTCGGCGGCGAGGATCTCGGTGATGGCTTGCTTGAGCAGGGGCTTGCTCAGCTTTCCGGTCTTGGTCAACGGGAATTCGCTGACCACTTCGATGCGTTCCGGCCACTTGAACTTGGCCACGCCTTCCTTGCTGAGGAAAACGCCGAGTTCCTTGACCGTCGGAGCGACGGCGCCGGCCTTGATGACCATGAAGGCGCAGACCCGTTCCCCGAAAACGGGATCCGGCATCCCGACGACCGAGGTCATCGCGACTGCGGGATGTCGCCCGACCACGGTCTCGACCTCTTCAGCGTTGATCTTTTCTCCGCCGCGGTCCACGACGTCCTTGGTCCGACCGCAGAACTTGTAGTAGCGCTGGCCGTCGATGTCGCGGAACAACATCAGGTCGCCGGAACGATAGAAGCCGCCGCTCGTGAAGGTTTCCTTGTTGCGCTCGGGCGCCTTGTAGTAGCCGTGGATCGTGTAAGGCCCTGCGAATGCGCACTCGCCCTCGACACCTTCTTCCAGGATCTCTTCTTCAGTCCCGATCTGGAAGAGCTTGACCTCGTCAAGAGGGGAAACCGGCCGGCCCACCATTCCATCTCGCACTTCCTGCGGTTGATCGTCGCGCGTCATCATGATCACGCCTTCCGTCATGCCGAAGATGTGGAACGCTGGGGAGCCAAGGATGCTGCGAAGCTTCGGCGCGCCGCTGGCCGAGATGGTTCCGCGCAATTGCTTGACCGGCATCTGGCCGGCTTCGATCGCCGGGCGCAACTTCTCGAGCACCGGCCCGCCGATGGCTCCCCAGGTCGGCCGGTAGCGCTGAAAGAGATCGACGAGGGATTGCGGCTGAAGGTCGGGCGCCACCGTCACTGCGCCGCCCGTCAACAGAAACGGGCCGAAGCAGCACCCCATGTTGAGGTTGTGCATCATGGGCAGCGGCATGAACAGCACGTCATCGCTGCGATACCCATTGAACTGCGCCACCGAGCGCATGTTGTAGAGGTATTCGTTGTTGAATCGCGGAATGATCTTGGGGACACCGGTCGTCCCGCCGGAGAGCTGGAACACGGCCACCTGATACGGGTCGAGTTCGAGCCCGGCCAGCGTATCGCGCGCCTGAGCCAGCGGCATGTTGTCGATCAGCGTCCTCATGCCGAGCGCGTTCCCGCGAGCTTCGCCGCGCGCCTGAACAATGAGGGCCAGCGTCGGCACTTCCTTCTGCATGCGCTGCGCGAACTCGACGTCGTCAAACTTGGGGTCGTCTCCCTGCACGAAATGCATTCGAGCCTCGCTCAGACCGGCCAGGTAGCCGATCTCGTGCTCACGATGAGCGGCGAGCGTTGCCACGGGAATGAGACCGGCCTTCAGGCATGCAACAAGGCCGATGACCAGTTCATTGCTGTTGGAAAGCTGGAAGATGACGCGGTCAAGAGGCGCGAGCCCGCTTTGCAGGAGGGCCGCCGCAAAGCGGTCACTCAGTTCGTCGAGTTCGCCGTAGCTGATGGTGCCCCCGGGCCCGCAAAGCGCGATTCGATGGGCGTGTTGCGTGAACGACAACCTCAAGCCGTCTGCCAGGGTTTCGTGAGTCAAGGCACCAGCTTCTACGTAGCGGGCCAAGCTGGCTGCCGGTGGGTAGACAACGCCCTCGATTGGCTCGCGCACGCCGATCGGCTTCGATGTAATCACGGTGCTCATTCGGGCTTCACTCCAATGGCTCGCACGACGTCTCCAAAGAGAGTCTTCTCGCGCTTGACGAAGCTTTGAGCATCCGCGACGGTGCCGGGCGTCGTGTAGGTGCCGAACTCCTGGAACTTTGCCACGACGTCGTCCATCTTCATTGCCTGGTTGAGCTCCTTGTTCAGGCGTTCGACGACGGTCGCAGGCGTGCCCTTGGGCGCCGCAACCATGAACCAGCCGTAGACGTTCAGGTCGGGAACCGTGTCCTTTGCGAGCGGAATGCCCTCGAGTCCGGGACGCACCTTGTCGGAGGCGACGGCCAGCGCCTTGAGCCGGCCCGCCTTGACGAGTTGCAGCAAAGGGCCCACGCCATCGGTGTACATCGAGATGTCGCCGGCCACCACGGCCTGCACGCCCTGTCCGGTGGTCGCGAAGGGAACCTGCTGGAACGCAGCCTTGGTCTTGAGCGCAAGCAACTCGTTGGCGAGGTGGGGAATGGAGGTCCTGTTCGGGCTGCCGATCGCGACCTGGTCAGGCGCAGCCTTCGCTGCCTTGATGGCATCGGCCAACGTCCTGGCGTCGAATCTGGTGCTGGCCGTGAACAGCATCGGCGTGAGGCCAACGATCGCGACCGTCTCGAAATCGCGTTCGATGTCGAACCGCGCTTCCTTGAAGGTGAGCGGTGTGACCGTTGCCACGGCAGCTTGAATCAAGGCGAAGGTGTGGCCGTCAGCGGGCGCGTGCCTGAGTTGGTTCATCGCCAGGATGCCGCCGGCGCCTGGCTTGTTCTCGACGATCACGGGCTGCCCCATCGAACGTGCCAACTTCTCGCCGAGGATGCGCGCGATGCTGTCAGGCGCAGTGCCAGCGGCTGTCGGCAGCACCAGCTTCATCGGCCTGGTTGGAAAGGTCTGGCTGATGGCCGGCGCGCAGGCTGTGGCCAGCGCTACCGCGAACGCAGCCGCGGAATGCTTGAAAGGATGCACCTTGTCTCCTTGGATCGAACTTGTTCGGATGTGCGGGGCGCTCTCAGGCGAGGCCCCGTGTCTTGAGCCATTGCTGGACCCTGCGCCCGACGGCCACCTGCCCCGACTCTTCGCCTTCGGTCAGCGCCATGCCGTGGTGGTTGCCCCGCACCTTCTCCCGCTCCTTGTCGGTGCTTGCGATGGACGCGAAGATCGCGTCCATGTCGGAGGGAAAGGCCGCCTGGTCGCCCGTGTACTCGAGCATCAAGGTCGGCAGCGTGATTTCCGGACCGCATTTCTCGAAGCTGGCGTTGGAGCTGATGCCCGACCAGGTGGACAGCCAGGATTCAGGCGTCACGAGGCGCGCGAAACCCACGCTGCCGAGGTTCGAGGTGTAGGGGTCTTGTCCCCAGAGCGTGCCGACGTCCCGGTCGGACGGATCGATGCCGAGATCCCAGCAACGCAGGTCCGCGTCCGTGCGCCAGATCGGGAAGATTGGCGTGTGGGCAACCTGACGGCGCAGTTCGGCTGATGGCACTTCACCCTCGCCGAGTTGCTTGAGCTTCCTGCGGGCCGCAGCCCGCGAGCGCAGCAACTCCCTTGCGTGAGCGTCGAGCCGCTCGACTCGCGCGCGCTGGGCGGCCTTGTAGCGCACGATGAACTCGGTCGAGTACTTCGATGACGCGGGCGGCTCGACGAAGCCGTTGGCCGGATTGAAAGGGTCCAGCGAGGCATCGACGGACATCGGGTCCTGCTCGTCGACCACGGACGGATCGATGCAGTTCATCAGCAGCTTGCCCTGACCCGGATGCGGCGAGACGAAGATCAAGGCATCCGGCGCGGGCATGTCTGCCGCGCCCAACTTGACGGGACGGCCGCCGGGTGTGTTCTCCAGCCTCGCCTCGGGTGCCCGCAGCGCCTGCTGCGTATAAAAGGCGTAGAGACCTGCGCCTCCAGAGAGGCCGAGCAACACGATCTTCTCGAACCCCAGCTTGCGCAGATGAGCGACCCCGGCCGCGACGTCCAGGAGTGCGACCTCGTGCTCGAGGCGCAGGTCGTTGCCGATCGATCGCGGCGCCTGGACCCAGCAGGCGCAGGCGGCGTCCAGCACATCGGGCACCAGGTAAGGGGTTCCCGAGAACTCCCGGGGATGCATCAAGCAGACCACGGTCTTCTCGTTGCCGGTCTCCGTGTACAGGAAGCCCAGTGTCCGC
>NZ_JBBKZS010000045.1:0-18792 GCF_037889955.1 Variovorax robiniae
GCGGCCCCTGCGGGGGCTGAAATAATGAAAGCCAGAACAGCCAAAAGAGAAGTCAGGCCATCCCGGTCTGACTCAAGCCAATAGGCCTCCTCGAAAGCCGGTGTGGTTCAGCTCGCCGCATTGCGGGGAGGTACATGGGCGGCTCAGCCATGAGGCGGATTATCCTGAATCATTGCGCGCGGGCTCGCACGTTCTTTGCGCAGCTCCGGTACATATCTTCGCCTGGGCGAAACAGCCGAGCGAGTGCGTTGCGCCGTGAGGCCGAATCTCGCCTGATCGGTCGTGGAACTTCAGCCCAGCCTCACTTTCCCACGCACCGGAAGTTGCATAAGACCGAGGCGGTGGTGTCGTTCGTCCGGCGCTCATGCGCAGCAGAGGTTGCCTCACCAACGAAAGGGGGTGGGTTGTCGAGCAGCGGAGGAGACGCGGACGGCATCGTCGATTGGGTGCGAATAGAGGCGCCCGACGGTCCCAATGGCATCTCCACCTTTCCATCTGCTGCAGCGATCATGGCGGCCGCCGGCAGCCTTGGACTCTGAGAGAGAGTAGGCCGCGCAAATCTGAACACATCCCAAAGTGCAGTGGGTCAAGCTGCGCCCGCGTTCCCCCTTGGAATCGTGAGGCGTTGGTCAAAGGTTTCCGTTCGCGTCGACGTACCCGGTCGTCGGCACCCAGGGACGCATCTGGTAGTCCTCGCTCACAACCCAATGTGCCTCGCCGCTTCGCGGACGCTTCATCGCGACCACTGGACAGTCCTCGCCCGCAATGACGCTCAACTTGCATTCGGCATGAAGTCGCATTCGAACCAATTTGTGGTGGCAGGGCTTCGCCCTGTGTTCCGCAACCCTGGTGATGCGGCGCAGACCGGTAAACGGAAGGAGATGGCAGACGGAAGAGTTGTCGACCATGGCGAGCTTTCACGCCACTACTTTCAGATGATTCTTTGGACAAACGCTCGGAGATACCAATCCAGTGTAGGGCGATCACTCTAGTCTTGAGCTTGACGGTACCAGGTCTCGATGGCAATGTTGCAGTGCAACAAGAATGAACCCGCCGTCACCAAATGCGTTCATGGCCACTCGGTTGACGTTCACCGCAATCGGCGAGAGCAGGTCCCGGTACGAGTTGGAGGACCTTATTGACGAAGTAGACGACGTGGAATGGGGCATCTTGCGTCGCTGCGCCGGATGGCAAAACTATTTTGGAATTGATCGTGTGAATTCCCGATATATGAGCAATCAAGTGGACGTGATGTCTCCAAGATCAGAGACTACTCGCTTGTGGTTTCACCTTTGAAGATGCACGCAGGTCATGACTGACGTCAATATTGCCATCCAAGACCCGACCGACTATCGAATGCTGTCGACTCGCCAGCAGGCTGCGTTGCTCGGGCGCCACCGCGACGAGTTGGCCTGCTTGATTGCGCCTTGCATCATCGAGGAGCAGGTGCGCGATGGCACCGGCGTCATGATCGCTGAACGCGACGCCGTGGTGCTCATCAATCCTGAGCCCGGCGACAGCGCAGGCGTCCGGGACGCCTACATCGCCTGTGTGCTCGTGCGGCCCGGCATGCGCGGCAAAGGGCTCGGCGGGCAGGTACTCGACGCCGTCCGTGCTCGCTTCCCGGACGCGACGCTGAGCCTGGAGTGCTTCGGCCCAAGGCGCGTGGCATTCTTCGAGCGCCACGGCTTCAATCGGACGTCCACCACGCGGGGCGGCTACTTCTGGATGCGCAGCGACCCCGGGCAGGCGCAGTCGTTCGCCGACACATTGAACCGATCAACGCGACGCGCACGGGGACTGGGCGCCGCGGCAGATCGGGGGCGACGGGCACGCGCACAAGTCAACGGCCCGTGAGCGCGCGAGACACGATCTCGATCTGCTTGCGAACGAACACCTGTCCAGGGTCGGAACCCTTGCTCGCCGGCCATACCAGCTTGATGGCAAACGTTCTGGCGGACACCACTTCGGGCAGTACCCGAAGGTGGAAAGCGTCGCGTGCCAGTTTCAGCATGCTCCTGGGCACCAGCCCCACCAGGTCCGATTGGCTGGCGAGCAGCAAGACTTCCATGATCTCCGACACCTCGATCGCGAAGTTCAGCTTCAGGCGCAGCCATTCCTGAAGGCCGGGCACTGGACTATCGCCATCGATGCGAGGACGCAATCCCACGAACTCCAGGGATCGCAGATCCTTTTCGTGACGAACTTTGAGCGCGGCAGGGTGGTCCCGTCGCGCAACCGCCACCAGGGCATCCTCGAAGAGCGCGAGATCATGGAAGTGACTGCTTGTCGGCACCAGCCAATCGACGGCCGCATCGAAACCGCCACTTCTCAGCGAATGCTCGAGGTCCACCGGCCTGGAGCGGGTGCTGAAAGAGACATCGATTCCCGGCGCAGCGGTCGCGAGCCGCTCGCGCAGGCGCACCGCCAGCAAGGGTCCCAGCGGATGCGACACGCTGATGTGAAATGACCGTGTCGAGGACTTCGCGTCAAAGCCGCGGGCGTCCGAGACCGACTCGCGAAGCGTGCCCAGCGCACCGTGCAACTTCGCATAGACAGCGTCCGCGGTAGCGGTCCGATGGACGCCCCTGCCGTGACGAACGAACAGTTCGTCGTTCAGGAGGATTCGCAGGCGCGCCACGGCGTTGCTGACGGCCGGCTGGCTCATGGCAAGACGCTGCGCGGCGCTCGTCAAGCTGCGCTCCTCATAGACCACCTCGAAGACCGGCAGGAGGTTCAGATCGACACTTCTGAGATTGAGCATGTGAATACCTGAGGTAGGAACTATCAAGTGGACGTTATCCGTCGTGGAGCCGAGACTACTCCCAATACCTCTTCTTTGGCGATGGACAGCATCATGAACTTCGGCGACCTTCAACCTGGCGATCTTTTCACCTTCAAGCCCCTCATCGGCATGCCGTGGTCGGACCGCAAGGTCGATCGCAAGACAACCGACAGGACATTCCACCGCGCGGACAAGGTGCTCAGCATCCGCATCATCGGCTCGACCATGACGCCGGTGACCCCGGAATCGTCCGACACCATGGCCAGTTCGCAATCGCGGCGCGGGCAAGTTGCAACTTTCGCCATCGCCTGATGCGTGTGGCATCGACAAAAAACTTGATGAAAACACGGCCGCTTTGCGGGCGGATATGTGAACGAGACCTGGACACTGCAGCTTCGGCGCGCGTTGAAGTGCATGACCATAACCCTAGCCCTTCACAAGGCAGCGCTTTTTGCTGTCAAAAAACTGAAGGCATACGTCCAACTTCTGGAGGCTTCATTGACGGGTGTAACAAGACGAGCCTTGATGGCAAGCGCTGCGGCGCTTTGCGGCCTGGTTCCACTTCATGCGCTGGCCGATGCTTCGCAAGTCTCATTGGCAGGACTGGCTTACGCCGGCGACTCCCAAACTCTGGAGCAGCGTTTCCCTTACTCGCGGCGCTACGAGAAGGGCCTCGCAGCCGGGGTAGGCAGCAGCCTGCCACTTGCCCGCATCCAGGCCGCAGTCAGCCAAACACCACCGCAGAACTTCCAGGTGACGCAAGACCGAATTGCGGAACTCAAAGGCCGCGACCAGGCCATCGTGTCGTCGTTGGTTATCAGTTCGGAGACCGTATCTGTCGAGACCTTCGGCAACCTGCGCAAGCTCATTGTGCTCATCCGCGGCCAAGCGCTCTTCTTCGACTTCAAGACGATGACTGTGCTGCGCTCCTATCCGGTGAGGTTCGCACACATCGAAGCTTTCGACCATCAACCGACCGAAGAGGAAGTTCTCACCCGAGTAAAACTCTTGTACGAGGGCACCGACAGCCAGCCGGGGCTCTTCACACGCTATGCCAATGTCTTGGCCAAGGCAACCCTTCCCGGGCAGGCCTCGCACACCATCAAGGTAGCCCAAGTCAACCTTTCGCCTGACCTGCTGAGCATGCTGCCGCCCTATCTGAAGGGCACCCCCGGCATTGCAGACACGTGGGCCGCCGACTTGGTGGCCGAGGCGCTCTCCACAAGAACGGGTGTTCCGGTCATTCCCTACACCCAAGGCTATGCGACCGGAAAGGTCATGTCAATGCGAGTTGCGGACGGCGATGTGTACCTGCTCAAGCTTCCTGACCCGGATTACGCAATTACGGTGGAATTCACGGGCTTGAAAAAGGTCAAGTACAGCGAAAACGCCATCGGGGCGAGCTTCGTCTACGGCAGCTTCGCCAACGTGAAGATTGAGGAACCCTTGTCGGGCACCGTGTACATGAACGCTGCCGTCAAAAACGCTGAGGTCAAGGTCGTGCCCGCCACGCAGACCACTGTCGACGACTTTCCCGCCTTCTACGACTCCATCAACGGGTTGTTCGAGAAGCTTTCCGACGCCGCTGCCGGCAAGGGCAACACGTGGGTCAAGGCCG
This sequence comes from Variovorax robiniae, assembly GCF_037889955.1. Lineage (NCBI taxonomy): Bacteria > Pseudomonadati > Pseudomonadota > Betaproteobacteria > Burkholderiales > Comamonadaceae > Variovorax > Variovorax robiniae. The sequence continues at coordinate 4,404 of NZ_JBBKZS010000045.1, forward strand.
CCTCGCCCAACCCCGACATCGAAACTCAAATCGCCAAAACCAAGGACATGTTGAAGCTATGCAAGTAATTCGCGCTTTCCTTTTGATGCTGATTGCCGCATTCGCGTTTACGGCCACGGCCCAAGTGCAGCAGGCCCGCGGGAAAGCTTCTGTCACTTACCAGGGCAAGGCCGCCACGGCGGATGACAAAGCCAAAGCCTCCCAAGCGGCCCAGCTCAAGGCCGTAGAGTTCTATTACGCCGAGGCTGGCGAATCCGAGTCGGAAAACTTCGACGCCGTGCGCGAGAAGATTCTGGCCAATCCGGACCGCTACATCCTGGAGACGACGGTCTTGGCTGAAGAGGACAACCCGGACAAGCGCCAGTTCACGACGGCAGTGCGCGTCTCCCTTAATGTGGCAAATCTGCGCAATCTGATGAAGGCGGGGTCCGCTGTCGCCCAAGCTGGCGCCGGACAGAAGTCCCCACTGGCCTTCGTCTTCGTATCGCGCCAGGTCGCTTCCGTGAAGTCTTTCGATGACCGCGTGTACAAGCGCGTGGACGAAACGGCGACGGGCGGTCTGAAGGAGTTCCACGCCAAGACGGGCTCCGAGGGCGAATCCATTGGCAACGGCCAAGTCAAGACAAATGCTTCCACATCATCGCAGTCCAACGTGGCCGGCAACCTCTCCCGCTCCGTCGAAGCTGGTGGCAGTACCACCAAGCGATCCAGCGAAGCGACCTATCGCCTCATCCCGAGTGCGAACCTGAACCAGGTGTTCAGCAGCACGTTCACCCGTGCCGGCTTCAGCGTCAAGGACGCGGCGTTCATCGAACCCATGTCGGGCGGCAAGTTCAAGGTGGCAAGTGTCGAAGCCGACTACCAAACCGGCAACGACTTGAAAACGGCCACCCTGCAGTCCATTGCCTCCGGGATGCGTGCGGCACAAGTCCCGTACATCGCATTGGGCACGATGGACGTCGGCACGGCGGACAAGGACCCGGCCACCGGCTTGGTTCGCGTCGCTGTGGTGGTGAACGCCAGGATTTTCGACGTCACCCAAGCCATCCCCGACACCAAGGCTGCAGTGGGCCCTGTCACCTACTCCGGGGTCGGCCCGACCGAAGACGAAGCACGCGGCAATGCCCTGAAGCAGGCTGCCAGCAGCGCTGCGCGCGAGCTGGCCAGCCAGGTCACCGCCCAGCGCATGCAGTGAGCGAAATTTCCAACCCCTTTTCCGTTCACCCTGAACACCAACCACAACCTAGGTCATCTAATGAACAAGCTCGCATCTTCCCTCGCAGTCGCCGGTTTTCTGGCAGTCGCTTTGACCAACGTCGCCAGCGCCCAGTTCTCGCTCAAGGCCATTCCCGGCGTTTCAAACGTCGTTGCCTCTGGCAACAGCGGTGGCACCCCTGCCGCCGATCTTGGCGCACAGCAAGATGACTTGGTGCGCGGTTATGTGGCTGCCAACAGAGATGTGCTGAACGCCAACTCGAAGATGGCCGCAGCGCTCGGAATGAAGGAAGATTCCCTGAAACTCAAGCAGACGGCAGACTCGATGACTGAAGGCTCCACGGTGGGTAACCTGGAGCCGAGTAACAAGCAGATCGCCGTGTCGACGAAGGCCCTCGCAGCCGAGATGGCCAAGCAGCCCGTGTTGGACGCCAACTCCAAGGCTCTGTACAGCGCCGGCTTGATTTCGCTGGTGTCCGGCGTGACCAAATACGTGGGGGTCGGCAAGAATGTGAAAGAAATGACCACGCATCTCTCGGGCGCGTCGCCGATGCAATTGCCCAAGCTCCAATCGGCTGTGTTCGTGGTGTCGAAATTCCCAGACTCCATGTCGACCGTGGCCAGTGCGCTCAAGACGGCGGTTGACTTCGCCAAGACCAATGGCATCCAAATGCCGGCTGGCACCGATGACGCCATGGCTGCCATCGGCTTCGCCGCAATGTGATCGGGGAAATGTCCGATGCGCCACATACTTTGCGTGACTGCACTGGCCGCAGCGACCATCTTGGCCGCCTGCGGCAAGCAGCAAGCCCCGGCTGAAAAAGCGCCCACTGCGGTTACTGCCGCGACCAACGTCGCTCCTCCAGTCCCCGATGTCGGCAAGGTAGTGAACGTCCCGACCAATGCCATTGGCTTTGGTGCCAGCCCTGGCGAAGCCGTGGCTGAGGCCTTGAAATTAGCCATCCTCCAAGTGAACGGCGCGGCCATCCAATCGACCACCGTCTCGGCCAAGTATGGTCTGGACGTGTCCCTTAATCAGGACTCGGCATCGCTGCGCGCAAACGCGTTTGCGGACATCGTCAAGCAGCGCTCCGGCGGCGTCGTCCAGAACTTCAAGCTGGTTGAATTGCAGGAGCCCACCAAGGGCACCAACCACTACAAGGCAACCATCGAAGCGCAAATTGCCAAGTTCACGCCTTCTGCCGACATGCAGAAAATCAAGGTCGTGATTGGGCCGATTCACTTCGACGGCGCCACCGTGCCTATGGGCGACCGCACGGTTTCCTCGGCCGAAATCGGCGCCACGTTGCGCCAGCGCATCAGTGACGCCCTGGTGCAAACGGGCCGCTTTGACGTGCTGGATCGCGAGATGAGTCCCGAGATTGAGCAGGAACTGTCGATGATTTCATCAGGCCAGGCACCCAGTGCCGAACTTGCCAAGTTGTCTCAGGCCGCGAGCGCGGACATTGGGTGGAGTGGCCGCGTCAGCACGCTCGCCTACAACCGGCATGTTCGCAAGCTGCAGACCAGCGACCGCGAACTCGTGAGCTACGAAGGTGGCTGGGCGATTTCCGAGAAGCTGGTGAATGTGGCAACGCGCCAAGTCATGGCTTCGGAATCTCTGCGGGGTGTGGCACCTTCGGTAGCGCCAACAACGCTCAGCCAGGGTGTGGACTCCATCAAGGTGCTTGAAGACATTTGCAGCGACATAGTCAACCAAGTGGTGACCTCGGTTCTACGTCGCACCTTCCCGGTGACCGTGGTGTCGCGTGACGGTACCAATGTTGTGCTGAGCCAGGGCGGCCAGTCGATGAAGGAGGGCAATCGCTACCGCGTGGTGGCCATGGGCGCCGAGATGAAGGACCCGCAGACCGGCCAGAGCCTTGGGCGCGTGGAACAGCCCTACGGCGAACTGGTGGTGGACCGCGTTACGCCGAACCTCAGCTACGGACACCTTGAAAACGTTCACGTCAATCTGGATGCGCTGCCAGTCGGCGGCCTCCAGCTGCGCGATGAAGTCAAGGGCCGGGCGCTGGCGCAAGCGGCTCCTGCAGCGGCAGGTGCGCCTGGTGCAGAGCAGTTTGCACCTGCGCCCTCGTCGGCAGTCCAGGCAACACAGGCCACTGCGGCACCAGCGTCAAGCACGGTGCCGGTCGCCAAGGCAGTGCAAACCCGGCCGTCCCCTGTAGCTAGCGAAGCGCCTGCGCCAAAAGCTGACGACAAGTGGTGACCCCTGTTGCAGCGGAGTGGATCCGCTTCTATTCGGGGTGATTTCAGTTTCGGTGCATGTATGGAGTGCGCCGGGAGACCGGCAAGGAGAAAAGGGTGCAAGTCGCTGACGACAAAGATGTAGCGAATCATGTTGTCCCCGAGTCATGCGCGGCGCATCGCGAGATGCGACGTGAAGCGTTGACAGGGGTACGCACAGGCCAGCCATTGAGCCACGATAGATGCTTATTCTGGGTGCCGACGCCGTTCCATAGGCGGAAGGCAACACGGACTGGTGCGCTTCACGCGAGCGCTCGGCCGACCCGGCGTGGTCGTAGAACCTGGCATGTGCGCACGCTCCTTGTACGGGAACCGGGAGATCTCGGGTCTGACCAGTCGCCTCATGGGCTGGCCCGCATCGGGAAGGCGAGGAGCCGTAGCCGATGATGAACGGACTCGAGAAGTCAGACTCGGTCATAGTAGCTGTGATGCCTGCGAACAAGTCCAGGAAGCCGGCTGCGAGTGGGTGGAGCCAAGGGCCGAGACCAAGGGAAACATGGGTCAACCGCACACGCGACGGACTCAGAGCCGCGGTAGCGTGTCACAGGGGCTGCACCGTGTACGGCAAGCTGCAAGGCAGCGGAAGAAGGAGAAGTTCACCGCGCTGCTGCACCACGTGACGGTCGACCGGCTGAGGGAAGCGTTCCTGGCGCTCAAGCGCCGTGCCGCCCCGGGGGTTGATGGCGTGACATGGGAGGACTACGAGGCGGAGATGGAGGGCAACCTCCAAGATCTGTACGCACGGGTCCAGAGCGGCGGATATCGGGCGCAGCCCGTCAGGCGAAGGTTCATTCCCAAGCCTGGCACCGACAAGCAGCGCCCGCTCGGTATTGCCGCGCTTGAGGACAAGATCGTTCAGCGTGCGCTCGTCGCAGTGCTCAATGCCATCTATGAGGAAGACTTCTGACGTCTCCCCCGAATTCCGGACTTTTCAAAACTAGAGGTACGGTTGCTGACTAAGAATTAAGTTTCAACCCGTCCGCGCAACAGGGTCAAGTCCAAGTCCAAACAAGAACGCGCGGGTGACTCAGGTCAGCAGCGACACGCCCTGCCGCCCCACCGCCGCGGCGCACTGAGCGACGGGCCTGCAGCGACCACCTCATTTCGGTCAGGGGGGATTACGCCAGCACTGGATTGCGAAGCTTTCGGAAGTTATGGCGCTCGGAAGACCGAAACGCCGCTGCGGCCTGGAGATTTTCCCAACTTGATGTGAATCAACTTGGGGCGCTGGATCCTGCCATAGCATGAGGATGCGTCTCACGGGCCGCCGTGTCGCGAGGGATATGTATGCTCCGGGCCCTCGAGAACAGGAATGGTCCCCATGAATTTCTTGCGCCTTCTTGCGTGCACCGCCGTGGTTGGCGCCGTGCAGCCCGTTATTGCGCACCCGATCAATGCGTGTATCGATGGGCAGGGGCGAAAGGTCATGACGGATCGGCCTTGCGAAAATCCCGCGGTGGAACATGAACGCGACAAGCAGCGGAAAGTGCGCGGCGTCGGCGTCGAGCAGGTTCGCGCTCCGGACGTCTTCGAGACGAGAACGAAGATCGGCGACAACGGCAAACCCGTTTCGACGCATTCTTCGGGCGACGCTGGCAAGCCGCAAAAAAGCCAGGGGCGCTAGCATCTGTTCGCAAGACGGGCGCAGTCGCGAATCTTTCTTGGGGAACACCGTGGGGCACATCGCTTTCGCTCGAATTCTGTTCGTTGTCCTCGCTGCCGCAGGCTCGCTCTGCTTCGGTCCCCGGGCGAGCGCGGCGGGCGATCATGCCGCGGTCGACATGGGGCCCCGTGCAGTCACCGCCATGACGACGAGGCAGGTGCTCGACCACGGGCGAAACGAACAGGTGGTGCGATTGCGGGGCCGGATCGCTTCTCACGAAGGCGGACAAAACTACACGTGTCGCGACCACACGGGCTCGCTTCCTGTCACCATCGAGCGCGCAAAACTCCCGGCAAAACAGACCCTGCGTTCCGGACAGCGCGTCGAACTCGACGGGCAGATCTTCAAGGAGATGCGGCACAAGCTGGAGTTCAGGGTGAAGCAGGTGCGGCTCCAATAGCATTCGATTCGCAATGAGTTGCGACCAGGGATGCGCCACGCGTTGCGACGCCGTTCGCGCGCCATGGCGTTGCTGCGATGGGCTGAAAACTGCGCAACATCGTCGACAAAAAGCACATGATGCTCACGCCGAAGAAGTGAGGCGAAGTGTTCTTCGCCCCATAGCCTCGTGCACCGACGTTCGAGCAATAGCAGCCGCCCTTGGCGGTGCGCACAGGGGACAACGTGACGATCTCGATACTTCTGCAGTTCGCCGTAGTGCTCGCGGCCATCTGGATGGGCGCGCGTTGCTCGGGCGTGGGACTCGGGCTCTGGGGCGCCGTCGGCCTGCTTGTGCTGATGGTCATGTTCGGCGTAACACCCACTTCGCCACCGATCGACGTGATGCTCATCATTCTCGCAGTCATCATGGCCGCGTCGGTGATGGAAGCCGCGGGCGGCATCGACTTCCTCGTGCGCATCGCCGAGAGGGTCATTCGGGCCAATCCGAAGTACGTGACCATCGTGGCGCCACTGACGACTTGGGGCTTCACGTTCGTGGCGGGAACGGGCCACATCATCTACCCGCTGTTGCCAGTCATTTACGAGACCGCACATCAGGCCGGCATCCGGCCAGAAAGACCGATGGCCGTCGCGACGATCGCCTCGCAGCAGGCGATCACGGCAAGCCCTGTCGCTGCGGCCACGGCGGCGATGATTGGCTTGTTCGCGGAAAGAGGGCTGACGCAATGGGGCCTGCCGCAGGTCCTGATGATCTGCGTGCCGGCAAGCTTGGCCGGCGTCATCGTGGCAGCGATTGTCTCGATATTCCTCGGCGAGGATCTCCGCGACGACTCCACGTACCAGGCACGTCTGAAGGCCGGCGAAGTACCTCCCGCGAAGCCCCGGGACCAACGAGCGCCGCTCGCGCCGTCTGCAAGGATCTCCGCCTTGATATTCCTTTCCGGCGTGGCGCTGGTGGTGGTGTTCGGGTTCTTCCCGGCGCTGCGCACCTTGCCAGGCCAGAAGAGCGCGCTCGAAATGCCTCTCGTGATCGAGATCGTGATGATGTCTGTTGCGGCGCTCATGCTGGCTGCGACGAATGTCAAGGTCGACGCGATCCCGAAGACGGCGACCTTGCACGCCGGCGTGGTGGCCGTGATCGGCATCTTCGGCCTGGCATGGATGGGCGACAGCTTCATCTCGGCGAACAAGGACGTCATCCTGCCTGCGATCGGCCATTGGGCTCGCGCCGCGCCGTGGACTTTCGCGTTCGGGCTGTTCTTCGCATCGGTGCTTCTCTACAGCCAGGCCGCAACGACGCGGGCGCTGATGCCACTGGGCATGGCGCTCGGAATTCCGCCCCAGTTCCTCATTGCGATGTTTCCGTCGGTCAATGGCTACTTCCTCATCCCGACCTACGGTTCGCTGATAGCGGCGATCAACTTCGACCTTTCAGGCACGACGAGGATCGGCAAGTATGTACTCAACCACTCTTTCATGATTCCTGGATTGGTCGCGACCGCTACCGCGGTGTTCGTGGGCTTGCTCCTCGCTCGAGTGATCTTTTGAGCCGCATGCGGCGACAGACAAAACCGTCGAATGGGGGCATCCTGGGAATCCCAAGCGGTCTTTGGCCCAGCGCTGGTGCGCGTATCGCGTCGGGCGGAAATCCACAGCGTGATCTTCGGGGGCACGGACTTGACGGATCGTGCCGCACGGGATCGGTATTCAAGATGCCCACACCATGGCACCGATACGTGCTGAACCAAAGTCCAGTCCCATTCGCTATCGCTCTGACGTAGGGTTTGTGCGTGGACAGTGCTGGGCCATTCATTGCTGTAGTGGACGACGAACTGCCCGTTCGCGTGATGCTCGGGCGCCTGTTGCGGCTGGCCGACTACCGGGTCCGCGAATACGCGAGCGGCAAGGAGTTTCTGTCCTCGCTGAGCGGCCATCCGCCGCTATGCGCCATCGTGGATCTGTACATGCCAGGCTTGTCGGGGTTTGAGGTGCAGTCGCGCCTCAGCGCCGCGAACCTGAAGGTGCCGGTCGTGTTCATCACCGGGTCAGACGACGCCACGCTCGAGCGCACCGTGCGCACGGCCGGTGCAAGGAATCTGCTGCGCAAGCCGTTCTCGAGTGACGAACTGCTCGAGGCGATCCACGGTGCGATTGGCTCGGCCGGTCGGACCTGGATGGGCGACTAGCCCAAGGTGTATCCCAAGTTCGGGTTATGGTGTCCCTTTCGGTGGCAATTGATACGGTCGGTGCGAGCAACGCAAGGCATGGCTACAACTTGCAGGTACTCACCGGCCGGCCCAAGTCGTCGACCTTCGAAGGAAAACCTCTGGCGACCGTATCAATCCGCGAGATTAGGACCTTGATCCCTACCAGCGCACCTTGATGCCGAGCGAGGCTTGCACCGCGGACTTCAGCGTCGCATCGCCGCCGATGCTCCAGAGGTGGCCGATCTCGCCGTACAGGCTGGTTGCCGGGTTCAGCGCCAGCGTGGCGCCGGCGGCGGCTTCGGCTGCGCTGTACCCGCCCCCGCTCGAGATCGCCAGGGCTCCCGCCGGGCCGATGAAGGTGGCCACGCTGTCGCCGAAACTCGCCCGGTACAGGTTCACGCGGGCATAGGGCTCCAGCCGCCCGGCAGCGGTGGCGAAGTTGCCCTTGATGCGCAGGCCAAGGCGCCCGATCCAGCCGCTGGCAACGTCCTGGCGGACCTGCGCGCCACTGAGCACCATGTCGTCCACGCTGCTGCGCTGAAAGGCGATCTGGGCTTGCGGTTCCAGGCTCCAGCGTGCGTTGAGGGCGAAGGGCATGCCTACCTCCACGGAGGCGGCAACGCTGCTCGCCTTGCCGCCGACGCCCAGGTTGATGTCGGGGCGTATCGTGAAGCGCTGGCTGCCTCCTTGCAGCACGCTGTCGACGTACAGGCCGCTCGCGTCCATCCAGGTGGCGTAGGCGCCCAGGTAGCGCGATTGCAGTTCGTTGTAGCCCACACGGGCGACGATGCCGCGGGCGTTTCCGCTCACGTCGGCACTGCCATCGAGATAGCCCACATACACGCCCGCGCGCCAGTTGCCGCTGGCCCACAGGTCGGTGCCGGCTTGCAGTCCGGCCACGTGGCCGTCGGAACGGACCTGGGCGACGCCCGGCTGCTGGATGTCCATGTCGGCGTACACCACGCGACCCCAGGCCCGGCGTGTGCCGCCTGGCGCGGCTGCCTGGTTGTCCTGCAAGGAAGCTGATGGGGCCGACGGGGCCTCGTCACCGATGCGCCGGTGCAGGTTGCCCAGCATGGCCAGGTCGGCCTGTCGCAGTTGCGCCGGCAAGGCTGCCAGCAGCGGGACTTCCACGCGGTAAGTCGGTACCTGCACGGGTGCGACGGGCTCGTTGGGCGGCACCACCGTCGTGGTAGAGCGCAGGTACCAGTTCTCGCCCGCGCCCTGTGCATCGGCGGCATACAGCCGGTATTCATAGGCGCCGGCGTCGACGTGGCCATTCGCCAGGGTGAAGGCGCTCTTGGTCGTCTGCGCGGTCGTCGTCGCGCCATTGGTCCCACTGACCACCTCGATGCCGTTGCCTGTGGTGAGCGCGCCGAGCCCGCCCAAGTTGGTGATCTGGATCGTGGTGTTGCCGCTGGCGCTGGCGCCCGGGCCATCGAGCACCAGCCGGTCGCTCACGCTGCCGTCGCCGCCCAGCTGCGTGCCCAGCCGCAACAGACTGTGGGCGACATAGGCGCCGGTCACCGTGAGCGTGCTGCCTGCGGCGGCGCTCAGGAGGCTCACCGTGCCTGAGTTGTCCAGCGACGCGACGCGCTGGTTGAATCCACCGGTGTCGAGCGTGGCGCCGTTCGCCACGGTGTAGGCCGAATTGGGGCTGAAGGCATTGGGCGCGCCTGCGCGCAAGGTGCCGGCGGCCACTGTCGTGGCGCCGCTGTAGGTATTCGCGGCCGACAACACGGTCGCCCCCGTCCCGCTCTGGCTCACGCCGCCGCTGCCGGAGATGAGACCTTCGAATGTGTAGAGGTTGTTCCTATTGAAGGCGAGCGTGCCGTTGGTGACGCTCACATTGCCGGTGATCGATCCGGTGTCAGCGCCGTTGCCGAGCTGCAGCGTGCCGTTCGAGATGGTCGTGCCGCCCGTGTAGCTGTTGGCCCCCGTCAGCGTGGTGGTCCCAGCACCGATCTGCTGCAGCGAGCCGCTACCCGAGATCGCGTTGGACACGGCGCTGGCGTCGCCGCGGTTGAACGCGATGACGCCGTTGTTGGCGATGTCGCCCGCACCGAAGGAGCCCGCGGCCCCGCCGTTGCCGATCTGCAAGGTGCCCGCGCTGATGGTGGTGCCGCCTTCGTAGGCGTTGTTGCCGGCGAGAACGAGCGTGCCGCTGCCCAGCTTGGTGAGTCCACCGCTGCCGCCGATGGTCTGCACGATCGTGGCGGTGTGGCCGTTGGTGTCGATGCGGCCGCCCGGGGCATCGAAGGTAACGGTACGCGTCGTGGCAAGGCTCAGGTCGGCATCGGTGCGCAAGGTGCCCCCGCCAAATTCCAGCGGACCGCCGGATGCGCCCAGGTTGGCATCACTGGCAACCGCGAGCACGCCATTGGCGAGGAAGGTGCCGCCGGCATAGCTGTTGGCGCCGCTGAGCACCAGGGTGCCGCTTCCGGACTGGGTGAGCATGCCGGGGCCGGAGATCGGCCCTGTGAGGCTCAGGGTGGTGCCTGCCATCGGCGCGAAGGTTCCGCCGTCGCTGCCGAGACCGATGTTGCGCGCACTGCCGAAAGTCGCGCTGCTGATCAGTGTGCCCTTGTTCAGGCTGAGCCCGCCGCTGGCTGCGCCGAGGTTGTTGTCGGCGCTCACCTGCACCGAGCCACCGTTGATGGCAGTACCGCCGGAATAGGTGTTGGCGCCGCCGAGCACCAGCAGCCCCGCGTCGGAGCTGATGAGCCGTGCAGGGCCGCCCGCCCCGTCGACGATGGACGCATTGATGGTGGCGCTCACCGAGGGGTCGACCCGGATGAACGTCTCCGGCTCACCCGCCAACGTGAAGCCCGCGCCCTCGATCGTGTACCCGGTGGTGCGGAACTGCATGCCCTGGAACGAGATGTTCTGCCCCAGCGTGACAGCGCCGGCGGCCCCCTGGAAGACGGCGAAACCGCTTTGCCAGGGCGCGTTGACCGTGCCGCCCGCGTTGGTCCAGTTGGTGGTCGTGGTGTTCCAGGTCGACGTGCCGCCATCGACCAGGTTGTTGGCCGTGGTGTTCACGCCGTCCCAGTACTGCAGCGCAAAGCCGCCCGATTGCACGATCAGGTTCACCTGGCCTGGCGTCGCGGTGTCGACCAGGAAGTCGCTGCTGACAAAGCGCGCTGGCAACTGCCCGTTGATCGCGAGTCCGTTGTCGGTGAGCGTGCCGCCGTAGTTGAAGACGCGATACGTGCCGGGCGACATGCCGCCCAGGTTGGCCAGGTTGAGCGTGCCGCCGAGCGTGAGGTTGCCGGCCACGTTGGTCAGGTCGTTCTGGGTGCCGCCGACCTCCCCGGGAAAGCCCAGTTCGTAGTCGATCTGCGAAGCGCCATTGAGCGCCAGCGAGCCCACGTTGAGGGTGCCCGGGCTGTTGCCCGGTGCGAGGTGGCCGCCGTCGGCCACGGTGACCGCGCCGGCCAGCGTTCCGGTGCCGCGCAGCGTCGCGCCGGCGTTGACCTGCGCGCCGCCGCCGACCGTGCCATTCACCGCCAGCACCCCACTGTTGACGTTCGTGAGGCCCGTGTAGGTGTTCAAGCCGGTCAGGTTCAGGACGCCATTGCCGGCCTGGGTCACGCTGCCCGTGCCGCTGATGACAGCGCCGTAGCTGCGCGTGTCGCTGCGGGCGTATACCAGCGCCCCGTTGTTGACGATGTTCCCGGAGACGGTGCCGGCGGCGGCATCGGCTCCGATCTGCAAGGTGCCGCTGCTGATGGTCGTGACGCCGGTGTAGGAACTGCCGCCCGTGACCGTCAGCGTGCCGGTGCCCGCCTGGACAAGGCCGCCCGTGCCGCTGATGACACCGGCGAAGGTGATGTCGTCTGTCCGGTTGAAGGCCAGCAATCCGTTGTCGACAACGTTGCCGGTGATGCTGCCCGAGGTGCCGCCATTGCCGATCTGCAATGTCCCTGCGTTGATAGTGGTTCCGCCGGTGTAGTTGTGATTGCCGGTCAGTACCCACTTGCCAGTACCGCTTTTGGCCAGCGTCGTTGCGCCGCCGTTGTCTCCAAGCGTGGCTGCCAGTGTATTGAGGCCCGTGCTGCTCCCACTCAACGTCAATGTGCGAGCGCCCGTCGCGTTGAATCCCACGGCCCCGGTGTTGGTGAAGTTCAGCGCTCCGGTGCCGGATGCTTCGATCGTGCCTCCCGCGGCGCCGACGCTGAACAGGCGGTCGGTGGCGTTGCCGGCGCCCGTGTAGCGCAGGGTGCTGCCGTTGATGACCAGATTGCGGGCTTCATTGGTGGAACTTCCGATGTTGCTGGCAAGTCCCCCGTTGGCCAGCGTCGAAACGCTCAGCGTTCCGCCCTGGATGATGGTCGGGCCGCTCCAGGTGTTGGCGCCTGAGAGCGTCAGTGTGCCGCCGAGAGTCTTCTGGACGCTGCCCGTCCCCTCAAGGACACCGGCATAGGTGCCGTCTGTGTCCTGCAGGAACTGCACCAGCCCGTTGTCGGTGACCAGCGGCGGCAGGCTCTGCGCGCGCACGGCGAGGGTGCCATTGGTGTTGACCGTGACGCTGCCGTTGAAGGACGAATTATTGCCCGTCAGCGCCAGCGTGCCCTGGTTCACCAGCACCCGCAGCGGCACGCGGCCGCTGTCGGTGCCGATGGAGCCGGTCAAGGTCCAGGTCCCAGCTCCCGTCTTGGTCAGGGTCTGGAAGTTGCTGATGTTGCCCGGCAGGCTGTCCGAGAAGCCGGCCGCGCCGCCGAGTGTCAGCGTATTGGTGCCACCGCCGCCGTCGAAGTTGCCGGTAATGACCGAACCCGCTTCGAGCGTGAGCTGATCGTTGCCGGAAGCAAACTTGAGGCTGCCCTCCACGCGCGCGCCGGAGCGGTTGGTGAAGATGACGCTGCCATTGCTCGAGTTGCCGATGATGTTGGTGTTCGCGCCGAGATCGGTGCGAACGATGCCGAAATTGTCGATGATGTTGGTGCCGCCCGTGACCCTGTCCTCGAACCAGATGGCCGCACCACTGTGCGATGTGATCGTTCCGTGGTTCGTGATGACATTGCCCACGCCCATCACGTTGATCGGCTCGCCGATGCCCTGCGCGCCGGCGGCAGAGACGCTGGCGCCGTTGCCGATGGTGAGCTGGCCGTTGGAGGCGAACTCGATCGTGTTCAGGCCCGCGTTGTGCAGGCCCCTGGCGCCCTGGTTGTTGGCATTGTTGGTGACCGAGGTGTAGTCGCCGAGCGTGATGACCGCGCCATCGTTCAGACTGATCGCGCTTGCTTCGCCGACGGAGAGCTGTGCGCCGGGAGTGACGGAATTGCCAGATTTGAGCGTTACCGTGAACCCGGTAGGCGTGCTCGGGCCGCTGCCAATGGGGGTTGCCCAGGGGTTGGGGTTGGCCGCGTCGCACGTCACTGGGGAGCCGCTGGTCGTGCACGCGCCCCATGCGTTGCCGGTTGCAGACAGCGCCAGCACGATGCCGGCCAGCCTGAACGGCTCGTCAGCGATCGATGGCTTGCGGCTGCGTGGAGAGATTCTTCTTCTCATTGGCGGTCTCGCTTTCAACCATTTGCCGAGCGAGCGAAGAATGTTCGGGTCGCCCGCCTCCTGCTTGCCAATTGCTGATTGCCCTTCGGACGGGCAGCCAAATCTCACACGGCGGCCCACTACAAAAATGATGCGGGCAGCGCTTCAGCCGGCATTTCGTCATGTCTGTACGCCGAGGTGAATCCAACCAAAGTAGGATTCAAGCCGACCGCCATTTCTAATAGTGGACTTGGACATGCCGCGGGTGAAGGCAGGCTCGCACGCTTCGCCGATCGCGCTGTCGATCGATCGGTTGAGGCGTTTGCCACTTGGAACGGATGGCCGGGACCAAAGGAGGGCAGCGATCCCAAGGCGAGTGCCATCGGCTATCTGGAACACCAGTTTCAAGGTCCACTACGACCATCGCCACTGTGAGGATGTGGGTGGGCGCTTTCGGATGAGCACGAAGAATTACCACAGCCGGACCTCGTGGGGCTGTTCTTCTCCCTGCTGGCGCAGTTCACCAACACTGCGCATTTTGTTGCAGCGGCAGAGTGATCAGCGTCGACACGGACACCTTGAACTCCACGGTGGCGAGGTCGTCGCCAGGATCTTTGCTGGAGTCGTGAACTGGCTGGGCCAACTTTTCTCGGACGCCGCGGGGTCGTCAGGCGCGCAGGGACGCGGCTCCGATATCCCGATTCCGTTCTTCTCGCTGTTGCAGTTCGTGAACATCGGGGATTTTGGCCAGCATCGGCAGACCTGCGCCCAAGTTGCGGTACGGGTTTCCGAGCGCGGCTATGACTTGCGGCATGGTATCGCGCCGTCGATTCAAGTCCTCATCACGGATCTGTTGACGCGCATGACTTGGGTGATCAAGCAGCGATACGTGCACAAACGAGCCTGGAGCGACTGCTGCCTTCTGCCGGCGAGCCCGAACTGCGACGGATGCTGCCGATCAGCCATGGCACGCTGTGCCTTGCTGACGTGACAGACGCGGCGGTCCGCTCCGGAGGCGAGATGATCCAGTTACTCACCAGTCCGTAATTAAAGCGACAAAAACTTGGACTGGTGGTAATCTCTTGAGTCATGAAACGAGACGGCCGCACACTCGACCATGCAACGCTCGAAGAATTTCGTT
>NZ_JBBKZS010000046.1:0-17988 GCF_037889955.1 Variovorax robiniae
GTACGTGATGACCTCCGCCTATGCCGAGGTGAACCGCCAGATGCCCGCGAAGCACGGCGACTACATCCTGGGCCGGATCCGCGCGACGTCTTCGGACCAGTACCCTGCCGCACACTTCTTCGCCGAAGCGTTCTCCCGACTCGACACGGATACAGCGTTCGATGCCGGGCTTCACATGCTCCTCGATGGCATGCAAAAGTGGTTGCCTGCCGCGCCGGGAAACGACTCGACGGCGAAGAAGAAGATCAAGATCCGCGGCGCCTCGGCTTGACGTTGTCGTACTTCAACCCATCGCAAGCACGCTGCAGCAGCGACCGAGTAATCGCACACCACGGCGGTTGACCGCTTCACCCAGTATTGCTGCCGCGCGTTTCGGTCATCTGTCAGGCCGCAATGGGCCCGATGAAGCCTCTCGATCGCTCGAAGTCAACGACTGCAATGCATCTGATCCACCGCCGCGCGTCGCGCGCGCGAGAACATTGGTTGCCATGAGCCATACCTCTTGAGAGGACTGCATGACATCCGGACGCTCACCTTGGCGTCTTCTGCACCGAGGCTAACGGCTTTGGTCCTTCGACTGATCTCGGGCGTCAGCATCGCGAGCGCCGTGGCGCGCCCGTAGCACTTCACGCAGCCCTGCAGCGATGCGCTCGTGGTCAGTGCGCACAGCGGGCATCGAGCCCACGAAGCGCTCAACTAGGTTTGCGAGAGCCTGCTCACCCTGCTGCCGCAGCGCAGCGATCGTCACCAGCCAATCGGCCTCGACCTGGCGACGCGTCAAGAAAAGCCTTTCCTTGCCTGCATCGGCGACCGCTCGGCCGGCTTGCAGATCTCTCCCAACGCTTTCAACCTTGCGCCGGAGGAAAGTGGATTCCGGCGGTGGCGTCCGTCGTGCGCGCTCGTTGATCGAAAGATTCTGGAACGCGCGAACGGCACGAAGGCGGTGATGAATTGGGTCCTTGCTCGCGCTTCGGATCTGACCGCGAATCTGACGCGGTGTCGCATTCGCCGCAACGCCTTGCTCACGCATTAGAGACGCAAATTGCTCACGCCACTGCCGCAGAGTCTCCTTGCGGATGTATAGCCGCTTGCCCGGTTCTGTCTCATGTTCGCATTTCACCACCAGATGCACATGCGGATGTGCTTGGTCGGTATGCAGCGCCATGGCATAGCGATACTGCAAGGCGAAGTTCTCGCGGGCGAAAATCCGCGCGGCACGTAAGACCTTTTCCGGCGGCGTACCTGCGGGCATCGACAGCACGATGTTGTGCGTGAGCTTTGCCCGCGTGTCCTTCTGGCCTTCGTCCGGTTTGGCCTTGTATTGGCTGCGACAAAGATCGAGCTGCCAGTCGGTCAACAGGCGATCCGCCACATCGCGGCCGTGGAGCGACAAGCCTTCGTCGGTCTCGATTTCGAGCTTGCCATGTCGGCCGATGTATTTCAGGTGCGCCTTCGCGCCACCGCTGTCGCGCGCGCCGCCCGACACCTTGACCATCACTTCCGCCACGCGGCCGACCGTTCGCTTGACCTGCTCGATCTGATCCGTATTCAGATGCAGCGAGCCACCGGGCCCGCGACGGCCATAACTCACGATGTCGAGTTCCATACCCGCAGTGCGGGGTAACGTGACAAGGTGCTTAGGCATTGCCGGCCTCCCACTCGATCAGGTTGCTGCGCACCACCGCGGAAACAGCTTCGCGCACGCTCTCGACGGTGCTACCGACATCGATGAGCAGCTCTGGTGAAACCGCCGCCGGGACCGCCCGAAGCTCGCGCCTCAATGCTGCCAGTTGTCCCACCAGGCATCTAAGCTCTTCGAGTTCCGCCGGCGGCATGACCGCGGCGCTGCGCACATGCGCACGGACCAGCATCGCCACATACGTTGAGGTCTTCATGCGACGCACAGCGGCTTTCGCATTCGCCAGAGCGCGGTCGCCAGGGCGAAGGCGCAGCGTGAGACGGTCAGCGCAACCTTGCTCTGGAGTTCGACTCAATGGCGCGTCGGACGACGTGTTTGCTGCGAGCACCTTGTCGACCAAAAGTCCGAGCATTGCCGATTCGGTCAGCCCCTGCTGGGCCGCCAGCGCGGCGAATCGTGCCTTCGTTTCGCACGAAGTCCGGGTTCCGAGAACGACAGTTCGAAGGGCTCTGGCCATGGAAAACGATGGATCGTTAACAATGTCTGACGCCAGTCTATCCTGCCCTCAAAGCCGAACAAGGGCTCTCGTGACGTCATGCCGAACATCTGCTGATGGCATTTCCCACGCGGGGCCCCGGCAGGCCGAACGACGATCAACGCCGTCATGCCGAACACTCGTCAGGAGCACTCCCGATCCTTCCTCCATTCCCCGCGCCAAGCTGGCGGCGATGTGTCGTCATGCCGAACACTTCTTGGCAGCCGTGATGCAGACGCCCCCTTCCCTTTGCGCCTGGCCGACACCGAAGGCAACCCTGTCAGATGGCGCGCCGGCCGCAATGACTCATGGCTGGTCGATTTCTCGTCGGGCGGGTGAGGCGCCGTGGCGCCCTCACTTGTTCCACCTCGCGGCAAGTCGCCGCGCGGCTTCGACATGTTGTTCGGCTTCGCCGAGATGATGGGCGATGGCTGCCAGGTCCTGGTCGGGACTATGACGCTCGATGGCCTCGATCACGCCGAGGACGGCCAGCTGCAGCAGGGACTCGCACTCCCTTGTACGTTGGCAAAGGCAATGGCCTTCGAAGCGCGACAGCGGCTGCGCTTCGACCTTCACGGGTGGTGCCCTACCGGCTTGCGTTTGCGGGTTCATGATGCGCACCTCCGTCGGGCGGCGGCTTGCGGTCGTTTGTCGGCACAGGCCTTTGCACCTCCAGGGGGACGGGCGTCAGCGCGCGCGTGCTGCCGATGCCGGCGATGACCGGCGCAATGGGCTGAAAGCGTGTCGCGAAGGCCGACTCCGAGGAAGTGCCGCGGGGAGGCCGGGGCACGAAGACGGCCAGGATGGTGACCACTGCGGCCAGCACGGCGAGAGCGGTGACACCGAGGAAGAGCTTGGGCTTGGTTCGGATGGACATGGCTTGCCTCTGAAAATGGACGATCGAAGTGGGACTGGAAGTTGGCGCTTGGGGCAGGAGTGCAGAAGGTCAATGCCCGTCGTGTGCGCTGCCGGCGTCGCCGGCAGTCGCGCGACGTTCATGCCTCTGCGGTGTCGTCCTGCAGGCTCGACGCGGCCAGTGCACGCAGCGGCGCAGGCACCCATCGCGTTCCTTCGAGCTTGCTGGCGCAGTAGCGGACCAGGTCCGGCTTCTTCATGCCGCTGGTGGCCTGTGCCGGATCGACACCGGTTGCTTCCATCACGGCTTCGAGGGCCTTGGCCTTGCTGACGTGGCCGAGGTAGCGGCCTGCGGTGGGAACCCACCAGTCGGCCATGTCGAGGCCCAGCGCCTGCGCGAGCGCATCGCTGTGGTTGGCGGTGGTGCGAGGGCGTGCCGCGATGGCGTTGACGCTGCGTGCGGTGCAGTAGGCAAGCAACTCGAGCAGTGTTTCCTGCGGCTGCGTGAGCAGCCAGCGGAACAGTGCTTCCGGGTTGCCGGGCAGGCGGTCGCCCCACATCGCTTCTGCGTCGCCAAGCAGCGTGGCGGCGGGGCTGTCGCCGTACTCGCTGGCTTCTTCCGCGAGGGTACTGTCGCTTGTCACGCGCACGGCGACCTTGACGATGTCGTCGCCGCTGCCGTACAGGCTGAACACGGTCTCGGCCATCCGGTGCACCAGGGCCGCGAGGGCCACCTGCGGGTTCTGCAGCAACGCCGCTTGCAACGCTGCTGTGCGATGCGCGGTCAGGTCGCGCATGAGCTTCTCGCTGAACTCGGGCCGGGTCGCAACCCGCTCTGTCGACTCCGGGTCGGGACGGGGGATGTCACCCGATTCGCGGGGCGTTGCCTGCCGATCCTCCGGCCGCACGAGCCCGCGCTCGATCACGACCTCGCCACGGTGGTCGAGTCTCACCAGCGTGCCGGCTCGTGCAAGTTGTGCGGATGCCCAGTACAGCAGGGCGGCCCGTGCAGCCATGAGGTTTTCATCGGCCAGGTCGAGCGCTTCGCAAAGCTGCTGCTCGATGAGTTCGTAGTCGTCGGCATCGGGATCGCCTTCGTCCTGGTGCTGGTCGTAGGCATCGGCATGCTTTCGCTGCTCGGCGGCGAGCCGCTCGATCGTCTCGGCTTCCTCGGGCGTGGGCTCACGTTCGCTCTGGCCCTCGCGGCCATGGCGCCGCCACGCACTGGTGTCGGACTCGAGAGAACACGCCACCCAGGACCAGCCTTCTTCCTTGACGATGGCTTCCAGGCCGCGCAGCTTGTCCATGGCGAGCGCTTGCAGCATGGTCGGGTTGTCGAGGTAGATGCCGGAGAGATCCTCTGGCGAGGAGAACAGGTCGCGCCGCACGCTGCCGCCTTCGGCTTCGTAGCTGTCGAGGCCGACGAAGCGCGCAAGCCGGCTGTCCGCACTACAGGCCTCCTGCGTGACCGCGTTGCGGATGCGCCATGCACTGCGGTCGTAAGGGCTGAGGCCGTCCCACACGGCTTCCTGCGCGGCGGGGTCCTCGATGAGGGCCAGCGCCTGCAGTTGATCGGGTTCGATCTCGTCGGCGCGGTAGAGGTCGAGGAAGCGCGGGGCGAGTCGCGCGAGCTTGAGTCGGCGCTCCACGGTGAGGGGCGACACGCCGAACCGGCTGGCCACCTGTGCGACCGTCAGCCCGTCGTCGATCAGGCGTCGGAAGGCTTCCATCTGGTCGGCGGGGTGCATGGCCTGGCGGCCCGAGTTCTCGGTGAGCGACACCTGGACGGCCTGCCCTTGCGCGTAGAGCTTGCATTCGATCGGTTGATCGGCAGGCCAGCGATTGGCGGCCGCGAGGATCTGCATCGCACGCAGTCGCCTTCCCCCTGCAACGACGCCGAAGCGGTCGTCCTCCAGTGGCACGATGCTCAGGCGCTGGAGCAACCCCTGGGACTCGATCAGCGCGGCCAGTTCGACCAGGCCTTCCTCGTGATGGACCTTGCGCACATTGGCCTCGCTGAGGGTGAGCTTGTCCAGTGGCACCAGCACATCGCGCCCCATCGGCTCCTTCCGTTGCGCATTCGCAGCATCGATGGCGGCAGATGGGACAGCGGCGCTCTTCCCCGGCTTGTGGGCACGCGGTGCGACCTTCTTCGCAGGCTTGGCAATGGCAGTCATGTCGGATTCCTTTGCAGTTGAAGTTGAGGAACAAAACAAATAAAGAGATGCCGGGTTCCTAGATTCAGAGCCCTTCGATGAAGGGTTGCGATACGCATCGGCCTCCTACCCGGAGTTGGCCGCCGTTTTCCTGAGTTCTTCGCCCGGTGAACGGCAGCGACGGCGGGGACGGGGGAGCAAGGGGGAAGGTTTGTAAAGCGAAGCTTTATGAAGACCCCCTTGCAGGCGCAGCCGGTCCCCGGGCCCCGCGGGCGCAGAGTCACCGGACCAGGCGAAGGGCTCGGGAAGACGGCAGCCCGGAAAGCGCAGAGACCGATGCGCAGCGCAACCGCCGCGCGGCGAGCGCCTCGACCTGCCGAAGGACAGGTCTGATCAGGGAAGTTCAAGCGGACGCAGTCCGCTGCGCCAGGGATGCGCAAGGCTGGCACAGCCAGTCCCCGTGAGGGGATGAGCGCGAAGGCGCGAACCTGGAGCAGCCCGACAGCGGCGAAGCCGCTGGGGCGCCCGAGGCACGGATGGAACCAGGGGCAACTCTGAAACGAATGGTCATCCACACACCGGGAACCGGGATCACAATCCTGCAGGAACCACTGTCCGGACAGAAAGCTGGAACGTTGCTTGCAAGGGCCAGGAGATGCTGAGCACGGAGCAGAAAGCAGTCATCCTTCGAAGGGCGGGCATCGCCGTGCCGCCTGTTCCGCGTCGCCGCTCGCCGCTGCAGGAAGGCGACCAGGAGGGCGAGGCGTCAGCCTCGCATCGGCAACTGGTCGCTGGCAACGGCGACAGCGACAGCGACAGCGGCAACGCTGTACTGGACCCACCGGACGCGCAGGACACGGACGCCGCCACCGACGCATGGATCCAGGCCGTCGACAAGCTCTATGCCGACTACGCGCTCGCCCGTGCGGCCCACAGCCTGCGCGAAGCCGAGCATGCGCGCACCGCGGGGGCCGGACGAAGCGGCGGCAGCGGGGCCGCTTCCCGCAGCGCCAGCCCCGATCCCGGCCAGGGGCCGGGCGGGGCTGGCTGACCGCCGCCGGCGCGGGCCGGCGGCTTGCCCGCTAGGCCTGGATGCGCCCGTGCAGCCTGGCCTCGTGGGCGTAGGCGCTCAGGGTCTTGTCTGCATGGAAGTGCAGGTCCTGCTCGATGGGCCGGTTCATGAGGCCGCGTACTGCACTGAGCTCGGCGAGCGCGACGTAGCCAATTTCCGGGAACCCCATGCCGAGGTCACAAAGCCCGAAGCAGATTTCGCCGGATTCGTCGAGTTCGCTGAGCAGCCAGGTGGCGCCGGCATCGGGCGTGAAGAGCTTGACGACCGGCAGCGGATCGAAGTCTTGCTGCGCCAGAGCCATCCGGCCATTGGCGATGAGTTGTGCGCGCTGCGCGTCGGAGAGGAAGGATGCGATCATGGTGTGCTCCTGGAACGGTTGCGGGCGGGATTGCCCGGGACCGTCGGAGGTCGCGTCGCAGCGCAAGCGGTCAAGGTTCGAAGACGGCCGCAGGCCGCAAGCGCACGCAGTGCGTGCAGACCTTGACGGCGAGCACGACGTGGCACGCTGCAGGGAGCAGCAAGGCCACCCACCACCACAGACCAGCGCTTCCAGGACAGGCGCAAGAGGCACCCGCAATCCGTGGGATGGACGAGAGCGCGATCACCCTCTTGCGGCTCGACCGCGCGACCGAGCCTGCCCGCACCGGCAAAGGGCCGGTGCACGCGGCATGGCGTGGCCCAGATCATGCGCATGACGATCACGGGACGCCGCGCGCATGGGCGGATGTTCAATGGACCATCCGATGCGCAGCAACTGGTCGCAATGGCCAACGGGCGACATTGGCCGCCGCGTGGTCGAGCGCCGCAGCGGCGCGAGTGGATGAGCGTACGGCAGCGCGCCGCCACTATTTCAAAGGCAACGGCGGCGAAGCTCGCGACGCGACCACGTGGACGCGAGACAGTAGGACGCGCGCTGTTGTCGCTTGGAAATTGCGGCATGCCATCGACGATGCGCGCCCACGTCGATGGCACACGAAGCGACCGCGCAGAGTCGCGGCCAGGTTGCGCGGGGACGGCCATGTCGTCCGGCGGGAGTTCGTCTGGACGCGCGCCCTGGGGCTCTTTCGCCGGCGGTGAAAGGCCTTTGCCGGGATCACGCGCCTCGACGGCGCGAGCGGGCCTGCGTCGCTGCGCCTGCAGGCGCCTGAAGCCAGCTCGTCGGAAGAACGACTCAGCGCAAGAGCCTGGATTCGTTCACGTTCATCGAGCGCCGGCGCGGCGCCTCGGCGTCGCGGGCAATCAGGTTGCGGCGGGAACTTCGGCCGCGGGCGGCACGACGGTCGCGGACTCGGGCAGCACCGCGGCGGCCGTCGTTGCGCCGATTGCGCTCTTGCGCGCCGGCAATGATTTCTTAGAAGCGGCAACCTTGGGGGTTGCAGTCTTCTTCGACGCGGCTTTCTTCGATGCCGCCTTCTTTGCAACGGTCTTCACGGCCTTCTTTGCCGCGGCCTTGACCACCGGCTTGGCCGGCTTGGCGCCAGCGTCCTGTGTGCTGGCGCCGACCTTTTCGGCAAGCGACTTCCTCGCAGCAACCTTCTTCGCGGCAACCTTCCTGGCAACGGCCTTTCTGGCCGGAGCCTTCGCTTCAGTCTCGACGGCAACAGCTGGCGGCGCGGCGATGGCGTCCAGTCCGGCCGTGGCCTTCTTTGCACGGGCCTTCCGGGCCGCGGGCTTGGGGGTGTCAGCCTTGCTGGATGCAGCGGCCTTGGCCGACGGCGCAGCCTGCGGCATCTCGCCGGCAACTGCCGATGCGGGGGCTTCAGACGTCGGTGCTGCACCGCTCAGCAAGCTCTCCAGGGTCTGTCCGGCAGCCAGCGCGGCGCGCAGCCAGGCGGGCCGCGGGCCGCGGCCGCCCCACTCGTTGCCTTGGCCGTCGCTGTAACGCGCGGCACGCTTCGCGGCAACGGCAACGGGCTTGGCTGAGTCCACCTTCTGCACGTTGCGCGTCGCGGCGGCGGCGCGCTGCGTCGGTGCGCTTTCGGGCGCGCCGGAGGCGAACTTGAGATCCGCTGCGGTGATCCCAAATTTCGCGATCATGTCGTTGATCTTGGCCACAGCCCCCTGGGCCTCAATTTTCCGTTGCTTGTCGGCAGCAGCCTGAAGGACGGCAATTTCGCGCAGCAGTTGAGCGTGTGTCTTGGGCATGGAGATTCCGATAGTTGAAGGTGTGCGAGTCTAATTGCTTTCCGCGCGCCAATTGCGTCCAGCGCGTGGGGCATTCAATTCACAATTAGCCCGCAATTAGCCCGCAATCAGCCCGTGCGGGCCAGCTACGGCAACGCACGAGCCAATATGAATTCGAACGCTTCGCCCGCGTGCCGCGCGGCCGTGAAGATGGCCGTGCGATCGTTGCGCAGCACCTGCAGCCAATTGTCCAGATAGGCGGCATGGCCTTCGATGGTGGCATCGACCAGTCCGATATGGCCGAGCACGAAGGCGCAGCCGAGCTCTGCCACGAGCTCCTCGAACGCATAGGCCGCATCGCCAAAGCGTTGCCCGAAGCTTCGATTCAGGCGCTTCTCGTGTCCCGTCCAGTGGACCAGCTCATGCAAAGCGGTCGCGCAATAGGCTTGCGGACTGGTGAAGCGGTCGACATCGGGCATCAGGATGCGATCGGCGCTCGGCGAATAGGCCGCGCGCAAGTAGCCGTGCTGGATGTTGGCGTGGCAGCCGCCGATGAAGCGCATCGCGCCTTCGATCGCAGAGCCGTCCGCCCATGCCTGGCGGTCGGGCGCAGGGAGCGCGGTCGATGCGGGCAGTCCGTCGATCTGGGCCACGTTGAAGAGCCAGAACGGTGTGCACAGCAGAACACCCGAGCGGCCGTCATGGCCGCGATCGCTTGCATCGCCCTCCCCTTCGCCATGCGATGCACCGCTGGCGCTGGAATCGATCTCCGAAGCGCCCGGATTGCGCATCGCCTTGCGTTCGAAGTGTGCGCACAGCACCGCGCGTTCGCCCCTGCGCACCTGCGCGCCCATGCTGGCCGCCTGCTTGTAGGTCAGCCACACGTTGGAGGCATAGCCGTGTTCGATCGCCGCATCCCAGAGCAGCAGCACATTGGCGCCGTGGTAGGGCGCCCCGGTCTTGCCGTTGCGCGGCATGCCGCGCGAGGCGGCACGCGTCCAGCGTTCCCGGAACACGTTGCCGCCCTTCTCCAGCATCGCAATGATGCGGTCCGTGATCGCCTGCCGCACATCCATGCGTGCGCCGCCTTGACCGATTGAAGTGCTGCCTTGCACCGTGGCTGCTTTGGGTGAGCCCTCGGGGGGTACGGGGGGAACGCCCGTGGCTGTTTGGCTGTTCGGGAAGTTGCGGCTGTCCGCGTGGCGCTGACGGGAGGATTGGAATGCACGCATGGTGGGTCCTTTCTGCGGGGATGCCGCGGGAGGGTGGAAGATCTGCTTTCGGAGCCGCCTCGACGCATGAGAAGCGAGCGGCAAGGGCCGCTGTCCGGGGACCGCCCGGAGGCCGCAGCCGAGGCGGGAGCCGAGGACCGGGTGAGGACGGTGGCGCAGCCCGAAGCCCTGGACAGCGGTCCGGGCGAGCTATGCGTCGATGAAGAGGTGGCGCCGAAGGCAGACCCACCCGGCGCGCCCGTCGACACCATGCGTGCCGCCGACGGTCGGCGCTGCGGCCTCGAGGCCGCGACCCGCGTTGTCCTCTGCCGTGCAGGGGCATCCATCCTCGATGCGCTGCAGGGTGAACGGCCCGCGAGCCGTGGCCGCGAAGGGCCACGCTGATCAGGCCCTCGCACGCAGTGCGCTGGTCAGCACGAAATGAAAAAGGGGCCGCGGCCCCTGCGCTCAAAGCAGTCCCTTCTCGGCAAAGGAGAGTGAACGGGCACCGGCCACGACCACGTGGTCCAGCACCCGCACGTCGATCATCGTCAGCGCGGCTTGCAGCGATTGCGTGAGCACTTCGTCCGCACGCGATGGCTCGGTCGAGCCTGACGGGTGGTTGTGGCTGATGATCAGGGCGGCGGCGTTGTGATGCAGGGCCCGCTGGAGCACTTCGCGCGGATAGACGCTGGTCTGGCTCAGCGTGCCGCGGAACAGTTCCTCGAAGGCGATCAGGGTGTGCCTGGAGTCGAGGAACAGCGCCACGAAGCTTTCGAACGGCTGCCCTGCGAAATGCAGCTTGAGGAAGTCGGCCACGGCCGTTGGCGTCTCGAACACCGGGCGGGTCGTCAGCTCCTCGCAAAGGAGTTCCTGCGCCAGCGCCAGGCCCGTGGCCAGCCGGTGAAAGCCCGGCAGCGCCGATTGCCGTGCGCTGTAGGCGAGCTTCTGCAGGGAGCGGCCGTTGGCCTCGTAGAGAGCATCGGCTTCGGCGCCGAAGAAGGGCCGCAGTGCATCGACGATGCGTTGTTGGCGGGCGTTGAGCTCGGGTGAAGAAGCGGCTGATGTCGAAGAGGTGGTCATGACGGACTCCTGTGGACGACACAGGCGGGATTGCCTGCGTGGCCCCGAGCCACCTCGCCGCAGCGCAGTGCTCAAGGCCGCCGCAGGCGCGCGGTCACGCGCCGAGCACGCGCAGCGCGCGCAGGGCCTTGAACGCGAGAACGGTGAGGTAGCGTGAAGCCACACAGGCAAGCCCTCCCCCGCCCTCCGCAGACGCCACGAATGCCTTCGGTTGTTCACGCCCCGGTCTCTGCCGGCGCAGCGTCAGGGTTGCGCACGGCGGCGGCGTGCCGTCCCTCAGCGATGCGCGCATGAGTCACCTTCGTCATGTCTCCGTCTTTGTCGACGAGCCCGATCCCGGGCACTTCTCTATTGGGTGCTTCACGAGAGCACAGGGGACGCCAGTGTCTGGATCGACATCGAGTCGAGCACTGGCGCGTTCACGACATGGACCGAAGCGTTCGAGGCCGGCACGGTCGCGCTCTATCGGCTGTCCGTCGGATGCGCCATCCGCGAGGCAGACGAGCCGGGATGGGGCGACGCTGTCGCCGATCGGCTCACGCGCGATCTGAAGACGGCGTTCCCCGGCCTTCGTCCTTCGAGATCTCGCACAGGCTGTGCGAGACAGGGTGGAAGCGGTCCCCTGAAGTCACCACGTCAGATTTCTGTCGATGCTGGATGAACCTGCGCAGGTCGGAAAAGCGTTCAAGCGCGGCGACAACCTCGCGCTCCCGGGAATCCGGCGCGCGATCAAGGAACGCGAGCCGGAGGACCAGCGGATTGAGCGGCTGCGCGACTTCATCCTCGAACTGGGTTGCGGGATTTGCTGCGTCGGGCGCCAGCACCGGCTGGCGCTGGGCCGCAAGGAATACTGCATTGACCAGCTTCTCTGTCACCGCTTTCTCAAGGCGCTGGTGGCGATCGAACGGAATGGAAACACCGGTCCGGTTCGCAACCTTGAAACGCCACAATGGCGTGCGATGCCGTTCTCCAGGGAAGCGTACATTCTGCGCATCATGGTCTTTCGGAGCGAGGTTCGGTGGTCACAGTGCTCGACAAGGAACTGAGGCGGCAGGTCACGGTGGCTGGGCGGAACTACACCGTGTCGATCGACGCGGAAGGCCTGCGCTTGACCGGCAAGGGCAAGAGAAAGCCCGAGCTCGAGCTGCGCTGGCTTGATCTGCTGAGCGGCGATGCCGCGTTGGCCGTTGCGCTCAACGCCTCCCTGGTTCCGTCATCGGGTTCAGGGCGCATTGCGAAGACAGCAAGCGAGCCGGCGAAGAAGCCCCCCCGAAAGAAGCCGCCTTCCTGACCGGAGCGCGTGCGCCGGCCGTGCGCGCTTGCCTCGTCAACGCAGCCTCCCATCGGACCGCCGCCCTTCGGCCAAAGAATCGAGCCTGGTGATCGGCAAGCTTCCGGCCATCCCATCCCCCTCGCCAGTGGCGCAGCGTTGGCCGAATGGCTGCGTTGAAAGGACATCGCGGCACTTGCCGGGATCGCTGTGTCGCGCGCCGCGATGAAGCGGGCCGACTGTCACCGGTACCCCTCGTGCGCGCGATGCAGTTGCCACTGCGCGCATCCCGTGGCACGCTGTTCCGACCGCATCGCGACGCCTCGGAGTCATCCCACGATCCATGGGGGTCGCAAGCCACTGACAGCTTCGGCACCGGCCATGCCCATCGACCATGCCCATCTCAACCGAGCACATTCAATTCCTGGCGCGGCTGGACGCGGCACCCCTGCCTGCGACCGTCGAGGACAACGCATCCGTCGAGATGGTCCGGGGCCTGTGCGATGCGGGGTTGCTGCAGGCGATCCTGCCGCCGTACGATGAAGCGACGAGAAGCCATTCGGGCCCGGCCTGGGTCATCCGGCTGACCCACGATGGCATCCAGGCAGCGCGGGCGCCGAGGCGCCCCGAGGGCTCGCGGCAGCAGATGGCTGAGCGGACAGGCGACGCACCGCCCGGTCACCCATGACAGCGTGACGCTGCGCTGATGCAACGGAAGTGAAGGCGTGACGCAGGTCTTGGCCGGCTGGCAACCGCAACCTCAAATTGGCCTGATCTCGATCTCCGACGGAACGGGCATGGGGTTGGGGCAACGTTTGACCCACGCGACGGCGTCTTCGAGGGAAGGCAACTCCCAGATCCAGTAGCCGGCCACCAGATCACCCGTGAACGGCCCGTCGACGACCGTGCGAGACGGGCCATCAAAGCGCACGCGCTTGGCCTCGCGCGTTGGGCGAAGGCCGTCGCAGTCCTTCATCACGCCGGCCTTTCGGAGCGCTTCGTTGAAGACCTCCATCGCGTCCATCTGTTCGCTCATGTCCGAATCGCTCAGCGTCGACAAACGAGCCTCGAGATCGGGATTCGACTTGACCAGGATCATGAACTTCACGGTGGCCTCCGCGGGTGATCGTTCGTGACAGTCTGACAGGCAGCGCCGTGTGCCCAGGTGCCTGTCTCGACGACTTTTGGGTTGACGGTGTTGGCAGGTCCAGGGGGTCGGCGTATTGGACGCCGACCTTCATCGCTTGCCTATGTCTTTTGACATCCGGACGGCGGGCGACTTTCCGGCCTCGACGAGAGGGAGCCGACAGCGTGCCAGGGGTCCGGTGCGGACAGACAAGGAGGGAACAGATCCTGCTTGGCTTTCGTTGACACCACCAACGGTCCGGACCATGAAGCTCTTCACCTGCACCCATTGCGGCAATCGCGTCTTCTTCGAGAACCTCAGCTGCGAAGCCTGCAAGAGCATCCTGGGCTTCTCGACCGAAGAGCGTTCGATGATTGCATTCGAGATCTCGCCCGAAGGCTTCTGGAATCGCTTCGGCGCCGAAGGTGACCTCATGTACCGGCCGTGCATCAACGTGGCCGAGGGCGTGTGCAACTGGTTGGTGAAGGTGGACAGCCCGCACCAGCAGTGCGCATCATGCCGCACCACGCACACCATCCCGGCGCTTTCCAGACCGGAGAACCGTGCTTACTGGGCCAAGCTGGAGCAGGCCAAGCGGCGCCTCTTCTTCACGTTGCTGGCGCTCGGGTTGCCGGTCCCGAACAAATTGGAGGATCCGGCGAACGGCCTGTCCTTCGAGTTTCTCGAAGAGACGAGCAAGGAAGCGCGTGTCCTGACAGGTCATGATGAAGGTGTCATCACGCTGAACATTGCCGAAGCCGACGACGCCCGTCGCGAACAGATTCGCCTGTCCATGCACGAGCCGTACCGGACACTGCTCGGGCATTTCCGGCATGAGATCGGCCACTACTACTGGGATCGCCTGGTCCGCGACACGGCCTGGATCGGCGAGTGCCGCGAGTTGTTCGGCGACGAGACGGTGGACTATGCCGAGTCGCTGCAACGCCACTACGCCCATCCACCGGCGGACTGGCCGTTGCGGCACGTGAGCGTCTATGCAAGTTCTCATGCCTGGGAAGACTGGGCGGAGACCTGGGCCCACTACCTGCACATGGTGGATGGACTGGAGACCGCGGCCGCCTGGGGATTGCATCTCGCGCATGCGCTTCCGACCGGGCCGGCGTTGACCGTCCAGCCGCTCGATCTGGACAGCCACGACATTTCGTCGACGACGATCGAGCAGTGGCTACCGGTGTCGCAGTTCATCAATGCGATGGACCGCAGCCTCGGCGCGCTGGACAGCTATCCGTTCATCATCGTCGAACCGGTCGTGACGAAGCTGAATTTCATTCATCGCGTGGTGCAAGGCGCCCGGCGCGGGACGACCCCCATGAGCTTTGCGGGGGAGACGGCGCCGGTGCCTGCAGCGAGTGCCTCGCAACCCGCCGGGTCCGTGCAACAGGCCACGGCCGCATGAGCCGGCTCGGTGCGGCGCGGGCGGCTCGAGCGGTTTGATCGGGTTTCACCGCGGTGGTGCGGCGTTGGGAACGCTTGGCCGGCCATGACGGGAGCCGAGCGGCATTCCGCGAGTGCTGAGAAAGGGTCTTCGCAGGCGCGCCGCCCTTTCACTTGCGACTCGTGCGGCCACTGTGGTCGTGCAGACATTGTCGGCCAATGCGCCTGCGCCCCTCGAGCGACTTCATCGATCCGGGATCAGGTCGGACAGAGGCGACGCAACATGCGGTGGCAAGCAACGTGGCCTCAAAAAAAGAACCCCCAGGGCCTGAAGCCTCGGGGGTCAATTCCACCAGGAAAGGGTGGAGGAGACATGCGATGCACCGGAAGTGGTTTGGACGGCAGCCAGCCTCCGGCGACATGATCGGATCTGCAATATGCGTGCCCGCACACGAAGAGGGGAGGGCCTCATGCGCGGGCAGAAGAGGTGCGGATCCGATGGCGCAGTTCATTTTTCTGCCCGTTGGCAATGCGCCTACGTGTCATGCGTGGAATTGCCCACAGGGGAGCGTCGGGTGTGGCGCGAGATTGCACTCCCCTGCCCGGCGCTGACCGGGCCAAACCCCTCGAGGAACATCATGGACGAACTCAACAAGTCTCCCGATCAGGTTGCCGACGACGCCAGGCAGGTGGGCAAGGACGCGGTCGACAAGGCCAGGGGTGTGGCCTCGGACGCGAAGCGTGTGGCGAACGACGCGGTCGATACCGGGCGGACCTACGCGAAGGATGCGGTCAATGCCGCGGGCAAGAAGATCGATGCGGCGAAGTCGCAACTGGATCAGACGGCACAGTACCTGACGAAGGCGATCAACGACGAGCCTGTCAAGGCGGTCCTCATCACCGCGGCGCTGAGCGCGGTGGTCACGGCGCTCTTGATCTCGGCCGTCCGGGGCGACAACCGCTACTGAATGCGATCGTGGTCCATCCGATCTTCGTGACGGTCCTGCGCCGGCCGGAATTGTTTTTCACGCACCTGGCGAACCATGCCGAGTTGGTGAAGAGCGAGCTTTCGGCGTTCGGCGCCTCGCTGGCGCTGCGAGCCGCGAGCGCGGTACTGGCACTGGTTGCCCTGATGCTGGCCCTGAGCCTGACGGGTATCGCCGTGATGCTTGGCTTTCTCCGTGGTTCAATGGAATGGGTCCTCGTCATCGTGCCGGGCGTGGCATGGCTGCTGGCGGTGATCGGTGCCGTGTTGGCGATGAGGTCGTCTTCAGTGATGAAGAAGGTGGACGACGTGAAGGATGAACTGGAGGCAGATGTGAGGGTCCTGCGACTCGTGAAGGAAGCGAAGAATGACTGATGCAGTCAGTCCCCTCTCCGCAAAGGCGAAGCTGGCGTTGTCGCGGGCCGAGCTTCTCGCGGCCATGGGGTACGAAGAGCTCCACAGTGCAGTCGACGATGGCACGACGGTGGTGCCATTGTTGCACCACGACGGACGCGAGACCGCTTCCGGGCTCGGCGCAAAACTGGCTCGCAGTGCGGTGGGTCGGTGGTGGCACCGGCATCCGTTGAGCGGCGCTCTTGAACTCGGCCAACCCCTGCTGCAGGACTACGCACACAGGAAACCTGTGACGCTGGTGGTCTATGGCGCCGGCGCGGGTGCGTTGCTGTGGATCCTCAAGCCTTGGAGGCTGCTGTCTGCGGCCACGGTGGCGACGCTCATTCTGCGCAATGTGGATGTCGCGGGGATGGTTTCCGGCCTGGTCCGGAAAGCCGGTGACCTTTCCGGCGCCGCGCTGCCACCGGTTTCTCTTCCGACCTCGCGAGAACCTCGGCGCCTTTGACAAGGGAGGCGCGCAGCGGCGCGCCTGCGCGATAGCGATAGCGGTAGCGGTGAGCCCGCGACGCCCCGCGGTCACTTCATTGACGGCTTGCCTTCCATCGCTTGCGCATGCATCCTTGGCCGGCGAAGGGTCCGACTCAGACGATGGCGGCAGCGCGCTCAACCGGGTCGTGCGACAGATCCGCGACGAGGTTCACCAGGGTTACGTTCAAGTGCGCGGTGTCGGGAACGCCAACGGGCCGAACTTTGTGCCGTTGAAAGGCTTCCAGCTGCCTTCGGCCTGGGCAAGCCTGTCTGCCAGGGCATACAGAACGGCAGGGTGTGCGCCCAATCCCAAGTGGCTTGCGACGACCTCGATGTTTTCCGAACAGGGGCCGGCCGGAGTGATGCTGCTTCGCCATGCCACGACGCCGTCGCTGCGGCTGTAGATCGAAGTGGCGGGCATGGCTGGCACCTGCGCCACTTCGGCGAGGCGCGCCGTGTCTTCACCTCGATCGCCGCTGACGGCGCGATAAACCTGCCACGCGTTGGTCGCCTTCGGGTCGCCACCCAATGGACTTCCAAGGGTGATCACGTTGCGAACCATGTGCGGCGCATGAATTGCAAGCAGCCGGGCATAGACACCACCGAGGCTCCATCCGATCAGGCTGACCTTGTGACCGCTGTCAGCGTACAGACGTGCCAGTTGCTCACGCATCCTTGCTTCAACGCCGCGACGAGGTCCGAGGTTTCGTCCCTGGCCCCAACCATGGACGTCGTAACCGCGCCCGCCGAGATGCTGCCGCAGGATCTCGGTGGACATGTCGTCGGCCACGAGGCCGGGAAGCACCAGCACGGAATGCCCGTCGCCTCTGGGAGCGGATTGAAGGAGCGGCCAGAGGGCGAGCGCTGCGCCCGCTTCCCAAAGTGCCCTCCCTTCCGCGAGCAGGAGCCATTTGGAGGGCGGTTTGAGCAGCATGGAGGGATGCTTGTGGGCTTGCTCTTCCGCAGGTTGGGTCACGCGATGGATGGAGCGGGCTCGCGGCGCGCTGGAAGATGCTGTGGATGTCATGTGGGCCTTTGACTGTGAACAGCATCTTGGAGGCGCGATTGCTGCACCGCGTCAGACGAAACCGCGTCTGGCGGTGCTGCGAGAGGCACACCCGACCTCGGCCGAGCGGGTCTTTTTGAGTGCCGCGGCGCCCATGGGATCCATGCTGCGCTTGTCCAGCCCGCGAAGTTCACGCCCTCCCCGGTCGCGGCCGTGTGCAGCCCGACCGGGATGTGCACGAGCCCGAAGGCAATGGCACCCTTCCAGAGAGTTCTGGTGCCGCTGGCCATGGGGGATTCTCCTTTGATGCGCACGCGGATCGGGTGGGCAGTCCGGACCCGAACGCCGTTGCCTTGCGTTTGGGTTCGGATTTGGATTGCGTGGGACGCGTGACGGCAGCGCGCTCGCTCGGCGAGTCGTCCTCGCGTGGCGTCGCGGTCGCATGCGATGCGCGAGGGGACGGTGTTTGCTCGACGCCCGGCTGCGAGCGTGGGCCGATATCGAGGTCGTCGACCCGCGCCTCCAGCGCTCGCAGTCCGCCCCGATCGACACTTCAAATTCCCCCGGTTGTCGACACCCAAATTCCTCCGGGCAGGACAGGGGTTGCATTATTGATCGATCACGCCTCGACCGCGATCGCCAGGCGTGC
>NZ_JBBKZS010000047.1:0-16054 GCF_037889955.1 Variovorax robiniae
CTTGAGGGTGTTGTTGGGGTCAAGGCCGAGTCGGTCCAAGAGAGTCGCTGCTCAGCCAGGTGCGGTAGTTGGCAAAGCGCGGGTCGGTCTCGACGAGGTAGTGACTGCCCGGGGCGGCATTG
The DNA here is from genome assembly GCF_037889955.1 of Variovorax robiniae. Classification (NCBI taxonomy): domain Bacteria; kingdom Pseudomonadati; phylum Pseudomonadota; class Betaproteobacteria; order Burkholderiales; family Comamonadaceae; genus Variovorax; species Variovorax robiniae. The sequence continues at coordinate 123 of NZ_JBBKZS010000047.1, forward strand.
GTGTGAAAGGACAGAGTCTCAAACTCGACATTTCAACCTTGGTTAGGCACCAAGAGGGGCCCGTCTGACCAAAAGTAATCACCGTGGGTCGCGCTCAATTTGACACGCTCAATTAAATCGGGTGGGCCCGAAATGGTTGTAGCGCCGTAAAAATCGACTTCCCTTAGTATGGCGAATTGCAGTGGAACGCTGAAATACAATCCGTCCCGCCATGTATCCCATTCGTATCGGAAAGGCGGTGCGCCCGCAGGTGGGAACATCCAAAGACCCAATTGTAAATCCAGCAAGTCATCGCTACTAGGATTTTCCAGTCGAACGACCAGCAAATTATTGTTCGGTGCATTGTCGATGGCCTGCTTGGATGTGGCATAGATTGTTGGAATGTTGCGTTCGCGCCACCAGCCGATTAACGCATCCCTTTCCGTATCAATTTCCCCGCTGTTAAGAGCGTGTACGGAAATCCACTTTCGCCGATGAATTTCGTTCAGTGATAAGTGCGTTTCATCGTAAAACAAGGACCGCAATTGATTTATAAAGTCGCGATCAAATATTGCTTCGCAAAGAGATTCGCGAATACGCTGGGGGGTTTTGCGTTGATACATCAAGATTTTCTCCCAAAACGAACTTTTTGAACCTGGGTTGTCGGCCGCCCGTTCGAGGTAGTTTTGCAGGTCGCTCGCCACCCCCATTGCGCAGCCTTCAATGTTCGAGGATGGAGGTCATGAAGCCAATGTTCAAAGGAGCTTTTAGGCACGACCAATCCATCAAGTCATTTCGAGCTAGAAGTTGCTTTAATTTATCTGTGCTTGTGAATTGAATTCCCATCCAAATTTCCGGGTCAAAATTCGGGTCGGATTGAGAGAATGTATCTTGCAATTGTTTAGCGTCGTCTAGACTTGAACGTGAGGCGGAGCTTGGGCTGATTTTGATCAATCCGTCAGTAATTCCGTCTGTTAAAAATTCTACTACAGCGATTTTCCATTGGAATGAATTTTCACCGAATTGCCCCCCATGTACGTCGGTGAGCATGTCGCATGCTGCAAAGACTTCAAGCCCTGCAAAAATTAGCGATCGCTGATACTCAAGAAGTAGCGTATTGTTGATTTTCATGAATTTACATCCTTGGAAATTTGAATTTTGCCGGCCTTCCATTATTTATTGACTGCACGCCAGGGCTGTTGATGTCGACTGAAGCGGTGTTGGGGTCTGTTCTATTTGCTTGTCCTGCTGGGCGATATACGACTACAGTCCCATCTGGCAATTTCGCCACCCATCCATTTCCTATTGTCTGCACGGATGCAGGAGTTTGTCCATTGAAGGCGCTCTTGGCAAAGTCTTCGGCTGTTTGATTGGGATCTGCCGAAGCCGGCATGGGAATCGGTGTTCCTACGCCGCCGATCCCCGGCGGCAAAGCCCCATTGCCGTCCAAAATGGATGGCGGGACAGAGTACGTCAATGCTGATTGAGATTGAATTCCTCCAGCGCCATAACCACCGCCAGCAGTTGTATCTGCCTGCCCTGGTTGCTGCACCGGCGATGTCGTTGTGGACCCCGACACCGGCCCTGTGTTCGGCGTCGTTGTGCCGCTCCCGTAGCTGGGCAAGTCATTTCTGTTGCCGGTATCGCTGGCACGGCGCGGCTCCAAGGTCGCCACTGAGTCCGACGCATCTCCTCCCCCAAACACCAGTGGATTGACATCTCCGAGAGTGACTGTTGCAGCAATGCCAACGCCCGCAGAGGCAGCGAGTGCCTCTGCCCCAAAGAACCTAACGCAGGCTGGGCTAGTGACACAGGCTCTCATCATCACGGGGGAAGCGCGGAGTGTTGTAATTAATCCGCCGGCTGCAGAGTTGTTCGCCGTTTCGTTGAAGGCTCCTGCCGCCGCATGGCCTCCCGCGATTGCGCCAACTGCGCCGGAAACGCTCGCCTCAGTGAGGTATACGGCCAAAGCAGGCGGAAAACCTTGGTCAACAAGGAACGCCTGCACATGAGGCGCAGCAACACTGCTGAATCCCGCTCCCAAAGCACCGTTACTTCCGCCACTGAGGGCTCCCACGAGAGCGTGCCCAGCGGCTCGGCAAGGCCCGTCCGGTCCCCAACAAGCAGCAGATGCCTCATCGCCCGCCTCGACCGCGTCGAGAAATTTGCCATCAGCAAACTTGCCCCAGGCGGCGGGAGCTTGCTGCCCGAATTGCTGCGTGATCTGCGCCTGTCCCTGCACATCCTTGAGGATGGCCTGCGTGTTCCAGTCCTTCACCAGCACCCCCGTGCTGCTCGCCGAGTCACCCGTGCGCACGCTCTGGTCCCCGGCAATCCCGCTGATCCCCGAGCGCATGGTGCTGTCCTCGCTGCTGCTGGTGCTGCCATAGCCCGGGGCAGGTGGCGGAGTCGAGGTGTTGCTCGCCTTGTCGATCTGCTCCTTCGAGTAGCCCCGCTCTCGCATGGCCTGCTGCTGCGCCTCCTTGCCGCCCGCCATGAACGCCTCGCTCCCGCTCACGGCGAAGGCGCTGCCCTTCGAACTGCTCGCGTTCTGCAAGTCGCTCATCGTCAGGCTGCCGCCTGTCGTGAAGCTGTTCTTGCCGTCATCGATCGCGGCTTGTGTGCTCTCGATCACCGAGCCCTTCAGCGTCGTATCGCCCTTCACATCGACTTCGAAGCCCTGGTCGCCCGCCTTGATGCCCGATTGCTCGTTGGCGCCGATGAAGACACCGCTGGCCCTGGCGGCTGCATAGTTGCCGCTCGCGGTGCTGATGCCATAGCAGATCGGCGGGATGCACAGGCTCACGTTCAGGCCGCCGCTGGTCTGCTTAGATGAGCCCACGCTCACGTCCTGCAGGCTCTCGACGGCCAGGTTGCCCCCGACATCGGCCTTGACCTTCTCGCCATCGACCACCGCGCCCTTGAGCGTCAGGTCACCGCCCGAGTGAATGTCGACCTCCTTGCCGCCGCTCACGTGCGTGTTGTTGTAGGTGGTCTCGTAAAGCTTGTCGTTGCCCAGGCCCTTGCTTACACCCAGGTCGATGGTGAAGCCGTTCTGGCTTCCCACTGCGAAACCGACGCCCACGCTGGCACCGTGACTGGCGTTGTTGCCGCGGTTCACCTGGGTGTTCTTGCTCGCCTCCAGCGTCACGTCGTTGTCCGCAGCGAGGCTGACGGTGTTGCCTGCGGTGATGGTCGAGCCGACGGCGCGGATGCTGGAGTTCTCGCCCGCACCCGTGGCGGTGATGCTCACGTTGTTCGCGCCGACGATGCCCGAGCCGACCGCTTGAGTGCCATTGCCGAAGCTGGTGCTCTCGCTGGTGTTGCGGCTGACGTTGACACTGACCTTGAAGCCCAGGCCCTCTCCACTGGCGATGGACTGCGCCGCGTCATAGACCTGCTTGCCGCTCATGGCGAGGTTGGCAACACCCAACGCCTTCATGCGGTCATCCTGCGTGTCGTTGATCGACCGCACGCTGCTGACCGCGCCCTGGATCGTGTCGGTGCTGATGCCACCCACACTCGCGCTGCCGCCGAGGATGGAGCTGTCCGTGCGACCCACGCGCATCGATTGCTCGGTGTTATCCGCCTCGTTGATGAGGACGTTCTTCGCCTTGATGTTGACGTCGCCTCCTGCCAGTGGCCCGGCGTTGCCCGCGGCCAGCACGCTGCTGGCGGTCTGGCGGTAGTTCTCGCCCGCGATCAGGTCGACGTTGCCTTGCAGGCTGGCGACCTGGCTGCTGGCCTGCGTGGTGCTGCTGCTGGTCGTTGCCTCGAAGCCCTTGACGTGGCCGACCGCTGGGTTGTACCAGGTGCCCACCATGCCGGTCTTGCGGTTGCTTTGGCTGCCGGACTCGGTGCTGCTGTTCTGGGCGCTCTCGATGGTGAGGTTGCGTGTGGCCTCCATGCGCACATTGCCTTCGGCGACCACGGTGGCGCCTTGCAGGGTGGTGTCGCGTCCACTGAGCGTGCTCAGGCTGCCCGTGGACACCGTGGTGCCGATGGCCTCGCTGCTGCTGCGCGTACTGGTCTCGGTGCTGCCCTTGCCGCCCATCATGGCCGCACCCGTGGGCTGGTCCGGACCCATCGACATGCCGATGTGATTGGCCAGCCCTGTGGCCTTGGTTTCGCTCTGGCGGGCGTGCGCCGAGAAACTGGTCTGGTCGGCGGTCGTGAGGTTGATGTCGCGCACCGCCGTGAGGTTCATGGCCTCGTCGGAGCGCAGGCGGGCCGCCTGCGCGTTGAGGTCGCGCCCGGCCACCAGGTCCACCGTGTTGCCGCTCAGGCTGCTGGAGAGGACTTCGCTGGTGCTCTTGCTGTCGAAGGTGCTGGTGGTGGTTTTCTTGAGCAAGCCCTTGGAACTGTCGATCGTGCCCAGGGCGAGGTCGGTGGTGGCCCGGCCGGCCGTGACGTTGATGTCGTTGCCGGCGACGGCGCCCAGGGCGCCATCGGTGCTCTGTACGCCGCTGGCGCGGATGTTGATGTCGCGAGCGGCGGAGAGTTGCACGTTGCCGCTGCCCTGGATCACCGAGCCGATCTCGCGGGTTTGCGAAGCACTTCCGAGGACGTGCTCGCCCATGACCGTGGCGGCGCTGGAGGTGCTGACCGTGGAGACGTTGAGGTCGCGCCTGGCATCGACGGCCACCATGCCGGCGCTGGTCATTTCGACGCCGGTGAGATTGACATCGCGACCCGCCATGGCCACGAGCAGGCCGCCGGGGTTGTTCAGGTAGACCCCGGCCACGCGGTCGAGGTTGGTAGCGCCCGGACCGGGGTTTTGCGTGGTCGACTGGATGTTGAGGTCGCGCCCGGCGTTCAGCAGCGCCGCGTTGTCCGCGCTGATGCTGCCGCCGATGTTGTTCAGGTCCGTCTGGGCATCCAGCAGCACGGACCCGCCAGAGATCCGCCCGCCCAGGTTGTTGATGGTGTCGGCCTTGACGTCCACCAGCGAGCGCCCGGCGATGGTGCCGCTGTTGGTCAGGTCGCCCATGCCCTGGCTGTTGATCTTGATGGTGTCAGCCGAGAGCAGGGCGCCCGAGCTGTCGATGTCGCCGGGGCGCACGCGCACGTAGAGCTGTGGCACCAGCACCTGCTGCGTGCTGCCATCGGCCAGGGTCACGGTCTGCTCGACCAGCCAGACGATGTCGCTGGTGAGTTGCGCCATCTGCACGGGCGTGAGCGCAATGCCCGGGCGCAGGCCGTACTGCTGTGCGAAAGTAGCCCCGTTGTTCATCAGCGCGGTGTACTGCGCCTCGTCGGACGAGAAGCCCTCCAGGTAGCGGTAGCCCGTGAGCTGGGCGACTTGTTCGCGGATGAGCCGCTGTTCGTAGAAGCCATCGCCCAGGCGCTTGAGGGTGTTGTTCGGGTCCATGCCCAGGCGCTGCAGCAGGTAGTCGCTGGACAGCCAGGTACGGTAGTTCGCGAAGCGCGGATCGGTCTCGACGAGGTAGTGGCTGCCCGCGCTCGCGCTGGTGCGGAACAGGCTGACCTGCGGAATGCCGAGCTTGGGGGTGCTGGTGCGGACCACCATGGGCACGCTGCGGCTGGCCGGGGTGTTGGCCCCGGCGGCCGCGCCCGAGGGGGATGACACGTCGATGCCAGTGGCCGCGTCGACATTGCGGCGCTGGGCTGCGTCGGCGCTGGCGCCATCGGCGTGCGCGACCTCCCCGACAGTGGAGCCCACCACAGTGACCGCGCTCGCACGAGCGCCCGCCTGGACCGCACCTGTGGCGCTGGCACTCGCATCGACGGCGCCGCCGCCGCTGGCCGCACCAGGGCTGCTGCCGCTGCTGGGCACATTGCTCGCATGCTCCTCGTACGCGTAGCCACCCAGGCTGGGCAGCGTCGTGTCCGTGACCTGCGGCGAGGCGTAGGTGACGTTGTTCGGCCCGGTGCCGGGCTTGTTGACCATGTAGCCCACCACGAAGGCGTCGACCTCCGTGTGCTGGGTGCCGGAGGTGGGGCGGGAGTCGGTGACGCCCGCCGTGATGGCGCCTCCCGCGATCACGTGGCTGTCTCGGTTGTAAAGGGTGCCGGTGATGGAGATGTCGCCGCCCGCCGTCAGGCTGGCCGGGTCGACATGGGTGGCGATGTCGCCCGTGGTCGTCACGGTGTAGTACCACATGCCCCATCCACCAAAACCCACTGGCGTGACGCTGCCGTCCGCGTTGCGGTGGTAGACCACGCGCGAGGCGTCATCGCCCCAGGTGTCGGCCGGGTCCCAGAACTTGCCGTCGGGCAGGGTGGCCAGGCGCACATCCTTGCGCTGGGTGGTGGTGGTGGTGACCTCGATGTGGGAATCCACGTTGTTGACCTGGGCGACGCCGAGGGTGAGGTTGCCCAGCGACTCGATGGAGGCGCTGTCGTTGTTGACGGTGGCGCCCGCCATGCTGGTGCTCAGGCCGCTGGTCAGCAGGCTGTTGCCGACGAACAGGTCGGCGGCGCTGGTGATGCCGTTGACGGTCTCCGCGTGGTTTATCAGGATGTTGGTGGAAATGGAGACGTCATCACCGTAGATGCGGCCGGTACCCAGGTTGTTGAGCGTGGTGGCGTTGATGCGCGTCTGGCCGTTGCTGTCGATGAGCCCGCGGTTGTTCAGCGTGCCGGCGTTGACGGTGGTGCCGTTGGTGGCGCTCATCTCGCCCGTGGCGCCGTTCTCCACCGTGCTGCCGCCGATCGTGAGCTGGTCGCCTGCGCTCAGCTTGCCGTTGTTGCTGAAGTTGCCGGTGGTGGAATAGTTCAGGCTGCCGATGGCGGACAGTTCGCCGTTGTTGACGATGTCCTGTGTGACGGCCAGCCGGAGGTCCTTGCCGCTCGTGACCTTGCCATCGGCGCTGAAGGTGGCCGTGTCGATGTCCACGCCGTTGGTGCCGGTCAGCGTGCCGTTGGTGTTGACGAGTTGGAGCGTCTTGGCGTTGGGGTTCGCTGCGTTCGGGTCGGCGATGGTCAGGGTGTTGAGCGCCGAGATCACCCCCGATGTGTTGTTGACCGTGCCGCCGCTGGTGATGCTGGTGTCCACATCGGCGCGGATGGCGCCGCCGGTGTTGTCGAGTTGGTCGGCGGTGATCGCGACGTTCTTGCCCTCGATGCCGCGGTCGGCGCCTTGGGTGCCGGTGTTGCCCACCGTCGCGGCGTTGAGCGTCGTGGTCCCGGTGGAGCGGATCAGGCCGTTGGTATTGGCGATGTCGCCCGCGCTGATCGTGAGGTCGCCGATCGCAAGGGTCTGGTCTCCCGTGTTGTCGAAGGCGGCGCCGTGGGTGTTAACGGACACATCCGATTGACCGACGACCAGGCCGGTGTTGGAGAAGGCTTGCGTGTTGGCCGTCAGCGCCTGCTGGGCGCCGATGGCGCCACCGGCGTTGTTGACGGTGCCCGCCGTGAGGTCGAGCGTGCCACCGCTGGACAGGCCACCGGGCGAGTCACGGGCGGGTGTGCTTTGTGTAGCCGGTCAATTGTCCTATTGCGGTGACGCGCAGGCCGGCCATTGCGGCGAGTGCCGTCCGATCAGCGTGAACGTCTGCCCATGAGGTTCGACGGCGAGACTGCTAGGCTACGCGACCGCCCAGTTTCAGCATGCTTTCAGATGACTTCTGGCAATGATTCTATTAATGCCCCTATGGTGCCCTTGGGAACGCGCTTTTCGTGAATCGTTTCACCAGAATCTCGACTATAAACAATTATTTCAGATTCTTCCGAAAGGAAGAAGAATATTCTAATATTTTTGTCAATCAATTCTGAGTACATGGGTAACTCAACGCCGAACGGTGGATCTGAGCGCATCGCGTCAATATTGTTCAGGTGAGCCTCGATTTCATTGAGAATCGATGGATCGTTTGATGACCAGTATTCTGAATTAATTTTCGGAGAGTCGTGCGTTAAGTAGCCGCGAGTCGAGCATGCGCGATTGAATAGCTCTCTTTTTCCGATTGCGGCATTGTCAATTTTGGGAATGATTTTGGTGCTTCTGAAGAATCTTATTATGCAGTCAATAGTCCAATTAGAGCCACCGTTCAGGAGCAATTCGTCATCAATAAAAATATTGAATATTCCGAAGGCGAAATGACTATTGTTCTGTCGATGCAAAATTTCATAGAAGAAGGCAATATTTTTTGGATCGCCAAATAACATTATTTTACTCCGAGATTGCGTAAATCTCTGCTGTAGCCGGCCTGCCGCAACTTGTCGATCGACAGCGGTGCTCGATCATCACCAGTACTGCCACTCCAATGGAAAACACCGGTATTGTCGTCAAAAAAGCGATGAACATTTCCTTGGGCATCTACAGCCAGTCGCACAGAGGGATCGCCTCGTGTTGGGACTGAATGATTGCATATCTCCAATGAATTCCGTGGTTCCGTGCCCGCGTCAGTATAGTAGCCCGGCATGCCAGGTGTATGTTTTCCGTTCGACTCGATGGGAATGCCATTGGCTCCAATCTTAGGCCTAGGAATCGGCAAACGAGGGTCAACGCTCATTGCGATCGGATTGATGGCTGGCTTGGTGCCAGCCCCATATCCGTCGCTTGTTATCGTATTGGGTGTGTCGATTATCTGGCTTCCGCCCGTATTGCTTGGGCCTAATGCCGGAGCGATCGGCGTGCTGGTCGTACTGTCGCGCTTATTCTCCCCAATAGGGCTGATCGTCGAGCCCGATTCAAAGATTGGTGGTGTTATCAACTTCCCGCCCGGCAGCAAAGTGGTGCCAGCATAGGACGCGGCTTTCCGGACGATCTCTCCAAAGTTCTGAAACACAGGATTTGATATTGCCTCCAGCCTGCGAGCCAATGCTTCATTCGACATCACACCACCGGAGGCCGAGGTGTAGGTGTTGGTTTCTGGGTCGTATGCGATGCCACCTCGCCTGAGTGCCTCGGCCATTGACATGCCTGCGCCAGTTGCAACCCCTTGTACCGGTGCCGGAAGGAGAAGCATGACAGGGCGTTGCATCCCTTCTTGACCGTTGTCTCCGACGATGCTGTCTGTCGGTAAGGCGAGGCGGTCTTGCAGTGCTTGGGGATCGGTGCCTGCCTCGCGAATGGCCGCTTGCAGGGACCCCAGATTGGCATAGATACTTTCGAAATCGCTTAGGAACACCCGCTCCTCAGTCGTTAGATTCGGTTCGCTCTGGAGCTGGGTAAACCCGTCTCGCATTTGTCTGTCTGAGCGAAGGATGTGACTGGCGATGGGCGTTGAGTCGCCCGCATTCGGCGTCGATTCGCCAATGGAAGGCGTGGCCATCCTGTTCAACCAATCGGTGGCCGCCTTTGCAGCAATCGGTCCGTATGCACTCACGAAGTTCGCGGTGATGTCAGCACTGGCCTTGACGTCCTTGACGATGGCCTGCGTGTTCCAGTCCTTGACCAAAGTGCCACTGCTGGTGGCGTCCCCGGTGCGCACGCCCTGGTCGCCCGCAATCCCTGAAATGCCGGACTCCGTGACGCTGTTCTGGTTGTTGTCGCTGTAGCTACCCACACCGGCGCTGCCCGCGGGCTTGCTGTTCGATCCGCTCCACTCGATTGGTTTGGTTGCGCCAGTCGTCGCATCCGGCGCGGTGCTCTGTCCCGCACTCACACTCCCGCTCACCGAATAGCTGCTCCCACTGGACTTGCTGACGTTCTGCAGATCCGTCATCGTCAGCGTGCCGCCTGTCTTGAAGCTGTTCTTGCCGTCATCGAGCGCCGCCTGCGTGCTCTCGATGACAGCCCCCTTCAGGTCGGTGTTCCCCGCCACCTTCACATTGAAGCCGCCATCCCCCGCCTTGATGCCCGACTGCTCCGCCGGGCTGATGAAGACCCCATCGGCCTTGGCCCCCGATGCGCTCGCACCGGCCGTCACCACCGCCCCATAGCAGATCGGCGGAATGCACAGGCTCAGGTTCAGCCCAGCGCTGCTCTGTTTCGACGACCCCACACTCACGTCCTGCAGGCTCTCGATGGCCAGGTTGCCGCCCACGTCGGCCTTGACCTTCTGGCCATCGACCACCGCGCCCTTGAGCGTCAGGTCGCCGCCCGAGACGATCTCGACTTCCTTGCCGCCGCTCACGTGCGTGGCGTTGTAGCTGGTGTCGTTCTGGTTGTCGCGCCCCTTGCCGCTGGTCACGCCCAACTGGATGCTGAAGCCGTTCTGCGCCCCCGCGCCGAAGGTGACGCCCACGTTCTCTCCATGGCTGGAGTTCTTGCCAGCAGTGACGCTGCTGTTCCTGCCCGCTTCCAGCGTCACGTCGTTGTCGGCCACGAGCTTGACCTTGTTGCCCGCGGTGATCGTTGAGCCGACAGCACGGATGTTGGAGTCTTCACCCGCACCCGTGGCCACGATCGTGACGTCGTTCGCCCCCACGACGCCCGAGCCCACGGCCTGGCTGCCGGTGGTCACGCTGGAGCTCTGGCTGGTGTTGCGGCTGAGGTTGACGCTCACGCCGTAACTGAGGTTGCCGCTGGCAATGGACTGCGCCGCGTCATAGACCTGCTTGCCGCCCATGGCCAGGTTGGCCGCGCCCAGCGCCTGCATGCGGTCATCCTTGGTGTCGCCCATCTGCCTGACGGTGCTCACTGCGCCCTGGATCGTGTCGGTGCTGATGCCGGCGAAGTGGGCACTGCCGCCGAGGATGGAACTGTCCGAGCGGCCCACGCGCATCGACTGTTCGGTGTTGACCGCCTCATTGATGAGGACGTTCTTCGCGCGGATGTTGACGTCGCCTCCCGCCAGCGGCCCCGCGTTGCCCGCGGCCAGCACGCTGCTGGCGGTCTGGCGGTAGTTCTCGCCCGCGATCAGGTCGACATTGCCTTGCAGGCTGGCGACCTGGCTGCTGGCCTGCGTGGTGCTGCTGGCGTTGCCCGCCTCGAAGCCCTTGACGTGGCCCACGGCCGGGTTGTACCAGGTGCCCACCATGCCGGTCTCGCGGTTGCTCTGGCTGCCGGACTCGGTGCTGCTGTTCTGCGCGCTCTCGATGGTGAGGTTGCGTGTGGCCTCCATGCGCACATTGCCTTCGGCGACCACGGTGGCGCCTTGCAGGGTGGTGTCGCGTCCACTGAGCGTGCTCAGGCTGCCCGCGGACACCGTGGTGCCGATGGCCTCGCTGGTGCTGCGCGTACTGGTCTCGGTGCTGCCCTTGCCGCCCATCATGGCCGCACCCGTGGGCTGGTCCGGACCCATCGACATGCCGATGTGATTGGCCAGCCCCGTCGCCTTGGTCTCGCTCTGGCGTGCGTGCGCCGTGGCGCTGGTCTGGTCTGCGGTGGTGAGGTTGATGTCACGCACCGCCGTGAGGTTCATGCCCTCGTCGGAGCGCAGATGTGCGGCCTGCGAGTTGAGGTCGCGCCCGGCCACCAGGTCCACCGTCTTGCCGCTGAGGCTGCTGGAGAGGACCTCGCTGGTCCTGCTGCTGTCGAAGGTGCTGGTGGTGGTCTTCTTGAGCAGGCTCTTGGAGGTGTCGACCGTGCCCAGGGCGAGATCGGTGGTGGCCCGGCCGGCGGTGATGTTGATGTCGTTGCCGGCGATGGCCAACAGCGCACCGTCGGTGCTCTGGACGCCACTGGCGCGGATGTTGATGTCGCGGGTGGCCGTCAGTTGCACGTCTCCATTGCCCTGGGTGACCGAGCCGATCTCGCGGGTCTGCGCAGCGCCGCCGAGGACGTGCTCGCCCATGACGGTGGTGGCGCTGGAAGTGGTGACGGTGCGGAGATTGATGTCGCGCTTCGCGTCAATAGCCAAAGCTCCAGCGCTCGTCATTTCAGCGCCCGTCAGGTTCATGTCGCGGCCGGCCATGGCAACGAGCACGCCGCCGGGGTTGTTCACATAGACCCCGGCCACGCGGTCGAGGTTGGTAGCACCCGGACCGGGGCTTTGTGTGGTCGACTGGATGTTGATGTCGCGTCCGGCCTTCAATACAGCTGCGTTGTCTGCGCTGATGCTGCCGCCGATGTTGTTCAGGTCGGCCTTCGCATCCAAGGCAACGTTACCGCCAGAGATCCGCCCACCCAGGTTGTTGATGGTGTCGGCCTTGATGTCCACCAGCGAGCGCCCGGCGATGGTGCCGGTGTTGGTCAGGTCGCCCTTGCCCTGGCTGTTGATCCTGATCGTGTCAGCAGAGAGCAGGGCGCCCGAGCCGTCGATGTCGCCGGGGCGCACGCGCACGTAGAGCTGGGGCACCAGCACCTGCTGCGTGGTGCCCTCAGGCAGGGTCACGCCTGCTCGACCAGCCAATCGTTGTGCTGCCTTGGCGGATTGGTAGCTCGTGCTTACCCAGATTATCTATGAGTCGTCGGCCAACAACTTCAAAACTTGTTCCGGGTTGGATGCTCGGCGAAGCTGAATCCAATAAAAAAACATCTTTCTCCGGACTATTTTATTGCGTTCGAACCATTTTATTGCACGTTGCTCTTCGAGTTCGCTCAAAGAATCAAGTTCTTCCAATGACGCAATAAGCAACAATGCGAGCGCGTCCCGACTCTCATCTCCCAGTATTGCGTTCTCTAAAATATCAAGCATTTCTTGAATTCTCGATGGGGCTGCAAACTCAAATTCCCAATCTTGTTCTTTGCCAGTTGCAACAAATCCCAGTAATTTGTTGATTTCGCTTCTGGCAAACTGCGATGGGCCATAGTATTCGTTTGTCATTTCAAGGCTCCGGATAGGCGGTCTTCACCCCAGTACCGCTTGGAATGATTCTAATAGTTCGAGCTGGTACATATGTCCCGTCGGGCATGATGACTCGCGCGGGAAAGTCTTTGGGCAAGGGAATTGAGATGGCGCCATTTTTCAAATTAGGGAGATTTTCCAAGATGAGGCGCGCCGCGGTTTGGTCGTCCAAAAATTGTCCTGTCGGCTGCCCAGATCCCGCTGCGCGCTTCGTAAGAAATTCTGTCTGTCCTTGACCATGTGTGTCGAAGGTGTGGCCAAATTTTGTTTTGGAAAGGGAAATTAGCTCGGCTGTCGTTGGCGTTGCCGGCAATTCGACAATTGATGGTTCATAATTGCCCGTCGTCGGATTCCTTCGGGCGAGTACTTGCCCAGTAGTGGCATCCAAAATCTCTCCGCTAACAATACGTACGCTAGCAACGTCAGCGCTTGATGACGCAGTTTCTGGTCTTCCAGTTTGTGTTTGCCGACCCGATATTCCATTCACGTACTCGGTAGATGCTAGAAAGGTAACTGCGTCGCGATAGACGGAGAATGCTTGGGTATTCTGAGATTGAATGAATTGATAGCAGCGCGTGTCCCCCCGGGTGCAAAAGTCGGCAGGATTAGCTCCAAGCGCACCAGCCGCGCCCGCCAAAAACTTCCCAAGGTTTTCAGCGTCTCCAGTAGCCACCCACTCTGCAACCGAATTCTTGGCTTCAGCTTGATTCGTTCTGCTGACGTCGCTCCAGTAGGCATAGACCCCATCGACATCGCACCCCGGCGTCGCCTTGCAACGCGCCAACTGCTCAGCAAACCCACGAAGTTCGCTCTGTCTTGAATTCGCGGGATTGTGCTTGAGATAGTTGTTCGTTGCCGCATTCGCCCCCGCCGCAGCTGCCAGATTGATCTGGCTCGCATCCCCGCCCGCAAGGGCCATCGATAGCGCACTCACCATCGAAGCGAACTGCGCTGTGTCGGGCCTGCGCCCATAGGCCTCGGCGGCGGCCTCGCCAACGGCCGCACCGAGTGCACCCGCAGCACATCCGCCTGAGTTGTCCGCCCGCGCCGCACCCAGCACGCAACCCGCCACCGCATGCGCGACCTTGTTGGTGAACGTGTCGAGCTTTGCGTTGCCGATCTCAAATGCCGCCTGCGCAGCGATGGTGTCCAGAATTGCGGTCTTGAGCCCTGCCTTCAGGTTCTCTTCAAGACTGCCGCCGTTGACCGCCGTGTTGATCACCGCCCGCGCTGCACCGTTGGCGAGGTTCTGGCTCAACTGCAGCACCACGGGATGAACACTTTCACCGAGGGCGTTCGCCACGATGGAATTCAAGTTCAAGGCGTCCAAAGCTCCAGCCGTGAGCATGGCTGTCACCAGGCTTCTCACATTCGCGCTGCTGCCCAGGTCGTGGAATGTCTTGTCGAGATCGCCCTGGTTGTTGACGAGCGCCACGACCGTTTGGCTTGCCAGCGCTGCGATACCTGCCTGCGCTGCGAGGCCCACGGCGCTGCCCACAGCAGCGTTCCCAACGGCACCCCCCACGACTTCGCCAATTCCCGAACCCCATCCGACGGTGAAGTAGGTCACCACCGCCGTCACGACCGCCGCGCCCGCTGGCGTCAGCCCCTGCTGGCCGTAGTCCCAGTTCTTGTGCGCCTCCTCGACCCTGGCCCAGTCGATCTTGTCCTTGAGCTTCGGGTCGTTGTTGAGTTGCTCGATCCAGCCCATGCCGGGTTGTTTGGCCAGTTCCTCGATGCTGGCCTTCGCACCCAGGTTCACCTGCATGTGCCCGGCGTCCACGGCCAGCGTGCCGACATTGAACTGGTTGTAGTTCGTCGTCTGATCGTTGCTGCCCTTGTCAGCGGCCTTCTGGTAGGCCAGGTCGCGCCCCTGACCGGTCTCCTGGAAGTTCTCTTCCGTGGCCTGTGTGCCCAGCACCACGTTGGGCGCTTTCAGGGTCAGGGTGCCGGGCGTGTCGACCGTCGTGCCCGCCATCGCCAGCGTGTCGGTGGCCGTGATCTTCACGTTGGCGCCGTTGAGCGTGGTGCGTGCGAGTTCGCTGTCCTGCAGCGTCGTGGTGGTGTTGCTCTTCGCCTTGATCCCGGTGCTCGGATCACGCCACCAGGTCTCCGTGCCCAGGTTCAGGTTGTGGTCGCTGGAGCGGCCCGTCACCGAATGGGTATCCGTCGCCGCCTGGATCACCACGTCGCCGCCCTCGATCGTGATGTCCTTGGCCGCATCGACCTGCACGCCTTGCAGTGCGACCGTGCCGCCTCGCAGCAGCACGCCGCCCTGGCTGCTCTGGAGGGTGCTGGCAGATGCCGTGTCGGATTGCAGTTCGATGCCGGTGGTGCTGCCCTTGTTGATCGGCCCGGCCATCGGGATGCTGCCGCCCAGCAGGCCGAAGCCCGAGGTCTCGCTGGACGAATGCACGGTGCTGGAGGTGGTGTCGCGAGCTTCCTTGATGGTCAGGTTGCGCCCCGCGTTGACCAGCACGGCCTCGGTGCCGCGGATGTGGCTACCTTCGATGGCGATGTCGTTCTTGGCGGTCATCGCGATGCTGCCGCCCGAGAAGCTGCTGCCCACGCTGGTGCTGTTGTCGTACACACCGTTGAAGGTGTTGGACGTCTTGCTCGCCAGGCCCTTGTCCGTCCAGCTGGCCGAGTAGGCGCCGGACTCCTTCTGCTGGCCCGCCTCGATGGTGATGTCGCGCCCGGCGTTCACGCTCAGGATGGCTTCGCCCGCATCCACCGTGGCCTGGCGCACGTTGATGTCGCGATCGGCCTTGAGCGTCGTGGTGCCGCCGCTGGTGACGGTGGTGCCCAGTTCGCTGGAACTCGACGCCACCATGGCATGACCCGCACCCATGCCGGAGACGGTGCGCGACTCGGTGACGGTCTTGAGGTTGAGGTCGTTCTTCGCGATCAGGTCGGTGCCGCCGTTGCCCGCGTTGCTGACGACCGCGCCGACGAGGTTGAGGTCTCGCTGTGCGGTGGCCTTCAGGGAGCCGCCGGGATTGCTCACGTAGAGGCCGGCCACCTGGTCCACCGTGGTGGCGGAGCCGCCACCGGCTGCGTTGCTGCGCGTGGTGGTCTCGATGTTGATGTCGCGCCCCGCGTCGAGCGTCATCTTCTGGCGCGCATCGATGCTGCCGCCGATGATGTTCAAGTCCGCCTTGGCATCCAGCGCCACGCTGCCGCCTGAGATCCGCCCACCCAGGTTGCTGATGGTGTCGGCCTTGATGTCCACCAGCGAACGCCCGGCGATGGTGCCGGAATTGGTCAGGTCGCCATTGCCCTGGCTGTTGATCTTGATCGTGTCAGCCGAGAGCAGGG
>NZ_JBBKZS010000048.1:0-15956 GCF_037889955.1 Variovorax robiniae
GCTGTGACCCTCAACCCCGAACGGGACTGCATCGTTCAGAAACAGTCGAGGGCATCGAACATACAGCCCCTGGCTGCATGATCGAGGCGACAACTACCTTGACGCGCGCCGGTACCCCATCGCCTCTTACCTCGCGACTAGAGAACGGGCAGCCGTCAATCGTGAAGCTCAGCAAAGGGCGGACCCCGCGGAGCAGGCACTGCGGAAGCGCTTGGAATACTTTCGGGAGAATAAGGATTCGGTACTCGCCGAGATTCAGAAGATGCTGGACGCCAATGACTTCTATGGCGCGTTGCGGCTTTCGAACGACTACTATCAGGTCACTAAGGATCCCGATCTCGCCAGGATGCGTTGGACAGCACTCTATTCACCGGTGCAGGCCGAGCTTGCGCACGAGTCCTCGCTGAGCGAGGAGCGTCGGCTGCAGATTTACACGCTGCTTCCTGACGACTCAGGCTACGCCAGAAGAAAGCTGACTTGCTCAAGGAGCAGGAGGCGTTTGCGGAACGCAAAGCCAAAGGAATGGCAGAGCTGGAGGCCTCTAGGGCGATCCAAAGGCAAGTTCTGGCCGAACGACGCGCGTACGTTGACGCGCAACGCGGGAAAAGCGCCGAGGTGGCGGACTGCTATTCCCTGCGTCAGCACGGCGCCACGCGAGGCAACTTCATCATTCGCGCGGAAACCATCGCGAATGCAAAGAAGCTTGGCAACTGCGATTACAAATAGTTCGGTGCCAATTCCGTTCCAGATGCGTTCGTCGCCGGTCGTGTCGGGAGCACGAGGATTTATCGGTTCAGGTCGCGTGTAGCGCCATTGCGCTCGCGAAGACCGGCATTTACTTAGCAATTGTCTGCAAATGTTCTATCGCCACGACCGACTGAAATCGGTGAAACCGAATCATTGAAAACCTATGCCGCCAGCAAGCATCGCCAATTCGACTGAAGATCCCCGTCCTTATATCATTTACAGAGAGCCCCCTGGTTGGGGTTTCTGGTCCAATTTTTCGGTGGTGCTCGAAGGCTTGTTCGACGCTCGTCGCCGACAACTTGTCCCTGTAGTAGATATGGAACGCTACATCACTCGTTACAACGAAGATGTACCGGTGCATGGCACAAAAAACGCATGGGAGTATTACTTCGAACAGCCGGCGGCGCTTTCACTTGCAGACGCGCTTTCGCAGGCCCCGTTCGATAGCGGAGGCATCGTTAGTAGGGGGCCATTCACAACTTGCTTCACGCTGATTGCGCCGCCTCCCGAGACTCTGGCGCTGGGACGTGAGCTCGTTCGAAATTACATAAAGGTCAAGGCAGAAATTCAAGGGCAACTCGAGGCGCTGCTTCCTGCAGACTTAGGTAGTCGTTGCATCGGTGTCCATGTGCGTGGCACCGATTTGCGACACGGGCGTTTTGCAAATCACCCCGCTCCAGCATTGCCCGCAGCTTATTTGGAACAGGCGGTACTGCTAGACAATCGATATTCCTTCGCCAAAATTGTCTTGGCGACCGACGAGCAGCACACGGTGGAGATTTTCGAGAAGCAGTTCGGTCTCAGGCTGTTCACGATGCCTGCGCATCGCAGTGCAGCCACTCAACCGATCCCAGATTATCGGTCGTATGAATGGCTGTTCGATGCAAGCGAGCGCCATCTGCATCGCTATCGACTTGGACTTGAAGTCTTGGTCGACGCGCTCCTCCTTTCGCGATGCACCCATTTGGTTTGCGGCGCATCTAATGTGTCGCAGGCGGCTATGTATTTTGCTGGCGATGACCAGATCGTGCACGCAGTGCCGCCCTTGTGGATGATTGCGAATAGCGATCAGCCTTCTCGGGGCAAGTCCTACCTCGCATCGCTTCCTTCTTCCTCCTTTGAACCCTCTGCGAACGTCTTAGCGCAGTCTATGAAGGAGCTCGAAGACATCGTCGAGCGCACGGAGAATGAGCGAGCACAAGCCAACCTGCGCGTGGCTCAGCTTGAAGACTCAGGGCGCTTAACACAGCAACTGCTCGGTCAGGTAAGGAAAGAAAATGAGCATCTGCGCGCAGCGCACGATGAGCTTGCCACGGCGCGCAGGGACTTGCAGACCGAGCTCACCAAGGTGCGCGGCGAGTCTCAAACCGAACTGGACGAGGTGCGCGGTCAGTCGCAGGCAGATCTTGCCAATGCGGAAGCAGAGGGCGAACAGCTTCGTGTTCTCATTTCCGAGCTTCAAACGGAACTTGCGGCGTTCAAAAACCGCTTTGTTGTCAAGGTCCTTGATCGATTTGTCGGCTGGCTTCGAAGGCCATCTTAATAAAAGATGTACTTATTGGGGTAACCGCATTTACTCGCAAAATTGGCACTGGTCGCCTTGAAAAAAACCAGCAAGATGAAGCAGGAGTGTCTGGTCGTCGCAAAGCCGAAACGGCCCTGGTATGGCTCCTACCTACCTAGGAGAGATGAGCCCGGCGCCAGAAAACCTCGTCAACCGCGACTTCACGGCTGCTGCCCCGAATAAGAAATGGCTCACCACCTGCATTTTTTTAATGGTCGGCTGTGGATAAATGTAGGCCGTGCCCTGTTTCGTTGATGCTGGGTTGATCGTGCGGGGGAAGCCGCCCACGGCTTTGCCCGGAGCGGATTCCTCCGCGCGGCGAGCACGTTAGATGTCGTCCTGTGTGGCAGCTCTTGCATGCCGCCCCTTGCGCGCCTGCTTGGGAGCCCTGATGCGTTCTTGGCCTCGGCCGTGCTCTTGTTGAAGCGGATCGACCCGTTGCCGGTCTCCACGGTTTGGCAGTGATGCGTGAGTCGGTCCAGCAGCGCGGTGGTCATCTTCGGGTCGCCGAGCACGCTGGACCATTCGCTGAAGACGAGGTTGGTCGTGATCGCAACGCTGGTGCTCGAAGTCGAACCCTGCCCAGGTCGCGATGCACCGGGAACTTCGCTGCGTGCATCTGGTGGCTGACCGAGCGCATCGCGCGGTCGGTGCCCTCGGCCTGTAGCAGATGCTCGATCAGCCAGCGCGCGGAGTCCAGCCCTGCGTTCAAAGCTGCGCCAGATCGCCCCATGCGCCTGCCATGCCGTGAAGGCGAAGCTGTTTGATCTCGAGCGTCACATCACGCGTCATGGCCGGCCTCCCCGGAGATGTTGTCGACGCTGTCGGCCAGCGGCGCCAGTCTCACCTGCAATGATGTCGCGCCCGATGCTCGGGGGCGAGCGGGGCAGTTCATGAGTGGTTGAAGTAGGAGGCACGATTCCAGGCGATCACATTTCGCCTGGCCGAGAAGCCCACCAGAGTGGAAAGCTCCCAGACTCCCAGACAGCAGCCACGAGCGAACGCCGCCACGAAGCACAAGATCGCGTTGACGATCTCGGCCAATAGCAAGGGCGCCCACAAGTCGCAGGGGGCCAGCAGCATCAGCTCGAGAATCGCCTGAACGTGGTTATGCTCGGCAGCGTGGTCGGGTACACATCGAGATCTTCATCGAAGGCATCGCAACCCCGATGAGTCATAGTTTGCCCGGATGAGGGAATATGCGTATCCGATTTGAGCGCGATTTTCGAGTTTTTTGGTATAAGACGGCAAATTGCATTTTTGTTGTCGCCGTTTTAGCGGGCGCGGATTTCATATTCTTTCGCCTGCAATTTGCAAACCATTGGACCATGCTATTCGGGGACAGGACGGATGGAGCCATAGAAGTCGCCATTCTCGAGCACTGGTACAATGTGTTCCTTGGTAACTCCTTATGGCATACAACGAACTACTTCTACCCGTATTCCGGATCGCTGGGATACAATGATGGTTACTTCTTATATGGTGTGATATATTCTGCAATTCGTCAATTCGGTGTCGATCCATTCCTCTCTTCTGAGATGGTCAACGTCATCGTCAAATCGATTGGCTTTCTAGGGCTGTATTGGGCAATCCGATCGATTTTTCTGATTCCCACCTGGCTCTGTCTTCTGGGTGCGACTGTGTTTACGGTCAGCAATAACAGCTTCATGGAGGCCATTCATGCTCAGCTGTTCACTGTCGGATTTGCCCCGGTCATGGCCGCATTTCTGTTCCACGCTCATCGGGCCTGCCGCGCCGGAATGACGCGCTCGGGGGTCCTCTGGTGCGCTCTTTCGGCCTTCTGGTACAGTGCTTGGGTTCTCACCGCTTTTTACACGGCTTGGTTCTTCGCTTTCTTTTGCGGCCTAGCGTCCCTCCTGTATTGCGTCGCCGATCCTGCGGCGCTGCGTCGGATCTGGTTTGACCGAACCCGCTTCGCCGTTCCTGTAGTCGTGGGGGCTGCGATCCTGGTGGCCGGACTCCTGCCGTTCGTAATGGTCTACCTCCCGAAAGCGAGGGAGACCGGTATGCACCCCTTCGCGGAAGCGCTAACCTTCTCTCCTTCGATCTTCGATACGTTCAACGTCGGACCGAACAACTGGCTATTCGGGAAAGCGAATGTCTGGATCAACGCCAGGCTTCGGCCAGACATGCCCCTTGAAGGTCCGCGCGCGTCCGGCCTGCCCCCGGTTCTTATCGCCTTGTTCGTTGGCGCGACATCCTGGCTGTGGTGCACGCAAGCTGGAAGGAAACAGGTGTTGGCCCGCAGCGTCGCTGCAGCGGCGGCCATTTCGTGGCTGCTTTCCCTGCATTTTGGCCCCTTTACGCCCTGGCAGTGGATTCATGCGTACATCCCTGGCGCGGCCGCAATACGGGTGATCGCACGCTACCAGATGTTCTTGGTCGGCCCGGTCGTGGCAGTCGTGATGGTTTGGCTGAACGCCCGCTTCACCGGCCGTGGACGGTTGCTGCTCCCTTTCCTCGCCATACTCTTGGTTGCCGAGGAGATCAATCTTGGTTTTCCCATAGGCCTTGTCCCGGCAACGGAGATGGCGCGGCTGCAGGGCGTGCCCCCTTTCCCGAAAGGTTGCATCGTTTTCGCCGTAACCAACGTCCGCCCTGGACCACTGGCAGCCGCGCCGGAGGTGGATGCCGTTTATAGCCACAACGTCGATGCGATGTTGATCGCCGAGTACATAGGGCACCCCACTATCAATGGCATGGCAAGCTTTGTCCCGCCGGAGTGGAAATTCAGCGCCCCCGCGAATGGTGACTATGCGGAGCGAGTTCAAGCATACGTCGCGACACACCGCATCCAGGGTCTGTGTACACTGGACCTTCAAACACTTTCATGGTCCGGCCCCGGGTGAAGTGCGCATTGAACGAAACCGCTGCGATCCAGTGCGTCAAGGATGACTCTTGGGACTAAATCGCGGCAGGGCGCTTCGCGTCAAGGCCAGCTGCCTCATTTCCTGAGTTGCTGCCACCGTGCGCGAGCGCCCGCCAATGGGTATAGCTGGCCCTACTGTTGGGCATGAGCATCTTTGACACTCACGCAGCGGATCGTCTGGGCCTTGGTAATCGGCAACGACGATTACAAGCAGGATCCCTGCGCTCAAGAACTCCCGCCATGACGCTCACCCTCCTCGCCGCGCAGGCGACCAGACGCTGGCAATTCGCCTGATCCCGTGCTTTTTGATACAAACGACCCCTTTCGTCCTTTTCAGGCCACGCGCCCCTTTGCATTTTCTGAGAGCATTAAATGACTGAGACTGAAGATCTGCGATCGTTGCAAATCGCCTTCGCAATCCCCTGTTACAATGAGGCGCTTGCCATCGCACAGGTGGTCGCGGAATGCCGCTCGGTGGTGCCTGAGGCACGCATTCACGTGATGGACAACAATTCCAGCGACGGTACGGCCTCGGTGGCGCGTGCGGCCGGCGCACAGGTCACGCACGTACGGCTGCGCGGCAAAGGCAACGTAGTGCGGCGCATGTTTGCAGACCTGGATGCCGACATTTACGTCATGACCGACGGCGACGCAACATACGACATGTCCGAAACGCGAAAGCTGATTGCGCTGCTCGTGCGCGAGAACCTTGACATGGTGGTGGGGAGCCGTGTCGACGACCAACAGGACGCGCAGACCTACCGGCGCGGCCATCGTTTCGGAAATCACCTGTTGACGAATTCGGTGGCGCGCCTATTCGGCGGCGACTTCACCGATATGCTCTCCGGCTACCGCATCTTCTCGCGTCGCTATGTCAAGTCGTTTCCCGCATTGGCCACTGGCTTCGAGATCGAGACCGAACTGACAGTGCATGCGCTGGAGTTGCGCATGCCTTACGCAGAACGACCTCTTACGTATCGCTCGCGCCTCCAAGGATCGGAAAGCAAGCTCTCAACCTACCGTGACGGCTGGCGCATCCTTCGCACAATCAGCAAGCTATATGTCAGTGAGCGCCCGCTGAGTTTCTTCACGATCATGGCTCTCATCTTGGCACTCGCCGCTCTTGGACTCGCAGCGCCACTCCTGACCACTTGGTTGCATACCGGCCTCGTGCCACGCTTGCCGACGGCGGTGTTGTCGGTAGGCATCATGCTGGGTGCAATGCTTTCCTTCGTCAGCGGCATCGTCTTGCACACTGTGACCATTGGTCGTCAGGAAGCAAAGCGACTTCGCTATCTCGCCGAACCCGGAGCGAGGACGGCGTGGGAGTTGAGCACCCCGCGCACGGCATGAAGCGCGATTTGTACCTGCGGAAGCAGGGGCGAGTCGGGCTTTCGCTCAGACAAATGGCAAGACCTGGGCGGCGCGAGGCAGGACCGCGGTCCTCGAACTTCCCGGACAACGCCAGTCGATCTCCGCCAGGAGAGCGATTCAACCGATTGGGTGTGCGGTCGCTAACATGTGGCGGCGAATCCTTGGCCATGCAGATCAGAGTCAGTCTTGCCATCTCCGATGGCTCCGGCAAGTCCGAGGTATCGCTGCTGACGCTGGACGTCGACGGGCAGCCATGCATTGAAACCTTGGGGCTGGGCCGTGTTGGCGCCGCTCTTGTCAATGGTGATCTTCTCGGGCACGCCGTGCAGGCCGATGGCCTGTTCAAAGAAGCTTCGTGCGGTTGCGTGGTCTCTATTGGCACGAATCAGGAAGTCGTATCGCCGTCGCGATCGACGGCCCGGTAAAGATACTTCCACTGGCCAGAAAACTTGATGTACGTCTCGTCCATCCGCGTCTTCCTACCTGTCAACATTTGACCTTCAGAGTACCTTGCAACAGCACCCGAACACGTGCTCGATGGTTCGCTTTCGCACTGTGGATGGCCGAGATCACTTAAGTCCAACGCCGTACGGGCGGATGGGGCAACGTGCTCTGAGTCCAACTTCAGTCCGACGCCGACCGTTTCTACAGTCTCGCCACTTGCTGAGCGACATCAAACGTCGCGCTTGCCACGCCTCGGCAGGGCTTTTCGAAACCCTCTAATTTATCCGGACTTCACGAGGACCACCCGATGAGAGCGAGAGAAAGAACACTTACAGTATTACCTGCTGGGACATTAACCTTGATCTACATCAAGTGCGGAAGAACTAGGATTACTACACTGCATGGCATCTGGCGATGAACTGCCGAAAAAAGTCCGAAGTTGCCCCTATCCGTCAAACGCGCGATAGGCCTGACTCGACCAAATTGCTCCACCGACCTTGGGCTAGGCATACTTCGCGACTATTGGGCCCCAGTTCAAAAGGACCTCGATGTCTAATAGACAACAAGAGTTGCGATGCCTCCCGTTGGTGGCGTTATTGTCAGAGGAATGCCCGCGCTTCACCGGCCAGCGGACCCGTTTCGGCACGCATTGCATTCCCCCGGAAAATCCTCGTTTGATTTCATTCGCTTTTGTCTCAAAGGCATATTTGTGATCGCCATGCTCACCAACATGGCATGTGTGGCACTTGTGCTCAATCGCCTCATGGGGTTCTCATCCGTTTAATCGCCGTACTTCATTTTGGTTCAATGCAACTGACGCAAAGCGCATCTTGCGACTAGTGCTGGGTACTTGGTTCATTCATTTTAAATTTCCCTCATCATTAGCAATGTCCGATTCAAGTCGCGCAATTTTTACGATTTGCTCCAACAACTATGTCGCAATGGCGAAAGTGCTGTTGACGAGTGCGAAGCGCCATCATCCTGAAGCAACCTTCTATCTCTGCCTTGCGGACAAAATTTCATCAGAGCGAGCCTTTTACCCGGACAATGTCGAAATTGTGCTGGCCGAGGACTTGGATATACCAGACTTCAAGAGCTTCGCGTTTCGCTATGACGTGATGGAATTCAATACAGCACTAAAGCCATTTATGTTCCGTCATTTGCTTGAAAAGGAACACCGCAGCGTCATCTATTTCGACCCCGACATTGAAGTATTCAGGAGACTCGAGGAAGTGTGCTCTTTGCTCGACGAAGGAGCGTCTTTCGTGCTGACACCCCACCTCACGAGGCCAGCGGAGCGGGACATGTACCCTGACGATGTAGGCATCATGCGCGCCGGCATCTACAATCTTGGATTCTTGGCCGTTGGTGCCAGCCATGAGACGAACCATATTCTTCGATGGTGGTCAAGACGTTTGATGTACCAATGCATCAACGATCAGGCGAGCGGTATTTTTGTGGACCAAAAGTTCATGGACCTTATACCTGGATTTGCCGATGGCGCAAAGATTCTACGGGATGCCAGTTACAACGTTGCCTACTGGAACCTTCATCAGCGCGCGTTGGACGGTTTTAATGGCGAGTGGACTGTGAATGGTCGCCCATTGTGCTTCTTTCATTTTAGTGGCATCTCGCTGACAGACACAAACCGCCTGTCGAAGCACTCGGCGGCGTTTCGCGGCACCGAAATTGGTGCGCCTCTGCGTTCACTCCTTACGCACTACAGGTCGCAATTGTTGGCAAACGGATTCGGCAACTATCCCGATGGCGATTACGCCTTTGGCCGCTTCGCTTCGGGGGCGCATATACCGACGCTTATACGGCACATGTTTCGGGAGACGCATCTTCTCTGGATTGGCGATCCGTTTGAGACTTACGAAGAGTTTCTTCATTTGCCCCACGTGCATGGTTTCGGCTCGCCGGACGCGTCGATCACCAATCTAATGAACTACATGCATGAGCGCACTTCTTGGTTGCAGGCAGCGTTCCCCCGGTCAGGACATGCGAGTGCCAAGGCGTTCCAAGATTGGTATATCAAGCATGGCCATACGTTAGTTAAAGACCGACGGTTGGTTGAACCGGTTGCGTTGCAGGCGGCGCGGGTGTCACCGGCTGCAGCGCTGCGACGACCACCTCCCTCACGCCGCAGTGAATCCGAGGCCGACGTATCCGTGGTGGGTTATCTTCGTCTAGCTCTCGGGGTTGGCGAGGTGGGGCGCCAGATTCTCGGAGCCTTGAGGGATGTAGGTGTGAACGCACGCGGACTCCCCGTCAATCTCAACTCTCATTCACAAGTCATCGACACCTCTTCGTTGGAGCATACGTTCGCCGATCTGGCAGATGGGCGGATTCAGATATTTAATGTGAATGCCGACCAATTGCCTCAAGTCGTGAATGATCTTGCTCCCCGTTTGCGATCTGACGCGTACCGAGTGGTAATGCCATTTTGGGAGCTGGAAGAATTTCCGGGGGCGTGGCTATCTGCTTTCGACCTTGTCGATGAAGTCTGGGCGCCAACCCGCTTTATCCAGGCGATGCTCGCTCCCAAGCTCACCAAGCCGGTGTTGCACATGCCATTGCCGCTGAGCTTCGACAAGCCGACCTCCGTCGATCGATGCAAGTTTGATCTGCCTGCGGACGCATTCATCTTTTTTTTCGCATTCGACTTTCTGTCATATGCGGAGAGAAAAAATCCGATGGGGCTGATGCGCGCGTACAAGCGTGCGTTTAACCAGCAGGAACGGGCGAATGTCAAGCTAGTAATCAAAGCCTTAAACGCCGACCGAGTGCCTAGGCACGGTCAGGATATGCGCGATCGTCTGCGCGCGGATCCGGACGTCATTTTGATCGAAGGTACGCTGAACCGGGCGGACATGTTAGAGCTCATAGCAGCATCCGATGCAGTCGTTTCGCTGCATCGCAGCGAAGGACTAGGCTTGCTTGTCGCAGAAGCCATGGCGCTCGGAAAGCCCGTAATCTCCACTGACTATTCGGCCACGACGGAACTCGTGTCGCATGATACCGGTTGGCCGGTCGATTTCACGATGTTGGCTGTAAAGCCTGACGAATATGTTTTCTCTGAGGGCCAAGTTTGGGCGCAGCCCGACGAGACTCATGCAGCCAGTCAAATGCGCCGGGTGCGGGACGACCGGGAAGAGGCTTTACGGCGTGCTGCAGTGGCGCAGACTTTCCTGGAAAAAGAATACAGCTTTGCAGCGTGCAGCAATCGGCTAGCACGGCGCATCGACGAAGTGGTCGGATCGCGTCCTTTAAGCTGAACCGAGCGCGGGATCTGATCTTCTAATATGTATCGCGGCCACCACGAGAAGTCCGGCAATCTTCTAATCTGACTGCGCTTAACACGCGCATGAATGGAACTACCGAATGAAGAATTGGACATTGGTCGGCGACGTTGGCGGATGGGAGGGCTATCACGTCGGCGACGAGGCAATGCTCGAAGCGAACCTGGACCTTTTCCGCATACTCGACCCGTCTGCCCAACTGACAGTCGTATCCGCCGACCCTAACTTCACCTCGGAGGCGATTGGCGTTGATACAGCGCCCCGACTAGGTTTCGACCGTTGTATTAACGACGAGGAGCGCGACACTCTTCTAGTCGTCATGTCGTGCATGTGTGACGACGAGGCGCCTGCTGCATTCAAACGGCTAGCAACGCCTGCCGACGGCCTCGTCATTTCGGGAGGAGGGAATTTAACGAGCTCTTGGCCTAATCTTATCTGTGAGCGCCTTGCATTCTGCCGACGCGCTGCAAGCGTCGGCGCAAAGATTGTTATTCTTGGCCAGACGATCGGCCCGACGCTCGAGCCTCGTCACCGTGAGATGGTAAGGGAAATGCTTGGCCTCGCATCTTGGGTCGGCGTTCGTGAGGAGCATTCGTTTGCCCTAGCCGTTGAGTTAGGGGTGCCACCCGAGAACCTCTCTTACCAACTAGACGACGCAGCGGCCTTGGCATTGAAGTGCAATAGCGACGTCACTGCCTCGTTGCCTTTCCTCGAAGGGGATCCTTGGATCGCAATAACGTTTCACCCTATCACGGACCCGACGGTGGCCGACCCTCTTTGGGATCGATTGGCGGAACAGTTGAAAAGTATCGCATTCGATACTCGTTGCCGGCTCGTCTTCATTCCGCATGCCAAGGCCGCGCCATCCTTGGGTTCGCCATGGTCCGACGAGGACGTTGGCAACGCACTGGGAAGCCGCTTGCCGGAAGGGATTTTCATTGCGCTGCCAGTTATGAAAGCTCGAGAGGTTGCCGCGCTGACTCGCCGAGCGCGCATGATTATTAGCTCGCGCTACCATCCGATTGTGTTCGGTCTGTATGCTGCTGTCCCCTGTTTGGCTGTTTGGACGTCTGAGTACACCCAAGTCAAGTTGCAAGGTGCATTGAGCCACTATGGGCGCGCCGAGGACGCCTGCTCGGTCGAGCAAATGCTTAACGGCGAGTTGCCACGCATCGCGCGTGTACTCTGGAATAGGACTGCTTCGATGAAGTCAGTGTCCTCGCAAGAGTTGCAATCACATGTATTGGCCGAGGAACTTCGCAAAAGCCAACTACGCGATCGAATCGGGGGAAATTTGGCAGGAGAGATTGAACTGCCGGCTCGCCTGATCAGGGCACTGGCTCGCATTCATCGCCAAGCGGACCAAGGGAGAAAATATGCCGAACGAAAGACAGCAGAGATCACGAGTGAATTGGCAAGAGCCTCTGCATCATTAGGCGAGGCAGCCGAGTATGCTACTTCCCTTGAGTTGGCACGCGTTGATGCAGTGAAGTACGCTCAATCGCTTGAAAAAAATAGATTAGTTGAGGAAGAACGATATATGGTGGTGCAAAAAAATATGACGGAAGCGAATTTAATTCTTTCCAATCGATGCGAAGATCTCGTCCGGTCAGTTGAGAGCGCAACGGCCCACGTCGAGACTCTGCAAATTGAGTTAGCCGCACGCCGCATTGAAGGGCTTGCGTTGGACGATATGAGGGAAGCGAACCGACGTCTAAACGCATCTATTGCTCAGTTGCATGATCAGCTTATCTCTTTAAGTAAAACGCACGCAGCACTCTTGGCGTCCGTAGCGGCGGATCGATCGAAAATTGAACTAGCGGAAGCCGAAATTCAATCAATGCGGGCTCAGCACGGGGCGCTGCACCAACAACTGCGGCAGGGCGAGGAACATGCATCCAATCTTCAGCGGCAACTGCAAGCCATGTTTGCGTCGCGGTCGTGGCGCATCACGCGCCCGATGCGCTTTATAAAGGATATGTATCGCCACTGATAGATTTCACCATGCAGATCGACATCGTGCTCGGCGGTAGCCTGACCCCGGATGGCCCATTGGGTGGCGTGTCGTGTCTGTCCGGTCTTCTTCGCCGTCAAGCGACGGGAAGACCGGACAGACACGGCGCAATTTGAGATACTTTGGCCTCGTGCTTGAATGCTATGTCAAACCCTCTAATAGGTGCGAACCCTATCGCCCCGCTTTTCAACAGCAAGAAGTACGCTGCCATAAGGCCCCCTCGGCCGAGCAGCTTGGGACGCTGTTTCTTGGGACCCAGATATCCATGACTTTGTGGGTATCCTTTTGGAAATAGTATCTCGAATTTAGGAGAACAAACAGATGTCTGAAATCTACGCCAATCGTCCGGCAAGCTCACCGCTGCTATCCGACTGCTCCTTTTATCAGACGATAGATATTCCAGGAATAGGGGTCCAGCCAGGACAGTGGGATTTGCGCGGCAATGTTCGAAACTATTTGGGGGATATCGATTTTGCCGGACAGCGAGTCTTGGAGATTGGTACAGCCAACGGTTTTGTCTGTTTTGAAATGGAGCGCCGCGGGGCCGATGTCGTCGCATTTGATCTAGCCGAAGAACTTACTTATGATGCGCCGCCCCATAGTCCGGAATACTTGTCGCAAGACCAGTATCGTGATGGATTGAGGCGCATTCGCAACGCTTGGTGGCTGGCACATGCGGCACTGAACTCTAGAGCTCGTGTCGCCTATGGGCATGCGAACAGAATTCCGTCGGCCCTTGGTCGCTTCGACGTCGGCGTGCTCGCAAACGTAATGCAGCATCTTCAGGATCCTATTGGCGCGCTAATGGGGCTTGCGGCGATCTCGAACAATGCAGTTGTAGTGACGGAAACGGATTGGATGCATGGTACGAACGAAGATTTGGTCGGAATGATCTATTTTGACAAGGACAACCCATATGTTTGGTATCAGGTAAAGCCGCGTCTCGTCGAGGCTGTCCTTCTTAGGATGGGTTTTGTGGACATTGTTCGATCCGAGCATCGACAACTATTTAAGGTAAGTGCCGAACACACTGAAGCGGGGGCGATCGGAGTTGAGACAAATGTTGAAGTTCCCCACTACACCATAGTCGCTCGGCGGAAAAATCGGCCTGACTCCTTAATCGCCCCGTCGTGACATGAATCAAACACACCGTGCATGACATTGCGCCGCGGGTACGCTGCGGCTAATGAAAAGCCCGATACCGAAGTTATAGCGGGCTTTCGTTGCTACGATTGGTGGCGGAGAGATGAATCGAGCAGCTGGAATGGAAATATCACCGATATCCGGCTTGAGTGGCGCCAAGGAGATCTCGCCGCTTGCTTGGCTTCGCTGGTATGCGGGGGATACATGTGTCTCCGCGAGGCGCTCTAACTAACCTCGCAGACTCCAGAGACAAAATCGCTCAACGCGTTCCAGGATGTCGTCAGCAGTGTTGGCGCCGGCCGAAAACTGCCCCACCGGGGATGATCTCGCAGCGATAGCCCGCGCCGGCTCAGCTCTCGATACAGCCCATAGCCGGTGGGCCCGGCCTCATAGACCACGCTCACGTGCCGCGCCGCGCCGGGCCGTGCTTGCGCAGCGTCTTGATCAGCCCCTGCACGTCGGGCCCCAGGGCGCCGACGAAACGGCTCGGCTCTCGCCCAGCCTCACACACGGCAACCGAAATGCTGTCCTTGTGGGCATCCAAACCAACGAAGAAATTGATACTCTCGTCCATGGCTCGTCTCCATATGGTTTGCGGCTGGGGAAACCCGCCGCATGTGGCTCGGCACACTCTCAGAGTGCGCAATCCACGATTCCGGAGACGCGCCTTCCTTCGCCTATAGAGCGACCATCATGTCTAGTACCATCCCATATGATTGAAAAACTGAGTGGTTGGTTGCGAGATCTCAAGCATCCGTCCATCGCTTCGTCGTCGGCTGAGAGGCAGGAAATGCCAACTTGGATGCCCTCACATAGGTACGCTCAGATGCGCTTCGCGAAATGGCGAACCGTTTATTCTCCTCGACCTAGCACATATGCGCAGCCTACAGCAATCGGGGAGCTCGCGCCTTCGATGCTCGTCCGAATGACCAAGGAATGGCCTGCGATGGGTGTTCTTGATTTGCCGCACGGCAGTCTGGTGGGAGCATCTGGTTGGGTGCTGGGAGATGGCTGTTGCCTGCTACCAGAGCACACTTGGTATGGACTGGATATGTCCGAAATGCCTATGCCAGAAACGTGGCCCGCACCTGAGAAGGTGCCGGGAACCTGTCTCCTGTTAGCCAGCGATTGGAGTTCGTCCAACTACGGCCATTTCATGCTAGATGCTCTACCTCGTTTGCATCTGTTCGAACAGGCGGGATTCCATTGGTCCGAAGTGGAGCATGTCTACTGTCCGAGCACGATGCCCGATAAGACGCTTGCGTGGCTAGAGCGTTTCGGCGTTCCGACCGACAAGTGCATTCTGCGGCCAATGGCGGGAGCGGAGGCGTGTCGTTTCGATCGAGTGTTGGCGCCGAGCTTTCCTGGGACGCGAAGAAACTATCCTGAATGGACGCCCAAATTTTTGCGCCGGGCGCTGGAGGGCGCGACTGCACCCCAGACGAGGTCCTTGTACGTCACCCGCGCCAGGGGGCAGCGAAAGTCCAGCAACGAGGCGGAAATCCTCACTGTTCTTGCGAGGTATGGATTTGAGTTGTACGACCCGATGACCAGCGTGGCACCTTGGAAGGACTTCGCTCAAGCACGATTCGTCGTCGGCGCTCATGGGGCTGGCTTGACTGATCTAGTGTTCTGTAAGCCTGGAACTTCTGTACTTGAGCTACTGCCCTCTGACCACCAATTTCCCTACTACTGTTCGCTTTCACTAAGTGCAGGACTTCGTTACGCGTATCTGCTATGCAAGAGCGAGGAGGAGCGAGATGTGTCCGCCTTGGGCCCAAGTCCCCACGATTTTCATGTTGACACAATTGCGTTGACTCGGGGCTTGGAGTGGTTGATCGATTCTCCATAGTCGTTCGCCCTGCTTCGGACAATGAACCACACCGGTGGACTTGGACTGACGCTGTTGCGCGTGACGTCTCCCCCTTATCCGGTCACTTCTAAACTGGAATCGGGCTGCTTCCGGCTTGTTGATCTGACCTCTTTTTGACGAACTCGCCCGGGGTCAGATGGCCGAGTGATCCGTGTGGACGATGATGTTGTAGTCATGCTGCCATGCCATCAGCTTCTCACGGGCATCCTGCATCGTAATGAACTCGTTGACGTTCAGGAACTTGGAGCGAAGAAAGGCTCCACGCGTGCTGGTGCACAAGAAGGCGGGAAACGCAGGGGCCTTCGCGGGGGCGATTTGTTTTCGGTGTCAAAAGTGACGCATCGGATCGCCAGCAACGACGTGGGGGTGTGCGCGGTAAGTCGTTGATTTCGCGAGCATTGCTGTTCACTTCGCCGCGGCGTATCGTGTCCGGCCCCCAAATCGTCAAGGAGCGCGGCCATGCAAGGCTGGCAGACGTCGTACTTGGGCCTGCGCTGTCGGCGCCGATTCGATATTGACCACCCGGGCCGATCGAATTTTGACCAGGGGGTGGAAGCCGACTTTTCGTTGGTCGGCTGTGCATAAGTTTAGTGTTTGGGTTGCTC
>NZ_JBBKZS010000049.1:0-15594 GCF_037889955.1 Variovorax robiniae
TCGGCGTCTGCGTGGCATGCGCCACGCCGCCGGTGGACAAGTCTGCGCTGCAGACTATCGATCGACTTGAAAATCAAGTCCCAACCCGTCCGCGCAACAGGGTCAAGTCCAATGGGCCGCCGGTACCGCGCGTTGAAAAGCATCGAGTTGCCCGCGCGCCAGATCCCCCTTGAAGCGCCCCGCGCTTTCGATCTGAGCGCTTAGACTCGTCGAGCCATGAGTCAAAGCAGCATCAAGAATAGCAAGGCGGGTGTCAAGGCACCCCGCCGCCAGCGCCCGGTTGAACCGAGTTTCACCGAGATCGTCAGGTTGATCCGTGCCGCTAAGCAGCGGGCGTATCAAGCGGTCAACACCGAGCTGATCGACCTTTACTGGCAGGTGGGGGAATACATCAGTCGCAAGCTCGCGGCAGCCGAGTGGGGCGACGGCGTTGTTACACAGTTGGCGAGCCACCTAGCTGAGACGCAGCCAGGATTACGAGGCTTCACGCGCGCCAACCTTTTTCGCATGCGGCAGTTTTATGAAGCCTACCGCGATGACGAGAAAGTCGCACCACTGGTGAGACAACTTCCGTGGACCCACAACCTCATCATCTTAGGCCAAAGCAAACGAGCAGAGGAGCGAGAGTTCTATCTGCGCGCGGCTGCCCGCGAACGCTGGAGCAAGCGTGAGCTCGAACGGCAGTTCTCCACCGCGCTATTCGAACGTGCGGTCTTGACGCCGGCAAAAGTCTCACCGGTGGTGAGACAAAGCCATCCGCAAGCGCTCAGCGTCTTCAAAGACGCGTACCTGCTCGAGTTTCTGGGCCTACCCGAAGGACACAGTGAGGCCGACCTACACCAAGGACTCCTCGCCAGGCTCAAAAACTTCCTGATCGAGCTTGGGCGAGACTTCTGCTTTGCCGGCACCGAATTTCCGATCCAGGTGGGCAAGCAAGACTTTGCAATTGACTTGCTCTTCTTTCACCGCGGGCTGAACTGCTTGGTAGCGATCGAATTGAAGGTAGGCCGTTTCGAGCCCGAGTACCTGGGGAAGCTGAGCTTCTATCTCGAGGCGCTGGATCGCAATGTCCGCAAGCCGCACGAGAACCCTGCACTGGGAGTCCTACTTTGTGCCAGCAAAGACGACGAGGTAGTCGAGTACGCGTTAAGCCGCACTGCTTCACCTGCGCTAATTGCGCAGTACCAGACCCAGTTGCCCGACAAAGCCCTGTTGCAGGCAAAGCTGCACGAGTTTTATTTACAGGACTTGGCAACGCGTGTCGGCAGAAGCGAGGAAGATCTCCTGGACGCGCGGCTCAAATGAGGCCTTGCTGCCAACCCATCCACGCGCAAACGATTCCAAGGCCAGTGCGGAGTCAACTACTGCTACTCCTACAGGATGCATCGCCACGCTGAAGTTTTTCATCGCATAGAGAGGACATAGTCGGCACTGCGCTCGATTCGGCGAGGCTATCCGATTTATGTCAAATGCCGCATAGGCGTACGCCGCAACGGCCGCACGAGGAGGATCGGTGGGCGAATCAGTTGCCGATCCAAGTTGCCGGCGCCGCTTCGGCGCATGTCATCGAAAGATCAGGGCGTTGCGAAAAACGCACCGAAATAGGACATGCCGGTTTGAGCAGTGACGCCTGCAAAGTCGGTTTCACCGGAAAGTGGCTGCCCCTTGGCGGAAGGCATGTGCACTAGCTTGAACCCGGCGGGGACGCCAGCGTAAGGATTCGCGAAAGCAGGCAACTCCACGAGGTTTCCCTGTGTCCCCGTTGCACTATTGATGTCCACCGCCGTGCTCAGCATGCGAGCGTCGCCCCAGCGCACTGGCGGCCCCCCTGCCGCATTGAACGCCAGGTTCGGGCCCACGGTGTTGCCGGTGGAATAGGCACGCCCATCGACGTAGATCGCCGGCACGTTCGGACGAATGGAAACAAGGAGATTGTCGAAGACATGGTTGCCGGAGGCTCGGTTGATTCCGGTCACCGCGCCGACTACGAGCTCAGCCAGTGCACCATGGGTTCCGCCAGGGTCGACCGAATTGCCCGCCGCCGTGTTGCCGTAGACATTGTTGCTGGCGGCTTCGAAGAGATTGATGCCAGGGCCATCGTTGTTCCACATGACGTTGAAGGCCACCGTGTTGCGGTCGCACCAGTGATCGAGTTGGATGCCATTGCCATCGCTAGCGCCTGTGTCCGCATTCGAATAACTCGCGTTGTAGCGCACGATGTTGTCGTCGCCACTGTTTTCGTTGGCGGCCGCGCTGTAGATGTGGATGCCCGAAGTCCCAGCCAGTGCCAATCCGCTGCGGCTGACGTCGTTGTGTTCGACGCGCCAGTGCGATCCCCGCACTTCCATGCCATGGTGGCCACTTCGACGCACGATGTTGCCGCTAACGACATTCGGCGTACTGGCGCTGCCGTTGACCGCGATGGCGATGCCATGGGTTGCTGTGTCCTCGATCAGATTGTTCGAGATGACCAGGCCAGTCCCAGCACCGTCGGTCACGTTGATGCCGATGGGCGCACCCAGCACTGCATTGCCGTCTACGGTCACGTCGTGGCTGCCAAGGCGGATAACAAAGCCGCCCCACGTCGGGGACTGCACACGCAGCCCCCTGATCGCGAAGTAGCTCGCGCCCCGGATGTCGATGCTGTTGGTGACCACTGGAGGACGTGTCGGGTCCGCAGCGTCCACGAGGATTGGTGCGGCCGCGCTGCCAGTGGCATTGATGGTGACCGGCCCTCCATAGGTTCCAGGTCGCACATAGACATGGCTGCCAGCGGGAAGCGTGGCCCACGGCACTGAGGCGAGGTCCGCGACCAATATGGCGCCGGTCGGACTCGCTGGCGATGTACCGGTACCGACGATGACAATGGGGGCTACCACCGGCGTCACCGAGGCGTTTGTGGTCGGCGCTTCCAGCGCCGCTGCCTGCCCGGTGGCGCCCGCTGAAGCTGCCGCACTGCTGACACCGGCGCGCACGGGCTTCGTATCGGCAGCGTCTGCTGGCGCTGCTGTGGAGACGGCAGTTCCGCCGTCAGCCATCGAAACACTCGGCGACGTGGCGCTCTGGGGTGAAACAGCCTCTCCACGGCCACTGCCACCACCACACCCGGCGAGCATCAGGCCGAACACGAGAAGGCAAGTGTTCCGAGGCACGAAAATCATAGAAAGAACGCGTTCAAAATAGAGGTGAGCTTGTACGTCAGATCATGACGGCCGGCAATTCCGATAGATCGCCAGTTGTGCAGGTACAACCATATCGGAAGCCGCGAAGTGTGCCTCTGCTTTAGGGCATTTAGAAGCGACGCACACCGGTGTCGGTGCCATGCTCGATGCGTCTAGTCCAGCGTGCCGGTCAACACAATGTTGCTCGGCCAATTTGGACCAACGCGCGCGCGATTTGGTGGTCTGCGCACAGTCTGCGCACCCTCGAGAAGCAGCGCCTTCATTTACTGGACACTGCACTGCCCACTTCGGGCTACACGAAGAGGGGAGGGCGCGCGCCCAAGAAATTCGAATAGACGCGCGAAACTTGGCGCTTCGCCGTCGCAAGGGTGATCATCAGGTTGGCGGAATTGCGAGCCGCCAAGCCGGAAATCAAGGCGAGGGCGGGCGGGCCGCAGTGCTCCGCCGGCCGAGCAGCCAGACGATGACGCCGACAAGGAAGGCCATCGCGGCGATGACGACGATGCCGTTCATTGCTGGCCATTCATCGTGCACGTGCATTTCTGCGCGCAGGCCTTGGGTCACCCCGACGCTCGATGTGGAGCTCGCCACGAAAGGTGGTAAAAGCGCCCCGCCCGACTCGTCCCTCTGGGGCTGTGGCTCCTCGATCATCTGTTGGAGAATGTCGCAACTCCATGGCAACGGCGGGCCGCAGTTCGCGGACCCTGGGGGGCTCGGAGATGCGGAATCGGTGTCCATCACGGCAAACCTTTACCGGCAGCTCTTGCTCGTGGCGCCGCTGTTGAACACCGCCATCCTGGCTGCGAGGGCCAGCATTTGCGCCGAGGTCTTCACATTGGCAAGGTTTTGATAGGGCTGGCCGCGGTTGAATCCGGTCAGAAGGTCGTCGGCCGTCAGCACCGTCAGCGTCAGGCGGCTGGTGTCGCTGCCATAGAGCGTATTGAGCTTGGTGATCGCATCCTGCTGAAGCAACGCGACACTCGGTGTCAGTGGTAGCAGCTTCAGCAGCTTGACCAGCGACGTTTGGTCGTAGGCGGCGCCGCCAATGCTGATCGTCGACGCCGGCCAGAGACCAGGATAGCGCAGCCAGAACAACTGGTTCTGCGGGCACTTGGCAGGTGACCAGACGTACTCGACCGTGTTCGACTGGAGGCCGGCGATGTTGGCCTGGATGACGTCCTTGCCCACATCGTTATCCCCGACGTATTGGAAGATCGCCTTGCCTGCCGGGTCGGTGACGGCGACGCCAGTCCTGCCCTTGTCGGGCCCCGCGTTGATCGAGAACTGGACCGGTAAGTCGGCCACAGGCGTGCCCACGCCAGCGGTCACTGTGGCGGTGATGCTCGCCGTGGCGCCAGCGGGGCCGGTCGAATAGGCCGGTGCCAGCACGATGCTCGTGGGCGCGGGGGCCTGCGGCGGCGCCGTGTCGGAGGCGACGATGCCGGCGATGGACTGGCCCGCCTGATTGGTGAATTGAACGGCAGCCGGCGCGAGCGTGTTGAGGAAATTCACGGTGCCGCCGCCTGTCCTGTCACCGACGGTCTGCGCAATCGATGATGTGCTCACGTCGTACATCACCGTGAAAGTCTTCTGTGGCGCCACGGTCACGAAACCTGTCGCCACGGATGCAGTCACCGGTGCCGTGGTCGCGCTCACGACCGTCTGGCCGGAACCCAGCAGGCCCTGCGGAAACAGCGCGCGCAGGTTGCTGAACGCGTTAAGCGGATCGGCCGCAGCAGACAGGGGATAGGACCCCACAAGGAACTGAGCCGTCGTGTTGCCTGCGCTTCCCAGCTTTGTCGCGAAGGCCTGTGCATCGAACACATGGATGGCCGCGCCCGCCTTCAGTTGGCCAGTGGGCAGGCCGAACGGCGCGGCATCGAACCTGCCGTCGAAGGTCGCATTCACCTTGAAGGTCTGCGCCACGTTGGTGTTGTTGATGTAGGTACGGAACGCAATCGCCCGCGCCGCACCGGACCCGTTGGCGGAGTTCGACCACGCACCCACCGAAGGTCCGTTCGCGTTGATCTGGGCGCGCGACGACTGTGTTCCGGAAAGGGTGGAGGCTGCGAAGCCCGACGACTTGGCAGCGCCGGCGGCGCCCTTGACGATGTCCTTGGCGTCGCTGAACGGGCCCTGGTACATGACACGGGTGGCACTTCCGTAGGAAAGGCTGGCGCTGGTGCCTCCGCCGGAGACGGTCCACGTGCCGGGCACTCCGGAGTTGCTCGCAGCGTCGTACGGAGTATCCGGATAGCCATTGTTCGGGGATGCCGCGGAGAGAGTCCCACTGTCGCCCACACCCCTGTTGCCGGGCCAGTTCAACGTCGCGATGCCATTGTTCGGGTAGAAGCAGCAGTTGATGATGAAGCTCCACGGGCCCACGATTTGGCCCGACGCATCGGTCGAGACAAGCGCCTCGAAGGACCCCGAATCCCCTGCCGTGAAATGAAGCGTCTGGTGCCCGTCAGTCAGAGTGACCACGGTTCCAGCCAATGTATTCAGGTCGAACAAGCTCAAATTGGATGGCAACGCTGTAGAAACTTCTACGGTTGCAGTCACTCGATCGGCTCTGGTGTACGAGCCGGCCGTAGCCGGCGGTCCATAACACGTGCCGTCAGGTTGGCACAGATAGACAAAGGGATTGCCGGTGTACTGGTAGGTCACGCTGGCGTGGGCACTATTCGCCAGCGCAAAAAACAGAGCTGCCATCCATCCGATCCACGCAACGAACCTTTGGCACATTCGAATGCGATGGCCGCGCTCTCGTACGGAAGCAGGATCGGTGGTGCGATTCATAGTGGCTCCGGCTCTGGGTGACTGGCGCAAGGAAGCGCAGGTGACTGGCCAAATCACTGTAATGCCTTGGTTTGCTAACCAACCTCCCCAGAATTAGTGAGAGGGGCTTGAACGAACGTAACAACTCGCTTCAGTCGCGCGAGTCACAGGATGGAATCGCGCGCCTACACCACCTGCGAGCGCGAGGGACACCTCAGTTGAGCTACCGCACCGGCGAACAAATTTCCCCCAACAAGCCAATCCGTCCAAGGTCAACCTGCGCGCCGGTAACGCGGTCGCGAGACTTTCATGCGCCGTGGCAAGGGCGCCGTGCCTTTCGTTCGCGGGAGTGCGTTGACTCATCGAGCCTGGTATAGCTCCAGTCAATGAAAGCCCTCCGGACGAACAGCCGGGCAATTTTCGGAGGCTACACAACCTACACTGAGACAGATGAATTGAGGCGAACGCCCATCACAGTGCCTTCTCCAGAAAGCGCGCAAGCTTGTGTGCTCGTGAATGCTCCGGATTGCTCACCTTGAGAGGCCATTGGAATTGCTAGGAAACGTTGACGGAAGAGAGGAAAGAAATTTGAACCGCCGCGAATGGCTGCTAGCTGCGGCTGGCTCGACGATCATGCGAGCGTCAGCTGAAACTACCTGGAATGCCAGAAACACAAGTCAGCGTCACACGTTCAAAGTGGCAGTCTCAGCGCGACCAGACGGCGTCCTGGCGAACCGTCTGGTGCTCGGACAAAACCTGCAGTGGGTGGATGGCGGCGATGGATTACTCGATCGCAATGGCCAGCCGCGCCAGGTCATGCTCGAGCGTTTGCGTGCCTTACAACCTACGTCTCTGAGATTTCCGGGTGGGGCTCAGTCGGATGCTTACCGATGGAAGCGAGCGATGGGTGCGCTCACAGACCGCAGCGATAACTTGCATTTTCATCGCAAGCAGATGCAACCCTCCATCGTGGGCACGCAGGAGTTCCTTGAACTATGCGAGTTCGTGGCAGCGGTTCCCGTGATCACCGTCAACACGGTCACTGGCACTGCGGATGAGGCAGCGGACTGGATTCGGCTGACCAACAAGACCGGTTTGATCTCTCGCATAACCGGTAAACGGCTGCCCAGCGTGACGTATTGGGAGATAGGCAACGAGCCGTACCTCAAGGAGGGGGACGAGACGCAGCGTGTTGCCCCTGCCGAATACATCAAACGCGCAAACGCTTTCATTCGGGCGCTTCGAGCCGTTGATCCTTCAATCAAGATCGGCGTTCCTTTACGCACGGCGACCATTGGCGGCCTTCAAGCGACACCTTATCCAGACTTTGCCCGCGATGTCCTTGTCGGTGTCAACGAGCCGTACGATTTCATCAGCAATCACAACGCATACATGCCGTACTTGTATGACCGCGTGCCCGACGAACAATCGCTGTACTGGGGCACGATGGCAGCGACTGCCACTGTTTCAACCAATCTCGACGATATGGCGGCGCTTGCAAGGAGCCTCAAGCCCGGATGGAAACCTGTCCAGGCGATCACTGAGTACAACGCGATGTTCACCAACGGCAAAGGGCGCACGGACGAACTCATCGACTCGCAACTCGGCGCGCTGTACTTGGCCGATCTGGTCAGGATGATGGCTGACCGTGATGACCTGCTGTGCTGTCAGTACTGGTCGCTCTCTGCAAACTGGATGTTCGGGGCCATAACGGAGCATGGAGAGGGCCGAGCGAACTATGTCGCCCTGCGGCTGCTTGGCGACGTGATCCGTGGAACGAAGCTGGGCATACGAACTGAGTGCGCGTCCTTCAGTGCACCCCGAGTGGGCGCCGTCGCACCCGCGACCGAGTTGCCGTTGGTGACGTCCTTGGCGACCCGAGAAGCAGGCGTTGTGAAGGTGCTGCTGATCAACAAGGATCTGGATCGTCCCGCAACCGGCCGCGTCGAACTGACAGACGGCACAGCAAGAAGCGCCGCATTGGTCACCATGCGCGTCGAAAAAGTCTTCCAGATTGGCCAACCCCGCGAGAGCACCCTTCAGCGACGACCCGCAGATGCGGGACCGGCGTCGACCGGTATATCACTCGAGCTTCCCGCCGCAAGCGTAACCGTGCTGACGCTTGAATTGAACACCGCATGAGGAGGGCGCATCGCCAATAGTGGCGAGCGCTCCTTGTGGATCATCCGTTCATCCGACCACAGCTTCCGCAGCCTCAGGCACCGCAGGGGCGTCTTGTCGGCGCTGAACGCGTGAGGGCGCCCCAATCACCACGGAATTCGATGGCACATCCTTAGTGACATGCGCATGAGGTCCGAACGAAACGTTGTCGCCTATGCGCACTGGGCCCTGAATCATGGCGACATGCGCAAGCGAGACATTGTCTCCGACACACGGGCATCCCGGACCACCCCCGACATCTTCGCTTCCGTAGCCGCTGCCAACACCACAGACTCCGTAGGCGGTGAAATTGCGGCCCACCTTGCCGATGATGGTGACTGCCGTGGCATGACCAATCAAACACCCAGGTGCGATAGACGAGTAGGGCGGCAACTCCGTGCGGGTGAGATAGTGCGAGAACAAGTAGACGAGGCTAGCCAACGCGCCGTGGTCCTTGAGATACAGGTACCTCGACACCCGGTAAAGCGAAACCGCCAGTACATTCGGCATCAATCGCCAGACGATTCGTGTCAAGAAGGATCCTTGCCCTCCGAAATTCTGCACATTTCGAGCGAAGTCCTCTCGCATGTGCTCGCGTGTCTTGGCCCACGTGATGTCGATCTCATGGGGGGCAATAGGATTGATTTTCTTTGCCATCTGAAGACTCTCAGTTGAAGTTAGGTTGGTTGATCGAAGCATTGCCAACGCGAGCTTCGAGAAAATGCGATCGCATCCGGTCCACCAGAAGTTGGGCTGACGTTTGCCATCGAAATCTGGAGGCGCGCTCGATACCGGCGTCAATAGTGCGCTGACGCTCCTCTGATTCAGCGGAAAGACGCGCCATCGCCTCCGCGATCTCTGTTGGCGACCGGGGGTCAGCGATCAACGCCGCGTCGGCCGCCACTTCAGGGAGGGAGGTCGTGTTGGACGTGACCACAGGCACGCCGCTCGCCATGGCCTCGACAACAGGCATACCGAACCCCTCGGCAAAACTCGGATATACAAAGACCCGCGCATGGCGGACGAGCGCGGGCAACGCGCCGTCAGAGATATTCTCCAGAAATCGCACATCGCGCTCGAGTCCGAGCGCACGAACCGTCGCATAGATCGGTTCACTGTCGAAATCACGTTGCCCGATCACAAGCAGCGGCAAGCGGGGCGTTGGTAGTAGTGCGTAGGCGCGCAGCAGATTGATATGGTTCTTCCGCGGCTCCAGCCGTCCCACAGTGCAGAAATACTCCTTGGGCGCCAGTGCAAGTTCGGAAAGATGGCTCAGGCCCTCGCCGCCCGGATGGAACCGGGCCGTATCGACTCCGTTGTAGGTGACGCCAATGCGATCCGGATGCACGCCATAGAGCCGCACCATTTCGCTGCGAGAAAACTCGCTTACCGTGAAAAGCAACTTGGCGTGCCGAACCGCAATGCGACTTGTCAATCGCGACATGCGAACGAAACCCGGCTTGAAGTACTGAGGATGCGTCTCGAACAGAGTGTCGTGAATCGTGCAGGCACAGGGCCCCAGCGGTATCAAGGGCAGGCGGTACTGGACGTGCAGCAGATCCAAGCGATGACGTCGTTGTGCCAGCGCAAGCTGCCATCCCAGTCGTGCCATCCCGCCCTTGTGAGGAATTCTCGCGAGTTCCACATTGGGCGCCTCAAACTCGGGATGCGCGCGCCTGAGCGCGTGCGGATCATCGAGAAACAAGATGAACTGCATGTCCGGCGCAAGGACGATCGCTTCGCGGTACAGGCCAAGCAAATAGCTTCGGCTGCCCTGGAAGATGCCATCGAATGTATGGAAGTCGACGCCGACTCTTGGACGGCGCGGGGCATCGGCTTTCATGCTTGACCCCCGCGCAAGATCGCCCAGGCTCGACGCGTCATGTCTCGGCTCGAGAGAGCCTTGTCCTTGAAGTCACTGCGAGGGCGCAGCCAACCCGCGCTACCGAACAATGCCCAACGCAGCGCGAATCCACTGACCGTGATCGCGTCATACAGGCCGATCCCGCGCCCACCTCGCATTTGCCGATAGAACTGCCGCGGTCCCTTCAGGGATGACAGCAAGACGTCTCCCTGCTGCTTCTTCATGCTCGCTCCCTGGTAGTGAATGATCGAAACCTCGGGCGTGTACATCACGACGCCCCCGGCCTGCTTCAATCGATGACACAGCTCCATGTCTTCGCCATACATGAAATACTTCGGATCAAACAGTTGACCTTGGAGACGGTCGGCCCGGAGCAGCATCACGGCACCCGAAACCCAGTCAACTTCTTGATCTTCGACAACGTCGCGGTCCAAATACAGAGGCGCAGGCCGCCAGCTCCGCGGCAGCAAACGATCTATGAAGAGGTAGTGGCTCGCGACGTTCAGAAGTCGTGGATAAGCTCCCCCCGTCCATCGCTGGAGCGACCTGTCCGCATTGAGGAGGCGACAACCCAACACTGCGACACTGGGATTGGCCTCCAAGATCTGCACCAATCTCGCGATGCCCCCTTGCTCTACGACTGTGTCCGGATTGAGTAGCAACACGAATCGGCCGCTGCAGCGCTTCAGGGCTTGGTTGTTGGCCTTCCCGAACCCTACGTTTTCAGTGTTGGCGATCAGTTCAACACTCGGGA
Source organism: Variovorax robiniae (assembly GCF_037889955.1). Lineage (NCBI taxonomy): Bacteria > Pseudomonadati > Pseudomonadota > Betaproteobacteria > Burkholderiales > Comamonadaceae > Variovorax > Variovorax robiniae. The sequence continues at coordinate 10,739 of NZ_JBBKZS010000049.1, forward strand.
AATCCCTGCGAACCATCGCTACGCTGCCATCTGCCGATGCGTTGTCGACAACGATGATCCGCATTTGGTGCGGACGAAGTCCTCCGGCGTCGATTACGGACCGAAGGCAGGCGTGCAGCAGCTCGCGCACGTTCCAGTTGACAATGATGATGCTGACGATCGGTTCGGTCATTGATTGTTTCGAGATTGAATGTATAGAGTCGAATTCGCTCCGAATGCCATCTGCACCGGAGTGAGCGCCCGTCGAGCTTGTGATCACAAACGCCTTCACTCAGCTGCGGCCGTTCCTACGACCGTGTGATTCCATGGCGTCGTAGTAAAACGCTTCCTGCGACGCCGCCACCGCATTCCAGTCCCAGCGCCGGGCGTGCTCGCGTGAAGCCTCACCGAGTCCGGCCAGTGCGTCCAGCGGCATGCAAAGCAATTCCCGCATCGCGAGCGCGTAGGCGCCGACGTCGAATGGTTTGACGCGCGGGCTGCCCGGCGACGCCACCTCATTCATCGGAGCTTGGTCCCAAACGACCACTTGGCGGGCCGCAGCGTTTGCCTCAGCGATCGTCATGCCAAAGGTTTCCGTGCGCGATGGCATGACAACGAAACGGCAAGACGCCAGCAGTTCGCTTCTTCGAGTCGCGTCAAACGGCCCGGTGATCCGCACCCAATCAGTGAGGCCATGGTCCTGCACGAGACGCCGAACCTCTGCCTCCTCTTGAAGGGTGCCCGCCAAAGTCAGCGGTTGCCGATCGGACAATGGGATTTTTGCGTATGCGGATAGCAGCAGATCAAGCCCTTTGGTTCCGACTTCCAATCTGCCGAGATACAGAATGCCCTGGCCAGGACGTGAGGTCACATTGAACAAGGTGCCGTCCACGCCGTTGCCGATAACGTGGCACCTCGCGCCTCGATGCCGGCGCTCGATGCGTTCACGCATCGCTTGCGTCATCACCACAAAGTTGTCGTACAGCCGCACGCCATACTCTTCGCCCCAATGAAACGGCAGCTTGAGCTTCTTCGTGTAGTCCCGTGCAGAGAACCATTGCACGGAGGCCACCATTGGCTTGTCCTTGCGCCTGAACAGTGGGGTCCACGTGGCCGAGCAGGGCGGCATGAAGTCCTCCACAAGCAGGTCGTACTCGAAATTGCGAACTGCAGCGGGCAACGCGGCAAGAAACGTGATGTGATGTGAAGACCCGTGATTTCGGATCTTTCGCCCCAGTCGCACGTAGCGTATTCCGTCGCGGTAAAGCTCCGGCGTTGATCCCGGAAACGTGGGTGTGAGTACGGTAATTTCGTGGCGCTTGGCCAGCCGCCGGTAGATCTCAAGCGTTCGAACGGGACCTCCCCCGGAAAGGGGATTGTCAATATCGTCGGGGTCCAGATGAAGGATCTTCATGTTCAGGGCTCCGAGGCGCGTCTGCGTTGCGCAAGGTTGACGATGTCGGAACGAATCGCCTGCAGGGTAGTGAAGGGACGCCGCCCGAGGCCGCCACTGAGCACGTAGCACAGACCAAAGAGGACGAGTGCGACGCTCGCCGAGACAACGGCGCCCCTGTTGGCCATCAAAGTCAATGCCACGAAGCCAACAGCAGTCGACAAGATGATGCGCAGTGCTTCACCCCACACAGGAGGCATTCCGAAATGCCGGGTAGCCCAATGGATACGCATGGCAACGCGCACCAGTACGCTGAACACGACGGCGATGGCGGCCCCTTGCACCCCCAGCAGGTGCATGCCGAGGAGCAAGCCCACGAAGAGAACTGCCAACCCGACTGCAAGCGCGCGCAGGTCGTGCACCTGCGCCTTGGCCGCAAGCATGGCCGAGGAAAGCAGCGCGTCAGTCAGCATCAACGCAGCAGCCAAGACGAGCCACCGCAGAACCGGTCCCGCACCCGTGAGCGACGAACGATACAAGAGATCAACAAGCGGTTGTGCGACCGCGGCCGCTACCAGGGCCCCTGCAAGGCCGATGAGCAGACAGCACCGAAGCACCAACGCAAGCGAAACGCGGAATTGCTCCTGGGCCACGGCAAATTGCCTCGCGAGCGCCGGCATGATCACTAAAGACAAGACCGTAGGCACCATCTGCGCGGCCTCATACAAGCGACCCGCCGCGGCGTAGACCGCAGTCTCCGCCAAGCCTTGGCCGTGCGAAATCAGGATCACGTCAAGGCGCGATGCCAACGCAGCGACAATCGCAATGCCGCAATAAACTGGCACTTCCGACCAGTTCCTTCGCTGCGATGCAGCGCTCCAGTGCGACCACTTCGGAACTGGCAGCCCGGCGAATCGAAGGTAAAACAGCGCAGCAACAACCCGGAACAACAAGAACGACGCGAAGACCCCGTCCAGACCATACCCCGCATGAACTGCGTAGATCGCGGTTACCGTGCGCATTGCGCTCTCGCTTAGGTTGACACGGGCAACGTCGACCAGGCGCTCACGTCCCACGAGACAGGTCTCCGCGACGATGATCCATGAGGTAGGCAAAAGCGAAGCGGCAATCAGAAAGAATGGAACAGCGAGCTCCGCGCCAAAGGCCGATGCACCCCAGAGGCTGATGACGAAAGCAACCAGAAGGCTAATGGGCGCAGCGAAGCCAAACGCATTTGTCACCTCGCCGGTCAGGTCTTCGCTGTTCGAAGCAATGCGCCGAATGATCGGAATCGATAACCCGAGCAAGGGTAGGAGCGCTACCAGAAAGAAGACGCTCATGACGAGCGAGAAGCCACCTAGCCGATCCGCGTCCAACTGACGCGCAAGCCACCAAAACAGTCCGTAGTTCATCGCTGCGATACTCAATCGCGACCCCAGCGCAGAACCGAAGGCCTTGGCAAAGCGGGCAACGCTCACGAGCTCCTCCCTTGCTCGCGCTCCACAATGATTGTGAGTGCTTGCAGGACCCCCGCCGACAGCCACAGCAAGAAGATCCGAATGTCTGTGTAGTAATTGTCCGAGTTCAGAAAGAACACTTGGGCAACCATCGAGGCGCCAAGCCCCACCGCCAATCCGAAGTCTTCAGGCCTAGACCACCGCTCCAAAGGCCACGCCAACCGCACGAAGCGCCACAGCAGGTAAACGAAGAAAAGCATGGCGGGGATGCCAAGCTCGGCTGCGAATAGCAAATAGTGGTTGTGCACGACCAGTTGGTGCAGCTGCAGCTGGTATGCCAGAGATACGTTCGCGAAGAGCGGAGGGCTGAACTGAAACGCCGCGCGGTTGTACTCGCCAAAGCCGACCCCGAACCATGGGTGCGCGTGAATGATGGTGTAGGCCATGTCCGCGAGCAAGACGCGCGATTCCAATGATCGACTGTCGGGCGCGGTCAACCGAAGCAGAATATTGGGGTAGGCCGCCAACAGTAGCCCAGCTCCCAGGATGGCCGCCAAGCCCAGAATTACCAGTTGGCGCGGGCTGATGACCTTGGAACGTGCATAGACCAGGACGACCACGATGGCGGCGACCATGCTCGCCGCCCACCCCCCGCGAGACAGCGTGACTACCAGGCCCACGCTGGTGCCAAGGGTTGCGGCGGCCGCGATCCACCATATGCGTTGCGACACACGCCCAGGACCCAACAACGTTAAAGCGAGAGCTGGACCGAACACGATGACCAAGTAGTGCGCCAGCACGTTCGGATGGGTCATGAAGCCTGCCGGGCGAAACACGTCAGGTGCTCCGCCAAGGCTGACAACCACACCCTCTGACAAACCTTTGGCGCCGGGCAACAAGAGCGGCGACTTGGTGATCAGCTGAGCCGCGACCCAGAGCAATGTACAGCCGAGAATTGCCACTGTCGCGCGAAGCGCCAAACGCAAATCCGAGCGGTCCACGATCGCGTGGCTGGAGGCATAAAAACCGAGAACCGCTAACGAATACGAGGCAGCAGACCCGATGGACAGGATGCCCTGAGGCGTGCCGATGCTGCGCAGCCAGATGAAAGCCAGATATGCAAACACCAAGACATCAAGCATGGTGAGGGCCGGCAGACGCCGGTGGACCAGAAGGTGTCGGCCAAGCCAGCACAACAGTAGCGCGACAAGCGCCATGTGCGCGAGTGACATGTAAAGACCGGGCGAGAAGTACGGTCCATCCGCAAAGTAGCGGCTGGTCAAAGGCGCGATCACCGCCTTGCTGATGTCGATGGGTGCCAGTACAAAAAGCGCACCCAGCAAAGGCCGACGAACCTCGCGAAAGACCAGCATCACGGTGAGCCCCGCCAGGGCGGCCATCGTCAGCACGATAGCTTGCGCAGAGGCGGACGCCAGCATCGCGCTGACAATCGCCAACCCCAACGTCGCGCCCGCAACTTGCCAGGCCAGTGGTCCGCGTGCGTGAATACTTGCGCTCATGCCGACCCCGGCGTCACGCCCGCCGCGCGGACGCGTAGTTCAGGAGCACACCAGCAATGCGTGACTGATCTAGCTGCGCGGATTCGATTGCACGACGGATGACGATCGGCGATGTGTGCCTCGAATCAGCGACGACCAGTACCGCATCGGCATCCAGCAGCAAGGCGCCGCATCCATCAAGCGCCGGTGCATCCACAATCGTCAGTGCCGCGTTTGAACGCAGGACGGCATAGGCCCTTGCGACGCCTGCGACATTGAACCGCGCCGCACGCAGGCCCGGCCCGCCCCCAATGAAACGGACTGTTCCGCTGTTTGCCGTGGGCGTCGCTTCCATGAGTCCGCCGGCGACAAGCTGTGCGAAATCGGGCGCCTTGCGCGCAGCGGCCGGGCGTTGCGTGTTGGCGCCGACCGAAAACTGACCATCTAGACCGGAGTCTGCCGATCCAAAATTGACCAGGGTGCTCAACTGCCCTGCTGATTATTTCAGCAAGGCGAACAGGTGATCAC
>NZ_JBBKZS010000050.1:0-15189 GCF_037889955.1 Variovorax robiniae
CCGGCCTCGACCGGTCCTGCTTGATCCGTCATTGCACTCTCCGAAATAGGGAGAGATGAACTTCGCCGATCAGGCCGCCTCAGGCAATGACGGGGAATCTCGGACACTCACTGATCAGCCGCTTCACGCCATTCGAGATTCCGCGGTGGCGCGAGAGTGATGATCTTCGGCGGCTGCTGGGTGCATTCGAGCGGGTGCTCCCGCTGCGCAAGCCCTCGGACCTGATGCAACGGCCCATCGTCCAGTTCATTCTCGTTGCGAGCGGCGGCCTAACGGGCGAGATCTCGCGCCTGCTCAATGAAGCAGCGTCACTCGCGGTCCTCGATGGTTCGGAACGGATCACGCTTGCGCACCTCGAACATGTCGCACTCGCTGATCAGTAGGCATCGCCCCCTGCCGTATGCACCCAGGCCGTTCGAAGCCGAGGTGCTGGGTGGATGGATTGGGCGCATCGCCTCGCGCTACCAAATGTCGGTGCAGGCGTTCGCGGCTACGTGCGAACTGGACCTGCAGATGCCTGACGGTCGGGAGTGGCTGCTGATGCCGAAATTGAAGCAACAGATGGTGGGCCGTCTCGCGGCACTGACCAGGATCAGCTCGCAAGGCATCAACGAGATCCAGACTCCCCTGCACTGGGAAGGACCAAGGACACACTTCTGCTACTGCGCGCGGTGCGTGTTCCTGAATCCGTTGGATGTCACCGCGCCGATCTGGCGAAGAGAGTGGCTCGATCAGAGTCAACCTGGCTGTTCTGTCCATGGGGACGAGTTCCAGACGCTGCCAGCCGGTCGGGTGCTCGCGTGCGCGAACCTCGAAAAGCTGCTTGCCGTGGTGAGCCGACACGAACAGGATATTCGCTTTGGGGTCATGACCAAGGCGTGCTAGCAGTGTTCATTGAGCGGCTAGCATCGTTTATTGACTTAGCTAGCGCCGTTAGCTGACTTCAACACGAGGTCCTAGCGATGGAAGATATGGTCGCGGCGGCTGACACACCCTTGGCCAAGGTGCTGGAAATGGTCGACCGGTCGGAGGCGTACGTCGGTGTTTTCGCGTGGCGCTACGGATACGTGCCGCAATCTGCACCGAGTCAACCGCCATTGCCCGCCGTCACAACTGCCGTACCAGGCGCGACGTCGATCACGCACTACGAATACCTTCGCGCTCGCCAGAACGGCCTGCCGATTCTCGCGTTCCTGCTGGACGAGCGCGCGCCGTGGCCACCCGCGATGATTGACGGCCATCTGCGCGGCCCTGAAGCACCAGCCGATGCGACGCGAATCCGCGACCTGCGCACCCAACTGCAGCAAGAGCGTATCGTGGCTTGGTTCATCACGCCGGCTGACCTCGAGGCCCGCGTGGCCGCCGCGATCACGATGACGGGGCTCAGCCGACAGATCGACTTGGCAGAGACCGTGAGCCTAGGTATGGGGCCAGGCTCATCTCCGTTGAACGACTCCGGCGGCATGTCTATCGCGCATGGCATCGCGACGGCGCGTCCTTCGCAGCGGGTGCTGAAGATTGACTTAGCAGAAGTGTGGTGGTCTACCCGGCTGTATCTTGCGGCCGCATTGGCTGAGCGCCTCACCCAGGTTCGGTGGCTGCTAGTCGTGGACAGCACGCGCCACACGGACGAGGAACGACTGGTTGGGCTGGTGCCCACGTCAGCGGTGTTGGCCCTCGTCGGGCGCATGCATGGCCAAACCGCGCGCTTCGAGCGCGCCGCCGGCCGCCTCAAGTTGCCGGACAATGCCCAAACTGCAACTCGCCTCCTACTCGACGACGCTTGGCTTCCCGCCTTCGCCTATGGTGGCTCCGAGGCGCACGCCGCTGAGAGCCAAGCGCAGAAAACTGCGAGCGATGAGTTGTTGCAGCGATGGTTCGGCGGCTCATTGCTATCCAGCGCGGTGTCAATTGCCGACTTAAGCCGTGCCAGCGTCGTCTACTTGCTCCTGCTGGTCTCCTACCCTTGCGAGCTGGTACCCGTTAGCACTTCGAGAGAGGTGTCGCCGGGGCAGGCGCGGCGTACGGTGGTCGACGTCGTGGACAAATCCTCGCTCAATAGGCGCTTGGCACTTAGCTACCTGCAGGAACTCAAGCAGCGGGCGCGAATCGACTGAAATTGTGCAAAAAACTGCACGCAGCCGTAGAAGCCATTCTCATGCAGTTGACCGGACGACTGACCTTACTATCCGCAGGCCGACGATCGCATTAGAAACTTGGACTGCACGGATGCGCACGAGTGGCCGGCAGTGCCGTTGCAATCAAGATGCCAAACGAAGAACATATAGCTCTGCTACATCAAGGCAAACAGGTATGGAATGAATGGCGAGCGCAGAATGCCTCCATCACGCCGGACCTAGCTGAGGCCGATTTGAGCCGGTTGGACATTGATGGGCTAAATCTCCGCGGCGCTAATCTGAATGCAGCGAATTTTGAAGGCGCCAATATCAGGCGCGTTAATTTCGAGAATGCAATCCTGCCGCAGGTTGTTTTTCGCGACGCCCATCTCGAGGGCACGAGCTTTAAGGGCGCCGACCTTGCTGGGGCGGACTTCACACTTGCAAAGCTGCAAACTATTGATTGCAGCGAAGCGGACTTGGCTTCGGTAAAGTTTGAAAAGGCAAGCATTGATCGCGTCGACTTTGAGTACGCAAGTCTGATACAGACTGTTTTCCGAGTCGCCAATCTCATAAGGGTGGAATTTAAGGACGCCGACCTTACGGGTGCGGATTTCACGGCCGCACAGCTGCAAGTCAGTAATTTCAGTAACATCGATCAAGCTCCGGTTGAGATCGCAGATGCCGCCGTGATCGACCTATTCAAGCTCAGAAATGCGCACCTGATGCACGTAGTATTTCGCGACGCTAATCTTCACGAGGTGAACTTTAAAGGCGCAGATCTCACGGCCGCAGATTTCAGAGGCGCGCATCTGTCTAAAGTTATTTTCAACAGAGCGGACCTTTCTTGGGCAAATCTGAGCAGCTCGAAGGTTGCCAAAGCGGATTTCCAGGCTGCGATGCTGGTGGGCGCGGATTTTCGCGAATGTGCTATCACTAACTCCGATTTCACGAAGGCCAATCTTATCGGAACCAATTTGGATGGCGCAATCCTCAACCGGAACTGCTTTCAGCGCGCTATCTTGGGTCCATCCGCGAGTAGCACGATCACCCTCTCCGATTCGACGACTGAAGGAATGTCAGTCATTCCTGGGAACAGCCTTTGCGGAATAAAGTTTGCCGGTGAACGCCTTGACGGCGTAAACCTACGAGGTGTGAGGATCGCGGACGCGGACCTCAGTAGCACTAGTTTCTGCGATGCTGACTTGAGCGGCGCGGACCTCCAAAGAACAGACCTTAACGGCGCGGTGCTCGAGCGGGCGAATCTGGAGCGCGCCAACCTTAGCGGGGCAAAAATGACTGGGGCCAAACTTGCGGGTGCGTCGCTTCGCTGCTGCAACCTCGACGGCGCGGACTTGCTTGGTGCGGATCTCGCCGGGGCTGATCTCACGCAAGCCTCGATGGTGAACACAAACCTCGCAGGCGCAATGTTAACGGGCTGTCGGGTCTTCGGGATATCCAGTTGGGGTGTGAACCTCCAAGGGGCTGTTCAACGGGACTTGGTCATCTCCGATCGAGACCGTCCGGTGGTTACGGTTGACAATCTCGAGGTCGCGCAGTTCATCTATCTGCTGCTCAACAATCAAAGAATTCGGTTCGCGATCGATACGATCACATCAAAGGTCGTTCTAATTTTGGGGCGTTTCACACCGGAGCGAAAATTCATACTAGATGCAGTCCGCAACGAATTAGGCCGTCGAAACTACCTCCCGGTAGTATTTGATTTCGACAGGCCTTCTTCGCGCGATATTACTGAGACTGTTTCTACGCTTGCGCACCTTTCCAGATTTGTGATCGCGGATATTACCGACGCGAAGAGCATTCCTCAAGAGCTCCTGCTGATAGTTCCCGCTCTTCCTTCTGTGCCAGTTTTGCCAATCCTTCAGTCGACGCATGATGAGTACGGAATGTTCGAGCACTTCAAGCGTTTTCCCTGGGTTTTGGAGGTACACCGTTACAAAAGCGTAGAGGATCTAATTGTCGATCTCCCGATACAGGTAATCCAGCGCGCGGAAGCGAAGTCAAGCGAACTTGCCGGACGCAAATAGTCGACTCTGCAAATCAGTCGTGAGTGAGCGTCTTGCCATCCCACCTGGCTTGCCCGAGATAGGAGCGTGAGGAATGGCGTCCACCTATTCAAATTGGTGGCCCCCTAAAAGCCCACGGCTGCCGGCACGTGTGAGGCCGCGCTTTAAGGGGTGATCTCGGTTTCGGTGCATTCTGTGGCGGTTAGCAGTCTTTGGAGTCCGGTCCTTGCTCGAGAACTGACTTTGTTATGCGATGGGCCAAGCTTCATGGTTAGCTGTCCGCAACCTGTTGATTTGAAACGGGAATGTCGGACGGAGCGCCACGGAATGAACTGAAACGGAGATCAATCCTTATTGAACGTGTTCACTCCCCTGTGCCCTGGCCTCGCGGACTTCTAGCATGTCGCCCGCTTGAATACTGAATCTGCGAATGTTTCGATTGTCTTTCTTTCGACCGCGCGACTCTATATAGGATTTGCCAAGGTCCGAAAGTGCGGTTGTATCCTTATAGAGCATCCATTTGGTTCCATAGGTATATGGAGGGATATCTTGCATTTGGCTCAGCTCCGTCCAAATTTCATCGAGAAAGGCAGAGACTGTCAAATCATTTAGATCCTGGATCGCTATCATTCGTCCGTCTGACCCAATAAGAGGGCGAGTATCAACCCAAATCCGGTCAGATCCAGATGGGAGGGATGCGCGAGTCTTCGCTAGCTCTCTAACTTCTTGAAGAACCTCACCTAACATGTCCTGCGTTGACCTGCTTGGAACGCTGGATACTGCGACGGGAATAGAGTTGGTAGAAGCGATTGCCGCCTGGATGTCCGGCCACCACTTTTCGATCTGACGTCCCAGTCTCTGTGGCTCTATCGGCTCGGTAGTCATGCTGTTGAGTGAAAAAATTAGCTTCTCAAGTCCTGGGCGATCACATTGAAGAAGTTGAAACTGCGCCAAAGGGTATGTGATCTGACTCGGTCCAATGTCGAGTAGTAGTGGGATCAATCGCCCACTCTCAAGACTCTTTGATAGCGCTCCAGCCTCGAACAATAGCCAAGGTGAATGTTGATTTTCTGATGTAACACATGCAATTCCTGCATCGGATCCGGCGAGCCTTTCAGAAAGGGTGGTGGACCATCTCGCGCCCGCCTCAATATCATGCTCTGACATCCATACCTTCAAGTTCTGCAAGACGTTGGGTAACAAATCCCGGAGAAATTCTGCAAGCGCTTTGCTGCGTGGTCCCGACCAACTTATAAAAAGGTGCATGCTTGCCTCGTTGATGGTCTTTGCAGTGTTCGATACGGCACTCATTGTTGCACTTGGACGGATGATCGGATCGTACTTTCGGTGCCAATCTGACGCCCTGCCGAAGCGGTCAGTGGGGTTGCGCTTGATGAGCAATCCAATCCGTTGAGTGTTCGCTGCCTGCTTGGCCGCGCTGACGCCCATGATCTGGATGAATGGCTGTTGGAGGCGGGAACCTGCGCCGACATCGTGCGCCGCATGGACAGCGAAGAGCCGCCGCAGTCGGTTTCGGAGCGGGTACGACCAATTCTGTGACCGCTCCAAGAAGCAGAGAGCATCGGGCGGTTCGGCTTACCGTGGGGGTGGCTTTGGCGCTGACTGCATTTGCGGTTCTGGGTTTTTTCAGGCCTCTGCTGACGAACTGATGTCCACAGCGACAACGAGGACGACGTTTAACTGAGTCCCACGCGAATTTCAGATCGATAGAGCTTGCCCAACGGGGCTTGTCGGCACCTGTCACCTGCCCTTGCGCGTCTTTGCGGCCCTGGCGGCGGTCTTGACGGGAGTCTTGGTCGCGGCCTTTCGGCTGTAAGCTGCAACTGGAGCCAGTGGCGTCGGCGGCTGGGTACGCTTCCGAGCAGCCCCCCTCTTGACCGGCTTAGAGGCCAGCGCGAGGGCCCTAATGGCCGCAGAGCCGAGCGCCTCTAGTATGTCGGCGATGGCCTCACGCTCGGCGGCTGGATAAGTTGGGTCTTTCCAGCAAGGCAGGAGCACGAACTCCGCCTGCGTGGACACTGAGTCCCACAGTCGGCGTGAGGTGGTGTGCAGGCGAAGGTCCTTGATCTCGTCCTTCAGCACCTTTATCACTCGGGACAGCCGCCGTTCGGCGAAGGCGGCATACATGTCGAGTTCGACCCGACTACCGACGGCCGCCCAGAAGTCGGGATCGCGGTCGAGCTTCGCTTCGTAGCAGGCGCGAGCTTTGTCCAAGTCCACTTTGGGTACCGAGGTGCCGAGGCGCATGTCGATGAGGATTCGGTTGACGAGTGGGTAGAACAAATCGTCAGCCTTGCTTTCGCGGGCAATTTGTTCGGCGGCGAAGTAGTGCTGGCGCGCCGTCTGCAAGGTGACGCGCACTTGGCGCGAGCTGGGCTTCGCGCCGGCCTTCTCGTCTAGCTTGGCCAGCCGCTTCCAGGCCGATCCGAGCAGGCTGGCGCCTTCAGATGAACGGGCCAACGCGAAGGCATGGTCCAGTAGACTGATGGCATCCATAACGGCTTCGCGGTCGCCGAGCTTTTCTCCGGCGCGAGCCTTGAGGTTGCCTAGTTGCTGCAAGGCCTTCACGCTGCCGCCTCCGTCCTCGGCCCTGCAGGCGCGCTGGTACCAAAGGATTGCGCGATCGGACATTGAGTCCTCCGCGTAGGCAGCACCGAAGGCAGCGCAGACCTCGCCGCTGGCCTGCCAGGTGTCGCCATAAGATGTATCGAGTTGCTGCACCTCTGCCTTCGAGCGCTCCTTGCCGGCGTCGTCGCCGTACTGAAGCTCTTGGGCATGGGCCTGCAGCCGCAGGATGAGACCTTCGGCAGAATGGACTGGCGGTGTGGCATTGGATCCGGTGGCCTTCGGGCCCTCAACAAGGCGCCACCCGGGATCGCCGTAGCATTGATAGGCGGCCCACGTGTTGCTGTCGGGGAACTGACCCCAGATCTGCTCGCGAGCACGGTTGACCGCAGTGACGAAAGGTTCGCCGGCCAGGAGTTCGTCGTAGAAGCGCCGTGCAAAGGCTGCGGCGGGCGCGTCGCCGACAGCCCAGCCGGCCGCCACTACGCAACGCACACCCATCTCGATAAGGGCCTCCGCTACGCTGGCGGCGAACTTTGGGGTGTTGCGGGCGAACTCGCGGCGCCCCTGCAGCGCCTTGCCTTCCATGCGGCCGATGTGGCAGCAGTTGATGAAGACAAGGTCAGGCACGCGTCGCATGGCGCGCACTTCGTCGGGGCCGAAGAATAAGTCACCCGACAGCACGATGCCTCCGACTGTATGCTCACCGTCGTCGCGTTTTACTTTCCTGAAGTCGCCATGGCCGGCGATGTGGATCACGCGGTAGTTGTCGTTGAAGGCGGCATTGGTAACGTCGGCCGCATCGCGCTGCAGGAGCAGGGTCACGTTCTGCGCCTTACCGTTGTCGCCGGTGGCGGCCTCGGTGAAAGCGGCGGCGACCTGGCGGCCCTCGCGCTGGGCGGCGGGCAGCGGTCCGTAGCGGTCGGGGTCGCACAGCGGCTCGCCGATGACGAGGACGGCGCCGTTGTGCCCGGCGTACTTAGGTGCCTCGCGGAAGTCCTCTGTCCGCAGCTTGCGCAGCAGGCGCGAACGCAGCGCCCAGGGACGTCTGTCCCCGGCCGCGCGCTCCTCCAGCGGTGATGTATCCAGCAGTTCCCAGGGGTACTGGGCGGAGTAGTGGTCCAGCTGCAGCAGCGCCTGGTTAGACTCGGCCAAGAAAGGCTCGATTTCCACAGGCACCATAAGCTGGAAGAGGCTGCGGCCGGTCTTGGTGTCGCGGCCGCCGCCGTTGAAGGCGCCCTCCTCGATGAGGGTGCGCACTAGGCCACTCTGGGTTCGCACGCCGGTGACCTCGCTGCGCGCGCGGCGCGTGTCCAGCGTGAAGCGCAGGGGCGACTGTTCGTTGCCTTGCCCGACAGCGATGAAGTCATAGTCGACGCCGCGGTAGCCGGCCTCGGGCAGGCGGCGCAGCGCGCCGGCGCCTCGGCGGATGAGGGGTGCCAAGTCCAGATCCTGCGCGAGCGCGCTGGACAGCGATCGCAACGCCTGCAGCGCGTCTGCGGCGCGGTCGAGGTAGCGGTCCACGAGCTGCAACGCGCGCACTTGCGGCCAGCCGACTGCGGCCAAGCGTTGGTTGGCCTGTTGCACGCCCAGCGCAATGGCCTGCGCGGAGGTAGCCACGGGCATGCTACTACCGCCGCTGCCCATGAGCACGGCCGAGAGGTCGAAGACGGTACCCGCATCACGCTGCTCGGCCACCCGCTGGGCGTAGGCGAGCACACCGAGCCGCACGGTGTCGCTCAGCGCGGTTAGGTTGAGCTCGCCCTCCTCGCCCAGCCCGACGACGACGACCGCAGAAGGCCGCGGCAAGAGGGATGGGTCGTCGGGGCGGCGGTAGGTATTGTTGAACACCTGCGCAGCGCCGATGTTGGACGGGTAAGCGCCGGTGCGCAACGCCTTGTCCATGGAACCGCCCAGCAGCCGGTTGGCGACGGATTCTGCGCCGGTCAGATCGAAGGAACGGTAATGGCCCATGAGCAGCGGGCCGGCGAGCAACCGCAGGTCGCCATTGACGATGCGTACGGTGAGCCGGCCTGGCTGCGCGGTGGCAGGCGGCGGCGCGTCGCCGCCCGAGCGGAAAACGGATTCGGCCGTCTCGGGCGGCTCGCCGTGGCGGCCGCCATGGGTCGCGCGCGTGGCCTCCACGGCGGCTGCGGGTGCACCGGGCGCGCCGGCGGCGGCACGCGTTCCGGCCCCGATCAGGCTGAGTTTGTCGGTGTCGCCCTTGTCGAGGAGCTCGACGTAGGCGTCGAAGCAGCCCTCCAGCGCGGGCAGCCTGCCGTGGGCGCCAGGCGCCTGCCAGGTTTTGACGCGAGGCAGCATGGCGCGGTCCAGCGTGACGCGGCCGTCGCCGCCGTCGATGGCATTGAGATACTGCACGCCGTCGTCGGCGATGCGCACGCCGGTCGGGGTGGATTTGGCCTGGCCCACGACGAGGAGCACTTGCTCCACGTTGGGTAAGGCCTCGCTCTGCTTGTCCAGGCGCTGGCGCAGTGCCACAGCGCGCGTGAGAGTTTTTTGGTCGGGCAGGCCCCATTGCAGCGGCTTCTTTTGCAGCAGATCGCGGTGCCACCAGCTTTGCGCTTCGATGCGTCTATCGACGGCGTCCAGGTCCGCTTTCTGCAGCGCCACCCAGCCCGCGGGATCGTTGAGGCGGAGCTTCTCGTGCATCAGGTCGGCCTGCAGCTGCAGCAGGCCCGGCATGCCAGCGATGAGCTGACGTGCTTCGTGGCCGTCGAACAGGCTGCCGAAGCTGGACAGCAAGTTGCCGAAAGTGTCGTCGCCGCTGAGCACCTGCATCGGCGCGTAGGAGCCGCCGTTGGGCGTGCCCAGCATCAGCAGCCGGGCGTCCGGGTGGCGGAACACAGCCTCCCAAACCTCGGGCCGCTCCAGTTGCAAGGTGCGCGCGACGACACCGCCCATGCTGTGCGCGATAAAGCGCACCGCCTGTCCGCTGCCCTTGCGGGCCTCGAGCGCATCCAGCACCTCGTCTCCCAAGCGGCGGGCCTCCTCCTCGATGGGGCGACGCCAATCGAAGCTGAACTCGTGCACGTCGTGCGTGCCGCTCAGGTGGGCAATGAGGGCGTCGTATGTGGCGCCAATGGCTCCATCGGGCGTGGCCGGGCCGGGATAGGCGATGCGGTCGAGTTGATTCACGAATCGCCAACTGAGCCAGATGCGCTTGCCGCTCACGGCCAAGTGGGAGCCGAGGATGCCCGGCAGCACGAAGATAGCCGGCAGCGCCGGGTTGTGCACCGGCTTCCCGGCACGATCGCCGGTGGTGTCCTTACCTGCCCAGGACAGCGGCCCGATGGGCCGATAGCCGACGGGCGGAGCCTTGGCGACGAGGCCGTCGACGATGGCAGCTGCGGTGAGTTCATTCTCGAAATAGCGGAAGTGACTCACTTTGGCGCCGCGGTCCAGAACGAAGGATGCGCCGTTCTCACCGCGCGGAGCGCCGCCGTACATGGAGCGGGTCTGCACGACGAGGTCGTGGTCTGTCCAGTAGAAGGCGTCGGTGAGCAAAGTCTTGAGCCAGCTGAGTACCGAATCGCCCTCGATGTCGCCAGCAACGACCCTCAGTTCGCCCTTAAGTGGCTCGTCTGCCGGCTGGGTGAGCCACTGCGTTGTGGGCGAATCGGGCACCATGGCCTGCAGGCCCGGTAGCACGTCGGGCTTCAGGCGCTCGGCGGCGACGGCGCCGAGAAACTCGACGACCTTGGGCGTGACGGTGAGCCCCGCCAACTCCAGCGCCCAGCGGAACACGGACAGGTATGCGTCGAGTCGGCGCGACGCCAGCAGGGTACCGCGCGCCGGGCAGGCCACGCGCACCATCCTCGTGACGCGAATGCCGCGGCTGGCGTGGTTTTTTAGCTCGACGAGTTCCTCGCGATGCCTGGTGTAATTGGCGTCGTCGGTGTCCGCAAACAACGCCATCGAATCGGCATCCAGCCCCTGGCCGCCGACGATGCGCGCCACCACCTCGGCCACGACGCCTCCGCGCGAGTGTGTGAGCAGATGCAGTTCGGCGTTGTCTGGCACTTGGCGCAGCAGCGTCAGCGCATTGGCAAACGGGCTGGCCGCCAGCGTGGGGTGGTCCAGTGCGTAAACACGGCCCCCATAGTGGCCAAACAGCTTCTCCACGCGAGTCGGGTGCAGTTGCCAGAGCTTGGCGAAAGTGCCCTCAGTGCTGGAGATGGTGCCGTGAATGAGCACGAGGCTGGGCGCGCCGGCTGGAGCGTCGATGCGCCCCGCGATCTTGGATAGGCTACCTTTGAGAGACGTCAGCGGCTGTAGAGACAACTTGTAGATACCGGCGTCGACTTGGCTGTCCACCAGCGCGCTGATGGCCTCGGCCGTAACCGTGGATGCCTTGCCGCCCATGACGCGCCTCACGACGCGAATGGTGTCTAGCACCACACCGCCCATCGATTGCAGCAGGCCGCTGCGCGTGGTGGTGCCTTCGCTGTCTTCCAACCCCTGCCAGGCAAGCTGTGACGACACGTTAACCACGTTGAGTGCCGGGCCGCTGCCATCTCGCTTCTGCGGCGGCACACCGCCGCGCTGCGCTCGCAGCAACTCCAGCGCGTCTTGCGGGTGCAACACGAGCGTCGGGCCGTTGGCGATGGCGATCTCTACAACATCCTCTCCCGGCCTAGCCGTGAGCGTGACGTCGCTGCCGCCGTCACGCCGCATGCCTACGCGAACAGCCTGCTTCACTTCGCCGTGCTCCGAGGTCGATCCGGTGAGCCCAGCACCGGCGCGCGCCGAACGCGCGCTGCCGGTCAATTCGGTGCCAGGTACGACGAAATGGATCTCGCCGTGCGACGAGTTCGTCTTGTCTCCTCGATCGGCCATGATCACTCCTGCGTTGTTGTGGGGGCCTTGATGTAGAAGGGCTCAGGACCGGCTTTCTACACCCAATAGAGTTGTCAAAACACGCACTGGCGGGCCAGTTTGTCTGATCAGACGGTTTTTTCCCGAAACGGCATCCTCAAATATATGGAGATGCCCCCACCGAAGTGCGCGCGCCGGAAAGTTACAGCGCTGCGGCCGGCCGAACCCCCGGGTTTAGCGACTACTCTGGCCTTATGTAGCTGGCTCTCTTCAAATCGTGCTCCTCCGTGCACTGTGGCAGTCCGAGCAACCTCGCGGCCAGGTTCGCGTGCGGCTCTTGGCGCACGGGTGCCCGCGCCTGCGCTGCGGCGAGTCCGGGCACGTTAGGCGCTCACTTTCAGCTGCAAGTGGCGAGGTTCTTCGTATCGTGCGGCGCTCTGCGGATCTCGCAAACGGCGACGCGGTCACGAAGATCCAACGCCTCGGGCGTCGTCCATGCTCAACATCGACCTGCATTGCCTTGTGCTCAACGGGGCAGGTCGGGCAACTGCGCGCAAAGCACTGGAGTCTGTCTTCGCCATCACCGGCCTGCCGTGATGCTTGTATCGCGAGCGCAGTCGTACCCACGCGGCCTTCCTGCCTGCCTCGTCGCGATTAGCAGCTTGGGCCCTCGTTTGGCGATAGTGGCGGGCCGTCGTTTTCTTTTGATGAGAAGAGTGATCGGCCGATCCATTTTTCAAGTAGCGATTCATCCGTGACCGGCAGATCCTTCACCGTCACGTGCGCCCAGATCCAGATCCACTCACCGTCTGGATAAGTCACCTCAAACTCGCGGACATCGTCCACTGCTACCAATCGTCCTGGATACAAGACAGTCGTGGCGGGCGTCATGGTGGGGCGTGCTCGTGGGCGGGCTTGCTCCGGTGAGGTATCGCGAAGGTTAGTGGGCCACACCATGCGGTACGCTTTTCCTCGCTGAGGAAGGCTGCTCACCCGCAGTGTCCGGAGCGGCTGCCTGCAGTCAGCCTGATTTCTGTTCCACGCCCCGTTTTGTTGCATTCCCACGTAGATCCATCCAACGCTCCCTTTGCTCGGCTGATCGTTGCCTGCCTCTGGTTGCCAAGACACAAAGGCGAGGCTCGCAACGATCAAGGCCGCAGCGGCAACCGCCAGCGATGCCCTTGTTCGACTCGAGAACCAAAGCGGCCAAGAAAGCCGCGAGGACGCAACGCCATCCTCTTTTTGGAGCCGAGCGACGAGGCTGGCTACGTCTGAACGCCAGCGGGGGGTGGATATCTCGAAGCCGTTGCGAAATGCCAATGGTGTGATAGACGGAGGAAGCTGATCGGGGAGGGGCATGCTCGCACCAGCTACAAGCACTGGAATGACAGGGATTTTCCTATCGAGAGCGGCGCAGATTTCGATGCGAACGAGATCGTCTTGGTGAAACAAGCGCTTGTCGCCGTTCGCGTCAACACAATCGAGCCAGAGCTTGCCGATCACCGCGAGTAAAACATCGCACTCCGCAACTTTTGAGGAGATGACGTCTCGGAAGTCCTCGCCTAGCGGTATGCCCTCAATGTCGAGAAAGACTGAAGTCTCGGGAAAGGCTTTGATCAGGTCATCGGCCAAACGCCCGGCGTAGGCTTCGCTGTCCTGTCGTCTGTAGCTGATGAAAAGGGCCTGCATGGGCGCTCCCAGAACGTTTACTTCGGTCCGGCTCGAACTGTAACTTGCGTGACTGGACGGCGTTTCAGATGCACATGGACGTCGTGTCAGTCTGTTCCTTATGGATGAAGGAGTCCGTTATGCCTACACCGAAGCCTCCGTACCCGGCTGAGTTCCGCCGACAGATGATCGAATTGGTCCAGGCGGGCCGCACGCCGACGCAACTCGCGCGTGAGTTCGGATGCACTGCCCAGAGCATCTCAACCTGGGTGGCACAAGCCGCTGTTGACAGTGGCAAACCTGCGCGCGGCAAAGACGTCTTGAGCAGCGCTGAGCGCGAGGAACTCGTGCGGCTGCGCCGAGAGAATCGACAGATCAAGCAGGAGAGGGACATCTTGGCAAAGGCTACGGCCTGGTTCGCCGGCAAAGGCGAGAAGACATCCATCGGGTCGAGCCTGTCTTGAATTTTGTGTTCGAGGCATAGCATGACGACCAGGAGCATCTATGCCAGCAAGCAAGGCAAAGGCGAAGAACGCGGCGATTGCCGCCCGGATGGCGGTGCTGCCGTCGATTCCCAAGGAACTGATTGACCAGTTCGTCACCGGCGCGATGACTGGTGAGGCCGTCAACGAGGCGACGGCCGCGTTCAAGAAGGCGCTCATCGAGCGCGCGCCCTGGGCGCCGAGATGTCGCACCACCTGGGCTACCCCAATGGCGCGAGCAAGCCCGAGGCCAGCGCTGGCAACCAGCGCAACGGCAGGAGCGCCAAGACCGTGCTGGCCGGTGACGGGCCGCTGCGCATCGAGGTCCCGCGCGACCGCGCTGGCAGCTTCGAGCCGGTGCTCATCCACAAGCACGAGCGCCGCTTCACCGGCTTCGACGACAAGATCGTGGCCATGTATGCGCGCGGCATGACCATGCGCGAAATTCAGGGCTTCCTGCAGGAGAGCTACGGCGTGGAGGTCTCGCCCGAGTTCATCAGCTCGGTCACCGACGCCATCATGGCCGAGGTTGGCGCCTGGCAGGCGCGTCCTCTGGAGCCGATGCACCCGGTGATTTTCTTTGACGCCCTGCGCGTGAAGATCAAGGAAGACGCGGTGGTGCGCAAAAAGGCCATCTACCTGGCCTTGGGCGTGCTGCCCGACGGCACGCGCGACATCCTGGGGCTGTGGATCGAAGGCAACCTCACGCGCAACCACATCCAGCGCGCAACTCTCCGGCGGCAGCAACCTCGCTACCGCACGGGCCTTGAATGATTTTTCGTATCGAGCCACTCTCGTCCTTCATCGCCGCCCCCAAGGTTCTCGTTCTAAGGAGGCGACAACTATTTTGACGCGGGGGGGAGGCAAATCCCGTGCGCGGCCACTCCAAGGCCCACAGGTGGGGCTGAAGGCCCTCCAGATGGTCGTAATTGGCTACCGACCGGTTCGAGCCCCGCAGCCGCGCAACTTCCGCGGTTCGGAGCTTGGCAGGCGAGGCCGCCTTACCCGATGTACCCGGTGATCTTTTGATCTTTTTCGACGCCCTGCGCGTGAAGATCAAGGAGGACGCTGTGGTGCGCAACAGGGCGATCTATCTGGCCCTACGCGTGCTGTCCGTAAGCCGTCAATAAACCGCGCCCTGTTCATCGACGCTGATGAAGTGCAGGGGCTGGGCTACGAGATTGGCAGCGTGATGTTTCCAGGGCAGCAAGGCCTCGTAGTCGTCGGCTGTCTGCGCCAGCGGCAACTTCTTGAACAGGGCGACGAGGTAGCGATACGGCTCGACGTTGTTGGCCTTGGCCGTCTCGATGAGCGAGTAGAGATTCGCGCTGGCGTTCGCACCGCCAACGGTGTCGGCGAAGAGTGAGTGTCCGAGATTCCCCGTCATTGCCTGAGGCGGCCTGATCGGCGAAGGTCAGCTGTCCCTATTTCGGAGAGTTTAATGAAGGATCAAGCAGGACCGGTCGAGACCGG
>NZ_JBBKZS010000051.1:0-10574 GCF_037889955.1 Variovorax robiniae
GAGTCTGGTGCAGTCGGCCAAGCTCAATGGTCAAGATCCGTGGGCGTACCTGCGCGACGTGCTGGCGCGCATCCATTCGCATCCGAGCCACCGGCTCGATGAACTGCTGCCGCATCGCTGGCGCCCGAGCTGACGAATGGGCGTGATCACGCAGGCCTTGATGGTCCAGGCGGCCATCGACGTCAACGGCATGGGCCAGGAACAGAAGGTGCGCTTGGCCGACGAGATCTTCGCTCAGCAGCCCAACATGCTCGCCTCGATCCTTGCGCTGCCACGCATGGGAGTCGGCATGGTGGAACTGGAGGTGCCGCTGCACATCCTGTTGGTGACGTTCCAGGCGATGAAGCGCAGCGGCCACGAGTGGCCGATCGTCTCGGAGGACGTACAGGACAGTTGCATGCAGCGATTAACGGCCCGCGCGCGCTTCAACGAGGGATTGCCGGGCGTCCTGGCGAACCAGGTCATACAGCAGTTCTGCGACGAACACCTCGAGCGCTACCTGCTCGCGTTCGTCTACGGATACTTGGGCGACCACGACTTGCTGCGTGTGCGCACAGAAGCCGAAAAATACCTGCTGCTGGCCGCTCTCAACCTCGTGGAGTGCGTCGCCTTCGTTGGATCCACGATCTCAACTTGATGTCACCGGCACGAAGCCGGGTCAAGGTGGAATGGCCGGACGCTCACGCCGGACAGTGGTGGATGCTGAAGGACTGAGATGGGCCCGTCCTTCAACAATGTTCAAGCTTTGGGGGGCGGTCCAAATCATGGTGGACACGTGCACACTATTTCTCCTCAGGCTTCCGGTGATCGTCGGCGACGCCGGCTTCGTAGCGACGAGTTCAATGGCGCCAAGGTCAAGTCGTGGGCCTCACCTTCTTCGGCGGCGCCGCTCATTCGCACGAGCGCGTGTACCTCAACAGGGCCGAACTCGAGCAGGCGGCCCTGTTAACGGAGAAATTCTCGCTGTAGAGTAGGTCGCGGCACCGCCGGCGCGGCCATATTAATGCCGCGTTGGCGGCGGCTCCTGCCCCTCGATGCCAACGAGGAACGCAAGTTCTGACTGGGTGTGCAGGCCCAGCTTGTCGTAGATGTGATTCAGGTGCGCGCGCACCGTGGCGGGTGACAGGCCCCAGTCTCTGGCTACCACCTTCGCCGACCAGCCGCGGGCTATTGCGGCAGCTATCTGTTGCTCTCGCGGACTCAACTCGCCAAGCGCCGTTCGACATCGCACCCGAACAAACATCAAGCCCTGAGTTGTCTGTGAACGAACAATGATCGTTCTCCCGTTGTAATGACCTTCGGTTGTAAGCGCCCGGAGCAAAGGATCGGGTAGTCGACCCGTGTGCAGTCGGGGCCACTCAAGCGCAAAAAGGTTCTCAACATCTGCCCATG
Organism: Variovorax robiniae; assembly: GCF_037889955.1. Taxonomy (NCBI): domain Bacteria; kingdom Pseudomonadati; phylum Pseudomonadota; class Betaproteobacteria; order Burkholderiales; family Comamonadaceae; genus Variovorax; species Variovorax robiniae. The sequence continues at coordinate 1,393 of NZ_JBBKZS010000051.1, forward strand.
GCGTGTGCATGTAGCCCCAGGCATCGGTGATCGCTTGCGCTTCCTTGCAAGCTGCAGGCGAGGCTGCTTGATGAAGCTGGATCCGCCAGTTGATCTGTTGAGCCTCGTGCAGGTGCGACATCATTTCCCCATACGCGCGCTGCTCTGCTTGCGTGAAGTGCGCATCAGGGTCGCTTCGGTACAAAGAGAGCCAACCCATGAAGTCGGGCTGCAGAGCGTGGTTGACGCCGCAAACCATATAGCTCTGCCGGTCGTATCGCTTAGCATAGGCCCGCATGCTCGACGATTCGACGCCTGCAAAAAGCGTTGGCGCGTGAAAGCGAATCGGGACGCCGAGACGCTCCATGATGGCGGCTGCGACTGGATCGGCAACATTGAGCTTGGCCCACTCTTGCACAGCCTCTTGCGGCTGGCGATGGAGATGCACGATATGTGGGGCCACACTGCCGTTAGGACGAAGAAGCCCCGAGCCCCAGATCGCAGAGTCAAAGACCAGCAAATTCTTAAGCGCGCCGATAGCATTCTCTTCAAACGCGCCCGACTCCATTTCGCGCGCGGCGCGATAGAGTTTCAGTAGCAGTAGCGACCTCTCCACGGCAGTTTTTCCTCCAACTAAACCCACCCCGCCGGCATTGCTCCAGTGGGCGGCCCATCAGCAGAAACTGCGCCTGCGTAAGTCATTTAGAGGATGGCGCGATGTCGCTCGAAATTCTAGTCTCCATGCTGCAGACCCTCAAGCGGGCTCGAGCTCCAAGGCGATCCGTCGGGCCATCAAAGACCGGAGGTAGAGGATGTTCAATCTAGGGTCACCCAAGGTTCGGCAACTGCCGCGACGCGCGAGAAGCTGGCTGTCCGCGCACTCGCTTGCACCCTGTTTGCTTGCAAGTTCGGTCTTGTTGAGCGCTTGCGGTGGTGGCGGGGGCGGATCACCCGTTCTTGCGCCCATCGGATCGGCCACACCTACTGCACCCACTACGCCAACAACAACTGCGGAGTCGGCCAGCGTTCCAGTGAGCGCCGACTCGCCCGTCGCAAGGTTCGATGCCGTCGGAAGTGTCGACTTCACTGCTGAGAGCGGCATTCTGGGCAAAAACGTGCGGCTCCAAAGGTCGGTAGATAGTGGGGTGAATGATGCGGTGGATGCCAGAAAGGCAGCGCTTGACATCGAATCACCCGATGACTCGACGATCATCATTGCTACTCCTGTCATGCCGAATGCGGACCTACCAGCGCGCCTCAAGGTGCGTGGCCCCGATGCCCGCGCCAACGAAGCGTACGCCGCATACACCTACCATTCGACCGAGGAGGAAGACGGTGTCCAGACACTTGCCACGAACTACTTTCGGTCGCTTGCAATTGTTGAAGCGAAGATTCCTCCAAACGCCTTTACGGAATCCGGGGGGGAGTTCATCGCGCGATTGAAAATTGCGCGCGCAACGACATACAGCGACGCGGAGATTGCGGCAGCCCAGAAGAAGCTTGACGCGTCGAGACGCTTAGCGGTTGCCAAGCAGACGGTCTCACACAACCTGCCCGAGTCACTGATCGAGTGCCCATTGAAAGAAGGGTGCATAGAAACTAGCCGATACAACCATCAGCGGTACCTCGACGGGAAGCGGGCGCCGCATTTCGGCAGCGACTTTCGAGCCGGAGTTGGAACAAGCGTGTACGCGCCGTCCGACTCGAGTCTGATCGGCGGACTTTCGCGCGACGACTGGAATATCAAAAAGCCGGCGCAAGGGGTTTCTATGCTATTCGGCACCGTCAAAGGGCTGACGCAAGTATTCTTCTTCCACCTGAGTGAGATTGATCCCGTATTTCTGAGCGATAACCCCAAGGATCCGAAGCGCAAAGTGCTGAAGATCGGTGCGGTCATTGGGGATCGTACTTATGTCGGGCGCACCGGGAGCACTGGCACGGCGAAGGCCCACCTGCACGTGCAGGCATATACGGTCTCCACTGAAATGTGCGATGGCGACTTGCGATCGGGCCCGGCATTCACGTGCCGCAAGGGATATGCAACCGTCGATGCGTTTGAGCAGATGTTGGCGACGTTCGAAATCGTCTCCCCCGCCGAGGGGCCACTTACCTTGGACTCGAAGCAGCCTTTTGTTGTCAAAGCCTTGGACAAGTCCGCGGCCCGAGAGCTCTCGTCGGAGGTCGGCAAGGCCGTCGAAACTCTCACAGGCGATCCCACTAGGAAGCTTTGCTTTTCGGACACCGGTCGCCTCATCGATTGGTCCACCTCCGGAAAGGAGTGGCTTGAAGACGGCCAGGCTTGCACCGAATGGCAATGCACCATGACAGGGACGTTTGCTCGCAGGGGTTCGTCAGAGGTGGCCGTTACATACAGCACGGCTGCGGGGCTGCTGCGAGGCTCGTTTGTCGCGACTAATGGGAGCGTGGTGGCGCGGGCGGTCTATGGAACGCTTGGATGTCCGCCCGTGGCCGATCCGAGCGCGGTGCGCCTCCCGCGAGTGTGTCCACATAATTTTGTCAAGATCAAGCCCGGGGTTCCGCGTCTTCTGACTGACTTTTTCTCGATCGATCCTGGCAACGACCCGCAGGTTAGGTACGTCTACGTCGGAGTCTCCTTCTTCAAGGGCGAAACGAGCGCGCTGAGTCTTGTCGGTGCGACCAGCTCTGGCGAATCGACATGGCAGGGCAGGGCGGTCTTGCCAAACTACGGCTTCACCGCTTACGGGACGGATGTTTTCTACTCATGCCAGAACCTCCCGCAGCCACATCCAGCCAGAATGGCGGGAGTCCAGGTTCGCCTCGACGACGTTAATGCGACATCGGCCTCCCTTCCTGTGCTGGTCGTCCAGTATCAGCGACTGTCTGCGAACGGCCCCGATTGCTTCAGTGCTGGAAACTACAACCTGTTCAGCCGGGTGAACATTTGGGATGCACCGCTTCCCATCGCCGTCGAGCCCCCCGAGCTCGAGCTTCCTCCGAAATAGGCGAATGACTCCGCAATATGGCATTAGGGCCGCAATACCGATTGCACCCGGGCCTCACCGCCCGAGACACCGTTCCCGCCGGCATGCTCGGTGTGGTCTGAACTGAAACCGAGAGCGGTGACCCGGAACGGATCGCTCAACGGCCTAGAGAAGTCTTTCGCTATGGGTACTTGAGCTGCCTGGCCCTTGTTCGTCAAGATCGCCGATAGCTGTCCTTCGTCAAGGGGGCGATCGCGGCGAAAAGTCAGCTGTCAGGCGAGGCCGCGAATTTGAACTCGCGGCCACACCAGTCGGTAGATCGCAGTGCCCGAACGCGGTCGCTCGGCGCCGCTCCCGACCCATAGCGGAACTAGCCAGACGGCGCACTGACAGCTTGAAACACGACGCTCGCCGCACGTAATTAGCCAAGCTTGCTTCGCGTCGCCCATCGGCAACGAGCGCAGCCGAGAGCGCCGCCGCGGCAAGAAATTTGAGCATCGAAGCCTCCCAGCGCATTGTTTAATTTGATAGTTCGAAGGGAGGACGTGGTGCAACGCCACGGGTCGTACTCCTTTCGATGGATGCATCAAGAATGCGAGCCGCATAAGAATTCGGCTCTTCTTCCAGGAGTACGTCCCATGAACTTGAAACGTGTCTTGGCTTGGTTCTGCTGCCTCGTCGTAGCGGGTTGCGCCGATCTGGGCGCCGTGAGAGACATCTCGTCGCGTCTCGCGGCATCGTCCAAGACCTGGGACGACGTAAGTGGGGACATCGCGGGCTCCTGCCAGCGGGAGCGCGTGCTCAACCCCGCTTTGGTCGATTGCCAGCTCGAAGACAAGGCCTCCGAGGGCCTGGTGGCCGCAGACCGGGTGCTGACCGAGTATTTCAACGCGCTATTCGCGGCGGCAAACGAATCGAACTTCACCGTCAAGCCCGGCCTGGACGCGCTGGCCGGTTCGGTCGGCTCGATCCCGGGCATAGACCAGGCCCAAGTCAAGGCCGCCTCCGGCTTGATAGGCCTGATTGCGAAGCTCGCGACCGAGCAGATGCGCGAGGAAACCCTTCGCGACCTGATCCGCAACGGCGGGCCAGCGGCGCAGACCTTGGTGGATGGGCTCTCCCAGCTCGTCGTGCCGCGGTTGAAGGCGCGTCTATCCTCGGAGCGAACCCAGCTGGCCGGCTACTTTGCGCAGGCGATCCTCGCGCAGCGGGATGCGATCGGCGACGACGTCGATGCCATCTGCGCAGGCTCGCAGGCATCGCGGTTCAGCGCCGTCGGGTTCCTGCTCACGCAGGAATACTGCCAGCGCGTCGCTGTGGTCGCCAAGCGCCAGAAGGCGCTGGATGACTACCAAGCCTCGCTCTCGAGCGCCTCGAAGGCGCTGGTGGAACTGCAGTCCTCGTCGGCCAAGCTCAAGGCGAAAGACGTCATCCGCAGGTTGTACGACATCGGCCGGGAGCTCGATGACAGCCTCGCGGCCGTTCGCAAGGCCTTTGCTTGAAGGAGCACCACATGACCGTTGCCCAAGACCTCGGCCGCGTAGCCGACCTGTGCGCCGATGGCGCGAAGAAAACGCTGGCCGCCATCCTCGCGCTCGGTCCCAAGCCCGATGGCGGTCCGGACGCCCTCCTCTGGGAGCAGCAGTCGACCCGGCTGCAGGGCCAACTCAACAGCCTGACCGCTCTTAACTCCAAGCTGACCGCTGCGAGCGTCATCGCCGGGCTTTCCACGTTCGCTGCCGACCTCGAGATCATCGGCAAGGCATCGAAGGATGCGCAAACGCGCATCGCGAAGATCAAGGCGGCGTCGGAGCTCCTGACCAAGCTCGCCAGGGTACTGGACCTCGGGCTCGCGCTTCTGGCGGCCGCGGCGGCGCCGTCTCCAGCCACGATCGGCGCGGTGATCAAGGCGGGGAAGGCGGTCGCTGACGAGGTGTAGGCCGGAGTTGGATTGGATCGCGCCGAGGCGGGGAATGCTTCGGACTACTCGGTCATGCGCCGAGTCTCTTGCCGAAGGCTACAGATTGCTCGCCGCTCATGGTGTTGTTTTAGCTCGCGTCGCGGCATTTCCAATGGTGACCCTGCGCGCGACATAGCGTTGCTTGCGCTGCGAGCGCCGGTCGGGTGTGTCGCCTTCGGGGTACTGCGGTCACGTGGCGGCGCAGAGGTCGAACGGCCGGTTCCAGCGGCCACCGACACTCGCCTCGGAAGAACGAGTGACCGGAACCAGTCTTTCAGAGACGGTCACTCGCAATTTCCAGTCGTGATGTCCTCGAAAGGTCTCCCTCACTTCGTGCTGCCTGACGGAACGGATAAAAGGATCAAAGCCCACCTTTCACCCCGGTTATCGACCCCAATCGGAGGCTGTTGATGAAGTCAAAGCGCCAAGGCGCACAAGGCGCAGGTGGCCAAGGAAGTCAGCGGCGCGCGCACTTGAGGATGCGTCTGCTGCCGAGCGCGCGTCCTTGTCTGCAGCCTTGCAGAATGCGAGGAGGGTGGAGCGCAAGCTGCGCCAGGAACTGCAGGACAAGTTGGCGGAGCTTTCTGGGGAGCAGGCGCATGGCCAAGCGTTGGAGAAGAAGCTGGGTGCAGTGGGTCATCAGCCCGTCGAGGAGATGGCCGCGCACCGTGCGGCCAGCACGGCCTTGGCGCAGGCCATCGCGGCTGTGAGTCAGGAGCTCAGTAAGCGACCCGTAACGCGCCGTCCGCGGACTGGTTGATCGCGATCCCAAGGCGTGTCGAGAGCTCGCCACGAAACACATCGACCAACGCGAGAGCGGTCCGGGCGGCCGACCGGTCTCGAAACGCTCCTACAGACTGGTCGGTGCCGGTCGCTATGCGCGGCGGAACGACAGTGCCTACAGAGAGTCGACCTCGGCATTTTTCAGACGAAAGTCCGCTCAAGGCCGGATCCTGACCGTGCTCGTCGAACGACGACCGAACGCTGCAGAAGCCCCTGCCGACGACTGCTCTGGCATGGAGAACTGATGGTCAGGGCCCGATGCAGCAGTTCACGGTTCTCCGGCATGCCCGGTCTGCTTCCGCCAGTAGCCCACCCTCACCAGAACCTGCCGAAGGGATCCGGACCTCCCCCCAGCCGCCGACCGATATAGCTCCACAGCGCGCCGTCATCGTCATGCAGAACGCGCGCAGCCCTGTGTATCGCAATGGCTGCAAAGTCCTTAGCACCGCGCTCGTTTTGGGGGTTGCCGCCAACCGCATAGACCTCCTGTCCACTTACTTGGGCCAAGACAGCGGTCACAGCATCGGCGACAACAAGAAGCATCGCGCTTTCTGCATTGTTTTTCTCCTTCTCGGAGTCGGCGCACAAGTCAATAACGGCGCCCGAAAGCCAAGGATCATCCGAGTCGCCGGACTCGAGCAACGTCCAGGCGCGCCCGATGGACTTACGTGCGTAGCCATACGCTTCCGAAGTCACAGGGGCGGCATTCACTCCCTGCCGTTCCAGCCGGGGGAGTAGGTATTCCGCCGCAATCACAGCCGCCTTGATGGCCGCGGAGGGATCGATTCTGTAGAGCAGCTTTGCGTATTCCCCCAACGATGCATGAGGGTCGGACCAAGGTCGGGCCAGTTCCGCATAGCGAACTCGTCCAGTCCGCGCGAGTTCCACCCGTTGCATGAACGTCGGGACGTCTTGAGCTGGACGCCGCTCCGTAGCTAACCGAAACGCTTCTGCGAGTACCGTGTCCGCAGAGACGCCCCGAAAAAATTGAGCCCGACCTCGATTTGTAGCAGGACTCAATGTCTCCACGACGTGGTCGTATCGGCGATGGACGTCGGCCGCGTCGCTCTCGTGAAATCCCCAAAGGATGTCCATACTGTCGCTGTTGCCCGCGAGGGCGGCGGCCAGCGTCCTCATGAACAGATCGTCCCATCCTCCGTAGCCAAGAATAGCCAGTGTGGAATTGCGTAGGATATTGCGCAGAGAGTCGGCCAATTGTGGACGGTCCTGTGAAAGTTGAGTGGACGTGTGCAAAGTATCACTGCCTCGCCAGAAGCCATGCAAATGGACCACGTGCGTTCCGACGCCGCTGAGGTAGAGCAATGAGCCATCGGCGTGCAGGGCGCTGGAAAAATACGGAGCCGCTTGTTTTGACAGTCCAATCTCGATCAGCGGATCGAAATTAGTTGTCAATATCGAACGGCCAAAGCATTCCGGCAGGTGGGTGACCAACGCCGACAAGGCTCGCAGTCCTTGTGGCACGTGCCAGCGTGCCGCGTTTCTCTCGAGATCCCTAAGGTCATCGTCCTTGAGCGATTTGCCTGATAGGGATAGTCCGGCGTCGGCTGTGGCCTGCAGCACGGCCTTGCGAACCACCCGATTGGCGGCGTCTTCGCCAAGCTGTTCGATCAGCTGTTCAAATGCAGTCTGATATGAATCGGTGGGCTGCCAGTCCGGGCCAAGTTCCGCTTCGATGAGAGTCATAATCGCCTTCGCACCAAGCACTCCCCGGCCTTCGGCGTCGGGAAGGCAAACGCCTGAGCCCATTAGAAACACAACCTCCCGTTCTCCGGGTAGTACGGCCCTGGCAAGTCTCTTGGCCAAAGCATCGGCCGTCTGGAGTTTGATGGTCATCATGCATCCTTTGATGGGCAACGATCCTGACGCTGGTTCAACCTGCAGCGTCGATTTTGTATCGATCGTTGAAAGGCTTCTCAGTTGGCGTGCATAGGCATCGCCTCGACGCCCATGGGGTCGGCAGTCTTCCAGTTCTAAGCAACACGACCCAAGCCACGGCTGCCGCGACGCCCACGGAGACTTGCGAGCGATTGCTGAACCACAGCAAAGCGCCTGCAACTCGCGCACCAGCTCCTTCCCAGCGAGACGGCAAGCGGGGCGGCGAACGCCGGAAGAGGGGCATTGGTTGGGGCTTGCGCTGTCAAAAGCACTTCATCCGGGAACCTGCACTCCGGTCCTAGCGTAATACTGCTTTGGGGCATCGCCTACGTCGCCCACCCCTTGCAACAATGCCTTAATGCCACGCATAATTTTTACCCCACCGCCGCCGCGGGGTCACAGGGGCTGCTGATGCAAAAAGGATCGAACTTCGTGCTTGCGGTCGGTCTTGGGTTCGTGTTCTGCAGCGCGGCCTCCGCTGAAGACGTCGAGCACGACCAATGCACCTGCAAGATCGTTCAAGTTGGCGCGCAGTCGATGCTTCGGGGGGGCGTTTGCCAGCGGACTGAAGCGGGCAAATGTCTGATGGAGTGGGGCTCGACGGGCAAAGGCAAAGTGCCAGCAGGCAATGGCCTTCCGCGAGAAGACGCCGCGCGGCAAGCCGAAGCGATGATTAAGAAAGGTGTCAAAGACGATTTCACAATCCCCGTGCTCGCAGCGCCTGCTCCGTCCAACGCTACCCCTTTGCAGATTGCGTTGATCAATCTTTCGAGGATGCCGCCGGAAGCGTACGAAAAGCCAGGAATGGCAGAGAGCTTCGTGCTCGCAGCAGCGACCGCTTTGGTGCGCTTTGATGTTCCGATCGATCGCCTCGCCGCGGATGCGTTGCGTGAGCGGCGCAAACAGCTGATAGCGGCACTTCGGAATCAGAAGGAGGATGGCTTTACGGTCGGCCCGTTCGCGGTCAAAGGGCAATTTGGCTGCCTTCGGATCGATGTCGAAGCGCAAAAGGCCTACGTCTTCATCAAAACACCTTTTGCCCTGCCAGAGAGCTGCTGAGAATGTGGCGGAACGTTGTCCTCGTTTTGCTCTTTATGACGACCGCGTCTAGAGTCGCGCTCGCGGCCGAACCGAGGCTGTTGAGCGATCCGGGGCGAGTCGCGCAAGCCGATCGCGCGATCGTATTCGTTCATGGCGTGCTGGGCGCACCGGGCGAATCGTTTGGTGGCTGGCCGAATATCATCGCGCATGATGGCACTACGTTGCCAGGCCACGGAAAGGTGTCCGATTTTGCGGTGTACGCAGTGGACTATGAAGCCGACTTCAAGTCGAGTGTGAAGTTGGACGACGTCGCCATCGGCGTCTCTCGCGAGCTCGCAGCGTCGCAGATCTTCAAACGCCATCGTCACGTGTGGCTCGTTGCACACAGCATGGGCGGACTCGTCCTCAAGCGTTCGATGGTGCGCTGGCTTATCGAGAAAAAAGAGGTGTTACTCACCAGTCCGTAATTAAAGCGACAAAAGATTCAATTGATGGTAGTCTCGAAAGGCATGAAACGAGACGGCCGCACACTCGACCACGCAACGCTCGAAGAGTTTCGG
>NZ_JBBKZS010000052.1:0-10573 GCF_037889955.1 Variovorax robiniae
GGGGTACATGTCGAGCATCGCATTGATGTACTTGCTCCACGAGAGCGCGTCGCGCACCTTGGCGCCGCGGATCGTGTAGAGGTTGTGCATGTTCTTGGTGATGACCTCGGATGCGCACAGGGCCTTCTTGTCGGGGAAGTAGAACATCATCTCCGAGGGCGCCTCGGAGTTCTGCGCCATCTGGAAGACGATGCGCACGCCGTCCACCGTCGCTTCCTGGCCGGTCTTGGTGATAAGGTCCGTTGGCGGCAGCATGCCGGTGCTGCCGAAGCTCAGCGCCTTGCCGAGCCCCGCGCCCACCGCCTGGCGCTCGTTGGCATCGAGGCCCACGCCAAACTGGTAGGTCGCACGGCGCGACATGGCATTGCCGGCCAGCACGTTCTCGGCGATGGCGTTGTCCATGAAGCCTTCCGGCGCATAGATCCTGACCTTGCCAGCCTTCACGTCGGCCTGGTCGACCACGCCGCGCACGCCGCCGAAATGGTCGACGTGGCTGTGCGTGTAGATCACGGCGACCACCGGCTTGGTACTGCCCAGCTTCTGCATCGTGAAGGCCAGCGTGGCCCGGGCCATCTCGGCGGTGAAGATCGGATCGATGACGATCCAGCCGGTCTTGCCTTCGACCAGCGTCATGTTGGCGAGGTCCAGGCCGCGGATCTGGTAGATGCCGTCGGTGACCTTGAAAAGGCCGCTGTGGTTGTTGAGCTTTTCCTGGCGCCACAGGCTGGGGTTGACGGTGGCGGGCGCGGCGCCCTTCATGAAGGACGAGAAGCGGTTCTGGTCCCAGACCTCCTTGCCGCTGGCGTCCTTCACGATGGCGTCGGGCAGGCGTGCGATGAGGCCGCGCGTGGCTTCCTCTTCGTCCGTCTTGTCGTTCATCGTCATGGCCTGGGCGATGGCCTGGTTGGCGCGGACGGTGGCCGGCGTTGCGGGCTTGGGGGCGATGTCCTGCGGCTGCTGCGCGAAGGCTTGCGGGAGGACGGCCGAGGCGATGAGGGAAGCGATGAGGGTTCGGTGAAGCGTTTTCATGATGTGAGCTTTCTCAGTGAATTAGGTGTTGGACTCGGCATCCCGCAGCGCGTGGCTGTCTCTGCCACACATGAATAAGCGCTGCGAAGTCTGTTCGTGGGCACCCGCGGAACCGGCTTTGCCGGGCCGCTGGGTGCGCCCCCTTGACGGGGTGGCGCCGAAGGCGCTTCGGGGGTGGGCTTATTTCAGGTGCGAATCATGTCGGCGGCCTTCTCGCCGATCATCACGGTGGGTGCGTTGGTGTTGCCGCCGCAGACGGTCGGCATGATCGAGGCGTCGGCGACGCGCAGGCCCTGGATGCCGCGCACGCGCAACTGAGCATCGACGACCGCCATCGGGTCGCTGTCGGGGCCCATCTTGCAGCTGCCCACCGGGTGGTACTGGGTGTCGGCGCGGTTGCGGATGTCCTGCGCGATCGCGGCGGTGTCGTTGCGGTCGACCTTGTAGAGCATCTTGCCGCGGTACGGATCGAAGGGACTGGCCTCCAGGATGTCCATCTGCAGCTGCACGCCTTTGACCAGCAGGGTCAGGTCGCGTTCGTCGTCGAGGAACTTCGGGTCGATCAACGGGGCGGCGCGCGGATCTGGGCTGGCCAGCTTCACATGGCCACGGCTGTGCGGACGCAGAACTTCGATATGGCATGAGTAGCCATGGCCCAGGTGCAGCTTGCGGCTGTGGTCGTCGACCACTGCGACCACGAAGACCATCTGCAGGTCCGGCACCTTGACGTCGGGCGACGAGCGCACGAAGGCGCCCGACTCGGCGAAGTTGGTGGTGACCAGGCCGGTGCGCTTGTTCTTCCACTCCGGGATCGCCGCGGCCATGCGCATGCCGCCGCGTGCCGAGACGCCGAAGGTCTCGTGCTTCGAACTCGTGCGCCAGGTCTGCACATGGTCGATGTGGTCCTGCAGGTTCTCGCCGACGCCGCGGAGGTCGTGGACCACCGGGATGCCCATGCGTTGCAGTTCCGCAGCCGGGCCGACACCCGAGAGCATCAGCAACTGCGGTGAGCCGAAAGCGCCGGACGACAGGATGACTTCGCGGCGCGCGCGCACCTGCTTCTCCACGCCACCGACCGTGTAGACGACGCCGGTCGCGCGCTTGCCTTCGAACACGATGCGCGAGCTCAACGCGTTGGTGCGAACGCTGAGGTTCGCACGCGAGAGGTTCGGCGTGATGTAGCCCTTGGCCGCGCTGTGGCGCTCGCCGTTCTTCTGCGTGACCTGGTACATGAAGGCGCCGAACTGCTCGGCGCCGTTGTAGTCCGGGTTGTGGGTCACGCCCTTCATCGCCGCAGCCGCGAGGAAGGCCTTGTTGATCGCGCTCGGCCGGCGTAACTCGGCGACGTTGAACGGGCCGCCCTTGCCGTGATAGTCGTCCTCGCCATAGGTCTCGTTGTTCTCCGCGCGCTTGAAATACGGCAGGACTTCGTCATAGGACCAGCCGGCATTGCCGAGCGACGCCCAGTGGTCGTAGTCCCAGCGGTTGCCGCGTACGTAGAGCATGGCGTTGGTCGAGCTCGAGCCGCCCAGCACCTTGCCGCGCGGCTGGTAGCCCTGGCGGCCATTGAGTCCGGGTTGCGGCACGGTCTTGAAGGCCCAGTTGTTGTACGGGATGGGCAGCATGGCCACCACGCCGGCCGGTGCGTGGATGAACACGCTCTTGTCCGGGCCACCGGCTTCCAGCAGGCACACGGTGGCCTTGGGATCCTCGCTCAGGCGGGAGGCGACGACGCAGCCGCCCGAGCCTCCGCCGACCACGACGTAGTCGAATTCTTCAATGCTCATGGATGTCTCCGTTGATGGGCGCAAGGAGGGGAATTGCAGGGCGCCGCGGTGAGAGAACTCGATTGTTCCCTCCGGAGGCCATTGAGTCCAATGCATTGTTGGGACAAAATCGATAAATGCACTGCATCGCGGTGCAAACGGAGATGTCATGGACCTTCGACGCTGGAACCACATCGTGACGCTGGCCGAACGGCGCAACTTTGCACGCGCCGCCGAGCAGGTGCACCTGACGCAGCCCGCACTTACCCGCAGCATCCAGGCCGCGGAGGCCGAACTGGGCTTGCGCCTGTTCGACCGCGGCACGCAGGAGGTCACTCCCACGCCCGCGGGCGAATTCGTCGTGGCGCGGGCGCGGCAACTGGTCTACAACAGCCGCTGCCTGGAGCGCGACGTGGACCTCTACCGCAGCCGCGCGCTCGGCGACACGGCCTTTGGTGCCGGGCCCTTTCCGGTTGCGACGTTCATACCCGCCCTGCTGGCGTCCGTGCGGCGCGAGTTCCCGGGCGTCAACATCCGCGTGGAGGTCAGCAACTGGAAGTTGCTGCTGGCGCGGCTGCGGGAGGAAGACATCGAGTTCTTCGTCGCTGACATCTCCGATTTGCCAGTGGATCCGAGTCTGGACCTGCGCCCGCTGCGCATGGAGCCGGGCAGCTTCTATGTACGCGCCGGGCATCCGCTGGCGGCCCAGCGGTCCGTGAGCTTCAGGAAAGTGTGGGCCCACGGGCTATTGTCAATACGCCTGCCGCCGCGCGTGCTGGCCCTGCTTGCCGCGAAGGTCGATGTCTCGCCGCCGGAAGTGCTGAAGCTGGCACTGGAATGCGACGACGTGGGCATCCTGAAGGCCGTCGCGCTGGCCAGTGAATCGGTGCTGCTCGCGCCGGATGTTGCGGTGGCGCAGGATGTGGCCGAGGGACGCCTCGTGCCATTGAAGGTCGACGGCGTGCCGCCGATGGGTGCGGAGATGGGCGTGGTCAGCCTCTGGGGCCGCACGCCTTCGCCGATGGCGGAACTGATCATCAGCCTGCTGCCGTCCGCCGTCGCCTGATTCAAGACCGATGTCGAAACGCACTGGGGCCGTCAGAGCGCTTTCCCAAGGAGCCGATGCACATCGGCATTCGCGGCACATTGCCAAAACCGAGGTTCGTCCGCCCCGCTGCGCCGCTTCATGTGACGGCCTGTCAACGCAGCCGGAAAGTCGATCAAAGGCCCCAGCCCCCCGATTCGAGAGTTACCGTAGCCCTTTCTCGGCCCTCGACCCCCCAGGCGAAAGCCAGCGCGAGAGCGCTGGTGAGAGTGCTGCCTCGGAACGGCGCCTGCGCAGCTTCCGTGTCGCCGGTGGTACACCGGCCAAGGGGACAACTGGAAGTTGACTTCTAGCAAACAAAAGTCCACAAAACTACGGCGCTGCGAGTGACGGGGAGCGGCTCATCGAAACCAGGGCCAACTCGAAGTGGTGATCGAGCTGCGCGATGGCGAAGAGCTTTGTCCACAGCGCGCCCCTGTATCGCAGCGCGTGACATGTTGGCGGATCGAACGATCGTGCTGCCGTTCAATTCGGCAAGTCACCCCGAGCGCTTCCAGTCTGTCACTCATCATCGAGCATGCGACTGGCCTTGCTGTTGAGTGAGCTCTCGGCACGGAATTAGCCCACGACGGTGGCCACGCTGTGGTGCCCGGTCATGGCCATGGTCTCCGGTAGCGACATCGCCTGCTTGCCCGCTTTCGTCACAAATTTCGCCCTCAGCGAATGGGCTGAGAACTCTCCCTCCACCCCCGCCAGCGCACAGCGCTCCTTCACGATGTCGCACACGGCCACCGGCGCCAGCGGCTCGTCCAGATGGCCATCCTTGCGGATGCGACGGAAGAGGGCGCCTTCCTTGAGGCCCGCCGGAGGGCAGCCACGCCCTGCAATCTCCGGCGCCGCGGTCCCGAGGGCTTGATGACCTCGGGACGGTCCTGCCCGGACTGGTTTATCTTGGAGTGAGTGAGGGTGTAGAAATAGGACTGCGAATCCACGCGCCTCACGTTCGCCAGCGTCGCGCCGGCTTCTTCGATTGCTGGCTGCCGAGGTCGCGAAGCCAGAGCCCTGGCGCTGTCCTTGACGAACACGACATGCCGTCGACGCGACCCATGAACCTTGCTACCCCGCGGCATTGCAGGCGGGGTTACTGCGTGCGAAGCTTTTCCTGCAGCCAGACCTTGATGAGCGACTGGTATGGCACATCGCGGGCGTTGGCCGCGACCTTGATCGAGTCCAACAAGTGCTGAGGTAAGCGCAGCGAGATCGTCTTCGTTGTCGGCTTCAAATTGGGCAGGGTGACCTTGACAGCCTTTGACCAGTCCAAGTGATCCCATGAGTCATGCTTCTCCCAGTACGCACGCTCTTGCGCTTCGTTGGCGAACTTTGGGGTGGCTTTAGTCTGCTTGCTCATAGATTGCGCGCTCCTTGCGGTGCATGTCCCTTGCCGAGATGACGCGAATCAACTGGTTCGATCGACGCAGCGTGAACGTGACATGCAATGTTCTTCCGTCGTCGGTCTTCCCCAATGCGTGGAACCGAGGTTCCTGATGGCTGTGAGCTACGTCTTCCAAGAGCAGCAACGGCGCATTGAAAAAGAGTTGCTCGGCTTCGGCTGCTGACACACCGTGCTTCTTGTTCTTGCGCGCATTGCCCTTATCCCACTCAAACCCGATGACGAGACTCAGGTCGATCATTTATGTATATTACCATCATGTACGGAAATTGCGGCGCGGTATCGACTTGCGCGAACCGCAGTCAATCCTCTTCGAGCATGCGACTGGCCTTGCTGTTGAGTGAGCTCGCGGCGCGGAAATGGCCCCCATCACGGTCGCCACCCTGTGGTGCCCGGTCATGGCCATGGTCTCGGGCAGCGACATGCCTGCTTGCCCGCTTCCGTCACAAACCCTGCCCGCAGCGAGTGCGCAGAAAACTCTCCCTCCACCCCCGCCAGCGCACAGCGCTCCTTCACGATGTCGCGCACGGCCGCCGGCGCACGACCGCATCGCCGCAGGGATTGCTTTCCTTGGCCAGCTGGTGGGCTTTCGAAAGCACCGCGACCCTATGCACCAGCGTAATTGAGCGCCGGCACTCCCAGTTTCCCCTTGTAACCTTTGGCCACCAGCGCCCGGTCGATCTCCGGCGGCAGTTCATTCACCAGCCGCGTTTCAGATGTGCCGCTGATTTCGACTTCACGTTCGTCTTTGTCGACGACTTCGCATGGACTCCCGCGGTCCCGTTGTCGGCGTCTGGACCATGAGTCGATCAAGGCCACGCAGGTCCTTCTGTCCTACCTGGATGCAGAATTGGAGCTGAAACGAGGATTCTCGACAAAACCGCCACCTCCAAGTGGTAAACGCGGCCGGCATCGAGCCACCTACAAACTCCTGGCGTTCCTCACGGGTCTGTAGGCGCGCGAAACAGAAGGTGCCGCGCCGTCATGACAGGTCGGCGGAACATCAAAATATTGCACTATTGCGACAAGGCGAATGCCCACGAAGGCGGAGCGGCGGCCCGCCAGGCCGGGGCGGAAGAGAGGCGCCCCTCACGCGTCAATGAACGGCGGCGGGCTTCGCAGACAGCTCGATCCCGAGGGCCTTCATCACTGCGAGCGTGGTGCGCAGCGTTGGATTGCCCTCGGCGCTGAACGAGCGGTAGAGCTGCTCGCGCGATAGGCCGGTCTGCTTGGCAATCTGCGTCATACCCTTGGCGCGGGCAGCGACGCCTAGAGCGTGGGCGACGTAGGCGGGATCGTTCGTCTCGAACGCGGCCGCCATGAAGTCGGCGATAGCCTGGTCAGTGCTCAAGTCCTCCGCCGGGTCGTAGGTGGTCAGTTTTTCGGTCATGCTTATTCGCTCCATTCATCGGCGAGGCGCAACGCGGTCTCGATGTCACGCGCTTGCGATCCCTTGTCGCCGCCGCACAGCAGGACGATGATCGTGTTGCCGCGCCGCTGGAAATACACCCGATAGCCGGGGGCCATAGTGAATGCGAAGCTCGCTGACGCCCTTCCCAATCGACTCGGCGTCGCCCGCATGCCCGAAAGCCAGACGGTCCAGACGCGACGCGATGGGCTGGGCTGGGCGGGCGCGTGCGTCCTTGAGCTTTGCCCGCCACTTGCGGAAGGTTTCCGTCTGCTTCAGCTCGATCATGCGGTAGTGTGGTCTATAAACTACAAAAAGCAAAACGGTCTAGGACCGCAAACCCCTGGAGGGCAAGGCGGGAGTCCTCGCCATCCTGTCAACCTTCCACCTGGTCACTCACTATCACCATCATCGAGCATGCGGCTGGCCTTGCTGTTGAGGGAGCTCTCGGCGCGGAAGTACCCCATGACGGTGGCCACGCTGTGGTGCCCCGTCATGGCCATGGTCTCGGGCAGCGACATGGCCTGCTTGCCCGCTTCGGTCACAAACCCCGCTCGCAGCGAGTGCGCAGAAAATTCTCCCTCCACGCCCGCCATCGCACACCGCTCCTTCACGATGTCGCGCACCGCCGACGGCGCCAGTGGCTCGCCCAGATGCCCGCCCTTGCGGATGCGACGGAAGAGGGCGCCTTCCTTGATGCCGCTGGCGGCGAGCCAGGCTTGCATCGCTTGCGCCGCGGTGCCGACCAGGGGCTTGATGTCCTCGGGACGGTCCTGTCCGGACTGATTCGTCTTGGAGTGCGTGAGCGTGTAGACATAGGACTTCGCGTCGACGCGTCGCAGGTTCTCCAGCGTCGCCCCGGCCACCTCTGACCGACGCCTACCGCCGGTGGCCCACGCAAAGAGAAGCAGGGCGCGGTCGCGCTTGCCGCGCAGTGTGTCGTCGCAGGTGGCCAGCACGAGCTGCAATGGATCCTTCGTGAGCGCGCGCTGCTTGTGCGGGCGGGCGCCTCGATGGGCGTAAGCGCGACGTGTCCTGCCCAGCAATTCGCGCACAAGCGCATCGCCGCACGGATTGCTTTCCTTGGCCAGCTGATGTGCTTTCGAAAGCACCGCCACCCGATGCACCAACGTGTTCAAAGCCGGCACCCCCAGCTTCCCCTTGTACCCGTTGTCCACCAACGCCTGATCGATCTCCGCCGGCAGTTCATTCACCAAACCAGTTTTCTGATTCCCCGTTGATTTGGACGCCGCCGTCCTTGCCGCCGGTTTCGCAGGGGCCGCATCGGCCACGTCGTCTGTTTCACCCGCGGAGTCCTCGTCGCTGGGGTCGGCTTTGCGCGCTGCGTGGTCAACGATGAACTGGATCACGACGGGTACCGGTACGGGCAGCTGCAGCGCCTGACCGTAGCGGGCCGCAAACCAGGCGCACCAGTAGCGCATGGCCGAGGCGTAGGAAGCCCGGGTGTTGGCCGATTCACCTTCGCGCAGCAGCGCCCGCGCCGCCGCCTCGGCCGTTTGCGTGAGCCGAGCCGGTTCCAGGATTGGCGTCCACTCGGCGGCGTTCACGAGCGGGTGCGGATCGGAAGGATTGTTTGAATGATTCATACATATGACATATGATTTGCTATATCATACACAAATAGGTCACGATAACTATCTCTTATCGAGGGTAAATATTGGAGTTGAAATGGCGGTCGGTCGCCAAGAGTTGCGAGGTTCAAATGGCTGAGATTCAACAGTTTCGACGTGGAATTCAGGAAGAGGACGTTTTCAGGGCCGCGGATGCGCTCCTGGCCGAGGGGCTTCGGCCCACCATCGAGCGCGTGCGGCTGAAGATCGGGCGCGGCTCGCCGAATACCGTGAGCCCGATGCTGGAGAAATGGTTCGGGACGCTAAGCCAAAGGATCGCCGGCGGAGCCAATCCTGCGGTCAATCTGGCGGCCGGCAACGACGCGGACGGCGTGCCGGTGTCGGTGCGCAATGCCACGCGACTCCTTTGGGAGACGGCACGGCGCGAGGCCGATGAGGTGCAGCAGCAGGAACTCGAAAGCGCCCGTGCGCAGCTCGAGGAAGCGGCCAATGTGCTTGCCGTTGGCCAGGCCGACTTGGCACAGCGCGAAGCTGCTTTCGAACAAGCCCGGGCCAGCTTGGACGCGGCGCTGGCGTCCTCGCAACAGGCGCGTGAGACGCTGGAACGGCAGTTGCTCGAGCAGACTGCCGAGATCGCCCGGTTGCGGGCCATGTCAGAGCAGGAGATCGCTAGGCTCAACGCCCTCCTCCAGGCATCTCATGCCAGCAAGGAACTTCTGCGGCAGGAGCAGGCGGCGGCGCTCGCTGCCCGCGACAAGGATGTCAAGGCGGAGCGGGAGCGCCACCAAGCCCAAGAGCGCCACTCACATGAGGAGGTCGACCGTGCACGCCAAGCCTCGAAGCAACTGGAAGCGGGACTGGCTAGGGAACAGCAGCAGCGCTTGCGCAGTGAAGAAGCCGCGGCCCAGACGCTGGAGACCGGCCGCCGGATGCTGCGAGAGACGCAGCAGGCGGCCCAGCAGGTCGAGCGTGAGCTCCGCGATCAACTGACCGACCAGGCCAGCCTGCTGGCGCAGGCGCAGGCGGAAGGTGCGGCTGCGGCGCAGCGACTGGACGACGTTGAACGTCAGCTGGCCGAAGAAAAGAAGTCGCACGAGGGGACCCGCACCCTGCTGGCCAGCGCCCTCACGACCGCGCGCAAGGAGGACTCGCGCAAGGGCGGGATTGGACACAAAATCAGGCGGCCCAAGGCGTAACGACCGCGCGGTTCCGGCACTTTGAAACGCGGTCAGCCAGCGCCTTGAAGAAGCTCGAAAGGTTCGCAGTTTTGACAACATCCCAACGCACAACAGCCACGGAACCGCCGATGCTCACCTCCCCTCCCCTCGCCTGCTCCTGATCTGGGCGATCGCCTTCAGCAGCGTGGCTTGGTCCGCCCCCAACAGCGTCTACCTCGAGGACTTGACCTCCACCGAGGTTCGCGATGCTGTCAAGGCCGGCACCACGACGATCATGACGGCAAGTTCGCCTTCTTCACGTGCGAGTTTGCGGGCGCGATCACCAAGGTCGATCTGGTCAATCGCCGCGTCGTCGCCACCATCAAGTTGCATCCCGACCGGCGTTGGCGCGCACGGGTTGTACCCGAGTCGCGACGGCAAGAGCCTGTACGTGGGCCAATCGCGGTACCAACCTGATCCGCGGCAAGCCGGGGGGCAAGGGCAGCGTCTCGGTGATCGACTTTGCGAGCCGGAAGGTCGTCAGCAACTGGATCATTTGAGGCGGCGGCAGTCCGGACATGGGCAATGTCAATACCGACGGTGCGTATCTGTGGCTCTCGGGACGATACGACGACGTCGTGTACCGCTTCGACACCCGCTCTGGCAACGTCGACAAGATCAAGGTGGGCCGCGAACCGCGCGTGTTGACGGTCTGGCCTCAGCCGGGGCGTTATTCGCTGGGACACACCGGCAATCTGAGATAGAGGGCAGAGCGAAGTTGAAGAGCTAACCATCGTCGAGCGTTAGCTCGACGTTTCCAAGGGCTGAGAAAGCGCAACCAGGCTTCTGCCCCCGCAAATCACAACACGGCAACACGGGCAGGTCATCACTATGGAAAAATCAATCGATTTATGGATGGGCGTTTTTGGAGCCTTGCGACTCGACTGACCTATGAAAGCTCGGAAGTACGTCGCATCGGCGCTGGTCCTGCTGATCGTGACAGCGGCCTACAAGTACCCCCCCGCGTCAGAATAGTTGTCGCCCCGATAGAACCAAGAACCTGGGGGCGGCGATGAAGGATGAGAGTGGCTCGATACGGACAAGCATTCAAGGACCGAGCGGTAGC
>NZ_JBBKZS010000053.1:0-10016 GCF_037889955.1 Variovorax robiniae
CTCGTGCGCTACGAGAAACTCGAGCGCAGCTTTGTCGCCCTCAACCACCTTGCCGCTGCCATCATTGCCTTCCGCAAGGTACCTGCCGACGTCAACATAATTTACGGATAAATTCTTAGGTAAGCGTTGCCGAAGTCGCCTTTCGAAGGAAAGCCCCCAGCGTTCAAGGTGGTGTCGAATGAGCCGTTCGCGTCCAACAGGTAGATGGATGATCCGTCCGAGGCCGGGCCGGCGCCGCTCATCCAGATGGCCCCGCCCGAACCGTTCGGCGTCAAGTTGAGCACGGAGGTCTGGTGCAAGGTGTCTGCGCTGTAGCCGATGACCCAGCCGTTGTAGGCGCCTCCGTCGCAATGCGAGGTCCACGTCGTGTAGACCACGCCGTTAAGCAGCAGCAAACCCGCGCGTTCCGCATAGGCCGACGGCGCAAACACGACGCGGCCGCTCGCGCTGTTCGGGCCGCTGCCCAAATAGGAGGCTGCGATCTCGGTCGGTCCGCCCTGCAGTTCGGCGCCCGTCGCCAGGTCGAGTGCGTGGACGCGCTGGTGGTAGCCGCCACCCGAGTCCTTCGTCATCGCAACGACGAAAATCGTGCCGTGTGCTCCGCGCGAGCGGTCGATGACCGGCGTCGAGGTGATGCCGATCTCGGGCGTGATCTGGCCGCAACCGTGATCGTCGCTCGTTGTTTCGCCGGTGCCGAGTGTCGATGCCTTCCACAGTCGCGCGCCGGTGTCCGCGTCGAGCGCATACACGCTGTCGTGTTCGGTCACCACGTACAGCACATTGTGCGTGCCGCCGCCTATCGCCATCGATCCGACGAAGAGCGGCTGTCCATCCACCTTGCCGTCGACCGCGAAGAAGCCGACCTTGCCGAACGTCGTTGCTCTGACATTTGCAGGGGTTAGGATCGTCTCGCTGAGGTTCTGGCCGGTGCGCGCAATGTCGTTGTGGTAGGTCAGGACGTCGTGAGCCGCGGGCGTTGCCGTGCCCCCCGGCGAGCTGCCTGTAGCGCCCGCGCTGGCGGTCCCGCCGGTAATGCTGCCGCCTGCCACTGTGGCCATGCTGCTCGTGTCGCTGGTAGAGGCGCTGGCCGTCGCGGTGCTGCTGCCGCTGCTTCCCGCCCCGGTCGTTGCGCTGCCGGTGTCCGTGCCGGTAGGCGTGCCACCCGAATCACTGGCTCCTATGACGGGCACAGCTGAAAAGCCGCCACCACCCCCGCCTCCGCTGCAACTCAAGAGGGCGGCGCAAGAAAGTATTGCAAGCCGAGACAAGAATGGGCGCGAAATGTGCTGCGTGTTCATGCCGTTTTCCCCATTTGACGGTGTCCGCCCGGGCGCACCGTGCGCTGTAGACGAAGAAGACTAGCGGCTGACGTGGCGCCGATGCGCCAAATAAAGCCTTGCCCATGCGTCAGTCGATTGCGCTGACTTTTCCCCATATCTTTGCACCTCGAACTGATGCGAGTTGAATCTTTCTGTGAAAGGGGAGGGCACCCATGCGTCCATGCGCGCACAGCATTACCAAAACCTCCACCATGGCCTAGCTCTCTGTGGTTCATCGGCGCGCAGCGGCGCTTGCACGGTGGTGACGTCTCCAAATCTTCTGATCATCTCGTCCTCGTACCTCCAAACCACCCGTCGATCGTCCGCCCCTCGCTCACCACGTCGACCTTGCCAGTGCCGGGTAGCGGCGATGAGTTCCTCGTCGCTCAACGCTGCCAAGTTGGAAGGGGAATGATCCGCAGGATGCCGCATCTGGTTAGCTTGCGGCTTTCGTGGGGTCGTCTGCGTCAGCGCAGTTCCGCGAGCGAGGTCAGCGAGCAAGTCACGGCGAGGAATCGGACATGGCGCACCCCATCCTCGGCCTGTCCTGATCGCACCCGTGCACCCGAGCACCGTCACAACAGTCACTCCCGACATGTCAAACGCCCCGCCTTACGAGTTCCTGCTGCGCCTGGCAACCGCCGAGCTTCCAGCGACAATATGAGCCACTTGTTCAATACTGCGAAGTTGGGCGGCCGCCGCTTTGATCCCATGCGACATGCCGCATCCGATACGAGTTCCCGGCCGCGTATTGCAGCCTGCTGCATGCGTCCTCTGATGCCGGAGGCATCGCAACGGGACTTGGCAGTTATCGGCGCTAGGCCATTCGCTCGCCGATTGGCCTCACGTTGCTTTCAAACAAGCCCAAGTGCCGCCGCAACAGACGCTCAATGTCGGAGGGAAGTCTCTTTTGCAAGGCCGCCCGGTACTGCCCCAAAGCAGCAAGCTCGCTGCGCTCACATTCCTCCAGCGTCGAAGACGCGTTGCCTATGCCGGCAATCGACTCGGCCTCATTCAAGCCTCGATGCACCGCGCCGAGGCTGCTACCTCCGCGACTGGCTTCTGAACCCAAGGATCCGACGATCTCCTCCAGTTCACGTGCCGCTTCGGCAAATTGCCTCGCACGATTGACGAACGCGTCGCTTGCCGCCCACTGGCATTCTTCGCTCGCGCGGGCTGAAAAGCCGAGTTCGCCGTCGTGACAGGCCTGCACAAGGCCGTTCAGCACCTCAACGAGTGCGTCTACGGGAATGGGAATGTCTTCGATTTCCATCCAACTCTCTGATCGATTTGCGAAGCGATTGATCGTGCAGGAACAAGTCGGTGTCGGCAGGTCCGACGATGCGGCGTGAGAGGTCGCGCACGTCAGCCTTGCATTCTCGTGGTCAGTCCCATTGACGTATCGCACCAAATCCCAAACATCGCAACATCAAAAGACATGTGCAATGCGTTTCGGCGCCCAGCTTTGCCACCATCGAGCGGCGCACGAATTCACTCTCAACGCTCCGCCTGCCGACTGCCTTCCACTGCCGCTTCATAGCCGCTTGAGCAACTCCGCCTTCTTGCTGGCGAACTCGTCATCGCTGATGACGCCCTTGCAGCGCAGGTCCGCGAGCTTCTCGATGATGGCCAACACCTCCTGCGAGTTGCCCGTGGAGGCGTTGCGGGGGCCGTCGCTCGCGAGCGGCTGCGCAATGCCCGCTTGATTGGATGCCGGCAAAGGCAGCGCTGCATTTGGCATGAGCCCATTGTCCGAGATCACGGGCAGACTGGCCACATCGATCAAGCCATACTGGCTGTTGAAGCTCAGGCTAC
Source organism: Variovorax robiniae (assembly GCF_037889955.1). NCBI lineage: Bacteria > Pseudomonadati > Pseudomonadota > Betaproteobacteria > Burkholderiales > Comamonadaceae > Variovorax > Variovorax robiniae. Next base: position 3,135 of record NZ_JBBKZS010000053.1, read on the forward strand.
CGTCATAGGACTGCTGTTGCCCGAAGCCGCCAATCCGGTGGTCGAGCGTGTCATACACGGTGACGCGTCCGGCCACTTCGATGACCAGACGCCGCGCCTGCGCGAAGTAGGCATACCGCACGCCGTTCTGGGCACCGGTACTGTTCGGAAATCGCAGGTCGGAAGGCCACCAGTCGTTCGTTGTGCCAGGCACAAACAGACTCGCCGGGCCGAGGTTGTCGGCGCCCTGCTGCTGTCCGCCATCGCCATGGCTCGTCTGTACTTGGCCGCTACTATGGCCATCGCCCTGACTTTGCGACTGGAAGCTGCCACTGCGAACCAAGTCGGGTTGGCTGACGACGAGGCTCGACAAATCGTTGCACAGGTTGTCGACGCGGCCCTTGAGGTAGTTGTTGAACATGTCCGACAGCATGATCATCCCGCCGCGCATCCACTGTCCGGCACCGGAGAATTCAGGGTGATTGAACTGTGCCTGGTTTCCGTTGCCATTGATTACCGAGTCCAACATGCTGAGCGTAGCTTCCACACTGAAGCCGTTGCGTTGGGCAATGTCGTTGATGATCTGCTGGCCGGCGGAGGATAGTTGCCGCATAGGAAAGCCTTTTTTCGAAGGATCGAGGGCGCGATTGTGTAGCTTTGATAAATCACTTCGCACAAAAGTACCTGGCGGCCGAAGAAGGCCGCGCCGTTTTCTGGGAAGTGGACCGGACCACCGGGCAGAAGCGCCTCTTCGCGCCGGACCTGCGCAATTCGCAACGGCATCACCTGAGCACCAGGCGGCACCGACCTGTGGACGGTGGCCAATGAGCGCGATGAGCTGGGCAACGACTTGGTGCCGGACTACCCGACCTCGGTGAAGCGGGGCGCTTTCGACGGCTGGCCCTACAGCTACTACGGCCAGCATGTGGACGAGCGCAGGAAGCCGATGCGCGACGACCTAGTCGCCAAGGCCATCCCACCGGACTACGCGCTGGGCGCGCACGTGGCTGCACTGGGCCTGGTGGCCACCGGCAAGACCAGTCTCCCGGCCCCTTCTCGAACGGCGTGTATTGAAGCTCGAAGGTCTCGTAACGCCTCGACAGGTATATCGCCCCGGTGTGCGCAGACTCGACTGGGTAAATCTCAAACGCAACCGCGCCGATAGCACGCATCTCGCCGACGGCGACCCGGGATTGGCTTCTTTCACGGCGCGAGGACGAAGGCCCGTGGCTACTCTTTGCGGCAATGTTCTGTAGTGAATCCGAAGAATTGGGGCGCATCGGTCGGATCGCGGCTGAACTGCCGAGCAAGTACAGTGGTGACCGGGAAAATGTCGTACGTCGGCAACGTACTCCATGAAATGAACTTCGACAACGACCCCGATTGGGGACTCAAGGTATTCGTCATCATCGTTCTAGTGGCTCTGCTGGCTTTCGCGCTCCTGGCCATGTACGACTTGCGCTATTGATTCTCAAGCCTGGCCGCGGGACATGAGGCCGGCGGACCTTTGCTTCTTTGCGACGCTCGCGGCAATCGGCGACCCCCGAACTGGGCGAGGAGCCCCTGCGAGGAGTGGCCGGCCGGCCCGAAGCCCTTGATACACGTTCATAGCGTGACCGCCGGCGGGTGCCGCGCAGCAGAGCGGCGTCTGGCCTTGCGAAGATGTCTTTTGACGTTGTCGGCTGCCGGATCGACGTATACAAAGCTGTTCGATCTTCGGCGCTGCGAACGCTCCGCGCTGGAAGTCCTCTCCCGGCCACTCACCACGAGCTTGCCGCTGGGCGGCAAGTGCGGCCGGGCAGCGGCGACGGCGACGTCCCGATGGCGTCAATCTGGTGGCTCGTCCGCCATCAAGGAACGGTGATGAACAAGAATCAAGTCAAAGGCACGCTTGAGAAGGCGAAAGGCAGCCTCAAAGAAGCAGCTGGCAAGGTGACCGGCGACGAAGCGCTCCAGGCAGAGGGCAAGGCCGACAAGGCAGCAGGCAGCTTCCAGAAGAAGGTTGGCGACGTCAAGGATGCCGTAAAGACCGTCACGAAGAAGCCTTGAGGCACTGGCAATGCTCGCTTTGGCCCAGCCTCTGCCGCAAGGGCTCAGCGGACCGAGGGCCTGCGCTGACCAGGAGTGGGGATCGGCGCATGTCGACAGCGATTTCAGCAGTCTGCGCGAGCACATGGCCGATTGCGAAAGGCTCAATCCTTGGCGCAGCGGCCGTAGCGATTGGGCGGAACGCGCGCATTCGCTGATGGTGCCCCGGATGATCTTGAGCGAGCTCTGTGCCGGCGCGACCGGCTGGATCATCGGCGGCCTCGTCAGCTTCCTGCATCGCGTGTAGAGGCGTGACGCGGATCGCGGGACGATCAGGTGTCAGGTTCAGAAGCCGTACGCAGATGCGCACAACCGTGTGACGCGGTGCCGCTTCAATGCCAAGTCGGTGTGCACCACCTACCCCAAAGACGAAGGGCACCAAAGCCTGTGATAGACCATGACGTTCCTTCGCAACTGCCAGTGGCGCGGCACAGAAGATGCTGGGACGTTTCTCATGGCTCCGTCGTATAGATTGCTTGAGACGTTGTGCACCTCGCAGGTGCCGCTGCTCATCAGTGAGCCAGCGATGGTGGACGAGCTGAGAAGCTACGTCAGTGCGGGCCTGTGGAGGCCACGATTCCGCGTGCTGTCAATGCGCACGGAGGATCGATGCAACCGCCGGCGACCGTGACCAGGATCACTCCCACGGGCTACCGTGCGGTCGACAGGCTGCGCAAGCGCTCGAGTTGGCCCGTCTGATCGTTCAACCGGCGCCGCGCGCTGGCTGCCCGACAGCCTATCGCAGGATCGCTCGCGCGATTTGTGTGCCGACGAAACGCGCGTTGCCCCGCCCGCAGCATGCTGGCAAATCTCAGACGTTCACAAGGTGCCCGATCGCATGCCGGCCCCATCGACACGCACCGCTGCCATACTCCCGAGGGTCCGCCTTCGCAGTCAAGGAGGCGGCTTGATAGCTTTTGGACAGCGACGCCGAAGGAAACGGACCCGCAGCAAGGCCGCAACCGCCCAAATCAGCGCCGTATTGACAACCAGGCCCAGCGTAACAACGAGTGCTGCGTGGTCTGCGAACCCCTGACCATAGTTCAGGAGCAGAAGCGCAAGCGACCATGGGAGGGCGAACAAGATGGCGATGCCCAGAAGCTCAGGGTCCTCGTTTGGCCTAAAACTCGCAGTCGCCAAGACAATTGCAACCACTGACCACACGCTTGGCAAAGACCATGCGAGACGGCAAGCGTCCGGCATGGGAGGCCTTGGCATGGCCAAAGTTATTCCGATTCGCGTCCGTGGTCCGAGCGCATTGCCAATTCGCAAACAAGGATCGGATACGCCAAAGACATGACATCAACCCGATGTGGCAAAAGTGAAGCGCCAGCCGAGGTCGGGTCAGCTTACCGTTTTCTTCGCTGCGGACTTGGACTTGTGGCCAGCAGTCTTTCAAGTCGCGCCAACGCCGGCAGGGGGCCCGAGCTTCTACGTAGCCAATCGCCCGTCTATCATGGACGTTCGTCGCAACTCACTGCCTGCAACCAGAACTCACGATGACCCCCATTCACGTCGTCTCGTTTGCAGCCATCGCGGATTGCCAGCGGGGCACGTTTGATGAAGCGCGTGCCCCTGGGGAGATGCGTGGCGTGGACACACCCGGGAATCTCGCGCTGTCGCGGTGGGTCGGCAACACTGTCGGGCGCGCCCCAGCCCGTAAATGGCGACCCTGACCACGGCCGTTATGCGCGCGACCCGCCTTGTCTGCCTTGCAGCCCTTGCGCTCATGGGCTGTGCGAGGCCGCCCGCGCCGGTAATGGTCGAGACGGTAGAGGCTGCCGTGCAGTCGAGCGACGAGGCCGGCGTGGCGGACTGCCGGTACGTCGGAACGGTGACGGGGTCTTCGGGGCTCTACGGCGCAAACGCCAGGCTGGGTGACAGCAATGCACGCGCCGACGCCCTGCAACAGGCTCGCTCACTTGGGGCCAATCGCGTCTTATGGCTCCCCACGGCGCGAGGCCATCGCAGCGTCCGTGCCTCGGCCAGGTCTTACAAGTGCGCCAGCTGAGGAGCCTATCCAGATTGCGAAAGAATACGCCGCAGAAGCCGGCGAGGAAGTTGTTGAAGAATCTGTGGGTCGACAAGTCAAATACGACCGCTCACGCTGTGCAACCGTCTTCGCGCGCTGATGTCGACCGGTTGAGCGGCACGATACAAAGCTGAAGGCCGCACCCTCCCGCACACACACGGCTTTTTAGTCTCCCGCGTAGGCCGACGCCGCTTGCGTTCGGCGCGCCGGCAGTAAATCATTGTTCCTTGTCGAGCGCCAGCGGGTGCTGATTGCCTTCCGCAACCTGGCCTGCGTGGCGCATCCACACCGGAGAACTCGCGCATGAACCTGCTTACCGTGGACCTCTACCAGAGCACCATCAATCCTGACAAATTCCTGGCACTGCCCGCAGGAACGGACCCGGACAGACTCACAGCCCCGATGGTGTTTGATCAAGACTACGGCGAGTTGCTTCGCTACCGGGAGGCGTTCGAATTTGATCCGGAGCAGACCTACGCCGGCGTCGACGCTGCCAAGATCGCGGCTGAGATCCTGACTGTCAAGTGGGCGATGTATAGCCGAGGCTCCTAGAAGAAGGTTTGGTCCGAGGCGTGATCTACGCGACGTTGCGCTGGTCGAGGCGTCCCGGGCCGCCGGTGCAATTTGCTGTCGCGGGTGTCTTTTGACATTGTCGGCCACCGCATCGACGTATACAAAGCTGTTCGGTTTCCGGTGCTGCGCTGCGCACTGGAAGTCATCTGCCGCCCGGTCCACGACGAGGTTGCCGCCAGGCGGTACGTGCGACTGGCAGCGGCGACGGCGGCGTCCTGATGGCGTCAATCTGGTGGTGCGTCCACCGATCAAGGAACGGTGGTGAACAAGGACCAAGTCAAAGGCACACTTGAAAAGGCGAAAGGCAGCCTCAAGGAAGCAGCAGGGAAGGTAACCGGCGACGAATCTCTTCAGGCCGAAGGCAAGGCCGACAAGGCTGCAGGCAGCGTGCAGAAGAAGGTTGGCGACGCAAGGATGCCGTAAAGACCGTCACGAAAATGCCCTGAGACACTGGCAAATGTTAGCGACGCCCCAGCCTCTGCCGGAAGGTTTCACCGGACCGAGGGCCTGCGCTGACCGGGAGTCTGTATCGGCGCATGTCGACAGCGATTTCGCTTGTCTGCGCGAGCACATGGTCGATTGCGAGAAGTGCAATCCTTGGCGATGCGGCCTCAGCGATTGGGCGGAGCGCGCGCAGTCGCTGATGGTGCCCCGGATGATCTTGAGCGTGATCTGTGCCGGCGCGACCGGGTTGATCATCGGCGGCTTGGCCAGCTTCCTGAATCGCGTTTAACGGCGTGAACGCATTGCGGGCCGATCGGTCGGCAGGTTCAGAAGCCATACCCGTCTTGCAGATGCGCGCAACCGAGCGACGCGATGTCGCTCGAAAGCAAACACTGCGTCGGTGTGCAGGCTATCCCCAGACTCCGGTGGAAAACCACCAGCTTCCCCGAAGACGAAGGTCACCAAAGCGGGTCATAGATCATGACGTTCCTTCGCACCTGCCTGTGGCGCGGCACACGAGATGCTCGGACGCTTCTCATGGCTGCGTCGTGTAGATTACCTGGGACGTCATGCACCTCGCAGGAGCCGATGATCATCCCCGAGCCTGCGATGGTGGAACCTAGGCGCGTCACCCCGATGAACAGGGGCAGATGTGAAGCGCCAGCCGGGGTCGGGCTAGCTCACCGCCTTCTTCGCGGCGACCTTGGATTTGTGGCCCGCCGTCTTGGCCTTCGACTTATGGGCCTGCGCCTTTGCCTTGTGCGCGCTGCTGTTGGGTTCCTTGGTCAGGGCCGCCTGCGTATTCTCAGCCCCTTGCTTTGCTGTTTCGGCGGTTGCCTTGCCTGCTTCCTTGGCGGCGGTGCCAACTTGCGCGTTCGCTGCGCAAAACGCCAGGCTGGCAACCATTGCAATGGTCAATCTCTTCATGGCTTCTCCTGTTGTGACAGCTCACTATAGGAGGAAGTCGCCGAATCAGAAGCCATCTTTCCAATGGTCGATGACGCAAGTTGTCGGGTTACAACGTACTCGCAAACTAACTGTCCAATCATGTCTTTTGACACTGAGATGTGCGCACATTTTGTGTAGGCAGGATGTTGCTGAAACTGCTTTCTCGATGGCCCGGAATGCGCAGTCACTCGCGCAGTCCGTGCTGCGCAACCAAGATGAAGCGGCCACACTGACACTTGGCCTTGAACGGCGCGCGGAAGAACCTGGCAGCCTGCGCACCATTGACCATGCCAACGGGTGACGCCCGACGCTGCTGCGCTTGGACGTCGGCGCATTGGCGCATTCGCAGTCGAAGTTTTTAAACCCCTGTCCGGCGGCCAGCGACCCTCGTGGCGTTTGGAGCGCGCGCGGGCAACACGCCCAGATGCAAGCCGCGACCGCGCGCGGGGTTCAGGACTGGTCGAGTTGGAAGGCCTGCTTCAGTTCTTGCAGCGCTTCTTGCGCGAGGCCCACGCAAGCGGCGATCTCCAACGCACCGTCTTCTGGTGCACCCGGCGGCGGGTGCAGCGCGAAAGCGAGCCGCTCGCACGCGACTTCCCACTTGAGTCGGGCCTGAATCTGAGCGAGGTTGGTGTCCATGTCATCAGTGGTTGAGATGGAAGCAATCCTACCGGCGCCTTGGCTGAGCGCTCACTCGACTCCCCTTGCGTCCCCGATCGACACTTCAAATTCCCCCGGTTGTCGACACCCAAATTCCTCCGGGCAGGACAGGGGTTGCATTATTGATCGATCACGCCTCGACCGCGATCGCCAGGCGT
>NZ_JBBKZS010000054.1:0-8981 GCF_037889955.1 Variovorax robiniae
CCGGCCCTGATCCGCATGGCCTGGTCGCGCGTCAAGCTGAACTACACCTCGGCACCCACGGTCGCTGCTGCGTTGATTCCGCCGGACCCGAAGGCCGACAAGTTCGCCCTCGGCGGTGTCTACAACCTGTCCCGGCGCACCGCGCTGTACGCCACCGCGGCCTTGATCAAGAACAAGAACGGTGCCAACTTCAACGCCAACAGCACCTTCGTGACCGGCACGCCGGGCTTCACCAATACCTTCCTGACCACCGGACAGGGCTACGAGGCCAAGAACGCGATGGGCTACGACTTCGGCATCCGCCACGCGTTCTGAACTGAGGCCGGGATGCGTCGGTCCAGTTCCAACGAGGCTTGTTGCGCGTTCCCAAAAAGTTCGCGAACCATTCCTCGTCGCGCCCGACGACCCGAGTTGCACGTCGGGCAGCCCCTTGCTTCTCACATGCCCCAGTGCAACATCGCTGCGACGAGCGCTGCGAGGAACACGGTCTCGCCGACCATCAGCACGATCGGCTTGATGCCGACGCTGGCCAGTTCCTTGAGCTGGGTCTTCATGCCCAGCGCGCTGATCGCGATGACCAGGCACCAGCCCGAGAGGTCGTTGGCGAAGGTCTGGACCGACTTGGGAATCCACCCCGTGCTGTTGAGCGCCGCCAGCAGGACGAAGCCCACCGCGAACCAGGGCAGGATGGGCGGCCGCTTGCCGCCTTGCGCGCCAGCCTGGCCGCGGCTCAGCATGACCGCGCAGACGATCACCGGCAGCAACATGGCCACGCGCATCAGCTTGACCACCGTGGCGGCGTCGCCGGTCTCCGGCGACATGCCGTAGCCCGCGCCCACCACCTGGGCCACGTCATGGATCGTGCCGCCCAGGAACATGCCCGCATGCGTGGCATCGAAGCCCAGCAGCCTGACCACGACCGGATAGACGATCATGGCCAGCGTCGACAGGGCAGACACGCCGATCACGGTGAACAGCGTGGCGCGCTCCTTGCCCGGATGCGCCGGCAAGGCCGCCGCCAGTGCCATCGCGGCCGAGGCGCCGCAGATCGCGGTGGCACCGCCGGTGAGCAGGCCGAACAGCGTCTGGAAGCCCATGGCGCGCGCGGCAATCATCGCCACCACGATGGTGATGACGACCGAGGCCACCACCATCACGACCGGATGCCATCCCAGCGCCGCGATCTGCGAGAAGGTGATGCGCATGCCGAGCAGCGCGACGCCGACGCGCAGCACCTCGCGCGAGGTGAATTCGATGCCGGGCTTGCAGGTGCCTTCCACGGCCAGGAAGTTCACGGCCATGCCGAGCAGCAACGCGAACAGCATGACGGGCGCGTGGTAGTGGCCGGCCAGGAAGGTGGCGGCGGCCGCCACGACGACGCTGATCAGGAAGCCGGGCACGAGTGGATGCACACGTGCGCGCAGCACGGTGAGGGAGAGGGTGGTCATCGGAGTTGTCCTGGATGGAGGAAGGCTTCAGGTCGCGACGGCGAGCTTCACGTTGGAAACCCGGTCGACGTCGGCGTCGTAGCTGCGTGCCGAGTGAACGAAGGCGAAGGCAGCGAGCAGGCTGAAGCAGGGCACCACGGCCATGGCGTGTTGCAGTCCCCACTGGTCCGACAGCACACCCACCAGGAAGGGGCCGACGGCCAGGCCGAACAGGTTCTGGAACAGCGAGAGCACGGCCGAACCGGTGGAGCGCACGCCGGGATGGATCACTTCGATGACCACACCCGAGACCACGCCCACGGTGCAGGTCATGAAGAAGCCGCCCAGCAGCACCAGCTTGAACTGCGCCGGGCCGGGCGCGGTGCCGGCGAAGGCCACCAGGAAGATGCACATCGTGATGACGCAGAGCACGGAGAGCGCCAGCAGCTTGTTGCGCGGTTGGCGCAGCGTCAGCCGGTCCACCACGAAGCCCCAGACGATGCAGCCCAGGGCGCCGACCAGCACGACGAGCGCCGACTGCGTGGCCGCGACTTCCGGCGTCATGCCAAGGAAGCGGTTGAGGTAGCTGGGCAGCCAGGACCAGACGGCCGAGACCACCACCAGTTGCATGGCCGCGCCGATGCAGACGAACAGCAGCGTGCGGGTGCGCGCCAGGGTGACGAAGATGTGCTTGAGCGTGCCGCCCAGCGACCCGGTGACCTTGTCCAGCTTTGGCGTGAGGTCCACAGTCTTGTAGTCACGCACGAACAGGTAGAGCAGCGCCAGCACCAGGCCCGGGACGCCGACCACGCCGAAGGCGGCCTTCCATCCCCACTTGGCCGCGATGATGCCGCCCAGCACCACGCCCAGCACCGAACCCAGAGACGCCGCCGCGAAGAAGGCGCCGAGCAGCATGCTGCGAAGGCGCATCGGGAACAGCGTCGCGATCAGCGCGGCACCCACCGAGCCGTAGCCGGTCTCACCCGCACCCACCACCGCGCGTGCCGTGAACAGCTGGGCGAAGTTGGTCGTGAACATGCACGAGACGGTCGCCATGCTCCAGACGCCCGCCATCACCACGATGCTTTTCACACGGCTCATCCGGTCGGCCAGCAGCGCCACCGGGATGCCGCCGACCGCCACCACGATGGAGATGATCGACACCAGCGCGCCGAGCTGCTTGTCGCTGAGGTTCCACTCGCTCTTGATGTGCGGGAAGAGCGAGACGATCACCTGCCGGTCGATGTAGTCGAACAGCATCAGCGCGAAGGTCATGGCGAAGGCGAACCAGGCCTGGCGCTTGCCGATCAGGTAGTCGTCCTGCGGCCCGGGCCTGGCGCCCATGTCGAGTGTCATGCTCATGGGGTTTTGTCTCTGTTGTTGTAGGTGTGGGACAGGCGCGTGGCTCAGGCCGCCTTGCGCAGGAAGCCTTGATGGGCGCCGTTGCGGTTGGGTGCGAAGCCGTTGGCCAGCAGCGATTCCTCGACGGTGTCGTAGAACACGCCGATCTTGCTGATCTCGCGGGCCTGCTGCGCGGTGGCGACCGGACGGCCGAACTCGCGCGAGATGCGCACCAGTTGCTCGACCTGCTCGACCGTGCTCATCTTCTGCGTGCGGGCCTGGTTCCAGAGGTTGTCCTCGATGCCGCAGCGCACGTGCAGGCCCATGGCGATGCCCATCATGTTGACCGGCAGCACGTTGCGCATCGAGCTTTCCACCGTCAGCACCGCGCCGTCCGGCGTGGCGCGCACGAAGTTGGCGAGGTTGTAGATGTTGGGCTGGTCCATGCCGCCGCTGATGGCGACCCAGTTCATGACCAGCGGGCCCTTGTAGACGCCGCGGCGCATCAGGCGCTCGACCGACTCGAAGCTGTTGATGTTGTAGCACTGGAACGCGCTCTGGATGCCCGCGTCGTTGAGGCGGCGGATGTGCTCCTCGGCCCAGCCCGGCTGCGCCGGCACGGTCATTTCCTTGTAGGCGTTGAAGACCGCCGGGTCTTCCATCGAGGTGCCCTTGTAGTCCTCGTACTCCCAGTGCTCCACCACGTTCATCTGCGAGGTGTTGATGGTCACGGTGACCTGGTCCGGCTTGGGGTCCAGCTCGGCCAGCATGTGGCGCGTGTCGTCGGACAGCCACTTGGCCGCGGCGCCTTCGGTTTCCGGGGCGAAGCTGATGGAGCCGCCGACCTGAATGATCATTTCCGGGACCGCGTTGCGCACGCCGGCGATCAGCTCGTTGAACTTCGACAGGCGCTTGCTGCCCTTGCCGTCGAGTTCACGCACGTGCAGGTGCAGCACGGTGGCGCCGGCGTTGTAGCAGTCGACCGCCTTCTGGATCTGCTGCTCGATCGTGACGGGGATGTCCTCGGGGAAGTCGGAGGGCACCCACGACGGCGCGTAAGGGGCGGCCGTGATGATCAGGGGTTGCTGGTTTTCTGGGTAGAGCGAGCCGTCGAGAAAGTTCATTTGAAGACCTCTTGGAAATAGTTGATAGGTGGGCCGGGTTCAGAACGTCGCTTCGCCAACAATGCCGGCGCGTTCCATCTTTCGGTGGCAGGGCGGGTAGTCCATGACCGCGTAGTGCTGCGTGCTGCGGTTGTCCCACATGGCCATGCTGTTCTTCTTCCAGCGGAAGCGCACCTGGTACTCGGGAACGGCCGCCTGCTCGATCAGGTAGCCCAGCAAGTCGCGGCCGGCCGAGGTGTAGTCCTGGCCGAAGCGCACGTGCTCCGGCGTGTGGAAGTTGGTGAAGTGTGTCGTGAAGGCGTTGACGAAAAGAACCTTCTCGTTGGTTTCCGGATGGGTGCGCACCACGGGGTGCTCGGCATCGGGGAACTGGGCGTGGAGTGCCAGGCGCTTCTCGATCGGCATGGCGGCGCCGAAGCTGGCCTCGATGCTGTGGCGGGCGCGCAGGCTCGCGATCTTCTGCTTGACGTCTTCCGGCAGGCGGTTGTAGGCCTCGACCATGTTGACCCAGATGGTGTCGCCGCCGACCGGCGGGCATTCCACGCAGCGCAGCACGCAGCCGAACGGCGGCTTCTCGCGCCAGGTGGCGTCGGTGTGGAAGGCGTTCTCGTAGCGGTCGTTGGGCGTCTCGGGGGACTTGTAGATGCGCACCAGGCCGGGGTGGTCCGGGTCGCTGCCGGCCACCGGGTGGTCCTCCAGGTCGCCGAAATGGCGGGCGAAGGCCACGTGTTCGGCGCGCGTGATGTCCTGGTCGCGGAAGAAGAGCACGCGGTGCTTGAGCAGCAGGCCGCGGATCTCGGCGACCGTCTCGGGATCGCGGGAATCGGCGCCGAGGTCGACGTTGGACAGTTCTGCACCGATGGTGCAGGTGAGCTGCTCGACCTTGATGGAGGTCTTGAGGGCGGCGGCCGAGATGATGGCGGGGGCGGCGGGGGCCGTATCGGCCTGGATGGTTGCGTTCATGTCTTGTCTCCTTGTGTTGTGTGGTGCGTCAGATCACGAAGATCGACGAGCCGGTGGTCTTGCGCGACTCCAGGTCGCGGTGCGCCTGCACGGCGTCGCACAGGGCGTAGTGCTGGTTGATTTCGATCTTGATGCGGCCCTCGGCGACATGGCCGAAGACTTCCGCGGCCAGTTCCGCCTTCTCGGCCGGGTCCGCGATGTAGTCGGCCAGGGCCGGGCGCGTCATGAAGAGCGATCCCTTGATGGCTAACAGTTGCGGCTCCAGCGGGGGGATGGGACCGCTGGCCGCGCCCACGTTGACCAGCAGGCCGCGACGCTTCAGCGAATCCAGCGAGCCCATGTAGGTGCTCTTGCCGACGCTGTCGAACACCACGTTCACGCCGACGCCGTCGGTGAGTTCGCGCACGCGCTTTGCGACGTCCTCGTGGCTGTAGTTGATCGTGTGGGTGCAGCCGTGCGCGAGGGCGATCTCGGCCTTCTCGGGCGTGGAGACCGTGCCAATGACGGTGATGCCCAGCAGCTTCGCCCACTGCGAGACGATCAGGCCCACGCCGCCTGCTGCCGCATGCAGCAGCAGGGTGTCGCCCTGCTTGAAGGGATAGATGCGGCGCATCAGGTAGGCGCTGGTCAGGCCGCGCATCGTCATGGCGGCGGCGGTCTCGTAGGAGATGCCTTCCGGCAGGCGGATCAGCGGGGCGGCGGGGATCAGGCGCTCGGTGCTGTAGGCGCCCAGCGTGTTGATGAAGCCGGTGTAGGTGACGCGGTCGCCGACGGCCACGTTGGTCACGCCTTCGCCGATCGCCACGACAACGCCGGCCGCCTCCACGCCCATCCCGCTCGGCATGGGCACGGCATAGGTGCCGTTGCGGAAGTAGGTGTCGGCATAGTTGAGGCCCACCGCCACATGGCGCAGGCGGACCTGGCCCGGGCCGGGATTGCCGACTTCGACGTCCTCGTAGCGAAGGACTTCGGGCCCGCCGGCCTCGTACTGACGCACTGCTTTTGCCATGGGGGATGTCTTCTGGATCGGTTTGGAAGGGATGCATCAACTGTAGGGATCGGCCCCATCCGGCGCTTCGCAAGTCGCGACACGCATTTCGCTATTCACGCCGGGCCTGAATTCGACAGTTGAGACATTGAACTGCACCGCGAGTGCCTTGACTTGCGCCCGGCCCTTGGGCATCGGCAGTCGGCGGTCTGAAATTGGCGAAAGTGCAACGCCGCGCAGCATCGCCAAATGCAGCTTCGTCTGCCCGCATGACTGACCGCCTTGCCCACCGCCCCGAGCGCCAACGCACGACACGTGATCGCCTCCTAGCGCGCGCCAGATTGTTGGTCGCGCGGTAGTTCGAACTCCACCGGTTGTAGACCGGCACAGAGGCGCGCACCGGCTGTGAGAGCGGTCAATGCCCTGCGCGGTTTGATCCTGGAGTTGAGGCGGGCTCGCTCGAAGCTACAAATCGGATTGCGAAGGCACATCTCATTTGACGCCATGTCCCGCTTGTCATGGCAAACGGGGATGCGACGGCGTGACACGCTGGCCTGCCGATGCCATGGATCTCAACGCTGGCACCAAATGCTAAATGGGTGTCGTCATTTGGCATGCGGGCCGGGGACGCCTGCGAGAGCATCACTTCCGGCGCCGTCATCGATGCGCCGCCACCGCAGGAGCCCTCTTGCGGACACCCCCAGCACGAACATTCGGAACAAGAAACATGACGCAGAGACCCTGGCTCCATTCGTACGGCAACGTGCCCCCGCAAATCAATGCCGATGCCCACGGTTCGATCGTGGCGCTGCTCGAGCAGGCCATGGCCCGGTACGCCGACAAGACCGCCTTTCGCTCGTTCGGCCAGAGCCTGAGCTTTCATGACGTCGACCGGCTCTCGGCACGCTTCGCCGCCTTCCTGCAGCGTGAACTGAAGGTCGGCAAGGGCGACCGTGTCGCGGTCATGATGCCCAACCTGGCCGCCTTCCCGATCGTCTTCCTTGGTATCGCCCGCCTTGGCGCGGTGCAGGTCAACGTGAACCCGCTCTATACCGCCCGGGAACTGGCCCATCAACTCAACGATGCCGGCGTCAGGACCATCGTGGTGTACGACGGGTCCACCGCGACCCTCGCCGAAGTGATCGGCGAAACGAACCTCGATCACATCATCACCGTCAGCCCGGGCGATGGCCTGGCCACATGCCTTGTCGGTCCCGCCCGCGACGCGCGCCTGCCGAGCGTGCTGCCGCTGTCGGACATCCTGGAGGAGGGCCAGCCTACGGACTACAGCGCGCCGTTGATCACCGGAGACGACCTGCTGTTCCTGCAGTACACCGGCGGCACCACGGGCGTGTCGAAGGGGGCTTGCCTTTCGCATCGCAACCTGGTGGCCAACACCGAGCAGTTCAAGGCCCTCATGGCCGACAGCATCCGGCCCGGCGAAGAGGTGGTGGTGACGGCCTTGCCGCTGTATCACATCTTCGCGCTGATGGTGAATCTCATCAGCTACTTCTCGGTCGGTGCCGAGAACTGGCTGGTGGCCAATCCGCGCAACATCGACGGACTCATCGACGTCTTCAAACAGTCGCGCCTCACGGTCTTCACCGGCGTGAACACCCTGTATTCGGGCCTGGCCGCGCATCCGCGACTCAAGGAGGTCGATTTCTCCAGCCTGCGCCTGTCGATCGGCGGCGGAGCGGCGGTGATCCCGGCCACGTCCGCGCGTTGGAAGGAAGTGACGGGGCGCCTGATCCTGGAGGGTTACGGCCTGTCGGAAACCAGCCCGATCCTGTCCATCAACCCGCCCTTCATCAGCGAGTTCTCCGGCACGACCGGGCTGCCACTGCCGTCCACGGACATCAAGTTGATCGATGAGGCGGGCAACGAGGTCGCGCTGGGCCAGTCCGGCGAAATCTGCGCCAGCGGGCCCCAGGTCATGAGCGGCTACTGGCAGCGCCCGGAATCGAGCGCCACGGCCTTCACGCCCGACGGCTACTTCCGCACCGGCGACGTCGGTGTCTTCGACGAGCGCGGGTTCCTCAAGATCGTGGACCGCATCAAGGACATGATCATCGTCTCGGGCTTCAACGTCTATCCGAACGAGATCGAAGCCGTGGCAACGGCATGCCCTGGCGTCGCCGAGTGCGCCTGCATCGGCGTGCCCGACGAGAAGACCGGCGAGGCGCTTCGGCTCTTCGTCGTGGCCCAGGCGGGTGCGACGCTGGCGCAGCAGGATGTGGTCGACCATTGCCGTGGGCTGCTCACCGGATACAAGGTGCCGCGGCATGTGTCTTTCGTCGAAGCGCTGCCCAAATCCACCGTGGGCAAGATCCTGCGTCGCGAATTGCGCGACGTCGCCTGAGCATGCGACAGGGCAGATGAATATGGCCAACGCATCGTGCTCGTCGGCGGAGTAATCCCGCAGCAGGACTACGAGTTCCTGTACGAGGCCGGCGTCAAGGGCATCTATGGCCCCGGCACGCCGACCCCGGCCAGTGCCAAGGACGTGCTGGTGCAGATCCGCGCGGCTGTGTCACTTCAATCCGTCTGAGTTGCCGCATGCTGCCATCTGGCCACCTAGAACTCGCTCCAATTTGCGCTGAATCAAAGTCACGCCGCTCCTGCGCAGCGCACTTCTTACCGAGAGCGCGCAACGCGAAACAAGAAGTAGGGCGCCCAACGGGTTGGTTCAGCACTTCGATGCGTCTTGGCCTCCACGCTGGGGGAGCCAGAGCCAGCTGCCCAGATCGCGACAGAGGATCCGCAATGCGCGTGCAGACCGACGAAAAGATCTCGACAACTACGGCACAGCCTCGCCATGACCCCCGTCAGAGCCAGGCACGCGCCCGCCGACGACGACCTGCACCCTTCAGCAAAGACACATCATGCGGCCAGCAGGCCGGTACTCGGATTCAAGATGCGAGTCCACAGCTTCAACGTCCAAGGCTCCCTCTTGGCAATAAGCATGCACCTCGCTGAGAGCGAGGGTCCCGAGCCTTGCCCAAGCGATCGAATTGCTGCGTCGCATTTACTCAGCAGTCCGTAATATAGGCGACAGATGGCATCTGGAAGAACGATCGCACGAGTCGCCGGTTCTTCTGCATATTGCGCAGCTGTTGCTCGACTCGAATAGCCAGC
>NZ_JBBKZS010000055.1:0-8938 GCF_037889955.1 Variovorax robiniae
CCGCAGGTGACTCCGGCCAATGCCGGCGCCGCCTACACCCTCACAGCTCGATGGCTGGGGTGGAGGAATTTACGTGTCGATGGGTGGGGGAGTTTGGGTGTCGTTCGGGGCCTTGCGTTAAGTCCATCTTGCGGTCACGACCTGCGAATTCAATCCATGTCACTCGCTGTTTTTCTGGTGGAAGACAACCTCAAGATCCGGGAGAACCTCATCCCGGCATTGGCAGAACTCGGCTCGGCAAGCGTAATGGCCACCGCGGAATCCGCTCAGGAGGCGATTGAATGGCTGGCTGGACACAAGGGCAAGTGGGATCTGGTCGTCGTCGACTTCTTCCTCAAGGAGGGGACCGGGTTGGAAGTTGTGCGGTGGTGCAACGGGAGATTCGTTGGTCAGCGCGTGGTTGTTCTCACCAACTACGTCAACGAGGAAACCCGCAACGCGTGCATTGAAGCCGGCGCAGACGCCTTCTTTGACAAGTCGACGCAGCTGGATGCGTTCTTTGACTTCTGCCTGGCCAGACCCTGAAAGCGCAGGCAGTCATCGTCCGATGAGCTTGTCACCGTCGCCTCGCGGTCAGTCCTCCAATCAACGGGCTCAGCGCGATTGCGCACCTCCAGCTCGACGGCGCCTTTGCGTTCGTCAGCGACGCTGCAACGGGTTCGCCCGGAATGCCATGGAGCCGCGCGTTGCTGATGAGATCGAAAACAATTGTGCCAACCGGTCTGCGTCCGCCGGCATGCCCAAGCTTCCCGGGACGTCGTGAACGATGGTCATGCCGGGGTAAGCGGTGCGCGAGTCGTCGAGCACGTCCTCCAGCACGCGCGCGACGTCCACGTCGGTGATCGTCATTGCAGGCTGCCGCTGACCTGCAGCCTCGAAGCCCAGTACCTGGCCGATGAATCGGGTCATGCGTCTGCTGGACAGCTGGATGCGTTGTCCCATGCGTGTGCCCATGCCGTCGCCGGAGCCACCACGCTCCAGCACCGAGGGAGAGGGGGCGGCCGCAGCCCCTTGGGCGCGCTCTGGCATGGATTCGCGATCATCGCAATATCAAAAGACATCTGGTCGCGACGCTTTGGCGTCCCGCTGACACCCACGAATTTTGAACTCCTACGGGTGGCGCCTGAGAAGAGAACCTAACTTGCGCCATGGCAAACCCAACGGCCCTGTCAGGAGACTGCGATCTGCACTGCGCACTCCGTGTCACTGTTCGAAGGGAAGCGGCCAGCGCGCAAGACTCTAGTGAGAGTGCCTGCACGGCACTCGACGAAATCAGCACGGGCCAAGGTCCATGCTCAGACGGCACTTTCTAGGCTGTGCTGCTGCATCGGCGATTCACGGCACCGGCGCGCTCTCGCACGCCGCGCGCGCTGCAGGACTGCAGACCATTGGCCGCGCCCAATCCTTTGACTTTGCTTGGCTCAAGGGGAGGGCGCGCGAACTGGCACAAGCGCCTTACGCGCCGCATGGGCGATCCTTGCCGCCCGAGATTACGGCGCTCGATTGGGACAGCTACCAAGCCATAACCTTCAAGCCTGAGCGAGAGTTGTGGCGAGACCGTTTGCTGAATTTTCGAATCAGCCTGTTTCACCTGGGATTGTTTTACCGGCGTGCCGTGCGGATGTTCGAGGTCACCCAGGGACAGGCGCAGCAACTCGCATACGACCCGGCCATGTTCGACTACGGCAGCAGCGGGCTCGCACGTCATGCTCAGCCGCGTGACTTGGGATTCGCGGGCTTTCGCATTCACGCCGCCTCCAACAACTTCGCAGGCGATGTCGCTGCCTTTCTCGGCGCCAGCTATTTTCGTGCTGTGGGCAAAGAGGGACAGTACGGCCTGTCGGCGCGTGGACTCGCGATCAACACGGGATTGCCTCGTGAGGAAGAGTTCCCTGACTTCACAGATTTCTTCGTTGAGCAGCCTGCCGTAAGCGCATCGACGGTCGTCGTACATGCGCTGCTTGATTCGCCAAGCGTTTGTGGGGCTTACCGCTTTGCCATCACCCCGGGGGACAGCTTGGTCATGGATGTGGACCTTGCGCTGTATCCACGGGTTGCGATAGAGCGCGTTGGCATCGCGCCGTGTACGAGCATGTTCCTGTCCGGGGAAAACGACCGTCGCAAGGCCACTGACTGGCGCCCGGAAATCCATGACTCTGATGGGCTAGCCCTGCACACTGGCAACGACGAGTGGATTTGGCGTCCGCTCATCAACCCGCCAGTGACGAGCGTCAACTCGTTCTTTGACAGGGACCTCAAGGGATTCGGCCTGCTTCAGCGAGACCGTGATTTTGACCACTATCAGGATGACGGCGTCTTTTACGAACGACGCCCCTCCTTATGGGTCGAGCCGAAAAGCCCATGGGGGGAGGGAGCGGTCATGCTCGTGCAGATTCCGACCGCCGACGAGACCTTCGACAACATCGTTGCGTTCTGGAATCCGAGGGACGCGTTGCAATCCCACCGCGAGGCGTTGTTCGCTTACAGGCTGTTCTGGGGAGCGGACCCTCCGCGCCAGCCTCCCATGGCCAGGTGTGTCGCAACCCGCATAGGTATCGGAGGCATCGTGGGGCAGAAACGCAAGTACTTTTCTCAGCGCTTCGTGCTGGACTTCACCTGGGGCAAGCTTCCGCTGCTCGATTGGAAATCGATGGACGTCGAGCCAGTAATCACCGCATCGAGCGGACGCGTGGAAATCACTTCAGCTCGGCCGCTAGCATCGGTTCGTGGTGCTCGCGTCATGTTCGATGTCGTGCCTGACAAGCCAAATGTGACGATCACGATCCGTGTTTTCTTGAGAGGCGGGTCCGAGACGCTCAGCGAAACGTGGCTGTACGACTGGGCGCCGCAAGCCTCCGACTTTTTCGACTTCAAGTAGCGGCAGCGCATGAGGACTACTCACAGTGAATGCTGTTCACGACTTGAACCCCGAGCGCCGAGGGCGGATACTTTTCTCGCGCGCCAATTTCAAAGGAGACGCGATGCCCGTTAAGGTCTTGCGGCAAATGGCTGCCCCGATAGCGCGCGATCGAATCGGTGGCGGCCACCACACGGCCTTCTTCGAGGCCAGTGACGAGTGCGACGTTTTGAGTCACAGCAAGAATCCTTTGCCGTCCAGAACGGCAATTGGCGTGTCAGCCGAGTCGGTTTGCCAAGCGACCTAGCAAGGATGAATCATGCACCCATACGTGACGCAGCCGTTTCACTATCGCGGGCATGACTTCATGTGCGCCGCATACCGGGTGGACGACGAAACATTTCGACCTCGGGTGCTGTACCTCCGCGGTAATGAAGGCGTTCAGCAAGTGGAATTGCCGCAGGACAGCGATGCCTATGCGTCTTCGACGGAGGCCTTGCGGCACGCCGAGCAACAGGCTGTTCGCTGGGTGCATGATCACACTGGCGACGGTCAAGGCCGCTTCTAGGAGTCGGCATGACCATCGACCCCGGTACCGCTTGCGCGCCCCTTTATCAACTGCGTCTGGAGCCACCCCGGGCACTTGGTCCATCGCCGCGATACCTGGTCAGGTGCAGGCCGGCCTGGAGTAATCGCCCTTTCACGGTGAACACAAAGAAGCCATCGGTCAATCAACCGGATCGGGCCTCAGGCACTCTGCGCACACGTCGTCGGCTTCAAGTCGTTGTCACGCAAGGCCAGCTTTGGACGACCGTAGATCTGCATCTGAAGGACGCTTACCCCATCACGGACTGGCGCCGCGAGAACATAGCGGGCTCGAACATCCCGCGCAGCGTGAAGTCTCTCGATGGCATTGCCAAAGAGGGGCAGCGGCAAGGTGATGTGGCGGCCTCTGCAGGAGGCGCGGCGCAAGTAGCCCTTCATTGTCCGAGGCAGGCTAGGACTTTCCAAGCATCTCGATCAGCCGGGCCAATGCCACCGACGGCGCGCCTTGCCACACCAGGTGCGTTCGATTCGCGCGCATGCGCTCGGGCAGCGAATGCTGGCGTACATCGGTCGTGGCGCGCAGCGCCTTGAGGACGGACACCGGCACGATCGCAAACCCTGTGCCAGCAGCGACACAGGCAATCATCGCCTGGTAGGAAGAAAACTCCAGCGACCGAGATGGCGAAACGCCGGCCTTGCCAAGCCATTGCTCGAGCACGCGACGGTATGAACAGCCCTGTGCAAACGCGATCAGCGTCGCATCGGCAAGGTCGACGGGACGGGTCACCGAGTTCACGCTGCGCGCGGTGACCAGCACCAGTTCTTCCTCGAACACGGGCAGCGTTTCGAGCCCCGCCTCGGCGAATGGTTCGGACACGAAGGCGGCTTCGATGTCGAAGGCATTCACCCGTTTCACCAATGCGCCGGACGTGCCAGTGACAAGCTCGACAACCACCCTGGGATAAAGCTTGTGGAAGCGCGACAGCACCGGCGCCAGCCGACTGCCGGCCGTGCTCTCGAGCGAGCCCAGCCTGAAGGTGCCGAGCGGGAGATCACCGCGCAATTCGTTCTCCGCCTCGTCGGCCAAACGCAACAGGCGCTCGGCATAAGGCAGGAGCTTGTGCCCGGCAGGCGCAAGTGCAAGCGTGCGACCGTGCCGATGGAAGAGCTTGTGGCCCAGTCGCTCTTCGAGTTGCTGGATACGGGTCGTGACGTTCGACTGCACTCGATTGAGCTTGTCCGCCGCACGGATCACGCCGCCCTCGGCCACGACCGTGCGAAAAATTTCGAGCGAGTCGAGGTCGATCGTTCTCATACGAAGAATGGTTGTTCTGAATAATTCATTTGTGGATGCTGCACATTCTGCGTCCAATGACGACCCATGTCGATTCCCTCCTTCGCAGCGTCCAGACCGCCTACCGCTGTCGCAGTGTGCACCGCCGGAATGTTGGCGTTGGCGATCGCCATGGGCATCGGCCGCTTTGCGTTCACGCCGATGCTGCCGCTGATGGTCCGGGCCGGCACCGTCGACGTGGGCGCCGGTGGTTGGCTCGCGGCGGCGAACTACGCGGGCTATTTGCTGGGCGCGCTCACAGCGGCGCGACTACCGCTCACGCCGCAGCGCATCGGGCTTTCTTCGCTGGCGGTGATCGTGCTGTCGACGGCGGCGATGGGCTGGAGCGGGTCTGTCGCGATCTGGCTGCTGCTGCGCTTCGTCGCCGGCGTGGCGAGCGCGTGGGCACTGGTGAGCACCAGCGTCTGGTGCCTGGGTTGGCTTGCGCGGCTTGATCGGCCGGCTGGCGCGGGTGTTCTCTACGCGGGCGTCGGCGCGGGCATCGCGCTTGCAGGGCTGTATTGCTGGCGCGCGGGGGTAGCCGGCGTCTTGGCCGATCGCTTGTGGCTTCAACTCGGCGCACTGGCGCTCGTCGGGCTGGCGCTTGTCGCGGTGTTGATGCCCCGCGAGGCGCCAGGGCAGGGGGCAGCAGCGGACGGTTCTTCTGCCGCAATGCCCACCTCTTCGCCCGAGTCCGTCCCGTGGGGGCTCGTGGTGAGCTATGGCGTTCTCGGATTCGGCTACATCCTGCCGGCGACGTTTTTGCCGGTACTCGCCCGCGCAGTGGTCGACGATCCTGCGGTCTTTGGCGCAGCTTGGCCCGTGTTCGGCGCCGCGGCGGCGCTGTCGACCGTGTTCGCCGGCGCGGCCCTGGGCGGTGTGCCGAGGCGGCGCGTGCTGGCAGGCAGCCATGTGCTGATGGCGTTCGGCTGCCTGTTGCCGGTGCTGCATCTTTCGGCACTTTCCGTGCTTGCAGCTGCACTGCTGGTCGGCGGCACGTTCATGGTGGCGACGATGGCCGGCATGCAGGAAGCCAAGGCGAGCAGTGTTGGCGACCCGACGCGCATGCTCGGCCGCATGACGGCCGCCTTCGCGGTAGGACAGATGGGCGGGCCTGTGTTGTCCTCCATGCTGAGCGGCAAGTCCGAGAGCTTCGGCGATCTTTTCATCGCATTGACGGTGGGCGCCGCGGCACTGATGGGGAGCGCCGTGTGGCTGGCGCGCAAGCCTTCTTGCACAGTTTCAAACATGGTTAACAGGAGCCTCTGACATGATTGAGCAAGGTCACACGCAGCCTTGGGCCGAGCGGCTGCCCATGCCGGCTGCGGAGTCGATGACAAACGCGCAGCGCGCCGCTGCGCAATCCTTGATCGACGGTCCCCGCAAGGCTGTGTTGGGCCCGTTCATCCCGCTGCTGCAGAGCCCCGCGCTGATGGACCGCATCGGTACGCTCGGCGAATACCTGCGCTTCGACAGCGCGATCGATACACGCTTGCGCGAACTGGTGACCTGCGCGGTCGCGCGCCACGTCGGCAATCAATTCGAATGGCTGCTGCACGGCACGCTGGCGGTCAAAGCCGGCGTGAGTGCCGATGCGATCGAGGGCCTGCGTCTTGGCCGCCGCGCCACGCCGCTGGCGGAAGATGAACAGATCGTGCTCGACTTCACGCTTGAACTCCTGCAAAACAACGGCGTAAGCCAGCCCACCTATGCGGCCGTCGAGTCGCGATTCGGGCAGCGCACGGTGGTCGAACTCAGCGCGCTCGTCGGTTACTTCGACATGGTCTCCTGGGTCATGAATGTCGCGCATACAGGGGTGCGTTTGTTTTCGGTGCAAAAAGTGACGGTTCGAGCGCTGAGGATTGGCGCGGGTTTCCGAAGAGTGCCGCTCGCAAGTCGTTGTCGTTTCACGAGTTTCTGTTACCCCTCTCACGGCCTCCCAGGGCGCGCCAACTCTGAGCTGATATCAGCCGCTGGCTCTTGTTTTCCCTGCAGTTTGTGACGGTAGAAGTTGCGCGGCATAGCGCTCGACCGGGAAGCGGAACACGCCCCGCAGGTTGATGGCCTCCAGCCGCGTCGGCGCAATGCGCCCGGTGAGTGCCGGCGGCACGATCTGACGCCTATTGGCCCACCGATCCAGCACCGCCTGCATCTGCGTCGTGTTCCAGGCCATCACGATGTTGGCCAACAGGCTCAACGCATCGGCAACGGCCTGCATCTCGTCGGCACGCCGGGCTTGCGCCGGCGCGACGCGGCCGGTGTAGATCGCGCGCTTGAGCGCGTTGACCGCCTCGCCGCGGTTGACGACCCGTCGCAGCTCGCGACGAAAGCCAGCATTGACGAAGTAGTCGGCCAGAAACGCCGTCCGCAGCAGCTTGCCCAACTGGACGCCTGCGTCATAGATCGGGTCTCCCCGTGCGGCCGATCCGAATCTGGCCAATGCGGTCATCGCGCTGGCATGGCCTGACATCACCGATGCGGCGAGGTGCACGAGAGTGTCCCAATGGGCTTCAATCAAAGCGGTGTCCACGCTGGCCTGACACACCGCGGCGATTTCGCCGGGGACCTTCATGTCCTTGGGCAAGAACAGGTGGCGTTGCTTGAGCTCCTTCAGCCGTGGGCACAGGTCGAAGCCCAATAGTCGAGACAGCCCCATCGCGAAGTCGGTGAAGCCGTGCGTATCCACGGCGAGTTGGGCCGTCTCGATACGCTCCTGTCGAATGACGCCCTCGATGGCGGCGCCAGCCTGTCTTTCGTTGAGCACGATCGGCTGGGCGTGGAAGATTCCCCAGCGGTCCTGCACGTGACTGTAGACACCGACGGATGCCGTCTGACGCCTTGGGTCCTGACGTGCTTGCCACACACGCCGACTCGTCTCCAGGCTCATCATGTCCGAGGAGGCAAGATCGGTCCGGCCCCAGGTCGCGGCGATCGGGTGGCGCTGCATGAATTCAAGGACTGCTTGGCAAGCCTGTGCCAGTCGACGCTCGTCACCGGCCCAGCGCATGGCCTGACGGATGCTGGCGGCCGACAACTGCGGGATCATGCGCGCGCACTCGGCCGCCGAGAGGCTGGTGCCGTGCGCCAGGATGCCGGCATAGGTCATCAGCAGTTCCTGGCCCGTCCTTGGCTCGCGTCCGAGCATGATCCAGCTGAAGCGCACCTCGGCGTCGACAGCGAGGATGGCCTCGGGCAGTTGCACCTCGCCGATACGCCGATCGAGTTGGGCACGAAGTCGCGTGACCTCGGGATCCTCAGCATCGGCGGCCAATGCCGCCAGGTGCAACTCGTCGTCGACGCGCAGATCACCAGTGCGCGTGGCCGCCACCACTGCCTCGACGCCGGCGCGTACGCGCTCGAGCAATGGCGCAAGGAACTCGCTCGCTTTGGCTGGCAATTGCAGCCTGGCGTAGTGGCGCCGCGCTTCTGAATTCCAGCGCTCGTCAGGAAGAAACAGCTGCTCCCGGCCGCGGAAGCTCAGTGAATGCTCGATCCAGACCGAGCCATTGCGCACCGCGCGGCGTAGCGCGAGGAGGGTGGCGACCTCCATCGCCTTGAAGGCGCGCTCGCGGTCAGGGTCGGCAATGGCTTCGCGCCAGGCGGGCCCCAGGCGCAACGCCGCGACCTCGGCAGGAAGTCGCCTGGTGCCGCCGGCGTACGCGGCCCGCAGCCTGTCCAACGCATCGAGCACTGGATGTCCCCCGGTGGCCTGCCAAGGCAGGCGACTCACGCCCGCGAGCAGCGAGCGCACAGGGGCAATGGCGTCGATGAGTCGCTGCCGGATGACCGATGCCCGACTCGGCGGGCGCTGAGCACGACTGGCGGCAACAAGATTGCGCAGGCTCGCACGAAGCTCGGCATCCGGCACGGCGTCATCGGCTGTGAGATCGGAGATCTGCTGAAGCAGTTGCTGGTACTGCTGCGCCCAATCAAGCGCCGCAACACCTTCGGCGCATTGCCGCCACAGGTCAGCCACGCGGCGCTGAAACATGAAGATGATCTGATCGGTCGCGGTGAGCAAGCAGTAGCGCAGGAAGCAACTCAGCTCGAGCGTGCGCGCCGGCTCCTTGATCCTAGCGCTGACCGACGGCGGCCGTCCGGCCATGCGCCGAGCGTAGCGGCGCACCAGCACGTCATTGAGATCGCCCAGATGCCGATCGATGCCAAGATCAGTCAGGAACGCAATGCGCTCCAAGACCTCG
>NZ_JBBKZS010000056.1:0-8810 GCF_037889955.1 Variovorax robiniae
GTGGAACGCGTTCAGGTCGAAGGTCGGACGAACCGCCTTGAAGCGGAAGCTCGCGACCTCTGCATCGGGCAGTTGGCGGCGCAGCAGGTCCATCAGCAGCGTGGCAATCAAAGGGCCATGAACAATCAGCCCTGGATAGCCCTCGACCTGCGTGACGTACTGGCGGTCGTAGTGGATGCGGTGGCCATTGAAAGTGAGCGCCGAATAGCGGAACAGCAACACATCGTCCGGCACGATCTGCCGACGCCAGGGCGCCTCCACGGGTGCGGCCTGGGGAGGCGGCGCCACATCGTTCGGCCCCTGGGCTTCGCGATAGACGATGTCGTGGAACTCGACCAGGGCGGGCTCGGCAGCCTCGTTGCACCGGACCTCATGCCGCACCTTCACGAACACCAGCTTGCCGGTTCGGCCTTCCTTGGTGGTGACGTCGTCGATCGTCGAAGTGCGCGCGACCCGGTCGCCGACGCGGATCGGCGAGCGGAACTCGAACTGGCTGCCGGCCCACATGCGCCGGGGCAGCGGCACCGGCGGGAGGAAGCCGCCGCGCTTCGCATGGCCATCCGCGCCAATCTCGCTCTGCCGATGCATCGGCAGGAAGTAGAGCCAGTGCCACAGGGGCGGCAGGCTCGTGCCGGCGACAACCGGGCTCGCCGGATGGTCCAGCGTCGCGGTGAGCGCGACGACGGGGGTTGGGTTGACGGTGTCGTGCACCGTCTCGCTGCGCCCGATCCAGGCTTTCAGCTCATCTCGCTTGGCATCCACTTCGGTCTCCTTCTCTTGACTGCAGCAGGTGGCGGCAGTTCTGGGTCCGAAGTTTGCGGCGGGGATCACCTCGAGAGAAGTGCATTATTTGGACGTATTGATGCCTGAGACGCAACACTCGTCAGGGCGTTTGCGCCGGCTTGCGGCGTCTGGCTCCTCAGCCGCACTGCTTGCGCCGAAGCACTCGTTGACAGCACCACCAACGCACACAGTGCCCGTTGTGCATCGCTTGATGAGCGACGTGAGCCTTGGCCGTGTGCCGCTCGTCGCCGACGTACGCGTCCAAATGATCGTGCAGGACGGCGCCACAGGGGGCACACGCCCGCGCAGCCGAAGAATTTCCTTGCGCAGATTCAGATCGTGCGGTGGCTCCCCCCACACCCCCTGCGCCTTCAGGATGCCTGTCTCAGAACCTTCGACGCCGAACGCGCCGCGGAACGCAGCGCGGTCGCTGGCGCAAGAGTTCGCCAAGCCCTGGTGCTTGAGGCAGGCCTACAAGTACTCCTCCGGATCGACGTCGGGCGAAAACGGAGGCGGGAATGCGATCAGGAAATGTCCGCCGAGGGCCTCTAAGGTAGTCGCGCGAGCCCAACTCACGCGCTCCAACTGTCTGTTCTGGCTGCACGAGGGCCGCGTATGACGAGAGGTGCGTCGAGTTGAGTGAGACCGGACGTATGGGCGCGATCTACAAAGACGATCAGTCGCCTCTGCCGCTGGGCTTTTTGTTGAGCGCCGGCCAAGTGCTGCGCTCCCAACTGCGAAATGCATATTCGTTGCGTTCGGAGGCATGCCCCTCAGGCTCTCACGGGCTGACGCCCAGGCGGCCCAGTCTCCGCCGACGAGGGTAATTCCTTATCTTGACACATGAATATTTGAAAAGTAATGTATTGCTCCAGGTCCGGATTTTTGGCCGATGGCGAGTACCAAGGGACCGGCGCCATAGAAGCGGCTGTCAGCTTCAGCTGCGTGGTTCCCGATTGGGTCGATAAGGAGTCCTTCATGAAACTTTTCCAAAAACTCTTGATGTGCCTGCTCGCCGTTTCCTTGGCAGCGGCTGCGGCCAGTCCCGCAGACACTTTTCCCGAGCGTCCGATTCGCATCATCGTGCCCTTCCCGCCCGGCGGCGGCACGGACACTGTGGCCCGCATCGTGGCGGTGAAGCTTTCTGAGCGCTGGAACGTGCCTGTCACGGTGGATAACCGCCCCGGCGGCAACACGCTGATCGGCGCGGAGATGGCCGCGCGCTCAGCGCCTGACGGCTACACGCTTTTCCTGCCGATCGACTCCACGCTCGCGATGAACCAGAGTCTCAATGCCAAGCTGCCGTACGACCCGGTGAACGGCTTCGCGCCGGTTTCGCTGGCGATCTCCATGCCAATGGTGCTGGCGGTGCATCCCTCCGTGGAAGCGCGCAGCGTCAAGGATCTGATCGGCTTGGCGAAGTCGCGCGACGGAAAGCTGGCCTACGCCCACGGGGCCCTTCCGGCCCAGGTGGCAGGCGAGGCTTTCAAGTTGGCAGCGAAGGTCGACATGGTCGCCATCCCGTACAAAGGCAGCGGCCCGGCCATGACAGACGTGATGAGCGGACAGGTGCCGGTGATCTTTGATGCGCTCGGTCCGGCGATCGCATTCGTGAAATCCGGGAAGGTCAGGCCGCTGGCGGTCACCAGCGCGAGGCGCTCGCCGTCGCTGCCGGACGTCCCCACCTTGGCGGAGTCGGGACTGCCCGGCATGAACATGGTCACCTGGATCGGTTTCGTCGCGCCTGCGGGCACCGACCGCGCGATTGTTGCCAAGCTCAACGGCGAGATCACGCGCATCCTCAAGTTGCCCGAAACCTCCGAGAAGCTCGGGGCAATGGGCATGGACGTGGTCGCCAGCAGTCCCGAGCAGTTTACTCAGACCATCAAGGACGACACCACAAAGCTGGGGGCGATCATCAAGGCTGCGGGAATCAAGCTCGATTGAAGCCCTCTTTCTAACCCAATTCGAACAGGGTGTTCCCCCATCTTCGGAGAGCCCCTGAATGCACGCGCGGCTATCGACGAACGTCGGAACGTCGGACAAACCGGCGCGCGCCACAGCAATCCAGACGTGACCGGCCCTCGGGTTATGTCATTTCCAGGTTTGGCTCGTCGTGCGGCATGCGGGCGCCCGCATGAAACGTCAGCACGACGCCCTCGACGCGGGCTCATCAATGTCTATGTCGACGAGAACGAATCGAATGGAACAGTCAACTTCCTGCTGGACATCATTCGCAATGCAATGGTGGGCGCATCGCCGAAAGCAGCCTATCCGCTTTGCGGCGTGTTTAGATTTACGTGGCCGGCTCTCACCGCAGGCGAATAGTCGCACGCCAAATTCTTTCGCCAAGAGGCTTTTCCAGTTCGCCCCGGTGCCATGCAAGGCAAGGACGGGTTTGCCGTCCGGACGACCAAGTACCGTATATGCAACGCGCAACGCCGGCAAGAATCTCTCCCTTAGGAAACGGGAAGTCACGCACAGTGAATTCATGCGACATGGTCGCGCGCCAGGCATTTTTTTCAATCGACCTTCGCCTCCGTCCACGGCGCACCTTCTGTGACGCCTTCTCCGAAATCGATACTGGTGCGCCGCGGGCTGCGATTGACCATCAATCTCACCACGTCGCCACGCGCGTAGTGCCCCGACGGATCGTAGGCCGCCTTGGCGACAGCAATCGCGGACAGGTCAATGTCCGCGTAAAGAATGCCTTCCTGATCCTGCGGCATGTGATCCACCAACGGTTGACCATCGGGGCCAAAAATCATCGAATACCCGCCACCGGGCTTGCCGCCATCAGCATTCAGCAGCAGCGCCTTCTCAGGTGTATCGCACATGACGTCGAACATGTCCTGTCCCGTGATGGCACTGGCATGCAAGACGAAGCAGCCGCCTTCGAGCGCGTAGATCTGGCTCGCGGAGAGGTTCACCTCATGTCCCAGCGCATAGGCGGTGCCGCGATACAGCGTGAACGACGGCCATGAAGCCACATGGACTTGCTCGTGCATCGAGTACATCGCGTACTTCGACAATGGCTGGATGTGCTCGGCACAGCAGAGCGCGCCCAGGCGCCCGACGCTGCTGTCGACCACCTGAAAATCGGAGCCGTCGCCCTCGCCGAAAAGGGTACGTTCCACGTGCGTGGGCTTGAGCTTGCGGCGCTTGAAGACCATCTCGCCTTTGTCGCTGATCATTGCCTGGCTGATGTAGAGCGACCCGCCATCGATTTCCGAGAAACCGAGCACCACGTTGATGTTCGCCTTGGCAGCAGCCGCCGCGATGGACGCGAGTTCCGGTCCATCCGCGCGCAATGAATTGGCGTGGTAGCGCGACACGAACTGCATGCCCCAGGCTGGCGTACCGAGCCAAAGCCACCACGGGTAGCCGGGTATGAACACTTCGGGAAAGGCGAGCAACTTCGCGCCGTTCGCTCCCGCCTCGATGATCAGGCCGATGGCCTTTTCAGTGGAAGCCGTGGCGTCCAGAAAGACAGGGGCCGCTTGCACAACGGCGATCTTGAATGCAGTTTCGGACATTGGTTTTCCTTGGAGTCGTGATAGTGAAATCATTTGCGCGGCATGTCGCGCCGCACGCCGAACGGATCGATCGGCCACTTGCGCGTGATCAGGCTCCAGGCGCCGCCGGGAGCGAACACCATCGTGACGATCGCGAGCGAGCCCAGTCCGATGAAGTACCAGGAACCGTATGAAGCGAAGCTCTCGCGCAGGAGGAAGTAGAGAAGCGTGCCGAGGATCGGCCCTTCCAGCGTCCCGATGCCGCCGAGCACTGCGATGAAAATCGCTGCCGCCGCCCAGTTGAGCGAGAACGTGGCGTCCGGTGTGACCTGCAAGGTGTTCATGTAGGCCACGGCGCCCGCCAGCCCCGTGAGCGAGCCGGCGATGACCCACAAGGCGAGCTTCGACCGCCGGATCGACACCCCGGATGCGGCAGCTGCGGCCTCGGAGTCGCGCACGCTCATGAGCGCCAGGCCAAGCCTGCCCCGCAGAATGGTGCGGGCAATGACAAGCGTCCCAGCGCCGACCACCAACGCGGCCCAGTAGACGCCGGCGTTGCGGGTCCAACGGTCGAAGCTGCTCAACACCTCCAGTGGCATGCCGCCGCCGGCACCGAGCCATTCGTTGTTCAACGTCAGAATCCGCAGCATCTCGGCAAGCACCCACGTACCGACGGCGAAGTGCGCGCCGCTGAGTCGGAACATCGGGAATGCGCTCACGGCGGCAAAAAGGCCTGTGGCGATCGCTGCCAGAGGCAGCATCAGCCAGGGATTGAGTTCAAGCCTGTTCGACAGTGCGAACAGCGCGTACGCACCCACGCCAACGAACATTTGATGGCCGACGACCACTAGGCCGCCGTAGCCAGACAGCAAATTCCACGCAAGAGCGATTGCGAACACGGTGAAGATTTCCACCATCAAACGCTGTGTCGCAAAGTTCGTGAACCAGGGCACAGCCGCCAGGACCCCGCACAACAGCAAGACTGCGATGGCCGCTGCCGCACCGCTGACTTTTGTGCGCACGGACATCGGGGATTGCAAAGTAGTGACCGAGTTCATCGCTGTGCCTTTCCAAGCAAGCCCTGCGGCCGCGCCAGCAGCGCGATCAGAAAAACAAGATGACCGAAAAACGGTCCGAGCCCGGAGGAGACCTTGGCCCCAAACAGCTGTGCGACACCGATGATCAGGCCCCCGATGAAAGTGCCCCAGACATTACCGAGCCCGCCGAGGACGACCGCCTCGAACGAGTACAGCAAGCGTTCTGGCCCCGCCGTCGGAGAGAAGGGCGTCCGGATCCCGTACATGACGGCCGCCAGCGCGATGACGGCCAGAATGAATCCGGTCACGAGCGCAAAGAAGTTGCGATCGTCTACCCCCACCAGACGCGCGGTCCCGGGATCGTCTGCTACAGCACGCGCCTGGCGGCCGAGATGCGAATGGCCGATCAACCAGTTGGTGCCTGCGAAGATCACCACGCTGATGAGCGTCGAGACGAGCGGCAACAACCCGATCGAGACGCCCGCGATGTCAAAGCCGCGAAGCGAAAGATCACCAGCTTGCAGGCTGCGCGTGTCTGCGGTGTACGTCTCCTGCAGCACGTTCTGCAGCACGATCGACAGGCCGAACGTGAGAAGAAGCGGCGACAACGTGCCCTTGCCAACGACGCGATTGAGAAGCACCCGTTGCAGGACATAGCCGATGACGAACATCAAAGGCACCACTGCAACAAGCGAGATGAACGGACCGATGCCAGCCAACTGCATCACCGTGCCGCACAGGTAGGCTCCCAGGACGATGAGGTCACCGTGCGCGATATTGATCATCTTCATCACGCCGAGGCTCAGGCTCAGGCCAAGCCCGAACAGGGCATACAGGGCCCCGAGCATCAGGCCGCCGAGCAACGTTTCAATGAGAGTTTCCATGTCAGATCCCGAAGTAGGCTTGCGCCACTTGCGCCTGGTCGGCCGAATCGGATGACCCTTCCAGGACCACCCGCCCTTTTTGAATGCAGTAATACCGATCGGACTCCGTCAATGCGCGCTTGACGTTCTGTTCAACCAATACCACCGCAAGCCCGTCGTTGCGGGCGCGTCCCAAGAGGTCATAGACCTCGTTGACCGCTACCGGCGAGAGGCCAAGCGAGATCTCGTCGCACAGCAAGTACGTCGGGTTGCATACCAGCGCCCGCGAAAGCGCCACCAGTTGCTGCTGCCCGCCCGACAACGCAGTGGCAGGCCGATGCTGAAACGCTTGCATTACTGGAAACTCCCGCATCAGGCGTTCGATCGACCAAGGGCCGGTGCGGCCGTTGCGCGCTGCAAGCTGGAGGTTCTCGAGGACGGTCAAGCTCGGAAACAGTCGACGGCCCTCGGGAACGAGCGCGATGCCACAGTTGAGTTGCTTGCGCTCCGGATCGCCGCCGATGGCTTGGTCGTTCAACAGCACTCCGTCGTGGCGCGTCCGGACGGATCCAACGATCGAGCGCAGCAACGTGGATTTGCCGGCGCCGTTGGATCCGATCAATGCAACGGTTTCGCCCGGCGCCACGTGGAACGTGAAGCCGAACAGGGCCTGGAACAGTCCATAGAAGGCGTCGAGTCGATCAGTGCGCAGCATGGTCGAGTTCCTCCTCGATGTCCGATCCCAGGTAGGTGTCCGCACCGTCTGGTCTGCCATGACGGCTTTGGGGTCGCCATCACAGATCACTGCGCCGCTCGCAAGCACGACAAGCCGGTCGGCAGCGGATACGAGCGTGCGAACGAGATGCTCGATCCACAACACGGTCACGCCGCTCTGATGAATCGTCACGATCAACTGCAGCAATTGCTGCATCTCGGCGTCCGTCAACCCGCCTGCCACTTCGTCGAGCAATAACAAGCGCGGTCGCGTGGCAATCGCTCTCGCCAATTCGAGCCGCTTGCGCTGGAGCAGCGTCAACGTGCCCGCCAGCTTGTTGGCCACCGCCTCGAGCCCGCACCGCTGGATCGCTTCGACAGCGGAAGCCTGTGCGCCATGGCCGTGCTGACCGTTTCCGAAGGTGGCCGCCACCAGTGCGTTCTCGTAGGCCGTCATCCCCTCGAAGGGTTGTGGGATCTGGAAGGTGCGGCCGATGCCCGCCCTGCAACGTTCGGCGGCATCGAAAGCGGTGACGTCCTTGCCATCCAGAAAGACGCTGCCGCTGTCGCAAGGCGTGCTGCCGGAGATCAACCCGAACATGGTGCTTTTTCCGGCGCCATTCGGGCCAATGACGCCGATGAATTCGCCTTCCTCGACGGAGAGCGAGAGCTTGGGGATGACCACCATGTCCCCGTAGCGTTTGCGGGTGTCGCGAAGTTCGAGCAGCATCGTCTTCCCTGTCAGGCGAGTGCCAGGAGTTCGAACTTGCGCTGGACCGGGATCTCGGGCGCGGTCTTGTTGTTGGTGATGAAAAGTTCGGGTTTGCCGCCGTTGAGAATGCGCCACTGACCGCCTACCACACGCATCTTCGACACGTTCTTGATGCCGCTGGAGGTGAAGTCGAGCTTGCCGATGATCGTGTCGTGCTTCATCACACGCAGCGCGTTGGCGACCTTGATGGGATCCTTCGGGTCGCCGCTCGCCTTGAGGGCCTGAATGCCTGCTTCGAACAGTGCGTGCACGACGCCCATGGGCTGGGTCCACTCGCGCTTGGCGGCGGCTCTGTAGGCGTTCGCGAGCTGCGTCGCGGTCTGGCCGGTCAGGCTGGACTTGAACGGATAGGCCGGCGTCCACCAGATTTCCGTCGACATGCCATCGGCGCGTGGGCCAAGAGCGGCAACTCCGCCTGGAAACAGCAGCGCCTTAGCGACCGTGGCGGCCTTCGGCTTGAAGCCCATCTGCGCAGACTGCTTGACGAACGACGCCCATTCAGGAGGATTGAAGAGGCCCGTCACGATCTCGACGTTCTCCTTCTTGAACGCCTGGATGTACGACGAGAAGTCGTCCGCACCGACCGGGAACCGGCCAATGTCGACGATCTTGTAGCCGGCCTTGGCGAACGCGGCCAGCATGCCGAGCTTCATGTCACCCATGGCGTTCCCCGGCACATCGTTGCTGAACGCAGCGCCGATCACCTTGTTCGACGGCACGCCTTGCCAGATGTCGAGGTAGACGTCGGCGATGTCTTCGAGACCCCAGAAGAAATGGAAGACGCTCTTGAAGCCCTTGGCCGGATCGCCCTTCAGGGGAAACATCCATGCCTGCCAGGGGCCCACGGTAGAGAGGCAGGGCACTCCGTTGAGTTCGCACTGCTGGGAAGCGTTCGGGCCGATCGCTACCTGCGCCAGCATCAGATCGATGTTTTCCTTGTTGATGAGCTCGGCCGCCAGGTTGGATTGGCGATCCGGGCTGCTCTGATCGTCTCGCGCGAGGATCTCGACCTTGAACCCCGAACGACACCCAAACTCCCCCACCCATCGACACGTAAATTCCTCCACCCCAGCCATCGAGCTGTGAGGGTGTAGGCGGCGCCGGCATTGGCCGGAGTCACCTGCGG
>NZ_JBBKZS010000057.1:0-7896 GCF_037889955.1 Variovorax robiniae
AGCTGGCTATTCGAGTCGAGCAACAGCTGCGCAATATGCAGAAGAACCGGCGACTCGTGCGATCGTTCTTCCAGATGCCATCTGTCGCCTATATTACGGACTGCTGAGTAATATAGAGCCAGGTCACACAAACGGGTCGACGACAGTCAGGCCCATCGCGAGGAATGGCCCCGTGTCGCGAGTGGCTACGGTAGTGATGCCGGTGGAGTGCGCAACCGCCGCGATCTGTCCGTCGCCGATCGTAACGTTGTACCCTGCCCCCAATGCTCGCTCCGTCAACTGGGCGTATGACCGCGCCGCGAACTCGTCGAACGGAAGGACTTCGAATCGCGGGATGATGGCGTTGACGGCCTGATCTACGCGCGTGCGGTTCTGTCCCACCGGCATGCGCGAGACGCCAGAGAGCATCTCCATCACGGTGGTGGCGCAGATGCACAGGTCGGTCGGTGCCTGCAGGTTGAACCAGTCCACCACCTTCTGAGCGGGCTGCGGCTTTATCAGTTCGGAGACGACGTTCGTATCGAGCAGGATCATTCAAAGCTCGCCGGCTCGACGCTTTCGTCCGAGCGTTTGAACAGCGCGTCGACATCCTCGTTGCTGAGGCGCTCGCCGGCCGCCGCGAGATCGGAGTGCAACTGCCGACCGATCGCGACGAGCTGGTCGCCAAAGCCTGGAGTCGATGACGACTGCCTCGTGGCCACCTCGACTAGGACGTTGCGAGCGAAGCCCTCGACACTGCGGCGCCCTCCCCTGCGGGCGGCCAGGATCTTCAGCGCCGCGTGCGCCGTTTCGGGAAAGTCGCGGATTGTGAGCGTGGGCATTTGCTGTCACTCCTTCGCAGTGCTAGCAATCATACGCCGCCATGCCCTCCCCTACAAGGATCAGGGCAAAAATCGCCTGCCGCTCCCGTACAGAACTGTTCCATTTTGGACAACGCTTACGAGGCCATCGACGCTCTCGCGCACTATCCCGACCATGGCATCACTGCGCTCGCCACGAGAAGCTGCGGCCAAGCGGTCGGCCAGTTTGCCCACCAGCTGACCTGATGGGTCGGGGAGTTCATTGCCAACCCACTCTGAGGCTTTGCACGTGAATCGTCGGCGTACACCCCAGACATCGGAGTTCCTTTCGGCGATTCGAGTATGAGTCTATCCGTTCAAGGTGCGCGCCACCCTTTCCCTGGCTCCTTCCGCGATCTCAGTCGAGCCAATATCAATCCCTTATCGAGGGTAAATATTTGAGGGAAGGGCGGTCGTTCGCCTGAAGTTGCGAGGTTCAAAATGAATGAAGTTCGGGAAATCCGATCATCCAGAGGCATCCAGATCGAGGATGTCTTCGGGGCCGCGGACGCGCTCCTGGCCGAGGGGCTGCGGCCCACCATCGAGCGCGTGCGGCTCAAGATCGGGCGCGGCTCGCCAAATACCGTCAGTCCGATGCTCGAGAAATGGTTTTCTTCGCTCGGACAACGGATCGCAGGAGGGATCAATCCGGCGGCCAACCTGGCGGCCGGCAATGATGCGGACGGCGTGCCGGTGAGCGTGCGGAATGCGGCCCGGCTCCTGTGGGAGACGGCGCGGCGCGAGGCCGATGACGTGCAGCGGCAGGAACTCGAGAGCGCCCGGGCGGTGCTCGATGAAGCCGGCACTGTGCTGGCGGCTGGCCAAGCCGGCCTGGCGCAGCGAGAAGCGGCCTTAGAACAAGCCCGGGCGAGCTTGGACGCGGCGCTGGCCTCCTCGCAGCAGGCGCGCGAGACCCTGGAGCGACAGCTGGCCGAACAGACTGCCGAGGTCGCACGGATGCGGGCCGTGTCCGAACAAGAGATCGCCCGGCTCAACGCCCTCCTCCAGGAATCTCACGCCAGCAAGGAAGTGCTGCGGCAGGAGCAGGCGGCGGCGCTGGCCGAGCGGGACAAGGATGTCAAGGCGGAGCGGGAACGCCACGTCGCCCTGGAACGCCACTCGCATGAGGAGGTCGACCGTGCCCGCCAGGCCTCGAAGCAACTTGAAGCCGGCTTGGCCCGGGAGCAACAGCAGCGCTTGCGCAGTGAAGAAGCAGCGGCGCAGACGCTGGAGGCCGGCCGCCGGATGCTGCGCGAGACGCAGCACGCCGCCC
Organism: Variovorax robiniae; assembly: GCF_037889955.1. Taxonomy (NCBI): domain Bacteria; kingdom Pseudomonadati; phylum Pseudomonadota; class Betaproteobacteria; order Burkholderiales; family Comamonadaceae; genus Variovorax; species Variovorax robiniae. The sequence continues at coordinate 2,113 of NZ_JBBKZS010000057.1, forward strand.
AGCAGGTCGAGCGAGATCTTCGCGATCAACTCACCCTCCAGGCGAGCCTGCTGGCGCAGGCGCAATCGGAAGGCTCGGCGCTACAGCAACGACTCGAAGATTCGTTGCGGCAGCTCAGCGAAGAAAAGAAATCGCATGAAGGCACCCGGACGCTCCTGGTCGGCGCTTTGGACGCCGGGCGCAAGACCGCTCCGCGCGGAGCCGGCGCTCGATTGAAAGCCACGCGGCCCAGGGGTTAGTTGCTGGCAGTGGGCATATAGTGCTCGTTCTAAGGCTAGAACCAACCATTCGACTACCGAGGGCCCGCCGCCAATAGCCTACCCAGCGGCACGGGCGACTTGCCGTCGTCGTCGCTGATAGCAGTACGGCGCCAGAGCTCCATCGCCAGCCCGAACCCCAGCGCGGGGTCGTCCGGTGCCAGCCGCGTCCAGGCGCCGCGCCCCTTACGGAGTTGGGGTGCCGCCTCGGGCGAGCACAGGAGTTCACGGTCGAAGTCGACTCGGACGGCCCCGTAGTCATCCACGGCTACCTCGCAGACGGCCCCGCGGCCCGCGGCGCCCGTTGCCGTCCTGAACACGGAAAACGCCCCCGACAGCGCCACGCCTGTGAGCGCCGAGCGCAACTCGACCATGCCGCCGATGGCGGTGGCGAAAAGTCGCCCGTCCGGCGACACGTTGACGGACCGCGTTTCATTGCCGCGGCGAGATGCCTTGCCTTCCTGCGACCATTTCACCAGCCCCGACGTCGCATCGAAGGCATGGACGTAGGGGCCGTCGGTCAGCCAGACGAGGGTATCCGGACCTGCGAACGCGACGACACCGCCGCTGCTCCCCCTATCGGGCAGGGCGAACCGCGAGGCCACCGTGGCCTCACAGGGCTGCTTGCGCACGTCGTAGACCCATATCTCGCCGTCGCGCGTAAGCACAGCCAGCCGGGATCCGGTGGGGTCGAATGCCGCCTCCAGCGCTCGCTCGGCGGGATGCGCCGAGACCTTGCACCGTGCGCCGCCAGCGGGGAGGTCCAGCAGCCGGAAGGCGTCTTCCTGGACCTCGGTCATAGTGAGCAGCATGAACCGATAGTCGGGCGAGAAGTACGGCCGCACGGTGGCCGTCACGTCTTCGACGTGGCACCAGGCTGCTACCCGCGTAACGGGATCGAACTTGCAGGCCATGAAGGCCGCTCCCTGGTTACCGGTGACGCTGGCTGCCAGCGCAATGTGATGCCCGTCCACCATCGCAACCCCGCTCGTCAGCGAATCGGTATTCATTGAGCGGGCTAAGAAATCCCGTCGCTCGGCGGCATCGCCCTTCAATTCCCCCATGTTGAGGGCCGGAAACGGCGGTGGATCACGCACGGCCATCGGCACGATGGTCCGCTTGTCATCCGGGAGCCGGGACTCGGCTGCGCGCCAAAAGGATCGCTCGTCGCGCAGCCGCGGGAATTCCAGTCGAACCGTAGTGCGCTCCGCAATGGGCCGTCGCGATGCGCCTGCAACGCGGTCATTCCCGCCTGCATCGACCGGGATCTTCACATGCGGCAGCGGCTTGGCGTCGGCATCCAGGTCGATGCGCACAGTGTCGCCGTCCATCTGGGCATCCTTCGTATCTTCGTCGCTGGCCAGCCAGATCTCCGTCGCCCGTAACGAGACCTGGCCGTTGGCGGCCCACGCCACCGAATCCACCCGCACGGCGCCCAGCGCATGCGGGCCGCGCACCGTCATCGTCGGCCAAGCTATCCGCGACACGCGATGGGCCACGTCTACCGCCAACACTTCTGTGCCTTGCGGCGAAAACCATACCTGCTCCAGCACCGCGCCGGGGATCTCCCGAAGCTCGCCCTTCGGCCCGCGGACCAGGTTGCTGTCGCCCCAACGGACCACCCGTCCCCGACCCACCGACGCCGCGGCTTCACTGAACGTCATCAGCCGCGGCAGCAGGAAGCGCGCTGGTTGCGCGTAGCGCCCCCCGTCGAGCGAGGCAGCCGAAGTATCCAGCCGCGCCAGGCCCACGGCCGCTTGGGCGAAGAAGTTGCTGCTCAGCGACGCGAGCGCGCCGTCCCCCTGCTTGCGAGCCACTGCCTCGGCCCGCTGCTCCGCTTCGTGCTGGGCGCGGTCCGCCTCCTGCACTGCCTTGGCTTGCTGCGCCCGGGCATTGGCCGCTGAGACCTGCGCTGCCTGCCGCTGCAGTAGGTAGCCGCCCCCCGCCCCCGCCAGCAGCAGCGTGACGATAAGTCCGCCGGCCAGCGCGGTCGCCAAGCGTCGCTTGCGGCGCTCTTCATGCCAGGGCACAAGCGTGCGCACGTCGCGGCCGGCCACTTGGGCGAGCACGCGCACGAGTTCGAGCTGCTCGCGCGTCTTGAACCGCGTGGCACCGGGCCGGTGCTGCGTCAGATCGGCATAGCGGCTCTCGTACCCCAGCAGCGCCGCCACGTCGGATGGCCCGCCCTCCAATAGCACGGGGATGGTCGCTTCCGGCCTGACGGCGCGGAATGCCGCTACCTCATCATTCACCCAGTGCGACCGCAGCGCCGCCGGCGACACGCAGACTACCAAGCACGCCGACTCCAGCAACGCGCCGTTCAACTGGTCACCCAGATTGCCGGTGCGGATGTCGGTCGTGTCTCGATAGACTTGGATGCGTGTCGTGGGTGTGCCGACGCTCGTGGGCAGCGCGTAGTCCTCCAGGAACTCCTGGATCGCCTTCACCACCTGAATGTCCCGGTGGCTGTAGCTGAGGAAGGCGTGGTATTTGAATTTCTTCGCGGGCGGGGGCTTCTCCGCCGCATGCTCGCCAGCCTCATAAGGCGCGGGACCGGGCTGCAGATCGCTCATTTTCCCTCCTGCGGTTGGGGCAGCGCTAGGGCATCGATGCGGTGACTCCGCCGAGTGCGCTTGATAGCCCGAGACCTGTCAATCAACTCCGCAGCTTGCAGTGCTCAGATCGCTGTCGTCATCCACTCGATGATGGGCGTTTTCCGACCTGAAAGACAGATGCGTTTGGCCGCCGTGCGGCCATGCGAGCCCGCTTACGGGCTTCTCTATGATGCTGACGCATCAGACCTGCCCATGCTTACATGCACCGCAAAACTCTTGCTGCGATCGCCCTCCTCATTGTTGCCGTTCTGGCTGGCTGTTCGAAGCCTTCCCCTCCCAAAGATTCAGCGTCACCGGTCTGCCGTCGCCGGTCCGCCACCCTATAGGGATAACACCTTCGGCGGAGCGGCCGAAGGGTGTTTACCCATGACCTTTGGGTCGCGACCCGGCGGACCGGCGGCGGACCGGTCCAACTTGGCGGACCGGCTTTCCATTCGATTCGACGAGAACCCCCGACAATCAGCGCCGTCCAGAAAGAGAAAGGCTCGTGCATGAAAGAGTTTCAGGTTTCAACCTTGCCCAAGTATCTCGAAGAGGTTGAACTGCGGAGTTCGCATACGCGCATCTATCGTGGCGTCGCCGACCCGAGCTACCAACTCATTCCTTCACTGGGGCGACTGGACGTTGATCCTGTCTTTGGTCTTGAGAAGCTGCCGGGCGGGACCTTGGAAGAGAGACGCGAGCGATACGAAGTGGAACTTCTCAGGGAGTTCAAGCGCCGCGCGATGCCCTTTCTCACCATCTTGCCGCGCTCCGAGCTTGAGTGGCTTTGCTTGGCACAGCACTATGGCGTGCCCACCCGCCTGCTCGACTGGACAATTAACCCGCTCGTCGCCCTGTATTTCGCCTGCGAGTCCAAGCCCGAGTCGGGCGGCGCGGTCTACGTTCGTGATCAAACGCATTGGCAAGTCGGGGCTCATCACGACGAACCCTTCAAGAAGGCTGAACAGATCATGGGCATCCAGCCGGATCACTCTGACAAGCGGTTTGTGAATCAGGAAGGCGTCTTCACGCTGCAGCCCGACTTTCGCGTCGCCATCGACGACGATGCCACTCACCGGATCGTGTTCAATGCCAAGGCGAAGGACCATATGCAGTGGCAACTCGCGAAGTTCGGCATCCGGGCGTCTGTCATCTACCCTGGGCTCGATGGCGTCGCAAAGGATGTGAGAGCCCTCTGCGAGACAACGCGGACCGGAGTTCTCCGAGAAGCCGATCCGTACAGGTCGCTGCAGTTCTGGGGCAGGCCGAGACAATAGGCCTCAGTCAGAGCCGGGCCGCTCGCCTCCAGGCGGGGGCCGGTTGCCAGCAAAATTGCGTGAAGGATTAACCCCCGCCTTGCCCGCTCGCGCAGATTTTTTTTCCCCCCGCGCGCGCGCATCTAGAGAAGCCCTGGCGCGCAAAATCGGCCCTGCGACCGCTGCATATCGGCCGCCGTTTGATGAAGGATCGCGATGACCTCAGCAAAACCGAAGGCCACGGCCAGCCGCAGACCCGGCAGGCCCGCGCATCAACGCGATGAGGCCATCGCGCGCCGAGTAGCGATGCTGATTGGCTGCGGCGTGCGAGTGGCAGACGTTGCCGCCCTGCTTTCCCTTTCGGAGCCGACGCTTCGACGGGCTTATGGCGACGAGGTCCGCCTCGGGCACGTCCGGGCCGGCGCGATGGTCGCGCAGAGCCTGTTCAAAGCGGCCACGCATCCCAAGCGCCCCGACACCAAAGCGGCCGTTTTCTGGCTCCGCTCGCGCTGCGGCTGGACCGAGGTGGCGGCGCCCGCGCAGCCGCCGGAGCCGGGCAAGAAGGACGCCGCGCAAGCGCTCGGGCTCGTCGCCGAGCGCGGCACCTCATGGGATGGGTTGCTCAATCCGGACTCGGTGCAATGACAACGGCCAGCGCCTGCTCGTCGAGTCCGTTGCGCCGTGGACTGCCCTGCCGGAGGCGGCATGTATCGAGACAGCCATGGCCGCCCTGCGCACGGCAGTCAACCCCGCATGCACCGATTGTGGCCTCGGCTGCATGGGCGGCTTCATCATCGCCGTGCTGGGCGATGCGCCCGACTTCAACGGCACCGTGCTGATCGCCGAGCAGGCAGGCGAAACCGGATACCGATGGCGCCCGGCTGCCGAGCACGAAGACGCATTCATGAGAGCCGCCGGCACTGCCGAACTCGCCCTGCGGCGGAGGGCCATGCCTGGGCAGTAGCGCCCCCCGATCCGACGCCCGATGCCTATGGACATGCATAGGCATCCGCCTGAGCGGATGCCGGGCTAAGCCCCCTCTCGACAAACGTTGCCGTGGGCACGTAGGCATTGCCGCCCCGGCGCGCAACCTCATTGCGAGTGAGAGCGAGCACGTCCCGCTTCGCCTCGGCCATGCTCCAGTAGGTAACGCTACCCGTCACCTCCACCACGCCGATGAACTTGCAGGGGCTGCTAGCCCCCGGCGGGTCGATCTGCCGCACCTTCAGCGCGGCCGGATCGTGGGTCGTCGCGCATGCGGCGAGCAGGCTGAGAGGCGCCAGCAGGGCAATGACTTTCATGATTGTGGGGAGGCGGGAGCGGCCTCTAAGGTCGAGGTGCGCAATTTTGCCGCGCCCATTGCGCAGGTCCCGTAGGCCATGCCAATACGGGCCTGTGGGCCGCGCAATCGGCCTCGGAGCTACCTGCGCCCGCCGAATCGCAATCGCCCGCCGTAGAGGCCTCTACGGGCCTTGCGGCGGCATGCATCGCGCACATGATCGTTGCATCGATATGCCTATGGGAGCATATTGCGAGGCCAGCACCAACAACCGAAGGTCCACCTGTCGGCGCCGGTTGAATTCTGACCCACCCTGCCGGTTGAACTTTGACCCGGGGACGGAGGCCGGCATCGTGAACGCCGACTGTGGATAACTGTAGCTCGTTCCCCCTTTC
>NZ_JBBKZS010000058.1:0-7481 GCF_037889955.1 Variovorax robiniae
ATCCTCATACCCCCGCCGCTTAAAAAAGCAGCAGGGTAGGCTGAACACCCGGGTCAAATTTGAACCGGCACAACCCTCACAGGTGGGTCAATTTTCGGCCGGCGCCAACACCTGAAGGTCTCGGTGAACCCGAAAACGCTGCGCAGTGCTGGATCGAGAACTTCCTGAAGGATTTCGGCGGCGCGTCCTCGGTCGGCACCGTCGTTGCGGGCCAAGAGGTTCAGCGCGCCGTTGGTTTCTTGGGGAAAATCGTTGATGGGGGCGTCCGATGGCGGTTCGAGGTCTCCCGCATGGAAGCGTCGATCATCGGGATCACCGGTGCCCTCCAGGCTCGAACGGATGATCCGGATCAGGACAGTCTGAAGCCAACTGTCGCGCACCTGCGCGTCACGCACGATCGTACGGACCTTTCGGGCAACGTTGATGCGCGCGACCTGATCCCGTGCAACACGATTGGCTTGCACGGCCTCCTGGAGATTGCGCGCATAAGACTCCAACTCTTCGCCCAGCGTGGCCGCAAGCAACTCCGCGGCCCGATTCTCCTCCATGGCGTCGACGGCGCGATTGAGATCCCGCTTGATCGTGGCATAGGCCTCGCCGCCCAATGGCTCCAGCATGCGCTCGACCACCTGGCGAAGACTGGCGGTCTTGGGAATGGTTACGATCACCAGCCGATCGCGTTGCGGATGTCGCAGCAACTGCGCCCCCAACCACTTCACCATGTGTGACTTGCCCACGCCTGACGCACCGGTGATGGCAACCAGTACCGCACTGCCGTCGTCGGACGGGCGCATCAATGCGTCGAGCAAGTCCCGCTCGTTGGCCTCGGTCTCCAAACCCGTATGGGCCGCACGTTTGCGCAACGATACGGGCTCATGGACCGCCAGGAGCAACGCGTCGTCAATGGTTTCGGCTTCGGTGCGAAGGCACTCCCGCACATGATCGGCGCTGGGCCAGTAACTGATGAGTTCACTCATGATTCGGCCCCACTACGGTCGAGTGATCCATTGGAAAGTCAGGTCAGGTCGCGGCCCGCTGAAACCGGTCAAGGAAATGGATGCCCCGACGTCCGCCCGGTTCTGCAGCAGGAGTTCGCCTCCCGCGCGCAAGCCCAGCAATGCACGTGATATGGCGGTGGATAACTGCCCCGGTGCCAGGGGCGCGAGTGCGTCGGCGTTAACTTCCTGAAGCACAGCCTTTTGCCAGCGTCCACGATCGATTACCGGCAGCACTTCCGCGAGTCGGTCGACAAAGTCAACCGCCTGCATGTCTTGCCCCGGAGAAAGAATCTCCGGGATCGCATCGCGAACAGCTACGGTGGGATCGATGTCGCCGCCCAGACCTCGACTGAAGCCCAGGAAGTCGGCCCAATGTCGAAGCCCATTCTGGCGGGTGTCGTTTTGCAGCAGACGCAGTGCCTCATTGGAGACTTGCTGCGCTTCCAGCGCTTCGAGTTCGCTCAGACGGGTCTCGAAGGCATTCTGCGCCAGCATCCACGCCAAGCCCCGGGTCAGGTCGGCTGATTTCGCGCTGCCAATGGCCCAGAGGTCGGGGGTGTTGTCTCCCGACATGGACAGGCGGCACACTTCGCGGCGAGTGAACGCGGTGAGCGCGGGCCCGCTGAGCTTCCTAGGGGGACGCGCGCTGGCCGTGATCTCGCCGTCCTTTTCCTGGAACAGGCCCAATTCGATCCAGCGATTCAAGGTGACACGCGCCATCCTGCCCGGGTCGGATTCCTGGAGGGCTGCCGTTGGAGCGACTGCCTCCAACAGAGCCGTGCGCGGGACAGGCTTGGAGGTTGCCAACACCGTGTGGTGCAGCACCATCAGAATGCCAGGCAACCCGTCACTGGTCAGGTTCAGAACCGTCATCGGTTGAATTCCTCTAGAACTTGCGCTTCACGGATATGAGGCATGACTCCGGCCCACGCGCGATCGGGGCGACTGGGATCGGACAGATCCGCTGGAATCAGCAGCACGGTCAACGCGCTTGGCGAGTGCAACAACGCATCCCGCTCTTTCAGGGTGATGGGGCGGGAAGGCCACATCACAATGCGCACCTCACCTTGGCCGCCGTCGAGAGAACTCGCGCGACGTTCGTCCAGGATGTCCACGAAAGTCGCCATGTTCAGTGCATGCACACGTTCCATCGCGACGTCGAACCAGTCGCCAGCCTTAGCGGCGATCACCGTGTGGGGGTTGAGTTGACTGATGAGCGCGGAGACCAGCGCGACATAGCCCGGTGCTCGGGCATGAGCGTGGCGATGGGTCAGCAGATGCGTCCGCCCGCCGCCGATGCCGTCGATGTTGAAAGGGCGTCGACTTACCGGCCGAGGGTCAAAGCGATCAATGCGGTAGACCTGGGGCGGTGAGTAATAGGTGCTATCTGCGCGAACCGGCCAATGCTCGGCACATCCGCCGCAACACGAAGAAACTGGCGCAAAGGCATTGGTCTGGTTGAGCGTGTAGAGCTTGCTCAGGGCCTTTGAGATCTCCTCTTGGCCCCTTGCTACGCGAACCATGGTCGAGACGCCGAGGTCGGATGCCCGGAATGAAACCTTGCGTGCTGCATCCATGCGAGTGTCAAAGTGAGTACGCTGCCGATGACGCAGGTCCCGGATCCCAACCGCTGCGTAAAGAGGTTCGGCGACCGTCTCCACGTCCGCTAGGTCTTCTAGGACCTCCGGTGGTTTCGACCTTAAGCCCTCCAATTCGAGCAACCCAGCCGATGTCATGAGGTTCAGCGTGCGCAAGTTCCAGTCTCGATTGGTCGGCGAATCGACAGAAATCTCCGCGCGCTTGCGACGCAGATCAACCCACACTAGGCTCCTCTCGAGATCCTGACTGACCGGATGGGCAATCATGTTCTCCCATCGCTCGAAGGCCAAGTCGTTGCTGATCAGTGAGTTTCCAGCCATCTCGGTGGCCGCTTTGATGTCTGCGTTCGTGAAAAGTAGCAGACTGGCAGAAGCCCGGCCATCGCGGCCGCTACGGCCGACCTCCTGGTAGAAGCGATCCAAGGACTCCGGCAGGGTGGCATGCACGATCGTACGAACATCGGCCTTGTCCACGCCTAACCCAAAGGCCGAGGTGGCCACCATCCCGTCGATGCGGTTGTGCGCCCATTCCTTGAGCAGGTATTCGCGCTCGGACGGACCTGTGTCTCCTGTGAAACGCTCGATGCGCCCAAATCCGTTGTCGCGCAGCAGGTCCTCAAACTCGCTGGCAATGTCGGGACGGGTCACGTACAAGATAAACGGCCGCGGCGCCCTTTTCAGGACCTCAACGACGAGTTGTCTGCGCTCGGTCTCGTGTGCGCAATGGTGGATTGCATAGCGCGGTTCTGGCCGCAAGTGCACCGCCGAAACCACCTGCGTGTTAGAGGCCGGTCCAAATAGCTTCTGCAAGGTGCTGACAGTCGGGGGCGACAACGTACCGGAGGCCAGAACCAATCGGATGCTGCGACCCGCCCCGCGACTCAGATCGCGCAGATGCCGAACGAGTGCAGGCAGCAATTGGAATTCCGGTCGAAAGCCTTGCCCCCATGTGGCGACCAAATGGGCTTCGTCCACGATCACGTGGGTGAGGCGTCCGGCCTTCGCTGCGAACTCCAGCGAGTCGCGCAGTACGCCTGTCGCACTTTCAGGAGAAGTGAAGAGCGCGCGCTGCGTTCCGTCACGGATCGCACGGTGGACCTTTGCTCTCTCCTCACGCTTTAGACCTCCGTGGTAGGCCAAGGGCGTCGGCTGCCAACTGCCATCCAATCTTTGCAACAACTCTGCCATGCGCCTGGCTTGATCGATGGCCAGGGCCACCGTTGGCACGATCACCAGCGAGACGTGGCCGGCACCTTCCAAAAGTGGCGGCATCTGTGCCAGCAAGGATTTGCCGCTGCCTGTTGGCAAATTGGCGATGAGGGCCACATCGGCCGGCAATTGGATCAGGGCACGGAGCGCTTCGCGCTGGCCCATGCCGGTGTAACTGGTCACGCCGAGGCGGCGCTGCACCACTGGGTCGGCCCGGACAGTCAGGTCCCTGCGCGAAGGCAGGCCCTTGAAGGCATCCGACAAGAGGTCCGCCTGAGCGCCCAGCCAAGGCAATAGGACTGGTTGTGCTCGCACTTCCAGGGCCATCGCAGACTCGTAGGCATCGAATCCTGCTTCCCTCCAGGCCTCTGCATCCGGCCAGGGTGCGACGAATGGCATGGGCCACCATCGGTCGTCACCCAAGGCGGAACGCCACAATCCCCAATGCCGCACGAGAGCGAAAAGGTCGACATGGCGTGCGCCCTTTGGCCCGCTCTGCATCGCATCCCACACGGCCTTGAGGCGCAATTGCAGTTCGCTGGCGCCTTCGGCCGGGACATCCATCCAGTGACGGTCCTGGCGCAGCGGTTGATCCATCACGTCGGCCTCCTGTTTAGCCTCGGTCATCGGTTGAAAGGCGCGTCCTGCGAAACAAAGACGGCGCCTACGCTGTCCAGGCGCAGCAACGGTTGCTGCAGCACCTCCCGCAGTGAGCGATAGAAGTCTTCGTCGTCGGCAAGGTCCTGTTTCTCATGGATGGCTTGCTCGCCCTCCAGGCGCGCGATGCGGGCCTGGCCTTGGGTGGTGCGCAGGAGGTGCTGCCTCTGAGTTGCGCTCACGGCACGCTCGACATGTTCGCGCATTCGCTCCGACTGGCGCACCGAGCGCTCCGCCTTCGTTCGCGCATGCTTGCACAAGAGGTCCCACTCCTGGAGCCAGGTCAGCTTTGCCGCATGTTGCAGTGCTCGCCAGCGCTCCGGGTTCAAGTTGAAATCGGGCCCGGTGGCCGGGCGGCCCCGTCCGGCCTTGTAGTCTTCCAAGACCACTGCTGGCGGATTCTCAAGGATTTCGCCGCTCCCCGATGTCCACACGGTGAAGTAAAGCGAAGGGAGGCTCGCGCCGGCCTGCCGGGCCAGCGCCTGGGCCCGAATCTGGCGCGTGGCCAAACCTTCGGCGGGCGTCGGGGTTTCAGGTTCAACGACAAAGTCGAACCGGAGATACAAGTCAGTCCCACTCGGGTCATTGACCGTATGTTGCGGACGCACGCGCCAGAGGCCAAAAGCGCGACCACGGTCGTCCAACAGGCAGAAGTGCTCCAGGGCAGAAACCATCGGATCACCAACCCGCAGCAAGCGCGTTTCCTTGGCCAGGCAATCCGCCGACCTGGCGCTGCTGCGCTGGAAGACATAGCGGTAGGTCAAGGGGAATTGCGCGCTGCTTGCAGGTGCCTCAACGTCCACCGCCTCGAGGAAGGTGTTGAGGAAACGGCCCACGGGCAGCAACGTATTCTGTTGTCCTCGGTACGCATAGCCGATGCGGAAAATTTCATCGCCATTGCTGCGGGTCGTCTCCGGGCGCCAGACAAAGCGCAAGGCGTCCACGGCCATCGCCCGGAAGGCTGCGCGCCAAGTTCGCCAGTCACTGTCGCATTCGTCCATCGGGTTCATGGCATCGGGGTCAGCACCCGAGAGCGCATCCAGCGCATCCTGCTGATTGATGCGTCTAAGTTCCAGCGCCACGAGTCCGGTTGGGCCTGCCAGTTGCTCGCGGGACGACGCAAAGGCCGCGGGCCCATGCTCCGCCCACTCGTCAATCAAGGCCTGCGTCTTCTCCTCGATAAGGTATTGCAAACTGGCGACGGAGCGTTCAAAAACACCCCAACCACTGCTCAGCAATTCAAACCAGCCTGCTTCATTAGGATTGCCCTGATCAACCAAGACTACCGAGCGGACTTTCTTGCCTTGGCCGAATCGGTCCAGCCGGCCTAACCGCTGTTCGATCCGGTTCGCCGACAAGGGCATGTCGAAATGCACGGCAATCTTCTCACCGCCGTGGAGGTTGACCCCCTCTTCTGCACCTGCGTCGCAGACCAAGATGCGGCATGCGAGAGGATCGGACATGAAGGTTTGCCAGGCGGGGGGCAAATCGGCATCGTCCTCGTCTTCATCAATAGGGTCGAGCGCCAGGGTATGGCGCACGACCCGGGAATCGAAGACGGGTTGGAGGGCCTCAAAAACCTGGTCCGCATCTGCCTCGGCATCACAAAACACGACCACCTGGACAGCGGGTTGCTCCAGCAGTCCTTTCAAAGTGGACGTCAGGGCATCAATGCGCGCCGAATCCTCTCGGACAGCCACGGCCGCGTCGTCGATTTGCGTGGCCAGGCGAAGCGATCCGACGTCGGAAACGCCCAGTCGCCGCATAAGGTCCAACACCCGCACATGCGCACGCGGTTGCACGGCCCACTCCAACATGGCCCTGCGCGCAGCGTGCGACTCTTCGACGTCCCCAAAGACCCTCAGGCGCAGTTGCTCGATCGCATCACACAATGCCACCGTACGAGGGCCGTCGAAGTTCACCCTTTCGAGGCCCTTTCGTTGCATGGTGGCCCAAGGGACGGCCGCCCGACGATTGCGAAGGACACGGCGATGCAGTCGGTAGGTTTCAGACAAGTGGGTCCGCAGAGAATCCAGCGAGGCTTTAAAGGTCTCGTCGTCTTCGTCCGGAAACGACTCGAGCACCTCGCGAAGTTCCGCGATGCGCGTCATCAGGAGCGCGTCATCGCCGAACGCAGCGGCTAACCGGTCCAACTCTTCGGGGAGCGAGTAGAGGTTGTCCGGCACCAACGTGGCGACCAGTTCGGCGATCAGTTGACGCGATTCAAGGCGCCGTTTGAATCCGGCAAGATCATCCAGTGGAAAAACCACTGGGTCCAGCAGGTGCATTACGCGCAAGAATCCGGCGCTATCGCTGAGCACGGGGGTCGCGGAAAGCAAGAGCAATCGAGGAACGCGACGCGCGTGAACTTGCAGTAGGCAATACAAGTCGCTGGACGCCCCTTCAACCTCGCGTGACAAATGGTGCGCCTCGTCCACGACCAGCATTTCGGCTTTAGGCAAAAGACTCGCTAACAGACGGGTATCGTCGTGCGCCACGACAAACACAAAGTCATCGAGCAGCGACTTCATGGCGAAACGGCGCACGAGTTCTTGGCGCCACTGCGAGACCAGGGCCGCCGGCGTGACTACCACGACGACCGCACTGGGGTCATCCAGCACGCATTGGCGGATGATGACTCCGGCTTCGATGGTCTTCCCCAGTCCGACCTCGTCTGCGAGAAGGAACCGCTGGATTGGATCGGTGAGCACACGCCTGACGACATCGAACTGATAGTCCACCAACTCGACGGATGCGCCTAACAGTGCCGTCATGCCATTGGAACTTGAGTGCTGGGCAGACACAGCACGCACAAACTCAGCGCGACTTTCGCTGATAAATGGTGTCTCTGTCGCCTGCGCCACAAGGAACGGCATCGGGTCACGCAGCGGGCGACTCCAACGCGTCTCTAAGAACTTATCCGTAAATTATGTTGACGTCGGCAGGTACCTTGCGGAAGGCAATGATGGCAGCGGCAAGGTGGTTGAGGGCGACAAAGCTGCGCTCGAGTTTCTCGTAG
>NZ_JBBKZS010000059.1:0-7407 GCF_037889955.1 Variovorax robiniae
CCGGCCTCGACCGGTCCTGCTTGATCCGTCATTGCACTCTCCGAAATAGGGAGAGATGAACTTCGCCGATCAGGCCGCCTCAGGCAATGACGGGGAATCTCGGACACTCACATCGCGACGCGCCATTGCGGCGTCGAGACGTTCAATACCGGCATCTTGTGCCAGCGATTCCTTGACCCATCTGTCGAAACTGGACGTGCGGCCGACTAGGCGCTGTATGTCTCGTCCTTTGTGAAGACCAACAAAAACGATCGCAACGATGCGCGCGCCATTGTCGAGGCTGCGTATGCGTCCGGCGAACCCATCTTGAATTCGCCGTAGGAGCAAAGGATGCTCGTATCCACTAACTCATGGTGGATACGTGCACACTATCTCTCCCCCAGCTTCTGGTGATCGTCGGCGACGCCGACTGCATAGCGACGAGTTCAAGGCCAACGCCGTCGCCTCGGCAGCGCAGCCTGGCGTCTCGATGGCATCGGTGGCGATGTCTCTGGGAATCAATGCGAACTTACTGCGACGCTGGGTGCGCGACGCGGAGGTGCCGTCGGTCAACTCGGCGGAAGGCAACGCACCGCAGCTTTTGCGGAGCCCTGAGCCGAAGTCCTCGCCGCCAACGTTCGTGCCCGTGCAACTGCCTGCACCAGTCCCGCCAACAGGCGACATTCGCATGGAGGTCAAGCGCGGCTCCACGACTGTCGTGGTGACCTGGCCGGCGGCACTTGCTACCGAGTGTGGGACCTGGCTGCGCGAGTTGCTGCGGTGATCCGCATCGACGCTGTCTGGTTGTCGGTCGAGCCGATGGACATGCGCGCAGGCAGTGAAGCGGCATTGGGCCGTGTGGTGAGAGTCTTCGGTGAAGCCCGTCCTCATCACGCCTACCTGTTTGCCAATCGCCGCGCCAATCGCATGAAGGTCCTCGTTCACGATGGCATCGGCGTTTGGTTGGCCGCGAGGCGACTGAACGCTGGCAAGTTCGTCTGGCCACACGACACGACAGGGACGCTGTCGCTCAGCAGACCGCAGCTCAACGCACTCGTTCTGGGGCTGCCCTGGCAACGCATCGGCGAGGCTGGAATCATCCGGGTTCTGTAGCGATGCGCAACTGATGGATGTGCCGATACCACTGGCGCACTTCATCTGGCACGATCGGCCTCCGTGATCACCTCCCAGCAGTTGGACTCGTTGGATTCGGAGCAGATGCGCCAAGCCATGCTGGCGTTGATGAGTGAGCTGTCGGCCAAGGACGAACAGCTGCGAGAGAAGGCCGATGAAATCGCGAGGGTGCACCGCGAGGCGGCCTTCAAGCAAACCCTGATCGACAAGCTCACGCACGAGATGGCGGTGCTCAAGCGCCTGAAGTTCGCCGCCACGAGCGAGAAGTTCAGGTCCGGCCTGAGTGCCGAGCAGACGAGCCTGCTGGAAGAAACCCTGGATGGCGACATTGCCGAAGTCACCGGTGAGATCGAACGGGCCACCGGCAACAACAAGGGCAAAGACAAGAAGGACAAGGAGCAGCCAAAGCGCCAGCCGCTGCCCGCGCACCTGCCGCGGCGTGAGATGCGCCATGAACCCGAGAGCACTGTGTGCAGCTGCGGCTGCCAGATGAAGCGCATCGGCCAGGACGTCTCCGAGAAGCTCGACTACGAACCGGGCGTGTTCACGGTGGAGCACCATGTTCGCGGCAAGTGGGCTTGCGCGCATTGCGAGAAGCTGGTGCAGGCCCCTGTCGCGCCGCACATCATCGATAAGGGTATCCCCACGGCAGGCCTGCTGGCCCAGGTACTGGTGGCCAAGTTCCTGGATCATCTGCCCTTGTATCGGCAGGAGCACATCTTCCAGCGCGCCGGCATGGCCATCGCGCGCTCGACGCTGGCGCAGTGGGTGGGCGAATGCGGGGCGCAGCTGCAGCCGCTGGTGGACGCCCTGGAGGCCGAGCTGCTTCGCCACGAAGTGCTGCACGCCGACGAGACGCCGGTGGCCATGCTCAAGCCTGGCAACAAGAAGACCCACAAGGCCTACATCTGGAGCTACTGCACGACCAGCTTCAACTCAACCAAGGCGGTGGTGTTCAACTTCGCCGAGACGCGTAGCGGCGAGAACGTGCGTAGATTCCTCGGCCAGGACGGTGACACACCTTGGAAGGGCACGCTCGTTACCGACGGCTACTCGGGCTACAACGCGACCATTGCGAAGGGCGTGACGGCTGCAAATTGCATGGCCCACGCACGCCGCAAATTCCACGAGCTGTGGGCCAACCATGGCAGCAAGGTCGGCGAACAGGCGCTACGGTACTTCCAACTGCTGTTCAAGATCGAGGCGAAGCTCGGCTCACTTCCCCCAGATGAGCGACGACGAATTCGCAAGCGCAAGTCGCGCCGGGTAGCCGCGTTGCTCTACAGATGGCTTCTCTTGCAGAGGCAGCAGGTTCCACCAGGTTCGGCCACGATCAAAGCGATCGACTACAGCCTGAAGCGCTGGCCAGCATTGACGCGGTACATCGAGGACGGCGACGTCCCGATCTCGAACAATTGGGTTGAGAACCAGATCCGCCCAATTGCTCTTGGAAGGGG
The DNA here is from genome assembly GCF_037889955.1 of Variovorax robiniae. Taxonomy (NCBI): domain Bacteria; kingdom Pseudomonadati; phylum Pseudomonadota; class Betaproteobacteria; order Burkholderiales; family Comamonadaceae; genus Variovorax; species Variovorax robiniae. Next base: position 2,571 of record NZ_JBBKZS010000059.1, read on the forward strand.
CAACTGGTTGTTCGCGGGCAGCCTGCGGGCTGGCAAGCGCGCCGCGGCGATCATGAGCCTGGTCCACTCGGCACGCATCAACGGGCACGATCCCTATGCGTACCTGAAGAATGTCCTCGAACGCCTGCCTACCCACCCGGCAAGCCGCATCGACGACTTGCTGCCACATCGTTGGTAGACAACGCCCGCCGCGCACTGACCTCCGTGCCCGTCGTCAAGACGGGTTCGCCGGACGCATACGAGGCTGCCAGTCGCCCGACCATGAATTTCGTGACGGTGAAGTCGGTCGGGCAGCAGGACATGCATGCCGTGCATCGCGTGGGCGATCTGCTGACTCGTCAGCGCACTGCGTTGATCAACCAGGCCAGGTGTCACAGTGGCGATGTCGCTGAAGCGTTCAAGCGCGGGGTTTCGCAGGTGCTGAACTTGCGATGGTGAGGGCACCAGCGTCTGCCTGACCATGGTCTTGGAACTTGCCGGACAAATCAAGGTACTGGAAGACGGTATCGATCGTGCCGACTGGATCAAGTCGTTCACGAAGCGATCGCAACGTTCGACATCTGTCGGCTTGGCTTGGACTTGCGCCGTGACAGTACTCGCCCGGCGGAAAATCGCAACTCCAGGTAATCAGCAAGTCAATATCACTCCCGGAAGCGGTAGTGATCTCCGCACGACATAGGCGGTTTTGCATCGTGCCAGAGCCCGCATTGGTGGGATCGCGGGGACCCTATACAAGGAGCCTTTCAATCGGACAATTGCATTGGAGCTCACAAGGAAAAGTCAATGTCGCCAGTCCACGTCGTTCAGCGCCAGTTCGAGGCTTACAACGCGCATGACTACGACAGATTGCCCCGAATAGATGCCGCAGCCATCGTCGAGAACAAGCGCCTGAGCCATGCGCTGCAGGCTGCCCTGGTACTCCAGACTCAACGCGACGATCGAAGGACAGTGGGCTCGCCCTCGCGCACAAATCAGGGGCAGGCGCCCATCTATCGCAAGCCTCTGCCAGGTGTCAAACGTTCGAGCCAGTTCACTAGCGAAGACCTCGAACTGCCCGTGATGAGCGTCTGCAAGCCATCGGCGTCATCCCATCACGCAGCGCTGAAATGACGATCGTGGTGCCTTCGGTTGGCAAGCCTGTGCGCATGCATAGGCCAGGCAGTCACCGCGTTCGCTGGAGTCATTCAAGAATGAAGAAATACGACATTTCAACTTTGCTGGCGAGGCGACATCTGAACTTGGGATTGACAGCAGAATGTAGGCCCCGAGTTGACATCATTTGCCGACTACGAAGAGAACCCGGGCCACTTCGTTCGCCCTCCCCCAGAACAAGCATCGTGATGGTCCGTCCGAAGTTGGCCTCTCCTCAGCCCATCTTCACCGCTGTACCGCTGACCGCGACCATCATCATCCCGTTTGCCTCGCCGAGCACCTCGTAGTCGAAGTCGATGCCTACAACGCCGTCGGCGCCTAATTCGCGAGCGGACTCGATCATGTCTTCGAGCGCGGCGTCACGCGCACCGGACAGCGCTCTTTCATATCCGCCTGCGCGGCCGCCAACGACGTCGCGAATGGAACTGAACATGTCGCGGAAGATGTTGGCTCCGATGATCGCCACGCCATTCACGACGCCAAGAAAGCGCTCGACGCGCGCGCCTTCGCCGTTGGGTATCACGGTGGAGAGGAAGAAGCCTTCCTCGGTCTTCGAGAACCAGCCCATGTCGATCTCCTCGGTTGTGGACACTGCGATTGTGCGTCCGCACGAGGCCTTTCTGATCTGCCGCCAGCCTCGGGGCCTCGTGCGTTCGTACTGCCACGAACAGCCTGCGCTCATGCAGCACCTTTTGTCGCTCGGCCATCTGCTTGCGACAATCCATGTTGGTCTGACGTAAGGAGTGCGGTCGTACAGCCGGCGTTCAATTCGCTGTCATGAGGCCGCGTCCCCATCCTCCTCGTGCGGCAGCGTTGTGAGGACCAAGCACCACAGAACGCACCGAAGCCGAGATCGCCCCGTCGAGGTCGCAGCCCTGGAGGGCTTGGCTCAAAGAAAGATCGTCGTTGCGAGCGCTGTTTCACGCGCAAGTTTACGCATGCCAAGCGCAACTTGGCCGGGCGGGAGTTGCTTCATTGCGGCGGTGGTGGCGCAGAACAGCGCCATGGTTTCGCGGTTGAGGTGCGCCTGGTGGAAATAGCCACGCTCGACCGCCAATTCGGACAGGGGCTGCGACGCTGCGGTGCGAGTGAGCGCGGCCTGCAGCCGCATGACGCGCGCAAAAAACTTGGGCGGCACGCCAACCGTGCGGCGGAAACGGCGCTCCAGCGTGCGCTCGCTGGCGCCGAAATGGCGCGCCATCTCGGCGACCAGAAGTTCCTGCGCCCCGTCGCCGCAGAGCTGCGCAACCGAGCGTTCGACATGCGATCGGATTCCCGTGCGCGCAGCACGCCGAGCGGGAAGCGCTCGACTGTCCGCACGCGCGCCAGTGCCGTCGGCGTTCACATGACGGCGTCATCGAGGCCGGGAGACAATCGCTCACGAAATCGAGGGCGGCGTCTGCCGCCCGGCAACGATCACTTCGGCTGCGGCAGTCCACCGCCCGCACTTTTTAGGAGGGAACCGGAATGAGTGACGACGACCTTGCATTTTCTCAACCGATCACGCTGCGCGACGGCCGGCCCGCACTGATCCGCGTCATGCGCCCTGACGACAAGGAGCGACTGCAGATTGCCTTTGCGAAGCTGGACCCACAGTCGGTCTATACCCGCTTCTTCTCGGTCCGCAAGGAGTTGCCCGAGCGAGCCTTCGAACGCATCGCCGAGATCGACTTCATCCATCTCGCTGGCCTGGTAGTCACAGTCGGTGTCGGCGCCGACGAGACCGTCATCGGCAGCGCCAGTTACGTCGGGCACGCCGAAGACGATGGCGCGAAGGTGGCCGAGATGGCTTTCACGGTCGAGGAGGACTTCCAGGGCCAAGGCTTGGCGAGTCGATTGCTTGAGACGCTGATCACGCTGGCGCGGCGCCACGGACTCGTGCGTCTCGAGGCAGAGGTGCTGGCCGGCAATGCGCCGATGCTGGCAGTGTTCCAACGCAGCGGCTTGCCGTTAAGCCGGCGCAGAGAGAGCGGCGTGATCCATCTCTGCCTCGAACTCGCTGCGCCGCGGGCATGAACGCTACGCATTCGACCGCCCGGGCGCGCGGGTTCTCTCTGGCCAAGGTCCCAATGTCCCGGGCCGCTGGGCTTCCCTACTCCGGCAGCGCGTTCAGCACGTAGACAGCTTCGACCAGGGCCGACGGCGCCGTGCCAGCTGGAAAGCTCTGGCGGAACACCTTGGCGATCTCGCCACTGCGGTAGGTCTCGGCCAAGGCACGGTTGACCGCCAACCGCATGTCCGGGTCGCGTCTCATCATCAGCGAATAGCTTTCCATCGACAGGTAGTCGTCGCTGAGCCGGAGGGTCGCACCCGCCGGGCCGCCCGTGACCTCACCTACGAGGATCAGACTGTCGGTGGCGAAGGCATCAGCGCGTCCGCCACGCACTGCGGCAATTCCTTCGGAGCTGGTCTGCACCGCTACGAAGACCGGCACGATGCCACGCGAAGACAGCCCTCTGAGCACCTGTTCTGTGGTGGTGCCGGGAATGACAGCCACCCGCTTTGCGTTCAGGTCCACCGCACGGGCAATCGACGAGGTTGCCAGCGACACGAAGGAGCTTCCCTCGACCCAGATGGGATTGCTGAAGTCGACCTGCTTCTCACGACCCAGCGTGCGCGACGTGCTGCCGCATTCCAGGTCGATGCTGCCATCGGTGACCGCCTGCATCCGAGTCGTCGCGGTCACGGGCACCCACTGCACGTCCAGTTTGGCAAGTTTGAGCTGGGCTTGCAGGGAACTGGCCACGCGCTTGCACAGCTCCACCGAATAGCCGGACGGAGCGCCGTCTGCGCCCTTGTACGAGAACGGCTTGGCATCCTCGCGATAGCCCAGCCTGAGGGTCTGCGATTGGCTAATGCGGGCGAGCGGGTCTCGTGGGACTGCGCCCGGCCCGCTGGCGCAGGCAGCCAGCAAGGTGGACACCAGGAGTGGCGCCAGCAGCGGAAGAAGTCGTGAATACATGCGTGGTCCTCAGGCAATCAACAGTTGGGTGCCGGCAACCCAAGCCGACCCATTCTCCGGACGCGACAAGTCGCGTTGCGGCGCCGGCGGATTGTGAGGCCCGCTATCGCCATTGGCAACCAGCTGGCGGGTCCGCAATAGAGGGGCACCGCGCGGGGCTGTGCGGGTGACTACAGCGACTCACGTGCATTGCTCGTGGTCGGCCCCATCGTGGGCTTTGCATCGATGAGTTGGACACTTCCGCACCAGAAAGGCGCACGAGCAAGCGCGCCCGCGGAACAAACACACGCGAACTATGCCCCATCGATATCGGGGGCACATCACTTTCCGCCGCAAGGCAACATGTTCCTCACGACATTTGCCGCTGGCCGGCTCGAGTTTTGATGCTTGAAACTTCCATCTGGTCGGCTCGGCATCATTTCCCCAAGCTTCGCGCCACGGCTTCACGGTCGCATGCAACGCATCGGCCCGACAGACTGCGCAAGAGTAGGCCAGTCACAATGTGGCGCGATCGCTGACATGGGATAAATGACACATACGTGCGCTCGCCAGCAGCCGCAGCCGCAGCCGCAGCCGCAGCCGCAGCCGCAGCCGCATCGCGCAGCGGCTGCTTGAACCGCCCCGGCTTTTGAGGAGGCTCCTTCGATTGAGAATGGAGCCAAGATGAGAAAGTCACCGAAGTTTTCCCCCGAGGTCATGGAGCGCGCGGTGCGCATGGTGTTT
>NZ_JBBKZS010000060.1:0-6937 GCF_037889955.1 Variovorax robiniae
GAGGTCGCCGGTGCCGACGAAGTTGAGCGCCGGCGCGCCGCGGACACCGACGAACTTGCTGGTCGTCTGGTAGTAGCTGATGCCTGCGTCAACCACGCCGAACAGCGTGACAGAGGACTGCGCCAAGGCAGTGCCTGATGCAGCCAGGGCGGCCAAGGCGGCCAGGGATTTCTTCATTGACCCGTCTCCTCGATTATTGGTGTCGCTTTGCGCGCAGACCCCTACCGTCCATTCGGAAAGTAGACACCTTGCCTTGGACATGGACAAGGGATTCAAGCAATTTGCGAGGAGGTCGAACGCCTTTGTTGCTTGATGGCGACGGGCAGTCCAAGCCTCGCCTTCCATGTCGGGGTCATACCCAGTTCCCGAGTGTGGCAATAATTCGTAAAGTTCACGCTCAACGCTAACAGATGTACCCATGTCCGACGTCGATTCGCCAGCGCCGGCCGTTGCCGTTCGCAACCTTCTTGCCAGCCGCGGGATCGTCCCGGCGCTGGCCCTGCTCAACAGAAGGACGTCCTATCGGTTCACGGCGATCTACAAACTGAGCGGCGAAGTGATGCACGCGGCGCACGCGTTCGATCGCGACTCCGAATACCGAACTTGGCTGAAGGTGGTGCCTTTGGGCAAGAGCTTTTGCCAGCACGCGATCGAGCATGGCGAGTTCGTAACCAGCCATGCGTCCAAGGACCCGCACCTGACCAAGCGACCTTATGCCGGGATGGTTGAGTCGTACTATGGTCGGCTGCTGACTCAAAAGTGCGGCAGGCCATACGGCACCTTCATCCATTTCGACTTGGAGCCATGCACCATCCCCACGGAGGAAATGCGCTTCCTGCGCGAGGTCATCCCACAGTTCATCGACTACGTGCAATGAACACGCGGCTTGACGAAGCGTCCTGAACGGCTTCGGCTATTGTTGACCTCTATTGATGAATATTCGCCGCGACTGAGAGACCACGCGCCGCCGCATGCGCACGGCCCGGTCGGTTCTGCGTGAGCGTTCATCGCGACAATCGCGAAGGAGACCTGGTAGGTTGCTTGCCCACGCCAGGTCGCCAACGCTGAAGCGCGTGTGAAGGGACGACTCCCCAGATCTTGCCCGCTCCCGCCCTCAGCCCACTTCAAGAGATCAAATGACGGGCGGCGGGTCGCTGTCCGTGACGACGTCCGGATGAGTCGCCACCCAGGCCATGAGGATCTGATAGCCCAGGCTCAGCGCGGTGGCGCCGATGAACATCCCCAAGATGCCGGCGCCCGCCAGGCCGCCCAGCGCGCCGAGCAACACCACCGGCATGGGCGCATCCACGCCGCGGCCAAGTAGCAGCGGCTTCAGCACGTTGTCGAGCATGCCGCCGATCGCCAGCAGCACCGTGTAGATGACCGCGGGCACGGTGTCGTAGTTTCCGCTCACCCAGATGTACGCGATGACCGGTATGGTGACCAGCAGTGCGGGCACTTGCGCGATGCCCAGCACCAGCACGATCATGGCCAGCACGCCGGCAAATGGAATGGTGCCCACGATCATCACGATGCCCACGACCATGGCTTGGATGAACGCGACACCTACCACGCCCAGTGACACCGCGCGAATGGTCGCGGTGGACAGCGTCGCGAACTCCAGGCCGCGCTCGGTACCGACGATGCGCCCGAGGATCCTCCGCGCGGCTTCGGCGCCCGACTCGCCAAAGGTCATGATGATGCCGGCGATGATGAAGGAGGCCATGAACAACAGCACCGTTCCGGCAATGCTGGCCACCATCTCCAGCGCTTTGCCCGCCAGTTCTCCCAGTTGCGGCTGCAACTTCTGGACAACCGAAGGCATGTCCGTGTGCGCCAGCGACCAGAAGCTGTGCACCTTCGGGCCGATCACGGGCCATTCGGCCACGCCGGGGGGCGGCGGCGGGATTTCCAACTTGTTGTCGCGCACACGTTCGACCGTCTCGTGGACCGAATCGCCCATTGAGGCCAATACCACGGCCATGGGCATCACGATCAGCGCGATGCCGACCAATACCAGCAAAGTCGCGGCGAGGCCCTGCTTTCCGCCCAGCTTGCGGGCCAGCGCCTGATGGCCGGGGTAAACCGTCACTGCGAGGATCAGCGCCCAGGCCATCATGGAGATGAAGGGCGCGAAGATCCGGAAGCACAACAGCGTCAGGGCCAGCACCAGTCCGGCCCGGATGAAGACGTCCATCAGCTTCATCGACCACCGTGCCTCGTGCACGAGGTCTGGCTTGGGTGTCGTCATGTGTCGACCTCCGAAGGTTGAGACTGCGATTGTTCCCGGGATGCTTGCCAGCTGACTTGACAACGCTCAAGGCCGCAGCATTCAGCAATGAGTCGATTGCGAAGAACAAGTGGAGACGTCACAGGGTCCAGGACGCATTCGCGGATTTGGCCCGTCGGCCTGTGATGCGGAGCCTTTGATCCCCAGCGCATGGGAGAGTGACCGAGTGAAGTCTGGATCGAGCCAGATGGTTGGTCTGAGTTGGGGACCACGCCGCGCGCGGTGGCGACTGCAGTCGATCCTGACGCGATCGGCGCAATTCTCAGGCAGGACGCGTCGACGCCGATTCGCAAGGTGGGCCAGTTTGCTCGGCTGCCTCGAGTCGAACGAGCGCGGCCTCGTGCATCACATCGCTGCCCGGCATCGAGCGGGCCAGCCGCTCCGCAGCGCGACGGCAGTGTCGGCGGACAATCAATGGGTCAGCAGGGCATGGCAAAGAGGCAACAGATTCGGCGGTCTGAAAAAGGGGCACCCTTCGTCAGGTTCGCGCGGCATATCTCAACCGAACGCTGAGGCCTCGAGATCGACCGTGCACTGGACCGGCAGTGGTTGGCCACGACGCGATCGGTGCTTTGCCAACCTCCAGCGGGAACTGGGGCAATCCTTTGCACGCTTTCTCCGGCGATTCCGCAGATCACTCTTCTGGCGCAGACAGACGTGAAGGCGGCGAGCACCGCGAAGACGACCGCACTTCATGCACGGAAAAATCCGTGGCCGCGATATTCGGCTGAAGGAGGGAGGGCTGCGTCAAGGGGGACAGCATCCGCCGCGTGAGCCAGGCCGGGGCCGACACACCTGCGTCGCCGGCCGCGATCCGGACCCGGGGGCCGATACAGCGTGGTGATCGGTGATGCGAGAGGCGCTCGAAGGCTGATTAGCCCAGCAGCAGTCGGAAGGCGCCGGCGCCAAGCAAGGCCAACCCGAGCAGCGTTGCGACGCGTTCTCCGTGTGGCGCGAGCTTCTCGACTGCGACACCGATCGAAAGCGCCGTGATCCACGCCAAGTTCATGACCCCGCCGACGTACAGCAACGCCATCAACGCCCAGCAGCACCCCAGGCAGAACAGGCCGTGGCGCCATCCCATGACAAAGGCGCCGAAACGTCCGCCACGCCATTCGCCCACGAGAAAGCCCATCGGCGTTCGGCAGCGCGCCAGGCAGATGCGCTTGAGCGGCGAAAATTGATATGCGCCAGCCACCAGCAACAATGCGACCGACAGCGTCGCCGAGGTGCTGACGAGCATCGGATTCACCCAGCCGACGGCCTGAAGAAGCCACTGTGCCGCCGTCGCCCCGATGCTGAAGATCATCCACACAAGCAAGTAGGCGCCGACGAACTGGCGCGAGCGCGCGCGCTGCCCATTGCGCTGGCACAGCGCAACGAACGCCCGCACCATCGGCAGCGCCGATGGCAGCATCATCGCGGCCATCATCACCGCCCACATGACGACGATGGCCAGCAGGTTGGCCGCGCTCCAATGCGGCGACATCGGCATGGTCAGTTGCGCCAGCGGATGGCCCATGTCGAAAGCGAGCCAAGCCAGACCGGCCCAGCCCAGCAGGGCGAGCCCCAGCCACAGCGCGACTGCCTTCGACAGGCCTTGCGTTCGCGGCGCTCGTTGCGGCCCCTCTTTGGCGCGGGTGGTCATTGCTGGTTGCGCGGATGCCAGGATGGCACTGGCCCCACCATGGGCGGCGCGGCTCCGCTTGTCAACCGCAATACCCCCCGGCGCATCGTAGGCACTGCGGTTGCCCGCACCATCGATTGGGCGTATGTTGACCGTCCCCCCGTGGGCACGACCCGGCGGTTGCGAGGACAGGCCGGTGCATGTTCACCCGAAGGAGCAGTCATGGCGACTTGGCAGATCAGCGGCGAATACATGGAAACCTGCAACTGCACCCTGCTGTGCCCGTGCATCACCTCCAACCTGGCGGCCGCGCCGACAGAGGGCGATTGCAAGGCCGCAGTGACGATGCGCATCGACAAGGGGCACAGGGACGGCCTGTCACTCGACGGCCTGAGCTTCATCGTGATGATGCATTCGCCGGGCGCGATGGGCGCGGGCAACATCACCGTCGGGCTGATCATCGACGAGCGCGCCAGCGACGCGCAGGTCGAGGCGATCAGCGCCATCGCCACCGGCGCGGCGGGCGGACCGATGGCAGCGTTGGGGCCGCTGGTCGGCAAGATCGCCGGCGTCGAGCGTCGGCCGATCCAGTTCGATGTGGACGGCCTGAACCGCGCAGTGCGTGCCGGTGATCTGGTGGACCAAGCCTGCGAAGGCATCCCCAGCGTCAGCGCCCCTGGCGATGCAATCGGCGTGGACAATACCGCGCACCCGGTGAATAGCCGACTGTCGCTAGCCAAGGCGACACGCAGCCTGTTCAACGTCTTCGGCATCAAGTGGAACGACTCGACCGGGACGCGCAACGGTCACTTCGCGCCCTTCGCCTGGGCCGGCTGAATGGCGGCGCGCGTCAGCGCGCATGCAATCTTGGGCCACAGCAAGCGCAGCGGGTTCAGCACGTTGGTCGCGGCACAGCCGATGACCCGCAGTTCGGGAACTGTCAAAAGATCAGCCTGCCTTATCTGATTGCCCGGTCGGGGTACGTCCGCTCGTCAGATCGAGCCAGGCGCGTGACGACTTGCGGGTCGCGAGGTTCCATCCTCTGCAGCACAGAAGTACCGCGTGTGTCGGCAGGCGCGCTCGCGATGCGCAGGCCGGGCCTGTCGCGGAGAGTGGCAAGGACGGGTTCCCTACGCGCACGATGAGGGACAGAGTCACCACGTGTGCCTCAAGCTGCGAGCAGCAGGTGGTCCTGGTGCGCGTCGCGCAGGATGTTCTTCTGCACCTTGCCCGTGGCGCCCAGCGGAATGCTGTCGACGAACACCACGTCGTCCGGCGTCCACCACTTGGCGATCTTGCCGTCGTAGAAGGCCAGCAGTTCGTCGCGGGTCAGGTCCGTGCCCTGCTTCTTCACCACCACCAGCAGCGGGCGCTCGTCCCACTTGGCGTGGCGCGCGGCGATGCGGGCCGCCATGGCCACGCCCGGATGGGCCATGGCGATGTTCTCCAGGTCGATGGGTCCTTGCTGCGGTCGTTGATCTGCATGAAGCCTTCAGGGTCGATGGTCGAGAAGTCGCCCGTGGGGAACCAGCCGTTCACCAGCGGGCTGCCGCCCTTGAAGTACTCGGTCGCCGTGGCCGAGCGCGCCAGCCAGCTCGCCGGGGCGTATGCGAAGGAGCGCGTGCAGTCGCGTCCGGTGGACGGGTCGCTCCCCGCCGCGGCGCCGATCGTCCATCACCCGGACGTCCAGCGCATGCTGCTCACCATGCGTGCGCAGACCGAAGGCTGCCGTGCGCTGGCCATCGCCGCGGCGGCCGCCTGCGACGCGGGGCATGCCCATCCCGACGCCGAGGTGCGCCGTCGCGAGCAGGCGTTCTTCGAGTTCCTCGTGCCGCTGATCAAGGGCTATTCGACCGAGATGAGCCTGGAGGTCACGAGTCTGGGCGTGCAGGTGCATGGCGGCATGGGCTTCATCGAGGAGACCGGCGCCGCGCAGCACTACCGCGACGCGCGCATCCTGACCATCTACGAGGGCACCACGGCGATCCAGGCCAACGACTTCGTGGGCCGGAAGACCGTGCGCGACGGCGGCGCCCTGGCGCGCGCTTTCGCGCAGGAAATTGCGGCCGTGGAGGCCTTGCTGCGCCAGCGTGGCAGCGAGGCCGCGCAGGCCATGGCACTTCGCCTGTCGGTTGCGCGCGAGGCCTTCCTCGAGGTTGTCGGCTGGATCCTCGCGCATGTCAGGTCGAATCCGAATGCCGTGTTCGCCGGCTCGGTGCCCTACCTCATGCTCGCGGGCAACCTGGCCGCCGGGTGGCAGATGGGACGTGCGCTGCTGGCGGCCGAAGACCGCCTGGCCTCGGGCGACGATCCGGTCTTCATGCGCCGCAAGATCGCCGTGGCACGCTTCTATGCCGACCACATCCTGACCCGCGTGCCCGGGCTGCGCGACAGCATCGTCGCGGGCTCGGAGGCGATCGCGGACATGGGCCTCGAGGATTTCTAGCACGGCCGCCATGACGTCTTCGCCCCTCCTTCAAGGAGGGGAGCACATGAGCGATCGAACGATAAATTTGTGCCGCAGGCTCGATGGACCCTGACCTTGAAGCCCCAGCCTCGGGCGCGGCATAGCGGAACCGGAATCGTATGGCTTGGCGCAGAGATGCGCAAACTGCGGGCCTTGCAATGCGGCAGTCACCCAGGGACACGAACGGGTCCCGGCCGGCCGCCAGGGTGTCGGTCTGTCGCGCACAACGCATCACGGGAAGGCTGACTCGTGGATGCGCATGAACCGGAGCAGGACGTGGGCGCGAAGCCCTCGCTCGACCTCGAGGTCTTCTTCGATTTCGTCTGGAGCCGTCGGCTGGAAGCCCGCTTTTGTTCCTGTGATGGAGAACTTTTCAATGAAAAAATCCCTGGTTGCCCTGGCAGCCCTTACCGCTGCCGGTGCCTCGTCTGCCCAATCGTCCGTCACGCTGTTCGGCGTGGTTGACGCAGGCATCAGCTACTACCAGACGACCAGCAAGTTCGTCGGTGTCCGCGGCGCGCCGGCGCTCAACTTCGTCGGCACCGGCGACCTC
>NZ_JBBKZS010000061.1:0-6891 GCF_037889955.1 Variovorax robiniae
CCGAAACTCTTCGAGCGTTGCGTGGTCGAGTGTGCGGCCGTCTCGTTTCATGCCTTTCGAGACTACCATCAATTGAATCTTTTGTCGCTTTAATTACGGACTGGTGAGTAAATGAATATCAGGAATGTGCCGCTCGGACTTACCGAGGACCTGCCGATAACCATGAGAAGTTCGAGTTCTTGCTTCTCGGCCTTTTTGGTGAGATTGGGAGCTTGCTCAGCGAGCTAAAGAAAAAGCAGCGAGACCACAACGCCTACGTGTCCTACGAGATTAGCTCGCAGGAAGAGACGGGCGACGTCCTCTGGTATCTGGCGAACATCGTTGGACATTGCGGCTTGACGCTGCAGGACATCGCCCGCCAATTTGCTGCCGGGGGTCACGTTCGTACCTTCAACGACCTGCAGCCTCAGAGTGCTCTCTTTCACGGTCCGGCAGACCCTTCGCACGTCCGGACGAGCCTCCTGCAACTCGCAGGCTCAGTTAGCGCCCTGATCCGGCGACAACGGGGCGCAGCGGACGGCGACGGAAGTGCATCACACCTGTCGGAGATTTTTGGACAACTTGTTGCATCCTCGATTGACGCGCAGATCGACCTCGGTCAGGCTGCGGTCGCAAATTTGTCAAAATCGTTGGCCCGATGGCCGCTTCGGCGGCACTGGGGAGAACTGTTAGACGCCCATGACCGCCCCACTGAGCAGCTGCCGCGGCTAATGCGCGTGCGCTTCGAAGAGCGGCGGATGAACTCAAGACTGTATGTAGTTCAGACGATCAACGGCGTGGACATCGGTGATCCACTGACCGACAACCGAGATGTGGAGGACGACTATCGCTTCCATGATGTGTTTCACCTTGCTTTTGCAGGCGTCCTTGGGTGGTCTCCCGTTCTAAGGTCGCTGCTCAAAGTCAGACGCACGAGCCGGCCGGAGACAAACGAGAACCAGGACGGTGCACGAGCGAAGATCACGGAGGAGGGGATCTCCAATTGGATTTTCGCGCACGGCTTGCGTCACCACGCCTTCGAGCACGTGGACAGCGTCGATTTCAACCTACTCAAATCGATAGCCGAAATGGTGAAGGGCTACGAGGTGGAGCGGCAGCCACCATGGGCGTGGGAGTACACGATCCTCGAGGCCTTCCGCGTATTTCGGTTTCTTCGACAGCATCGCGGCGGCTTGGTAACGGTGGACCTGGAGAATAGGAAGTTGGCCGTCTACTCAGAAGCGGAATCGAAGATTTGACTCAGTGGGCGAGATGGAGACGCCTAAGAGTGGGGGCGGCACGTGTTACTCACCAGTCCGTAATTAACGCGACAAAAGCGCGGGCCGGTGGTAATCTATTGAGCCATGAAACGAGACGGCCGCACACTCGACCATGCAACGCTGGAAGAATTTCGTTTGTTGGCGTTGCGCCGGGTTAAGGAGGGCGAGAAGCCGTCGGCCGTGGTGGCCTCGCTCGGGATGAACCGTACATCGATCTACCGGTGGCTCAAGGCGGCCTCCGGTCGAGGTCGAGGCGAACGTGCCCTGGCGTCCACGCCGGCGACGGGCCGGCCAGCCAAGCTCACCATCAAGCAGCAGGAGCAGGTGTTTCGTTGGATCAACGGACGCGACCCGCGGCAGCACGGACTGGACTTTGGCCTGTGGACGCGCCAGATAGCCGCCACCCTGATCGAGCAGAAGTTCGGCGTCAAACTGGGCGTCACGGCCGTGGGTAGGATGTTGGCGCGCTGGGGGCTGTCGCCACAGAAGCCCTTGCAGCGCGCCTACCAGCGCGATCCGCAAGCCATCGAGCGGTGGCAGAGCGAGACCTACCCCGGTATCGCTGCTGCTGCGAGGCAAACCGGGGCCGACGTCTATTTCTGGGACGAGTCGGGCTTTCGCGCCGACACGGTGCACGGCAAGACCTGGGCGGTGCGAGGCAAGACCCCAGTCATTGAACGCCCCGGGCAACGTCAGTCGATCTCCGCCGCATCGGCGGTGAACGCCAAGGGCGCGTTCTGGTTTGCCACCTACGAAGGCGCGCTGAATGCCGAATTGTTCATCGAGTTGCTCAAGCGCTTGATGAAGGGCCGTACCCGCGCACTTCACCTGGTGGTCGATGGCCTGCCGGCGCACAAGAAGGCGAACGTTCGCGAATACGTCGCTTCGACCAATGGCAAGCTCACCATGCACTTCCTGCCCGGCTACGCACCCGACCTGAACCCGGACGAGTTGGTGTGGAGTCATGTCAAGCGAACCGGCGTAGCCCGCAACCCGCTGCGTGCCGGCGAGAAACTGGCCATCCGAGTCGAGCAACAGCTGCGCCAAATGCAGAAAGACCGGCGACTCGTCCGATCATTCTTCCAGATGCCATCTGTCGCCTATATTACGGACTGCTGAGTAACTTCGTCCGCCGTGTCGAGGCAGAAGAGCCATGATGAATCGCGGGCGACCTCCTCGCGCTTACGATCGAGCGTACCGTATTTCGCGTGCCGCAGTTGGACGCCAAAGATAAGTAACTTCGAGACGAACCGCGAATGCCATTTTCGAGAAACATAGACGTCGACATCGACACGGGCAGCTGGGGGCGCAAGGCTGTTCCCGCATGGATCGGGACCAACGGGGTGCAGAGCGTCAACGTCACCAACGCGCTGCTGTTGCTTGGAGCGCTCACGACGCCGCATGCACTCTCGGCGGGATCGCCGGAGCGCTACTGGGCCTGTGTTCGATACTTCTCCGCGTTGACGTCCACGAACGATCTCCGGATCCAGTCGGCGTTTCTCGACTTGGACCCTCACCAGAAGGGCATCCTGAGCGACGACTTTGGGGTTGCCATCTCGACACAATGGCTGTCGGATCGAATGGGCGGCTTCGCGCGGATCTCGGACGGCAGGAAGTTTGCGATCAATAACGGTCTCAAGAAATCTGCGTCGAACATCGCCAAGGTTGGTCCAGGCAAGTGCCCCGATTTCGTCGTCACCGATCGAAGCGGAAAGTTCCACGTGCTCGAATGCAAAGGCACCCAGATTGGCGAACGGTCCCGCGACAAAGCTATGGAGAACGGTCTGCCTCAAAAGCGGGGAATTGCCTTCGGCCGACATGTCCTCGGCGAACGCCTCGTGGCTGGCCTGTCTTTGGTCGGCGAGGCGTCGAATGCAAAAACCAGCCTGAGGATCGTTGATCCGGTCTTTGCGCCTGTCTCAGAAGTGCCCAACGGCGACGCGCCTCGGGCCCGCGACATTCTTTCGCGACTCATGATGGCGTCCGCCTTGAACCTGGCGGGCTTTCCCCGCACTGCGTTCGAGATGTCTTGGCCCACCGGGTTCGCGGCGGATGCAACGGTTATCCCGTATCTCACCAAGTTCGAGAAGGAAGGCCTGAGCCAGTCTCGGCCTGAACGCACCGCAACGCTCAGGCAGGAGATTGCAACTGAGGTGCGCACTCGTCCTCCGCGGGGCCAAAACTTCGTGGTGCGCGAGGTTCGTCTGGAAATTCCCGCCATCGAGATCGAACCCGGTGTCGTGGCTACAACCGTCTTCCTAAGAAGGGGCGTCAATGCCCAGACGATTCTGCAACTCGGGCAGAACAACCTCGATTTTCAAGATGTCCTGGATGATCAGACCCCTCGCGGCGCCTCGGCAGTCGTCGAGTTCGCGAATGAACCTGCGAAGGCGCGACTGTCCTTCGCCGACAAGTTCTTTACGGAGATGGAGTTCCTGATCTGACTCGCGGCAGGTTCGCGCCCCGCTCACGGTACTTCGGACGAGGCGAACATTTCGACCACAAAGTCGATGAAGGCGCGCACCTTCGAAGCCAGATGTCGGTTCTCCGGATACATGGCAACCACCGGCTGAGGCGGCGCAACGAACCCGCTCAGCACGATCTCAAGGTTCTTGGTCTCGACTTCGCGCTCGACCATGTAGTCCCGGCAGTAGATCATGGCCTGATGCAGAGCCTGCTGGCCACCAAGATGCAGGCCGCAAAGAAGACGATCGCAAAAGTGCCGAGGAAGCCGGCGGGGAACAGGCCGAGATGACTAGGGTTGGCAGGATACCGGACGTTTTAGCGCCGCAACGCGAATCGCGGCAAGCAATTCCGCGCCGTCGCGCCACATCGCGCCCGCGTCGGCAGGCATTCTCAGGACCGCGCCGGTTTTCGTTCTCTCACTTCGCCAACTGCATTGCGGCCGAAAGCATGTTGCCCATCGGGGACATACTGATGCATTGGGCGTCGACGACGGCGGCAGTTGCCGCAGCTCCCGAAACGCGAGTGACGGAACGCTGCCCCGACTGAATGCCATATCCGACGACGACCGCGCCATCGGTGATTCTATTGCCATGGAAGACGACAGCTTTTTCGGCCTCGATTCGTCCGAGTGCGAGTGTGCCCTCATCGACGACAAGGAGGGTGGACCCATTCACAGTTTGGACGCGACCATTGAAGAATCCCGACTTGCCCTTCGTGCCGAGGCCGACCAGCATCGCGTTGGACTCTGGGGCGCGGCTATTGGCTGACATCCATTCGATGCAATCTTCCGCTTTAATGCGCTTCTCGCGAACGCCGTTGGCGCGCGCCTTTCGTGACTGCTCAGAGCACTGAGAGCCAAGCTGGTTCAGGTTCGCTGATCGCTGCGCGGACTTGATGTCGGAGCGACGGGTACCGTCCTGCAGGCGGCGGGACTCTGAGTCTCACTTGAGACGTGCCGTACTCATGCCGCGCGCCAAATATTTACTATCGCCTCCCTGCACCCTATTGAACCGCCCCGGGAACCCGAGCCCGACGTCACTGAACGCAACGAAACCGAGATCACCCCGATTTGGCTCTCGCCGTAGCAAGGTCGAGATGTCGGTTGCAGGCGAGATGCCGCCGGTGTGGCATCGCGCTCCGCCACAAAGACAGTCGCAGCATTTGTGATGCGGGCTGCGTAAGGAAACGCGGCCGTCAGGAACCCTCGGTGCCGCCTCCCTCGGCGACTGGGTCACTCCGGCGCGCCGCTCCCCCAGAGGATGCCCGTTGTCCGAAGCTCGCCCGATATCGATATTTGTTTGGTGCGGCACTTCACTCAAAAGCCTTGTGCTGCGAGGATTGCGGCAAAATCAACGAAGAAGAACTAACAGCCCACAGGCGTGGAGCGAGGGACAACGTGAGTTATCAGCCAAACAGCTTGGCAGAGTTGCTATACCCGACCGCCCGAGTGAGGCGGCGATGCTTCATCTCCTACCACCACGCGGACGAGTACGCTGTCCGCCGATTCATCGACACGTTCTCAAGTGAGGCGGAGGTCTTTACACACCGTGCGCTGGGAGTGGAGCTGGACCCAGACATCGTGAATAGCACCGACACCGACTACGTGATGCGCCGGATTCGCGAACGGTACATGTCGGGCACGTCGGTCACCATCGTCATGATCGGGCGTGAGACTTGGGGCCGCCGCTACGTAGACTGGGAGATTGCAGCCTCACTGCGCTCGTCATTCGGGGAACCCCCCAATGGCTTACTCGGGATTCACCTGCCGAACTACACTAGGGCAGCTGCGCCGTATCCGCCACGGCTTGACGCCAACCTCATCCCTGCAGGCTCCGCTAGGACGACTTGCTACGCGAGGTGGCACGACTACCCGAGAAGTGCGCACGAATTGCACGAAGCAATCGAGCAAGCGATATGGAGGAGAGACAACCTCTGGAATCTGATCGACAACTCCGCGCCGCGGTTCAACTACAACAGGAACTGATGATGAGCCCTTCGAGATCAAGATGATGAATAACATGACGGTGGAGCTATCTTTCGCGTGCCTAACTCGACCCAAATCTTGTACGCGATCTCCCGATGCGTACACCTGCTGAACGGATACGGCATGCCAAACGGGGAGCAGGCAATCATCTTTTTCAAGAATCTCACGCGTGTAGTTGACCAGCCGCGGCAGCGATGCTGGTGAACTGCCCGGGATGGTGTGGGCCGTGCAGGGCAGCTTGGGTGCCTTGCCCGCACAGATGTTGGCCGACACGAGCTACAAGGCCGAAGCCTTGTTCGAGGAGCTGGCGGGCTGCCAGTACGAGCTGGTAGTGGCCGTGGGCGAATCGTCGCGAAACGCTCTTCTGAAATCGTCGTCGCGCGGCGTTCAGCAGAGTACTAAATATGGGTCCATCGAAGTTGCTGCGGTGATGTTCGCAGGGCATGCGAATAACCAGGATGTCGGAACCTTATTGGCTAGGTGCAGCGCAAAGTAATCGATTGCATGCCAAGTTTACACCGAGCGGGTTGCGCGATCCGCTCACGTTATTGGACTGGAAGCATCAAAAGCCTTGTCAACGACGCCTTGATGACTGGCGTCTTCGACGCAAAGCAAATACGCTATAGCAATGGACAGCCGAAAAGGGAAAGATTGCCTCTGCGGCCCTCTCACTCGTGCCGCCACGGACTTAGCCTGCCAGCTCGATACCGCCCAAGTAGCCGCATGGAACCAGGCGAGCAATCGTTTGGTGTAGTCCATGGGCCTACCCGCAACAACACCAGTTGGAACGCGCCTCGCGCAATCACGTTCAGCTTGCGTTTTTAATTTTCCGGTGCATACGGCGGACGTCGTCGGCATTGATTGGCACTGTGATTTGCACATTGACGTGATGACGAAGGGGGCGTTGCTCATAACAAATCGGATCGCATGGAAACCACCACAGTCTGGGCACTTGTCGACGACTGCCGGAAGCGAAACTTCTTTCTGGCGTAGCGTCGTGACTGCGCTGCATGGTTGAGGTCGAGTTGTCCGTGTCGACTAGTACGGATCCCTCCGAAATTGCCGCAGGAGACCCCCCCGCGTCAGAATAGTTGTCGCCCCGATAGAACCAAGAACCTGGGGGCGGCGATGAAGGATGAGAGTGGCTCGATACGGACAAGCATTCAAGGACCGAGCGGTAGC
>NZ_JBBKZS010000062.1:0-6857 GCF_037889955.1 Variovorax robiniae
CGGCGTCTGCGTGGCATGCGCCACGCCGCCGGTGGACAAGTCTGCGCTGCAGACTATCGATCGACTTGAAAATCAAGTCCCAACCCGTCCGCGCAACAGGGTCAAGTCCAAAGCGCATGTCATTCTTGCTAAGCGCCCTGCGTGCCTCTGTGCTTACTCGCTCAGCCAGCGTGGCATCGACGAGGGGAGCGAGTTCGATGCCCAACTGTTCGAAATAGTCGACCTTCATCATAAGAATTCAACCCCGGCGGCATCTCAATCACCCGCTTGGAACATCCTACGCCGCCTTCTTCAGCGCTATGACTCGACGCTGAAGCGTCTCGAGAAGTACCTTCTCCTGCTCACGAGCAGCTGCGATTCCGCGCGCTCGGACATGACCATATCCACGGATACCGTCCGGCAGCTTCGCCAGCTTGACTGCCGCGTCGTAGTGACCGGCGTCTCGCGTTGAGGCGATGACCGACAACGCTTGGTCGACCATGGACTTGTACTGCACAATCAGAGCGCGCTCCGTTCGGCGCTCCTCCGTGCGGCCAAAGACGTCAAAGGTCGTTCCACGCAGGAAACGCAGCTTCGCCAGAATCCGGAACGCGGGGATGACCCACTGCCCGAACTCGCGCTTCTTGGGCTCGCCGGTTGCGGAGTCTCGCTTCGAGAGGATTGGCGGAGCCAGGTTGAACACCAGCTTGAAATCGCCCTCGAACTTGCGCTCGACGCTCTGCAGGAAGCCTGTATCGGTGTAGAGGCGAGCCACCTCGTACTCGTCCTTGATGGCCATCAGCTTGAAGTAGTACTTCGCTACGGCGCGAGTGAGGTCGGTGCGACCGGGGAAGCTGCTGTGTTCGATGCTGCGAACATGCTCCACATAACTGGCGTATTGCGCGGCATAGGCCTCGTTCTGGTAGTCCGTCAAGAAGCGCGTGCGCCACTCAATGGCCTTTTCCAGGTCCTCGATGACTGCGGGCGAGAGTCCTGCGCCGTGGTCGGCCTGGAGGTTCGCCAACATGCGCTCGACCGCATTAAGGTCCACAACCGTACGGCGTCCCCACAGAAAGGCGTCTCGGTTCATCTGCTGCTGCGCGCCGTTGAGCTCGATGGCCTTCTCAATCGCTTCGGCTGTCACGGGAATCAATCCGCGCTGGTAGGCAAAGCCCAGCATAAACATGTTCGCCGCTATGCCGTCACCCAGCAGTGCTGTTGCGATGCGCCCAGCCTCCACGAAGTCTGCGCCCTCGGCGCCGACCGCATCCACGATGTTGCGCTGCAAGCTACCTCGCGGATACTGCATGTCGGCCTTGCGAGAGAACTCTCCCGGCATCGTCTCCTGGGTGTTGACGACCATGCGCGTGCGGCCCTTGCTTGTGGCGGCCAGCGTCTTCGAGTTGCCGGCAACAATCATGTCGCACCCCAGTACCAGATTTGCACCTCCGGCCGCGATGCGGATGGTCTTGATGGCCTCGGGCGACTTGCCAAACCGCAGGTGGCTCCATACTGAGCCGCCTTTCTGCGCAAGACCTGCCATGTCCAGGATGCCACAGCCCAGGCCTTGAAGGTGAGCAGCCATTCCCAGAATCGCGCCGATGGTCACTACGCCGGTGCCGCCCATGCCCGTGATGAGGATGCTGTAGACGCCGCGCTCAAGCGATGGCAGTTCTGGCTCCGGAAGAGCGACGAACAGGCCGCCGGAGTCGGCGACTCGCTCTGGCTTGCGAAGCGAGCCGCCAAGCACCGTAACGAAGCTGGGGCAGAAGCCCTTCACGCAGGAGTAGTCCTTGTTGCAGGACGACTGGTCAATGGTCCGCTTGCGACCTAGCTCTGTCTCGAGCGGCTGGACCGACACGCAGTTGGACTTCACGCCGCAGTCGCCACACCCTTCGCAGACGAGGTCGTTGATAAGCAGTCGCTTGGCTGGGTCCGGAAACTTGCCGCGCTTGCGCCGGCGTCGCTTCTCCGCAGCGCAGGTCTGGTCGTAGATGAGCGCGGTAGCTCCCTCAATCTCCCGCAGCTCCTTCTGGATGACGTTGATGTCGTCGCGATGGTGAACGGTCAAACCCTGGGGCCAATTGATGCCAGCAGGGTACTTCTCGGGCTCGTCGCTGACGACCACGATGCGCTTGACGCCCTCGGCGTGGACTTGGTGCGCGATGGTGGGAACGTCAAGCGGTCCGTCGTGGCGCTGACCTCCCGTCATGGCCACAGCGTCGTTGAACAGAATCTTGTAGGTGATGTTGGTCTTCGCCGCGACTGCGGCTCGGATGGCCAGCAGACCCGAGTGAAAGTAGGTCCCGTCGCCGATGTTCTGGAACATGTGCTGGCGCTTGGAGAACGGAGCCTCGCCGACCCACGACATACCCTCAGCACCCATCTGCGTGTACCCGGTGGTGGAGCGGTCCATCGCCTGGGCCATCCAGCTGCACCCAATCCCAGCGTAGCCCTTGCTGCCTTCCGGGAGCACCGTCGACGAGTTGTGGGGACAGCCGCTGCAGAAGTAGAAGCTGCGAGACAGGATGTCGATGACGCCTTTTGGGACACGCATGGAGCGAATCTCATCGAGCCGTTGGCGCAAGGCTTCAAGCTTGCCGTCGTGAAGCTGCAGAAGGCGCTCGGCAATGGCGACCGCGATTTGGTTAGAGTCGAGCGCCATTTCCGATTGGAAGAGGCTTTGTCCCTCCTCATCGAGCTTCCCGATGATGGCGGGCGCGCCGACTTTTCCGTAGAGCTGCTCCTTGAACTGGGTCTCGAGCAGGCTGCGCTTCTCCTCCACGACGATGACCTTCTGGAGCCCTTCCGCGAAGCGCACGGCCCCGGTGGGCTCCAAGGGCCAGGTCATGCCGACCTTGTAGATGCGGAGCCCGAACTGGCCCGCCTGCTCTTCAGTGAGGTCCAGGTCGTGCAGGGCCTGCAGCACGTCGAGGTAGCTTTTCCCGTGTGTGACGATGCCCAGCTTCGCCGAGGCGCCATCCACGACGATTCGGTCGATGGCGTTGGCTCGCGCGAAGGCCTTCACGGCCTCGAGCTTGTGCCGGTGCAGCCTGGCTTCCTGGGCGTGCGGCGTGTCGGGCTGGCGGAGGTTCAGGCCGTCCGCCGGCATTTCCACGTTGTCGGGCAGAACGATGCGAACGCGGTCTACGTCGACGTCGATGGAAGCGGTAGCCTCCACGGTGTCCTTGACACACTTCATGCCGACCCAGCACCCGCTGTAGCGAGACAGTGCCCAGCCGAAAAGGCCGAAGTCCAGGATTTCCTGGACGCCGGCGGGGCTCAGCACGGGAATCATGGCGTCTACCATCGCGAACTCGCTCTGATGGCAGGTCGTCGAGGATTCGCAGGTGTGGTCGTCGCCCATCAGGACCAGGACGCCGCCATGCTTCGATGAGCCCGCCAGGTTCCCGTGCCGGAAGGCGTCACCCGTACGGTCAACGCCGGGCCCCTTGCCGTACCACATGGCGAACACGCCGTCGTACTTTCCTTCTCCGCTGGCCTCGGCTTGCTGCGAACCCCAGACCGCCGTGGCAGCCAGGTCTTCGTTTACACCTGGCACGAACACGACGTTGTGGGCGGCGAGAGGCTTGGCAGCCTTGTTGAGCTGCTCGTCAAAGGTGCCGAGTGGCGAACCGCGGTAACCGGTGATGTATCCAGCGGAGTTGAGCCCGTGCGCCCGGTCGCGCATGTGTTGAGTCATCGGTAGCCGCACCAGTGCCTGGGTACCAGAAATGAAGACCCGACCATGGGCGAAGGTGTACTTGTCGTCGAGGCTGACTGGGTGAAGGCTCATTCGGACCTTTCAGGGTTGAGACCGGACCGGCGCGCTTCGCGAAGGCGACAGGGCTCGAGCGCCGAATGCCGCTGGGATAGGGAAACCTCGCATTTGAAGCAGGCCGGTAAAAGTTCTATAACTCTATGTCGGTACAAGTGTCGACACTTATCTTTTGAGCTCATGAATATGCAATCGGCGTCATGGAAATCCCTTGGTAGAAGCTCTCTGCGCTCCAGGGGCAAGGCGCACGGCTTTGCGGTTGGCGAAGGAAGCGGAATAACGACGGTCTCGAACCAGTCCAGCCCGTGAAGTCCTCAAAGACCAAGCAAATGCAGCCTGCGAGAGCTGCGACAGTCAGGGACGAGAGCAACGTGCAGCGGCTCTACTACGAGCTACGCGACCGGGCAATGCGGTACGACTTCAGGCCGGGCGCCCGAATCAATGAAAAGCAACTCGGTGAGCAGTTTGGTGTTGCGAGGGCCACCCTCCGGGAAGCTCTGAATCGGCTTGCTGCAGAAGGCTTGCTGGAGTTCGTTTTGAACAAGGGGTTCTACCGCAAGGCCATCAGCGTCGACGAGGTCTTTGACCTCTACCAAGTTCGCATCGCCCTGGAGCGTCGAGCCGTGATGCTGGCAATCCAGCGCGCATCAGACGCCGACATCGCTTCGGTTAAGGGTTTCTGGATCGACGTGATGAAGCAATCCGCGGCGATGTCCACCGGAGACATGGTTCTCGCCGATGAAGAATTTCACCGAAGGCTTATTGCGCTCTCGCACAACAAGGAGATCATGTCGTTCATGGATATCGTCACGCGTCGAATCCACGTCGCTCGCCACGTAGACATCGAGCAGCTGTCGTCGTGGAACCTTACGTCGTTCGATGCGCATATGAACGTCATCGACTTCATCGCCCTACGAAAGACCGAGGAAGCGCTACAGACGCTCACCGACCACATCGACATGAGCCTCAAGCGGGCAATCGAAATCACAAGGGAAATGGTTGCCCGCTTCTTCTTGGTTGAAGCATCGGCATCGCTTCAGGCCGCCGACCGCTCTTCCAAGGCAGAAAAAGTGACTGCGTAGCAAGGCTTGGGTAGTCGTAACCGCGGTTGAGTTCTTCGGGAGATTTCGATGTCCGACCCTCTACGCATCATTCATGGCCGATTCGGAAGGGCCATACTCGTGCGCCTGGACCATTCCATGGTCCTCCATGCGCACAGAGAATGTCACATCGTTTTCAAGATAGGTGGGGCGGACATTCAGTTTGGCGTCGGTGCCAAGGAGTATCCCGTTACGGCGCAAAGCGCACTCATGATTAACGCGTGGGAACCTCACTACTACCACTACAGAGAGACTGGGGCCAAGACCGTCCTGCTCGCCTTCTACCTCAACCCGCATTGGTTGAAAGAGGTTGACCGTCGCTTCGCGGGAAGCACCCATCCCAAGTTCTTCGAGCGTCCGGTGGAGGTTCTGAGTCCCCGCCTTGCACGAGGACGCGACGACGTCCTCGATGCGCTCGGGCAGCTCGAGCCGCCGAACGTGCAAGACATGGAGAACCTCATCGCATCCATCTTCTCGGAGATTCTCACGCTGTCTCCTCCTCGAACGCTCCCTCAGCTCGCAAGCGAACGGGTTGAGCGCGACTACGACGCGCGCATTCGAAAGATTGTCGAACGCATGCTTGGCGACGGTGACTTGCTCAGCAGCCCTGAGGACATGGCGGCTTTAGCTGGGTTGTCACGCGCGCAGTTCTTCAGGCTTTTCAAAAAGTCGACCGGACTGCCGCCCACCTTGTTTCTGAGCATGTTGAAGATGGAAGCGAGCCTGCAGAAGGTTGCTCAGCGCGACATCGCCCTGCAGGACATTGCCTTTGACCTGGGATTCGATACGGCTGGAAACTTCACGCGCTTCTTCGTTGGGATGCAGGGTTTTGCGCCCAGCAAATACCGCAAACTTCTCGAAGTCGTTTGAAGACATCTCGCGGGCGCTCTCCCATCCGTTTGAATGGGATTGCCTGAGCGAAGGTTCGGCTACTGACGCCCACACTTGGAGCGCCAGCGTGGTTTGCCAGCTGGAAGAGCTGAAAGGCCTACTTCCACTCCACCAGAATTTCTCGGTAGTCCTCGGTCCCGACGTTCTTTGCTTTGTGTTTTGCTGGTACTTTGACACCCTTGCCAATCTCCGACATCACCTCAATGGTGCCGTCTTGGACTTTGAGCTCAAAGATGCCGTTGGTGGGAACCGGGAACAGGCCCACGTCGTTCCCATGCTCGTCGTAGATTTGAAGAGGCGCCCCCTGGACTGCGAACCACATGTACGAATGGTCATGCGTGTGAACAGGGGTCTCTTCGCCTGCGGGCAGAACAAAGTCCCAAACGATGATTTTGTCGTTCTCAAAGAGCTTCCTGCTTCCGACTCCGGCCTCTTTGCTCGCTTGCGTTGTCTCCATGATTTTGTCTCGCTAAAAACGGCTAATAGCCAAGTTTCAGTACGGCACGATGGCCTCCATCTCAGAGTCGCTATCGGCGCATCATCGTGGCAACGCGCGAACCGGGACTCTGAATTTGAATCTTGGCGCACGAGTACGGAAAGGGCTTATCCAAACCCCTCGCTCCTTGTCGCCAAGGCTCAGGATTTATCGATACGTCTCATGAAATGACTTGGTAGTCGACGAGGGTGATGACACCAGCCGACAGCTTGCACTGGGCGCTCTAGTGTTGTGAGTTAGAAGTTCGTTGAACTATTCCTGAGCGTCAAAGTCTCTCGTGTAGGGGTCGATTTGTTTTCGGTGTCAAAAGTGACGCATCGGATCGCCAGCAACGACGCGGGGGTGCGTGCGGTAAGTCGTTGATTTTGCGAGCATTGCTGTTCACTTCGTTGCGGCGTATCGTGTCCGGCCCCCATATCGTCAAGGAGCGCGGCCATGCAAGGCTGGCAGACGTCGTACTTGGGCCTGCGCGACATTCCGGGCGAACTTAGCGAGTTCGAGCTGCAGGCGTTTTTCAGCTTCAGTCGCGCCGAGCACGAGTTGCTTGCGCGACGCCGCAACGACAGCCTGAAGCTGGGCTTGGCGTTGCACATCGGCTTCGCGCGGATGAGCG
>NZ_JBBKZS010000063.1:0-5718 GCF_037889955.1 Variovorax robiniae
TGAGGTTGGGCTTTCTGGGCTGTAAGAGCCTGACGATGACCTACTTTCACACGGGAACCCGCACTATCATCGGCGCTGAGTCGTTTCACTGTCCTGTTCGGGATGGGAAGGAGTGGGACCAACTCGCTATGGTCATCAGGCGTAAAGGGTTGTTGTGCTGATCACGTGATCAGGACAACGAATTCATAGAGTCTGGAATCAGCGCGCACTTGTCGTGCGCTGGCAAGAATATAGTTTTTGAATGCGTCAACTTGGCATAACACCCTGATTCGATTTGAATCAAAGTTATAGGGTCAAGCCGCACGAGCAATTAGTATCAGTTAGCTTAACGCATTACTGCGCTTCCACACCTGACCTATCAACGTCCTGGTCTTGAACGACTCTTCAGGGGGCTCAAGGCCCCGGCAGATCTCATCTTGAAACGAGTTTCCCGCTTAGATGCTTTCAGCGGTTATCTCTTCCACACTTAGCTACTCGGCAATGCCACTGGCGTGACAACCGATACACCAGAGGTGTGTCCACTCCGGTCCTCTCGTACTAGGAGCAGGCTTCCTCAAATCTGCAGCGCCCACGGAAGATAGGGACCAAACTGTCTCACGACGTTTTAAACCCAGCTCACGTACCTCTTTAAATGGCGAACAGCCATACCCTTGGGACCGGCTACAGCCCCAGGATGAGATGAGCCGACATCGAGGTGCCAAACACCGCCGTCGATATGAACTCTTGGGCGGTATCAGCCTGTTATCCCCAGAGTACCTTTTATCCGTTGAGCGATGGCCCTTCCATACAGAACCACCGGATCACTATGTCCTGCTTTCGCATCTGCTCGACTTGTCAGTCTCGCAGTTAAGCACGCTTATGCCATTGCACTATCGTCACGATGTCCGACCGTAACTAGCGTACCTTCGAACTCCTCCGTTACGCTTTGGGAGGAGACCGCCCCAGTCAAACTGCCTACCATGCACTGTCCCCGATCCAGATAATGGACCTAGGTTAGAACCTCAAACACACCAGGGTGGTATTTCAACGTTGGCTCCACAAGATCTAGCGACCCTGCTTCAAAGCCTCCCACCTATCCTACACAGATCTGTTCAAAGTCCAATACAAAGCTACAGTAAAGGTTCATGGGGTCTTTCCGTCTTTCCGCGGGGAGATTGCATCATCACAAACATTTCAACTTCGCTGAGTCTCAGGAGGAGACAGTGTGGCCATCGTTACGCCATTCGTGCAGGTCGGAACTTACCCGACAAGGAATTTCGCTACCTTAGGACCGTTATAGTTACGGCCGCCGTTTACTGGGACTTCAATCAAGAGCTTGCACCCCATCATTTAATCTTCCAGCACCGGGCAGGCGTCACACCCTATACGTCCACTTTCGTGTTTGCAGAGTGCTGTGTTTTTAATAAACAGTCGCAGCCACCGATTTTTTGCAACCCATTCATGCTCCGTTGTTCACTTCACACTAATAGGGCACACCTTCTTCCGAAGTTACGGTGTCAATTTGCCGAGTTCCTTCTCCTGAGTTCTCTCAAGCGCCTTAGAATACTCATCTCGCGCACCAGTGTCGGTTTGCGGTACGGTCGTTGTTAGCTGAAGCTTAGTGGCTTTTCCTGGAACCTCGTTCAGTCACTTCACGGACAAGTCCGCTCGATCGATGGCCTCGGTATATGTGCGCCGGATTTGCCTAACGCACGCCTACATCCATCTAAACCGGGATATCCAACACCCGGATGACCTATTAAGATCCGTCCCCACATCGCACTAACAATCGGTACAGGAATATTGACCTGTTTCCCATCAGCTACGCATCTCTGCCTCGCCTTAGGGGCCGACTCACTCTACGCCGATGAACGTTGCGTAGAAAACCTTGCGCTTACGGCGAGGGGGCTTTTCACCCCCTTTAACGCTACTCATGTCAGCATTCGCACTTCTGATACCTCCAGCACGCTTTACAACGCACCTTCACAGGCTTACAGAACGCTCTCCTACCACTTGCAATAAATTGCAAATCCGCAGCTTCGGTAACTGGCTTAGCCCCGTTACATCTTCCGCGCAGGACGACTCGATCAGTGAGCTATTACGCTTTCTTTAAATGATGGCTGCTTCTAAGCCAACATCCTGACTGTTTTAGCCTTCCCACTTCGTTTCCCACTTAGCCAATTTTAGGGACCTTAGCTGGCGGTCTGGGTTGTTTCCCTCTTGAGTCCGGACGTTAGCACCCGGTGCTCTGTCTCCCAAGCTGTACTCATCGGTATTCGGAGTTTGCCTTGGTTTGGTAAGTCGCCATGACCCCCTAGCCAAAACAGTGCTCTACCCCCGATGGTAATACTTGAGGCACTACCTAAATAGTTTTCGGAGAGAACCAGCTATTTCCAAGTTTGTTTAGCCTTTCACCCCTATCCACAGCTCATCCGCTAGTTTTGCAACACTAGTCGGTTCGGACCTCCAGTACCTGTTACGGCACCTTCATCCTGGCCATGGATAGATCACTTGGTTTCGGGTCTACACCCAGCGACTGATCGCCCTATTCGGACTCGATTTCTCTACGGCTTCCCTATTCGGTTAACCTTGCCACTGAATGTAAGTCGCTGACCCATTATACAAAAGGTACGCAGTCACCCTTGCGGGCTCCTACTTTTTGTAAGCACGCGGTTTCAGGATCTATTTCACTCCCCTCCCGGGGTTCTTTTCGCCTTTCCCTCACGGTACTAGTTCACTATCGGTCGATGATGAGTATTTAGCCTTGGAGGATGGTCCCCCCATATTCAGACAGGATTTCTCGTGTCCCGCCCTACTTGTCGCAAGCTCAGTACCACACAGGTCATTTCACGTACGGGGCTATCACCCGCTATGGCCGCTCTTTCCAAAGCGTTCCGTTATGTCTTGTGCTATCACTTGCAGGCTCTTCCGATTTCGCTCGCCACTACTTTCGGAATCTCGGTTGATGTCTTTTCCTCGAGCTACTGAGATGTTTCAGTTCACCCGGTTCGCCTCGCATGCCTATGTATTCAGCATGCGATACCTTTCGGTGGGTTTCCCCATTCGGAAATCTCCGGATCAAAGCTAATTTGCCAGCTCCCCGAAGCTTATCGCAGGCTATCACGTCCTTCGTCGCCTATCATCGCCAAGGCATCCACCACGTGCTCTTATTCACTTGACCCTATAACTTTGACTTCTCTTGCGAGAACCCAAAATCGTTTCAAGGAATTGCCAGGTCTCTCACCTGGCGCGTTATGCCGTACTTCCAATATCGATTTGACTCGAAATTGAAGTTTCTTTTGACGCAATCAAAAATTCTATGTTGCTGAAGGCACGGTCTGCACTAAACCTTTACGAATGTGCAGTTTCCTTCAGCAACGCTGATTCGACTCTATGAATTTTTAAAGAACAGCCGATCGATCAAGAGATCTTGATCAACAACAAAGAAGCCTCACGCTTTCGCTCGAAGCCGCTTTGGTGTTGAACTCTGATAAGCACCAGGCATCTGGTTGCCGGTGATTGGTGGAGGATGACGGGATCGAACCGACGACCCCCTGCTTGCAAAGCAGGTGCTCTCCCAGCTGAGCTAATCCCCCAGGGATGTGAACGCAAATTCACGATGCTGCGGATGGTGGGTCTGGTTGGATTCGAACCAACGACCCCCGCCTTATCAAGACGGTGCTCTAACCAACTGAGCTACAGACCCAAGCCGGAGAACGCTTCGGACCAAGCCTCAACGCTCAGTCGCCGGGCGACAACCTTCCAACAACCGATAAGTGTGGGCGTTCAAATGAACTTGCTGTTTTTCCAGAAAGGAGGTGATCCAGCCGCACCTTCCGATACGGCTACCTTGTTACGACTTCACCCCAGTCACGAACCCTGCCGTGGTAATCGCCCTCCTTGCGGTTAGGCTAACTACTTCTGGCAGAACCCGCTCCCATGGTGTGACGGGCGGTGTGTACAAGACCCGGGAACGTATTCACCGTGACATTCTGATCCACGATTACTAGCGATTCCGACTTCACGCAGTCGAGTTGCAGACTGCGATCCGGACTACGACTGGTTTTATGGGATTAGCTCCCCCTCGCGGGTTGGCAACCCTTTGTACCAGCCATTGTATGACGTGTGTAGCCCCACCTATAAGGGCCATGAGGACTTGACGTCATCCCCACCTTCCTCCGGTTTGTCACCGGCAGTCTCATTAGAGTGCCCAACCAAATGTAGCAACTAATGACAAGGGTTGCGCTCGTTGCGGGACTTAACCCAACATCTCACGACACGAGCTGACGACAGCCATGCAGCACCTGTGTTACGGCTCTCTTTCGAGCACGAAGCCATCTCTGGCAACTTCCGTACATGTCAAAGGTGGGTAAGGTTTTTCGCGTTGCATCGAATTAAACCACATCATCCACCGCTTGTGCGGGTCCCCGTCAATTCCTTTGAGTTTCAACCTTGCGGCCGTACTCCCCAGGCGGTCAACTTCACGCGTTAGCTTCGTTACTGAGTCAGTGAAGACCCAACAACCAGTTGACATCGTTTAGGGCGTGGACTACCAGGGTATCTAATCCTGTTTGCTCCCCACGCTTTCGTGCATGAGCGTCAGTGCAGGCCCAGGGGATTGCCTTCGCCATCGGTGTTCCTCCGCATATCTACGCATTTCACTGCTACACGCGGAATTCCATCCCCCTCTGCCGCACTCCAGCGATGCAGTCACAGATGCAGTTCCCAGGTTGAGCCCGGGGATTTCACAACTGTCTTACATCACCGCCTGCGCACGCTTTACGCCCAGTAATTCCGATTAACGCTCGCACCCTACGTATTACCGCGGCTGCTGGCACGTAGTTAGCCGGTGCTTATTCTTACGGTACCGTCATGATCCCCCTTTATTAGAAGGAGACTTTTCGTTCCGTACAAAAGCAGTTTACAACCCGAAGGCCTTCATCCTGCACGCGGCATGGCTGGATCAGGCTTGCGCCCATTGTCCAAAATTCCCCACTGCTGCCTCCCGTAGGAGTCTGGGCCGTGTCTCAGTCCCAGTGTGGCTGGTCGTCCTCTCAGACCAGCTACAGATCGTCGGCTTGGTGAGCCTTTACCCCACCAACTACCTAATCTGCCATCGGCCGCTCCATTCGCGCAAGGCCTTGCGGTCCCCTGCTTTCATCCGTAGATCGTATGCGGTATTAGCACAGCTTTCGCTGCGTTATCCCCCACGATTGGGCACGTTCCGATGTATTACTCACCCGTTCGCCACTCGCCGCCAGGATTGCTCCCGCGCTGCCGTTCGACTTGCATGTGTAAGGCATGCCGCCAGCGTTCAATCTGAGCCAGGATCAAACTCTATAGTTCGATCTTGATTTGCGCCCGGCCTCACGACCGAGCAAAACTCATAAAAAAAGAAATTGAAGTGAACTTCACTTCTATTCTCATGAGCGTTTAAAGTCTTGCGACTTGTTCCGTAGAACTGGCAAGTTGCCTTCAAACGCCCACGCTTATCGGCTGTAAATTTTTAAGGATCCCAGCAAATCAACAATTCTTGTCAACCCGCTTTTGCTTCGTTCGCTGCGATCAGCGAAGCCTGCCAGTCTAACACGTTTTTTACAACCCGGTCAAACTATTTTCGCTTTCTTCAACTTCCTTCCGCATCCAACCGCCGAAGCAATCAGTGCTGAAGCCGTTTCAGCGAAGCCTTCGATTATGACTCAGTTTTTACAACTTCGTCAAGTCCGAGGGACTTTTTTC
>NZ_JBBKZS010000064.1:0-5434 GCF_037889955.1 Variovorax robiniae
TCGGTCAGCAAGGTTTCAGGGAATCGCCTGTTGCTGGACCAGGCGCTGTCGAACCTGCCGGGCCGGCCGCAAAGCATCTACGAAACGCAACACGTGACGACAATGCTCGGGTTGGTCGAGGCGGGCCTTGGCGTGGCCGCGGTGCCGTCAATGGCAATGCCGGGCCCCGACCATCCGTTGCTGGTCAGTGTGCCGCTTTCCGAGCCACTCATCACCCGCAAGATCGGGCTCATCAAGCGAAAGGGCCGGTCGCTGACACCAGCCGCACAGCAGCTTTACGGGTTCTTCCTCGAGATGAAAGCAAGGCGCGGCAAGCCGGCCAAGGGCCGCGCCGCCGCGCCAATTCCAGCTGCTGCCGTCGATCAATGAGCGGTGCCTGCGTTGCCAATCGGCATCGGTTGCATCGCACCCTCCTCGAGGTCGTGTTCCGTATTCGCATAGTTGGACGCCAACTCGCGCGTCAGCACTTCATGGTCGCAGGCGCGCTCCCACTTCGACACCACGATGCAGGCCACCGCATTGCTGATCGTGCTGGTCAGGGCGCGCGCTTCCGACATGAAGCGGTCGACGCCGACGATCAACGCCACGCCGGCCACCGGCAGTTCAGGCATCACCGTGAGCGTCGCGACCAGGGCGACGAATCCGCTGCCGGTGACGCCCGCCGCGCCCTTCGAAGTGAGCAGCATGATGCCCAGCATCGCCGCGATCTGGCCCCATGACAGGTGGATGTCGCACGCCTGGGCGATGAACATCGACGCCAGCGTGAGGTAGATCGCCGTGCCGTCGAGATTGAACGAGTAGCCGGTGGGCAGCACCAGTCCGACAACACCCTTCTTGCAACCGAGACGCTCCAGTTTCATCAGCAAGCGCGGCAGCACCGGTTCGCTCGACGAGGTGCCCAGCACCACCAGCAGTTCCTCGCGGATGTAGCGCAACAGTTGCCAGAGCTTGAAACGGTGGATGCGGCACAGCACGCCGAGCACGATGAAGACGAAGAAGAAGCACGCCACGTAGAAGGTGCCGATCAGCAGCCCGAGCGAGCCGATCGACTTGATGCCGTAGCGCCCAACCGTGAAGGCCATCGCGCCGAATGCGCCGACGGGCGCGAGGCGCATGATGATTCCGAAGGCCGCGAACAGCATGTGCGAGAGACCTTCGATGCCGTCGAGCACCGGCTTGGCCGCCGCGCCGATGCGTGTCAGGCCGAAGCCGCACAGCACCGCCAGCAGCAGCACCGGCAACACTTCGCCTTCCGCGAACGCACCGAAGAAGGCGTTGGGGATGATGTGCAGGGCGAAGTCGGTGAAGCCGTGGATGTGGATCTGCCTCGCGAAATTTGCGGCCACCGAGGCATCCAGATTCTTCGGATCGATGTGCATGCCGGCGCCGGGCTGCAGCACGAACACGGCGACGAGGCCAGTGATCAGCGCAATGATGGTCAATGCGTAGAACAGGCCCATCGCCTTCAGCAGCGTCTTGCCGATGTCCTTCGAATCGCCAAGCGAGGTGATGCCGCTGACGATGGTGCAGAACACCACGGGCGCGATCATCATCTTGACCAGCTTGACGAAGGCGTCGCCGAGCGGCTTGAGGTTGGCGCCGAAGTCGGGCCAGTAATGGCCGACGGTGATACCGAGGACCAGGCCGATGAGGACCTGGACGTAGAGGAGCTTCAAGAGCTTGGGGATTTTCACGGTGTTGTCTCCTGGATGGGGGCGCGCAGGTGTGCGTACCGGTCTGTGCCGGTTCGGTCTCTCAGTGCAATGGAAGGCGGACGCTCAGCGTCTTGCGGCCAACACGCGGTCGACCATCACGCCGGCCTGGCCGAGGTTGTTGGCCGGGTCGCACATGGCATCCAGTTGCGCGCGGGTGACATGCTTGTTGATCTCGGGATGCGCCGCGAGGATCTCGATCAGCGGCCGCTTCTCGGTGATCGACTGGCGGCACAGGTCATAGACCAGGTCATGCGCGTATTCGCGACCGATGTACGGGCCCAGGCCCATCATCACGGCCTCGGACATCACGAGCCCGTTGGTGATGTCGATGTTGGCGCGCATGCGCGTGGCGTCCACCTCGAGGCCCTTGAGGACGAACTTCGTCTGCTTCAATGCGCCCGACATCAGGCAGAAGATCTCGGGCAGCGACACCCATTCGATTTCCCACGGGCCGGTGGAGCGCTCGTGGTCGGCCACCATCGCATCCATCAGTGCAGCCGCATGCTGGCGCGCCACCGACACGTTCGCATGGATGTAGAGGCAGGAGATGGGGTTGCGCTTCTGCGGCATGGTCGACGAGGAGCCGCGGCCGGGCGCGAAGGGCTCGAACACCTCGGCCACTTCGGTCTGCATCATCAGCTTGACGTCCATCGCGATCTTGCCGAGCGAGCCGCCCACCAGGCCGAGGAAGGCGCCGACTTCGGCGATGGTGTCGCGCACCGTGTGCCAGGAGATCAGCGGCTGCGCCAGGCCCAGCTCCTTCATCAGGCCGGCTTGCGTTTCCATCGCGCCCTTCTCCAGCGACGACAGCGTGCCGGAGGCGCCGCCGAACTCGCCCATCAACACGCGCGGCTTGAGTTGCTGCAGGCGCTCGCGATGGCGGTCGATGCCGGCCAGGATGCTGGCCATCTTGTAGCCGAAGGTGATGGGGGTGGCCTGCTGCAGGTTCGAGCGGCCGATGATCGGGGTGTCGCGGTACTTCGTCGCGAGAGCGGCCAGTGCGTCACCGATCTCGTTCAGGTCCTCTTCGACCAGGGCCAGGCCTTCGCGCATCTGCAGCACGGCGGCGGTGTCGGTGATGTCCTGCGTGGTCGCGCCCCAGTGGCAGTATTCGCCGAGCTTGTCGCGGCAGTTGGCATTGATCTGGTTGACCACCGCGATGATCGGGTAGCCGATCTGCTCGGTCTTGGCCTTGAGTCGGGGCCAGTCGATCTGCGACAGCTCGCAGTTCCTGACGATCTCGTCGGCCGCCTCCTTGGGGATGATGCCCAGTTCGCCCTGCACCTTGGCGAGTGCGCGTTCGATGTCGAGGTACTTGGCGGTGCGGTTCTCGTCGGACCAGACATCGCGCATGCGCACGTCGCTGAACATGTC
Source organism: Variovorax robiniae (assembly GCF_037889955.1). Classification (NCBI taxonomy): domain Bacteria; kingdom Pseudomonadati; phylum Pseudomonadota; class Betaproteobacteria; order Burkholderiales; family Comamonadaceae; genus Variovorax; species Variovorax robiniae. The sequence goes on from NZ_JBBKZS010000064.1 coordinate 3,090, forward strand.
GCCGAAGATCCGGGAATCGATGATGGTGGAAGCCATGTTGTTGTCTCTTTCTGCTCTGGAAGTTGGGGAATGGGGTCAATCGCGGGCCAGGGCCAGCGTGCGTTGGGCCTGAAGCACCACGGGGCGATCGACCATGCGGCCGTCGAGGCGGGCTGCGCCGGGTGATGCGGCATCGGCGACGAGCACGCGGCGGGCCCAGTCGAGCGCGTCTTCGCCGGGGCGCAGCGCTGCGTGAATGGGAAGAACCTGGCGCGGGTGGATGCACAGCTTGGCGCCAAAGCCGTGGCGACGAGCATCGGCAAGGTCGGACAGCAGGCGCGCTTCGTCGTCAAGTTGCGGCGTGACGCCCGCCACCGGCGCGGGCAAGCCTGCGATGCGCGAGGCGATGGCAATCCGACTCGCGGCATAGGCGAGGCCGGATGCGTCCGAGGCGATGTCCATGTCGAGGTCGAGCGCGAAATCGAGCGTGCCGAAGACAAGCCTCGACGCACCAGCGGACGCCACGCTGTCCACGCATGCCACGCCGCGGGCGCTTTCGATCAGCGCGAGCACGGTGGCGCCGGGCACGGCCGCACGGGTCGCGGCGATCTGCCCGGCCGACTCGGCCTTGGGCAGCAGCACGGAAGTCACGTCGGCGCGGCGCATGGCCGCAAGGTCGTCGGCAAACCATGTCGATTCGGCGTCGTTGATTCGCACCACGATGCGCGAGCGATCCTCGGTGGGGGCGCTCGCGAACCACGTCGCGATGGCGACGCGAGCTGCTGACTTGTCGTCCGCGGCCACCGCATCCTCCAGGTCCAGGATGACGGCGTCGGCGCCGCTGGCCAGGGCCTTGGCGAAGCGTTCCGGCCGCGTGCCGGGCACGAACAAGTACGTGCGTGGCTGCATGGGTGCGTCGGATTTCATGAGGCGCCTCACACCGCGTCGGAACTGTGCAGGCTGGTGATCTCTGACGCGCTGTAGCCCAGCTCGGCCAGGATCGCATCGGTCTGCTCGCCGAGCGCCGGCACCGGGTCCATGCGCGGTCCGGTGTCCCAGGTTCCCGGCGGCAGCATCGCCGGCACCGGGCCCTTGGCCGTGCCGACTTCGGTCCACCGCCCACGCGCCCTGAGCTGCGGATGCGCCCAGACGTCCGCCATCGTGTTGACCTGCGCGTTCGCGATCTGCGCCAGTTCCAGCCGCTCCACGACCTGTGCGCCCGTCAGCGGTTGGAACGCATCCACGATGATCTGGCGCAACGCCACACGCTCGGCGACACGCTTGAAGTTCGCGGTGAAGCGCGGGTCTGTCGCCAGGCCTGGCTGCTGCAGAACCTTGTCGCAGAAGCTGACCCATTCGCGCTCGTTCTGCAGCCCGAGCATCACCGTCGTCCCGTCGCCGGCCGGGAACGGACCGTAGGGGTAGATGGTGGCGTGGCTGGCGCCGGTCCTTGGCGGCGGCGCCGCACCGTCATAGGCGTAGTACAGCGGGTAGCTGGTCCATTCGGCCAGCGACTCCAGCATCGAGATGTCGATGCGCTGGCCCTTGCCGGTCTGGCCACGCTGCAACAGTGCGGCGAGGATGCTGCTGTAGGCGTACATGCCTGCGGCAATGTCGGCGATGGAAGGGCCGGCCTTGCAGGGCTCGTCAGGCGTGCCGGTTACCGAGACGAAGCCAGCTTCGCTCTGGATCAGCAGGTCGTAGGCCTTCTTGTCGCGGTACGGCCCCGGGTTGTCGGCATCGTCGCCGTAGCCGGAGATGTCGCAGACGATCAGTTGCGGCTTGGCCGCGGAAAGCTTCTTGAATCCGAGGCCGAGGCGCGACGCTGCGCCTGGCGCGAGGTTCTGCACCACCACGTCGGCCTTCTCCATCACCAGTTTCTCGAGGATGCGGGCCGCCTCGGGATGCTTCACGTCGAGCGTGAGGCTTTCCTTGGACCGATTGGTCCAGACAAAGTGCGATGCCAGGCCGTGCACGCGTTCGTCATAGCCGCGGGCGAAATCGCCCGAGCCGGGTCGCTCGATCTTGATGACGCGGGCGCCGAGGTCCGCGAGTTGTCGCGTGGCAAACGGCGCCGCGATCGCGTGCTCGAGCGTGACGACGGTGATGCCCTTCAATGGCTGCATGTGCTTGTCTCTCTGGATGTTGGGTGTGGGTCAGCGCAAGACGGCGGTGGCGTCCATCGTCAGCCAGCCCTCATGGTCGGAGGCCCAGAGGCGGATCGTCTTGCCGTCTGCCTGGGGCTGTCCGCTCACGTGGAACGCGTTCAGGTCGAAGGTCGGACGAACCGCCTTGAAGCGGAAGCTCGCGACCTCTGCATCGGGCAGTTGGCGGCGCAGCAGGTCCATCAGCAGCGTGGCAATCAA
>NZ_JBBKZS010000065.1:0-4577 GCF_037889955.1 Variovorax robiniae
GTGACCGCGGGCGCCGCTGCATCCCCCACCATCCAGCGCGCCATCGTCTGCGTCGTCACCTCGCGGATCGACCCTGTGCCCGCCATCCTGCCGCGCCGCAACACGGTCACGCGGTCGCAGTAGGACGTGACCTCGCGGAACTTGTGCGTGATCATCAGCGCGCTGATGCCGCGCGCCTGTGTCATGTCGCGCAACAGGCCCAGCATCTCGTCGGCCTCCTGCGGTGTCAGCACGGAGGTCGGCTCGTCCAGCACGATGAAGCGGCTGCCCAGGTAAAGCAGCTTGAGGATCTCGAGCTTCTGCCGCTGTCCGGCGGCCAGCGTTCCCACCGGCACATCCAGCGGCACCGAGAAGGGCATGCGCGACATGAACTCGCGAATGGCCGCGCATTCCCGCGGCCAGTGGATGACCTTCGGCGCGTCGTGACGGCTGACCATGAGGTTCTCGAAGCCTGTCAGCGCCGGCACCGAGGTGAAGTGCTGGTAGACCATGCCCAGGCCCAGCGCATGCGCGTCGGCAGGGCGGCGGATCGACACCTCGACGCCGTTCACCAGGATGCGCCCCGCATCCGGCAGGTGAAAGCCGAGCAAGCCCTTGACCAGTGTCGACTTGCCCGCGCCGTTCTCGCCCAGCAGGCCGTGGAACTCACCGGCCGCCACATCGATCGACACATCCTCGATGGCCGGCACGCCATTGAAGGCCTTGCTCATGCCGCGGACCGACAGCGAGGGCGCGGACTCAGCGGCCCGTGGAGAGTTCACCGGGCGCATCGAATTGTCCTTGGCGACGCTGGGCCGCGCCGCGTCCGCCCCCGCTGAGCATCAGCAGGAAGGTCAGCACATAGGGCGCGGCATTGAAGAGGTAGAGGCCGCTGTTCCATCCCACCGCCTGCAGCGCCGTCCCCAGCGCACCGGCGGCGCCGAACAGCAGCGCGGCCAGCACGCAGCGCGTGGGCTGCCAGCGCGCATAGACGACCAGCGCCACCGCCATCAGGCCCTGGCCGGAGGAGAGGCTTTCGTTCCAGGCGCCCGGATAGACCAGCGACAGGAAGGCGCCGCCAAAGCCCGCCAGCACCCCGCCCACCGCGGTGCAGCCCAGGCGCACCGCATTGACCGAAATGCCCAGCGCGCGTGCCGCTGCGCCGCTGTCGCCCGTGGTCCGCACGATCAGGCCGATGTGCGTGTTGCGCAGTGCCGAGGCAATGACCCCGGCCAATGCAATGCCGAACAGGAACAGCGGGTTGATCTCCAGCGCCGCAGCCAAGGCGATGCTGTGCAGCCCCGTCCATTGCGTGACCCATTCGCCCAGCGGGATCGTCGGCAGATGAGGCGCCTGCGGCTGGATGAAGGGCTTGCCGAAGTAGAAGGCGAGGGCGGTGCCGAACAGCATCATCGCGATGCCGATGGCCACGTCGTTGACGCGTGGCAGTTGGCACAGCAGCGCATGCATCGTGCCCAGCACGGCGCCGGCCAGTCCCGCGAAAAGCAGGCCCAGCCACGGCGAGCCGGTCAGCACCGCGGCGCCATAGGCCGTCATTGCGCCAAGCACCAGCGTGCCCTCCAAGCCCAGGTTGATGCGCCCCGACAGCTCGGTCAGGCATTCGCCCAGCGCCACGAACATGAAGGGCGTCGACACCTTGATGGCGCCGCCCAGCAGCGCCAGCGCGATCGTCACGACGATGTCGGTCATGCCCGGACTCCGCGCAGCCGGGCGAGCAGGCGAGTGCCGATGCGGCTGCCATGCAAAGACTGCGAGACCAGCAGCGCCAGGAAGATCACGCTCTGCAGCAGCAGCATCACGCCATCGGGCAGGCCGAGTCGCCGCTGTACCAGGCCATCGGCCGCGGCGAGCCCGGCGAACAACAGTGCCACCGGCACGATGCCCAGCGGATGGTGACGCGCCATGAACGACACCAGGATGCCGGTGAACCCGTAGCCCGCGGCCAGCGATGCATTCGCGCGGCCCTGCACCGCAGCCACCTCGAAGTAGCCCGCCAGGCCCGCACACGCGCCGCCAATGGCCATGCCGACCAGCACCAGGCGTTCCACCGGCAGGCCTTGCGCCCGCGCCGCACGGGGATTGCCGCCGGCGATGCGCATAGCAAAGCCGAAGGTGGTGCGCGAGACCAGCAGGTGCAGCCCCACCGCCGCCAGCAACGCAACCGCAAGCCCCCAATGCACGCCCACGCCGGGCATCGGCCCGACCAGGTAGTTCGCGGCCACCGGCACCGTCGACGACTTGCTCGGCTGGTCCGGGTCGCGCAGCATGCCTTCGACGAAGAAGTTCATGAGCGCGATGCCGACGTAGGACAGCAGCAGCGAGGAGATCACTTCGTTGACCTGGCGCTTGTTGCGTGCCTGCGCCGCCACGCCGAACCAGAGCGCGCCCACGAGCATGGCGACGCAGACCATCAGCGGCACGACCAACTCGGCCGGCGCCGATCCGCCGGCAAAGGGCACCGCAATCGCCGCGCAGGCCAAGCCGGCCAGCACCAGGGTTCCTTCGCCGCCGATGACCATCAATCCCAGTTGCGCCGGCACCGCCACGGCGAGCGCGCAAAGGATCAGCGGTGGCATCCGCTGCAGCGTGTTGCGAATCGAGAAGGGTGTGCCGAAGCCGCCTTTCCAGACCAGCTCCGCGAACTCGATCGGCGAGCGGCCCAGCCAGAGCAGCAGCAGCGAGAACAGCGCGAACGCCGCCAGCACCGCGCCGACGGGCACGAGCAATTGGCCCAGCAGGCCCATCCAGCGCGTATGCGCGCCGACGCGCGTGGGCCGCGGACCCGATTCCGGCGACAGCGGCAAGACAGCACTCATCGCGCCTCGCGCAGGGTCTTCAGTTGATGGAGCCGACGACACCTTCGACCACATAGGGCATCTTCTCGAGCACCGGGTCATACAGGCCCTTGACATCGCTCAACACAACCTTGCCCTTGTTGTCGCGCACCGTGCCGCCGAAGATGGGCTTGCCCGCGCGCAGCTCGGCGATGCGGGCCTGCGCCGCATTGCGTGCCTTCTCGTTCGCGCCGGGACCGAAGGCCGTGGACTGCACCATGTCCTTGTCGTAGCCGCCGACCGTCATGTTGGGCAGCGCCTGGCCTTTCATCAGCAGGTCGGCATAGCCCTTGTAGATGGTCTCGTACTTGGTCTCCGCGCCGGTGATGAAGCCCTTTGGCGCGAGTGCCGCCTGCGAGGTGTTGTGGCCGACGGTCTTGACGCCGCGCGACTCTGCCGTCTGCACGATGATCTTCGGGCTGTCGACATGGCAGGCGATGACGTCGCAGCCGGAGTTGACCAGCGCGTTGACGGCCTCGGCCTCGCGCACCGGCAGCGACCATTCGCCGGTGATGACGAGGAACACCTGCACGTTCGGATTCACCATGCGCGCGCCGATCGTGAAGCTGTTGACCGTGCGCAGCACCAGGTCGATCGGCTTGGCGGCGATGTAGCCGATCTTGTTGGAGGTGGTCGAGAGCCCGGCGGCGATGCCGTTGATGTGGTGGGCCTGGTCCATGTAGCAGAAGTAGCCGCCGAGATTGGCCGGATGCTTGGCCGGATCCCACAGCGTGGTCGGGTGGCGCAACTGCACGCCGGGATTGGCCTTGGCCGCGTCGATCATGAAGGGCGAGAAGTAGCCGAAGGAAGTCCCGAACAACAGCTTCGCGCCGTCGAGCTGGATCATCGATTCCATCGTCTTGGCCGCGGCCACGGTCTCGGGCACGCGCTCTTCCTCGACCACCTTGATGTTGGGCACCGCCTTCAGCGCACGCGCTGCCACGGCATGCGACTGGTTCCAGCCGTAGTCGTCACGCGCCCCGGAGTAGAGGATGCCCACCGTGAGGGCGGACTGTGCCCGCGACAGCACGGGCAGGCCGCCCGTCAACGAGGCTGCGAGGGTGCTGCCGACGAAGCGGCGGCGGGAGAGTTGGTTCGAGCGCATGCGAGGCTTCCTTTGCCACGGGTGAAGGACGAGAAACGCTGGAGTGATTCGATCGCGCCGGGGCGCGTGGCCTATTCGCTGCGCGCGACGGTCGGCGCCCCGTTCGGGCTGGTGACGAAGCGCTGCTCCCACCATGAGAAGAAGACGTCGCGCAGCGTCGCGGCGCTGTCCCCGCGGTACAGGCGGGCATGCTCGTACTCGCGCAGCAGTGCCATTTCCTCGTCGTCGAGCTCGATCTCGACCTCGGTCACCGTCAAGGGCGTGTTGAGGAATTTCGGCTCGTAGCCCCCATCCTTGCGCAGCTCGCGGTCCGCCTTGATGACCGGGTTGAGGAAGTCCTTCGGCGTGCGCTGGCTCGCCATCGGTGGCATGGCAGGCACGCGGGCCAGGTCTTCGGCCGTGGCTTGCAGCACCTGGACCTTGATCGGCTTCAGGAAGAAATTGCTGGTGCGCATCACGTCGGCGCCGCAGACGTTGGGAATGGCCAGCGTGTCGATCAGCGCCAGCAGTTCGACATGGTCGCCAGGCCCGGTGTCCTGCCGGCTGATGCGGACCGTGCCGCCGGTCTGCACTTCGGTGACCATGAAGAAGTTGAAGCTGTCGTGCACGTCGTCGGGCGTCAAGCCGTATTCGCGCTG
>NZ_JBBKZS010000066.1:0-3554 GCF_037889955.1 Variovorax robiniae
GGAAGCCGCGCAGGAGGCCAAGGCCCACGAGTCGGGCGACCAGGATGCAGTCACCCAGGCCCTGAAGGCCCAGAACGATGCCATCAAGGGCAGTGGCGGCGACAAGGCCCAAGGCCAGTTCCCCGAACTCAATGAACCGCACCTGGTGCTGGCCAGCCCCGCGGGCATCGAGGCCACCACGGGCGGCTCCACGCACCTGGCCAGCAACGAGCACAACGCCTTCACCAGCGGTGGCCACACCAGCGTCAGCACCGGCAAGAGCTTCCTCGTGAGCTCCAAGGACGCGGTGCGCATCGCCGCCTTCGAGAAGGGCATCCGCATGGTGGCCGCGGCGGCGGACATCGACATCAAGGCGCTGAAGAACTGCATCAACGTCATTGCCAAGCTCGACATCAAGGTCGAGGCCAACAAGATCAGCATCACGGCCAAGGAGGAGGTGCTGATCAATGGCGGCACCAGCTACAGCAAGTGGAGCGCCAGCGGCATCGAGCACGGTACCAAGGGGCTGTGGCGCGAGCATGCGTCCGTGCACAGTCTCGTCGGGCCCAACAGCCTGGGTTCGCCGACGCTGCCCGAGACGATGAAGCTGGGCAAGGGGCAACTCGACCTGTTCAACCACTACCTCAAGCCCGATGGGGACAAGCGCCAGGGTGTGAAGCAGGGGGAGTACACGGTGACCGATGCCGAGGGCGGGGTGCACTCGGGCAGCTTGGATGCGCAGGGCTTTGCGAGCGTGGCGGGGCTTCCGATCGGCACGGCCAAGGTGGTGTTCGGCAAGGATCCGAGGGATCCGTGGGATGAGGCGAGTCACTTTCCGGATTCGGAGAAGTGGGCGGGGGATTTTGGCGGAAGCGACTTGCCTCCAAGCCCGCCAGCGCCATCCATTGCAGCGCCAAAGGGCGGCATCCCGTCTTCGAAACTGGGTGGAGGCGTGGACGCGTTGGTGGCCAAGTCGCCAACGCTGCAGAAGGACTTGGAAAAGTTGAAGACCGCAGGCTGGTCGATTGACTATGGGGAAGTCGGCAAGGGATCGTATGCCGACAGGGCCGCAAAAATCATCAACCTTGATGGCGCACTGGTGGAGGATCCGACCCAGGCGACGCAAGTCCTGGCTCACGAGGCTGGTCACGCGCTCTACCCGTACAAGGAGAATTTGTCATCGAAAGCTGCATATGTGAATGGTTGTCTGGCCGACGAGGGCGCGGCAACCCTCAACAACATAAAGGTTCAGAGAGAAATCATCGCCAATGGAGGCCCAGACATCGGAATTGCGGGTGATTCAAAGAATCATGCTGCCTACAACGCGGTCTATGACAAGTTTCTTGGCGACAAGAACACGCAAACCGCCATCAACTCCATTGGCAAGATATTCGGAAACAACGAAATGACTTCGACAACAAACCAGCCTTACGCGGACTACTACGGGAGCTACTACCCTGGGAAGACACGTGGGAAAAAATAGTACCTTCAAGCTGGCCACGGCAATTTTTGCAGGATTGACGCTGTTTGGCTATGCGAACACCGGAGTCACCAAAACGATGAATGATTCACTCAAGAACACTCCCCTGTCACTATGGGAGTTGGTTGACACGCTGAAGAATCGTGCACCCTATACCAGAGAGAAAATAGAGCTTGCGATCAATTCAAAATTGACAGAAGTCGAGTCAAGCAACGACGTGTTTCACTTTTATCGGGGTGGGGATTTGCCGCTTCGAGAAGGAATCGTCATATCGAAGGTCGATTTGCGCATCAAGCGCGCCGGAGTTCATCCGGGGTTTCTCGTTGTTGATCTGACCGGGACGTGCGTGCCCCTGGAAAGTGTCCAAAGACACTACGCAAGACTTGAGAGGACGGGCGTCCCTCGCGGCCGTTCTCTCGAGGAGGCCACAAGCTACTCTTCGTTGGAATCCTGGGGCAAGTTGTCATTCGGTTTTCGTGAAAAGAACCCAGGCTGCCTCGCCTTCATTGCGTTTGACCCCAAGACGTAGTTCGGTGGGCGCGCTGTCCTGCAGAGAGGGTTGGCAGGTCCGGCACAGGTGAGCAGGGGAGGGGTCCTTGAGGGATGCGATTCAGGGACCGGGTGCCGATCATTGAAATCGGCAGTGCATTTGATTCAGGGATAGAACAAAAAAATGTCAGAACAGGGAGCCCCGGCACCAGTGCCGGAGACGAAGGAGCGCGAGCGGCAAAAGGCCGTCGCGCCACTGGACACCATCGCCCCGCAGGACATCGCCGCGGCCAGCAAGTTCGTGGACGACTGGCTGCGTGGCTTCACCGGTGGCTACGTCACGCTGGAGCGCCTGACCATGGTGCTCGGCAGCATCCCCGTGGTCGGCAACATCATGGCGCTGGTCGATGTCTTCGTCGACGTCATCGTCATCGTCGAGAAGAAGGCCAAGGACTCCGTCGAAGAGTTCATGAACTGGGTCAGCCTGGGCATCAACCTGATCGGGCTGATTCCGCTGCCGGTGAACATGGCCGCCGCTCGCATGAGCCTGCGGCCGACCCTGCACCTGGTGCGCCAGCAACTCCGGAACACCACCTCCAACCTCGGCGAGGCACTCATCACGGTGCTGACCTCGCACCTGAACGCGACGCTTGCGGGCACGCTGGACAAGCACATCGAGGAAGCCATCGGCCTGCTGGACGACCTGCTGAAGAGGTGCGCAGACCTCTGCGACGCCATCGTCGACAACCTGACGAGCATCCTCAAGCGCGTGATCGGCCAGGAGGATCTCTTCAACGTCAACCCGCCAACGCCGGCAGCCAAGGTCCACGACCCGCGCGTGCAAGGCACCTGGGCCAGCCTGTGGAGCTCCGCGGTGCGCATGAGCAAGCAGACGGCCAATTTCGTCTACAGGGCCGCGGCGAGTCGGCTGCCCGAGGGCGTGACTGGCCGCATCAACGATGTGATCACGAGCCTCGCGGACTTCAAAGGCAACTTCCGCAAGAAGCTCACGCAACTGGCCAACGAGAAGGAAGAACGCAGCCTGAAGTGGCTCATGCGCAAGCTGCTGGCGGCTGTCCGTCGCAAGAAGGTCGAACTGGGCGCTTCCATCCCGCCCGCGCATGGTGCGCAGGCGTCGGCCGTCAAGCCCGGCACGCCGCTGGGAACTGTGGCGGTACAGGCCAAGGCCTACGGCGACGGTGGCACCTGCCCCTACCCGCCTATCTCTACCCAACGCGCCATCAACTTCGCCCTCGGCACGGAGAGCTTCACTCACACCGACTTCGTGCTGCCCGCGCCATTGGCCATCGTCTGGCGCCGGGCCTACCGCAGCGACCTGGTGGCGTATGACCAGGGCAAGCTGGGTGCGCGCTGGACCACCCCCTTCAGCAGTCGCGTGGACATCGCCAAAGCACCGCGTGGCCCACGTGAAGGCCAGTCCAGCTTCGTGTACCACGACGCCGATGGCCGCAGCCACGCCTTCCCCGTGCTGGCCGTCGGCCAGAGCCATCGCAACGAGATCGAGCAGATCACGGCCACGCGCCTGTCGCAGACGCTCCTCGTGCTGGACTTCGGCAAGCCCATGCCCGCGGGCGAGCAGGCCGAC
>NZ_JBBKZS010000067.1:0-3432 GCF_037889955.1 Variovorax robiniae
CGGCGAGGGTAACCTGCTGGACCTCAGCATCCAGGCCGTGCGCCTGCGCGCCACCGTCGGCGAGATCAGCGATGCACTCGAAAAGGTCTACGGCCGCCACCGCGCCGACACGCAGAAGGTGACGGGCGTCTACGCCGCCGCCTACGACTCGGCCGAAGGCTGGGAGACGCTGCAAAACGAGATCGCCGCCTTCGCCGAGGAGCAGGGCCGCCGTCCGCGCGTGATGATCTCCAAGCTCGGCCAGGACGGCCATGACCGCGGTGCGAAGGTGGTGGCCACGGCCTTCGCGGACCTCGGCTTCGACGTCGACATGGGCCCGCTGTTCCAGACGCCCGAGGAGTGCGCCCGCCAGGCTATCGAGAACGACGTGCATGCGGTGGGTGTCTCCACGCTCGCGGCAGGCCACAAGACCCTGGTGCCCGCGATCATCGCGGAACTGAGGAAGCAGGGCGCGGACGACATCATCGTGTTCGTCGGCGGGGTGATCCCGCGGCAGGACTACGACTTCCTCTACGAGGCCGGCGTCAAGGGCATCTATGGCCCGGGCACGCCGATCCCGGCCAGTGCGAAGGATGTGCTGGAGCAGATCCGCGCGGCCGTCACGGCCTGAGGATTCCCATGGCCGATATCCTGTCTCGGCTGTCCTTGCAGCCGGTGGATTCCAGCGACTTCGAGGCCATGCTCGCCTTGCGCATCGATGCAATGCGTCCGAGCCTGGAGCGCGTGGGCCGCTTCGATGCCGATCGCTCGCGCGAGCGGCTGCAGGCCGGCTTCGTCGTGCCCTTCATGCACCACATCGCGCTCGACGGCGACCAGCGCATCGGCTTCGTCACGCTCAAGCCCGAGGGCCCGGATGCCCTGCGCCTGGACCACCTCTACCTGCGCACTGGCTTCCAGGGCCTGGGCATCGGCGAATGGGTGCTGGAGTGGGCCAAGTCGCAGGCGCGCGAGCAAGGGCGCGACATCAAGCTCACGTCGCTCGTGAAGAGCGATGCCAACCGCTTCTACCTGCGGCACGGCTTCGTGCTGGAAGGCGCGGAGGGGGTGGACTTGCATTACCGCTGGCATCCGTCGGAGTCCGCGTCTTGATCGGGGTGCTCGATCTGCAGCAGGCCGTGCTCGCCGCGGCCTCCCTGCCGCAGCGCCGCGCCATCGCCAAGGCCATCACGCTGCTCGAATCGACCCGCGACGACCATCGTAAGCAGGCCGATGAACTGCTCACGGCACTGCTGCCCCACACCGGCAAATCCTTCCGCCTCGGCATCTCCGGCGTCCCTGGCGTCGGCAAGTCGACCTTCATCGAAACGCTGGGTCTCTTCCTCATCGACAAGGGCCATCGCGTCGCGGTGCTCACCATCGACCCTTCGTCGACCGTCTCCGGTGGTTCCATCCTCGGCGACAAGACGCGTATGGAAAGGCTCTCCGTCCATGAGCGCGCCTACATCCGCCCAAGCCCATCCTCCGGCACGCTCGGCGGCGTGGCCGAGAAGACGCGCGAGGCCATGCTGGTCTGCGAGGCGGCCGGCTACGACATCGTCATCGTCGAGACCGTGGGCGTCGGCCAGAGCGAGACCGCCGTGGCGGGCATGACCGACATGTTCGTGCTGCTGCAACTGCCCAACGCTGGCGACGATCTGCAAGCCATCAAGAAAGGCGTGATGGAACTGGCCGACCTGGTCGTCATCAACAAGGCCGACATCGACAAGGACGCCGCCACGCGCGCACAGGCCCAGATCACCTCGGCGCTGCGCCTGTTCGGCCACCACGGCAACCCGGCGCATGCACAAGCGATGCACGCTGCACACGCAACGCCGGGCTCGCCCGAAGCTGAAATTCGCTTCTGGCAGCCGCGCGTGATGCAACTCAGCGCGCTGCTCGGCACAGGCGTCGATGCCTTCTGGACCGCGGTCAGCGAATTCAAGTCGCTCCAGATCGCCAACGGCAGGCTCACAATGCGCCGGGAGAAACAGGCGCTCGCGTGGATGTGGGAACGCATCGACGCCGGCCTCAAGCATGCCTTCCGACACCATCCCCATGTGCGCGAACTGCTGCCGCAAACCATCGCCGCCGTGACCGGCGGCACGCTCCCCGCATCGACGGCCGCACGCAACCTGCTGGCCGCGCAAGACCACCACACGAACATCTGAACTCCAACAGGATCCCATGAAAGACATCCTCGAACTCCTCGAACAACGACGCGCGCAGGCCCGCCTTGGCGGCGGCCAGAAGCGCATCGACGCGCAGCATGCCAAGGGCAAGCTGACCGCACGCGAGCGCATCGAACTGCTGCTGGACGACAACACCTTCGAAGAGTGGGACATGTTCGTCGAGCACCGCTGCACCGACTTCGGCATGGAGGACAACAAGATCCCCGGCGACGGCGTGGTCACCGGCTACGGCATGATCAACGGCCGCCTGGTGTTCGTCTTCAGCCAGGACTTCACCGTCTTCGGCGGTGCGCTGAGTGAGGCCCATGCCGAGAAGATCTGCAAGGTGATGGACCAGGCCATGAAGGTCGGCGCCCCGGTGATCGGCCTGAACGACTCGGGCGGCGCGCGCATCCAGGAAGGCGTCGCTTCCCTTGGCGGCTATGCCGAGGTGTTCCAGCGCAACGTCATGGCCTCCGGCGTGGTCCCGCAGATCAGCATGATCATGGGCCCCTGCGCGGGCGGTGCGGTGTATTCGCCGGCCATGACCGACTTCATCTTCATGGTGAAGGATTCCAGCTACATGTTCGTCACCGGCCCCGAAGTGGTGAAGACCGTGACCCACGAGGACGTCACCGCGGAAGAACTGGGCGGCGCCTCCACCCACACCACCAAGAGCGGCGTGGCCGACATGGCCTTCGAGAACGACGTCGAAGCATTGATGATGCTGCGCCGCTTGTACAACTACCTGCCGCTCAACAACCGCGAGAAGCCCCCGGTCCGCCCCAGCGGCGACCCGGCCGACCGCGCCGACCTGTCGTTGGACACCCTGGTCCCCGACAACCCGAACAAGCCCTATGACATGAAGGAGCTGATCGTGAAGGTGGTCGACGACGGCGACTTCTTCGAACTGCAACCCGACTACGCGAAGAACATCGTCATCGGTTTCGCCCGCATGGAAGGCCAGAGCGTGGGCATCGTGGCCAACCAGCCGCTGGTGCTGGCAGGTTGCCTCGACATCAAGAGCTCCATCAAGGCCGCGCGCTTCGTGCGCTTCTGCGATGCCTTCAACATCCCCGTCATCACCTTTGTGGACGTGCCCGGCTTCATGCCCGGCACCAGCCAGGAGTACGGCGGCATCATCAAGCACGGCGCCAAGCTGCTCTACGCGTATGCCGAATGCACGGTTCCCAAGATCACCGTCATCACCCGCAAGGCCTACGGCGGTGCCTACGACGTGATGGCCTCCAAGCACCTGCGCGGCGACGTGAACCTCGCGTGGCCC
>NZ_JBBKZS010000068.1:0-3377 GCF_037889955.1 Variovorax robiniae
TCGGCGTCTGCGTGGCATGCGCCACGCCGCCGGTGGACAAGTCTGCGCTGCAGACTATCGATCGACTTGAAAATCAAGTCCCAACCCGTCCGCGCAACAGGGTCAAGTCCACGTCTTGGTGATACGTGTTGACTGCATGTTCGTTGAAGGCTTTGCCCCAGCACATGACTGGACGCAAGCACGCGCGTACCGCGAAGCGCTGATCAAGTTCCTCAATCGAGATCTTCCCACCGTGATCCAGTCGCAGAAAGAGCGGAGCGCGAAGAACAAGCCCAAGCCGATTGCCGGATACATCATCGGTACGGAATACGGCCTCGAGAGCGGCTGGCACTTTCACGTCACCCTGTTCTTGAATGGCGACGACCATCAAAACGATGTTGCGATTGCATCAACGATTTGTTGGAGATGGAAAAACGAGATCACTGGCGGCAAGGGCCGCTACCGCAACTGCAATCTCGATGCAAAGGAAGGTAGGTACGGAGACAATGTGGGCGTCGGCATGGTTCACAGACACGACCTTGCCAAGCGCGGCATATTGAACAACGTGGTCACGCGCTATGGCAGTAAGGGCTGCTACTTCGCCGAGGCCCAGACGGGCTCTAGGGACCGTCTGTTGAACAAGGGAAGCTGGCCGAAGTCAAAAGATCCGAGAAAAGGCGGCCGTCCTGAGAAGCAGCGTGAGACCCAGCGAGGACCATTGACGCAGGTGTTTTCCGAGAAGAAGAAGCGATTCTTCCCGATGTGGACGCCGAGTGAGGCGTCTCAGCCGCCCGTCGGTTACTGACTGCGTATTTCAGCCCATCGTGGACGACATTTCAGATGAATGTAGACGCAGTTTCAGGCTGATCGTGGACGATCCAGGGCACTTGCGAGTGATCTTGACCGTTGGCATACCGGCCGATTGTTCGACCTGCCATGCCCATACCGACGCGGCTCGCCTATACGGCTCGACCCGTGAAGAACAACACAGAGGCGGGTTTCGCCATCTGTTCATTGGTGGAGCTTGGGCCTAAGATGCAACAATGAGTACGCGCTTGGCTATGCGGTTGGCATCGGGACAACGGGTAATCGTTCTCGCGATGTTGCTCGCTTTTGCATTCAGCCAGCTCTCGATGGTCGTCCATCTCTCCAGTTTCCTTGGAGCACGTTCCGGAGCGCAGCATGCGCTGATGCATTGGCAGGGGACGCCTCATCATCATCACCATGATGGCTCCATTGGAAACGATCATTCAGCTGAATCCAATCAACATGTCAGTCTCGATGGATGCCTGAGCGCCATCGCGATGCAATGCGACTTGCTGGTTGATTTTGGGCCGCACCCTCTTGTGCCGCCCGCGAGCCACGATGAGCTTGCGAAGCCGTGGCCGTATCTCGACGGGCCGATGCGTCCGCCATCCCTGCCAACCTGAAGATCGCATTCCCGCCACGCACGGTGGGACTCACACGTCCGCCCGATGGCCGGGGGCAGCGATGCGGACGGCTGGCTTCCTTGCTGGCCTGCGCTCTTTCCGTTTTACGGAAGGCGACTCGATAGCGCCGCGGCTCCAGCAAATCAATCGGCGCTCCATATCGGCACTGACGAAAGTTCCCTCTCACTGCGCGGAACCCAGCTCGGTGGCAGATCGAAACCACACACGATCGAAGCGATGGGCTGTCATGCCGCATTGCCTTTGTCCATTTTCAATTCGGAGTGTTGCAATGAGGTTTCAGAATAATGATCCAAGCTTCTGGCGGTCATCCGGCGCGGCCACCTTTCTTGTGGCGGCGCTTGTCGGCGCGTTCTTCCTGTACACGGAACACGGTGCCCACCTGTTCGGGATTCTTCCGTTCTTGCTCATCGTTGCCAGTCCGTTGATGCACGAGGTCATGCACAATGGGCGCTACCGTCGACGAGGCCGTCAGGGTCGCTATCCATCGGATGACGATCTGTGAACGATGTCGACAGCGGCCAGGCGCAGTGGAGCCTGGCCTTCTTGAACACGGGCGTGTTCGTCGGATTCGCATACAGTTTCTTTAAGCCCTCCACGGCCAGGGACTGGAAGGTCTTCGGCGCCTACTCCACATTCGTCGCGGCTTTGTTTGCCGAGGTCTACGGCTTTCCTCTCACGTTTTTTCTTTTCCACGCATGGCTGTCGGCCGCGTTTCCGGACGTCAACATGTTCGGCCACGAGGCGAGGCACCTTTGGTGGCTTCTATGGGGAGGTCGCTCCGACCCGCACATGGGATCCTTGCGCTTCCTCAGCTTCGCGATTGTGTTCGCAGGCTTCCTGCTTCTGGCCATGGCATGGCACGCGTTGGAGCGCGCTCAGCGACGCGAAGAGATCGCGTCGACCGGCCCGTATCGCCGGATCAGACATCCTCAATATGGCGCCCTCATCATCATCATGCTTGGCTTGCTGTTTTACTGGCCAACGCTGCCTTCAACGTTGCTGCTCCCTCTATTGGTTGTGATGTACGTCCGGCTCGCAAGATCCGAAGAGCAGGAATTGATTCGTGAGCGAGGGGAGGCTTGGCGCAGCTATGCGGCCGCGACCCCCCGGTTTTTGCCTGCCCTTCATGGCGATTGCCGTTGAAATGCCTAGGACACGTAGGTCAACCTTGATTCATCCGGCGTCAGCATCGCGCATCGCATGCAAAGACAGCGATGACGCCGACCAACGCCTGCCTCTTCGAGTTGATGACTGATCTCCCGATCCTGCGTCAGATTCCGAGCGGTGTCTGGGTCCTCGGCTTCGTTAGCATGCTGATGGACATTTCCTCGGAAATGATCCACAGCCTGCTGCCGCTTTTCATGGTCTCCACCCTCGGGGCCAGCGCCTTCGCGGTCGGGCTGATCGAAGGGTTGGCCGAGGCCACGGCGCTGGTCGTCAAGGTCTTCTCGGGAACGCTGAGCGACTATCTCGGCAAGCGCAAGGGCCTGACCCTGTTTGGCTATGCCCTGGGTGCGCTGACCAAACCGCTTTTCGCGCACGCCCCCACTCTGGGCATCGTGCTGACGGCGCGGTTGCTGGACCGGGTCGGCAAAGGGATTCGCGGGGCCCCGCGCGATGCCTTGGTCGCCGACATTGCCCCCTTGCATCTGCGCGGCGCAGCCTTCGGCCTGCGCCAGTCGATCGACACCCTCGGGGCCTTTCTCGGGCCGCTGCTGGCCGTCGGCTTGATGCTGATCTGGTCCAATGATTTCAGGGCCGTGTTCTGGGTCGCGGTGATCCCGGGATTGATGGCCGTCGCGCTGCTCGCGTTCGGACTGCAGGAGCCGGCGCATCGTATGCGTCCGGCGAACCCATCTTGAATTCGCCGTAGGAGCAAAGGATGCTCGTATCCACTAACTCATGGTGGATACGTGCACACTATCTCTCCCCAAGCTTCCGGTGATC
>NZ_JBBKZS010000069.1:0-3052 GCF_037889955.1 Variovorax robiniae
GCGAGGCCTCCTGGAGCGTGTCCTACGGACACCTTCGACGGGTCATCGACATCTGACTGGTCCGTAGCTGTTCGCCGTCAAGCGACGGGGAAGACCGGACAGACACGTCGCGATCGCATTCACGTCCTCGTTCGGCATCGTTTTGGCCGGTACGCTTCGTTCAGCCCGAACACGGCCGATGCGATTGGCGCCGCATCGGGAGGAGGCCAGTGGATGTTTCGCGTCACATGCCTTTGCACGGGTGAAGCTATCGGAACGCAATGGCATCTCTTGCCCGCATGATGGTCGGACGACTGGCACCCATGGCACGAGCGATCGCGGCAATGGCTTCCCCGGCAGACAGGCGCCTGGCAACTTCGGCCACCTGGTCCGGCGAGAGCGCAGGAGGTCGGCCCAACTTCCTTCCTCGCGCCTTGGCACGCAACAGACCCGTTCGGGTTCGCTCTATCAACAGGTCGCGCTCGAACTCCGCAACCGCCGTGATGATTCTCATGGTCATTTGCCCCGTCGCACTGGTGAGGTCCACGGGCCCGAGAGCGAGGCAATGAACTCGGACGCCGAGGCAAGCCAGCACGTCTACGGTCGCCCGCACGTCGATAGCATTCCGCCCCAAACGGTCGAGCTTGGAGACGACAAGCACGTCTCCAACTTTTAGCTTTTGGAGCAACTTTCCGAAGCCTTGGCGCTCCGACGCTGGCACCGAGCTTGAGACCTCTTCAGCCACAAATCGGGATGACCGTACCGCGAACCCAGCCTTGGCAATCTCGCGGATCTGTTCGTCGCGTGTCTGCTCGGCACTCGCTAAGCGGCAATAGGCGAAAACGCGAGACACCGTGAGCTCCAATCAAGAAAATGAGAATTCGGAACGCGCATGAGACATGCCGCCCTGTCCCTCGGCTGCGAGGCAAGTCGACTTTCGTCATGACCACTTCGGCACGTCCTCACAACACTCGAGCCCGATCGCCGCTGCGATGACGACTGCTTACCTTCGACTGGCACCGCTTGCGAAAACGAATCACTCTCCTTTTCACAGTCGGCGCTGCAATAGGAGAAGGAATCCGCGCTACTTCGGAGACCCTTCCAAAGATCGAATTGATGACGGTCATTGCCTTTGCCATGAGCACGTTGCAAAGATCGTTGCCAAGATCTTTAGGCAAGGATTTCCGCATCCCGCCGCGCCACGCGATCGGGCAGGCTGGCGCGCCGCCACCAGCAAGTCCAAGGCAACGGCCGCCAGAAAGCGCAATGCAGGCATGGATGAGGACCCCGGCAAGCGATGGCTCATCCGGCCCATACCACGGGCCACGCGAGGAGAAAGCTGGTCAATACTTGATGTCGCGCTTGTCCTGGCGACCCTCTTGCTTGGTGCCTCGCTTGTCGTGGCGGCAAGCGGCGTTACTCTGTTGGTTCGCAGCCCTGCAATCGACCTTGGTCGAGCGCGCGTCATGCTTGGCCGCCTGATTCACGTCCCGGCCCGCCTGGCGCTGCTGCGATTGGTTGGTTGCCAGCGCGCTGCCCGAAAGCGCCAGAAGACCGGCCGCTGCGAGCACCTCTACGGTCCGGCCAAGGATTGCTTTTCTTGAATCGATCATTTGCACGTTCCTCTTGCTTCGCACGGAGGCCTCGGTTTGCGACCTGCACCCGGATCTTGGCCTCGACCTCCGGAATCACCGGCGACAGGTCTGAAGTGAGGTGCATCGTGGCACGAATTGCTTTCCCCGAAATTGACGCAGATCACACGGCGACGATGAAGAAGGAATATGCTGAGCTTTGACACATTGCGGCAGTCACGAGACAGCGAAAGCTAGCGGCGCAGGGTTCTGCCCGCATTGCCAATGCGGTGCTGCGCTGCCGAAGGTGTCCACCATGACGATGCGCCCGACGGCCGCCGACCCGACGCAAACGCGACGTCAAGACAGGGAAGATGCTTCAGCCGCAGTTCATTCAGGGTCCCCTGCTACCGGAGACGCACCTGCTTCACCCTGAACTCCATCCTGTGGCGCATCTCCTTGAAGATCTGCCCGCCGAGTTCCACGCTCTGTCCGGAACGCAAGGCCTGTTTTCCCGGGAGCTTCGTGCGCTCGATGGTCACCGGGAGCGTGCCCGAAATCTGCCGAAACGGGCTTGTCACGTCCATGTTCAGCAGCTGGGCTTTCGCAAGGCGGATGAGTCATGACCTTGCGGCCCTGCAGTGCCCCCCTTGTGAGCCTCTGGCATGTTTATGCCAGAAATCGTCAACCATTGGTAGGGGACCACTTGGGGCGTCGACCGGCTCGCCAACCTGCCCAAAGCAGGACGGCGCCCAGCGCCAGTGCATAGCAAGACAACATGATTCGCTGTCGCTCGTCCATCAGTCCAACCGCGAGTCCCACGCCAAGCAGCAAAGTAAACATGCTGATCAAGAACGCAGGCAAGGCCATGGCGACTCTGTCCTCCGAATTCGAGCGCGCCCCGTGCATAAGCGCATAGGCCATCCCTCCAAGGCCAAGCGCGCTGCACGCCAGGATGATCCCGGTCATGAATACTGCGCCACCCAAGATCATCCTTTCCATACCCGGATTCGCGAGCATGAGGCTGCCGATCAGCAGGCGAATCAATCCGTCGCAAACCGCCAGCACACTCAGCCACCGAGCATCCGATGAGCGGTAGAGCGTGAAGGCTAGCAAGGCACCAAAGAGGCCATCGATCAGTGCATAAGTGCCTCCACGAGCAAGGCGCTGACCATCGTGCGTCAGCAGCCAAACCCACGATCCGAGTCCGAAAAGCACATTGAAGGCTCCGCGCGCCAGGAGAACCGTTCGAGATGACAAGGGCAATTCCTTGAGAAGATGGTCAAGCGGCGAATGCTATGAACGTTGCCAAGCATGATGGGGCACCGGCAACAAAGGGGCAAGTAGAAGGGGCCGATGCACATACTTGCGATATCACCGGGGCTAGCAGCCTGTTGGCGCCGGCCGAAAATTGACCCACCTGTGAGGGTTGTGCCGGTTCAAATTTGACCCGGGTGTTCAGCCTACCCTGCTGCTTTTTTAAGCGGCGGGGGTATGAGGAT
>NZ_JBBKZS010000070.1:0-2873 GCF_037889955.1 Variovorax robiniae
GCGAGGCGTCCTGGAGCGTGCCATACGTTCACCTTCGACGGGTCATCGACATCTGACCGGTGCGTCCGTGTCCGCCGTCAAGCGACGGGGAAGACCGGACAGACACGGCGAAGAGCCATGAACGTCGTCCAACGACAAACGGCCTGATGGCGTTTTCCACCGGGTTGGAGTCCAGCGGCCAAGTCCCACTGTCCAGGAAGCGGATGAGCTTGGGCCACTGGCCATGCATGTAGTGCAGCGCCTCGCCCAGCAGGCTCGTTGGCGCAACGGCGTGCAGATGCGCGAGCAGCAACTGTTCGATCTGCTTGACCACTGTGGCGCTATAGCGCTTGCGCAGCCGAGCGCGACGCTCTGGCGACCACTTCTCTGACAGTGCCTCCGCGCGATAAAGCTTGCCGATGAGTTTGATGAACCGCGTGGCCAGTTGGTCCGGCGACCGAGCGGCCTTCGGGATCGACTCCTCAGCCTTGACAAAGGGTCTGCGTGCATGCACCCAGCATCCAAGATGCGTCAGGCCGTGGTCCGCGGCAATGCCGTCGTAGACCTGATACCCGTCAGTCACAAGCGTGGCGCCGCGCCGGATGCCGGCATAGAGCTTCTGCGCGTGCACGGCGCCGCGACCCGGCGCATAGGCGAACAGTCGAACTGGCGGTCCGCTACCGTTCATCTGAGCCCACATGAAGCTCTTGGTCTGCGCCTTGCGCCCGGGCTCCTTGAGCACCTGAACGGTCGTCTCGTCACCGTAGATCAGGTCCGAGTCCAACAGGTGGTCACGCAGCAGGTTGATGATGGGCTGCACGGCTTGACCGATGCGAACGACGCCGGCGGCCAGGTGTTGCTCACGATGTCGCCGCCGAAGCGGCGCAGCAGAACGGCCGTGCGATACAGCGGCATCCCGAACTGGTACTTGCCGGTGATGACCCAGGCCTGCGCCTCCTCAGTGAGCAGGCCTCGCGGGATGATGCGAGCTGGTGTCGGCGCAACCTTCAGGCTCAAGTCGCAGCAAGGACATGCGTACTTGATGCGATGGTGCTGGAGCACGCGCACCTGCTCGGGGATGACGTGCATCTGCTCGCTGACCTCGGCGCCGATCTCCACCAACGCGTGGCCGTCGTGCGCGCAGATGCGCTCGGACTCGGGCAGCTCGTGGCGAACGATGTCACGCGGCAGTGCGGGGTCCAGCGGCTTGCGTCCGCGCTTCTTGCGCTGGTGGCCAGCGACCGGTGACGAGTCCTCATCATCGATTTCGGCCGGCAGTGTTTGCGCGGTTGGCGCGAGCGCCTCGGCCTCGTTGAGGAACAGGTCCTTCTGGTCGGTGCCGCGGGCCTCACTCTTGGCGGCGAACAACTGACGCTGCAACGCGCGAAGCCGCTCCAGCGCCAGGTCCCGCTCGGTGGTCACGACGCGCAGTTCACCAACGAGAGATTCGCTGCGCCGGGTGGCCTCGGCCAGGGCTTGCTGCAGGGCTGCGAATTCTTCGGCGGTGGGCATCTGAACCATCACCTGCTTCGATCAACATGACGTGCAGGCGTTCCTCAAACCCCGCATTGTCGAGGAAGATTCGCCAGCCTTTTTGCAAGCTGCCGGTGAGCGTTCAGGCCACTCGCTCGTAGAAGCGGCGAGGGTGCTTATGGACCACCGCGAGGTCAATGCCATCGAGCAACCAATGCAGTTGCTCCACCGTCAACGTCGGCACGGTGACAACGTCGGGCCAGATGAACCTGTCCTCCTCGAGACGTTTCATCAACATCCAAAAGCCGTTGCGCTGCCAGCCCAAAATCTTTACGCGGTCACGTCGACGATTGCTGAAGACGTACACCGCCTCGGCGAACGGATCGAGCCCGAGGGCTTGCTCGACCAGGATCGCCAGACCGTTGAGGCCGACCCGGAAGTCGATGGCCTCGCGGTGCAGGTAGACCTTCAGCCCTTCGTCGAAGCGGAACACCGCAGTCTCCCGAGCATCTCGAGCAAGCTGCTGGCCTGCTGCAGACCGCAGCCGCGCAGATCGACGACCACGCCATTGGGAAGCCGTGCCTGCAGGTCAACCTCGGAGGCTGGTTGTTGCGCAATCGCTTGCACCCCTGGGACCTCCACAGGCACGAACGCCGCCGCGCGAACCTCGACGACTTCGCCGCTGTTGAACGACGCAACACCCTTGTCCTTCTGACGCTCGCGAATCCAGGTGCTGAGCTGGTTCGCATTGACGCCGCACTCGCGCGCCAGCTTCGTGACCGACACGCCCGGTCGCATGCAAGCCTCGATGAGCTCGCGTTTGGCGACCGGATCGTAGACGCTGCGACCATCGCGCTTGCGACTGATCACCAGGCGTCGCGCCAAGTCCCCGACATCAAGTTCCACTGACATAACAAACCCACGTAGTTAGATGGGTTCGTAGACTCTCAGCATCCTTCGCGACCTTCAAGAACGCGGTTTATTGACCGCATACTGCTGTCCGACGGCACGCGCGACATCATGGGGCTGCGTGCGCGCACCGCTGCTGCGATTTCTCGCCCAGTGGCGTATCGCGTACTCGGCGTCTGTGCAAGCGGTGCTTTACTCCAGCACCGACCATTTGGACTCCGACTTCTTCAACTCGCATTGATAACCGTACTTTTCAGGGGCGGATGCAGCAACAAGTTGAGCACTCTCATAGTCCAAATTACTTGCAAAGGCTAGCCATCCTGCAGAGGTTTGAAAAGGCAGGTACCAGCCCATTACGATTAAGCGGGAATGGGGGTCGAGAGCTTTCATGCGTTCACTGGCTAAGAACTTATCCGTAAATAGGTAAACTGTCGATCCGAGCCGCATTGGGCGCGGCGATGGATCGAGATCTTGGCGAAACGTGTTGAGTCGTGGGTGGTGACCGATGAGTT
>NZ_JBBKZS010000071.1:0-2792 GCF_037889955.1 Variovorax robiniae
GTCGGCCAGAGCCATCGCAACGAGATCGAGCAGATCACGGCCACGCGCCTGTCGCAGACGCTCCTCGTGCTGGACTTCGGCAAGCCCATGCCCGCGGGCGAGCAGGCCGACTGGCGCGAGACCTACGAACTCGTCACTGGCAAGGGCAATACCGATTCCGACACCGCCCCGCACTTCCGCCTCATCGCCCAGCACGCCCGCGATGGCGCCGCCATCGGCCTGCGCTACGACCACGTGCTCGCCTCCGGCGAACAAGTCCTCAGCGACATCCTCAGCAAGCACGGCGATGTGACGCTGGCCCACGTCGGCATCCGCCCGGACGCCCGCACCGGCCGCATCGAGTCCATCTGGGAACTGAAAGACGGCCAGGTCCTCCGCCAACTCGCCGCCTACACCTACGACGACTCCGGCGACCTCGTCGCCGCCCAGGACGAGAACGGCGCCACCTGGTCCTACCGCTACAGCCACCACCTGGTCACCCGCTACACCGACCGCACCGGCCGGGGAACGAACCTCCAGTACGACGGCACCGGCCCCCAGGCCAAGGCCATCCGCGAATGGGCCGACGACGGCAGCCTGGACACCCGCCTCGAGTGGGACCCGAACATCCGCCTGACCTACGTCACCGACGCCCTCGGCCAGGAGACCTGGTATTACTACGACATCCTCGGCTACACCTACCGCATCGTCCACCCCGACGGCCAGCAGGAATGGTTCTTCCGCGACGAGGCGAAGAACGTCACCCGCCACGTCCACCCTGACGGCAGCACCGACGACTACGTCTACAACCCCGACGGCAACCTGCAGCGCCACACCCGTGCCGACGGCAGCCGGGTCCACTTCGAGTACGACAAGAGCCATCGCCTCACCGGCCTCATGGACGGCGAAGGCGGCGTCTGGAAGCGCGACTACAACCCGCAAGGCCATCTCACCGAGGAGACCGACCCGCTCGGCCACGTCACCCGCTACGCCTACGACAAGGCCGGCCGCCCCGTGCGCATCACCGACGCCAAGGGCGGCATCAAAAAGCTCGCCTACACCCCCGGCGGCCAACTCGCCAGCTACACCGACTGCTCCAACAAGACCACCCGCTGGGACTACGACACGCGGGGGCGCCTGGCCAGCAGCACCGACGCCGCCGGCCAGACCACCCAGTACCGCTACACCGCGCTCAGCGAACAGACCCTGGCCGCGGCCACCCGGGAAGGCGCCGGCGCCCACCTCGATGGCGCCAACCACCCCGGACAACTGGAAAGCATCACCCTCCCCGATGCCACCCGGGAGCACTTCGCCCACGACGCGGAGGGAAGACTGCTCGCCCACACCGACGCCCTGCAACGCCAGACGAGATACCGCTACGACACCAGCGGCCGGATCGCGGGCCGCACCGACGCCGCCGGCCACACCCTGGCCTACCAGTGGGACAAGCTCGGGCGCCTCGCCCGCTTGCAGAACGAGAACGGCGCCCACTACCGCTTCGCCTACGACCCGGTGGGCCGCCTGCTGGAGGAAATCGGCTTCGACGGCAAGGCCACCCAATACCGCTACGAGGAGACCACGGGTGTCCTGGCCGAAGTCAACGAAGCCGACCTGCGCACTCACCTGCAGTTCGATCCCCTGGGCCGCCTCACCGAGCGCAAGATCCACGATCAACCCGAGGCCGCCGAGACCTTCGGCTACGACCGCAACGGCCGCCTCGTCGAAGCCAGGAACCAGCACGCGAAGCTGCAGTGGTTCCACGACGAGGCCGGCAACCTCACCCGCGAACACCACGCCGACCTGCAAAGGAAGAGTACCGCCGTCTGGCAGCACCGCTACGACGAACTCAACCAGCGCGTGGGCACCACCCGCCCCGACGGCCATGTCACCGAGTGGCTGAGCTACGGCTCGGGCCACGTGCACGGCCTCCTGCTGGACGGCCAGGACATCCTCGCCTTCGAGCGCGACGACCTGCATCGCGAGGTCAAGCGGGAACAGCACAACGGCCTGCAGCAGAGCCAGCGCTGGGACCCGGCCGGGCGCCTGCTCGCGCAGCAGCTGCACCGGGGCGCCCCGCCCGTCACCCTCACCCGCTCCAGCCCCGCCCCCGTCATCGAGCGCCACTACCACTACGACAGGGCCGGCCAGCTCACCATCATCGGCGACAGCCGCCGCGGTCGCCTCGAATACAGGTACGACCCCGTCGGACGGCTGCTCGAAGCCAACGGGCGCCTGGGCAAAGAGATCTTCGCATTCGACCCGGCCGGCAACATCGCCGACCCCGTGGCCTTCGACCCGGCCACCCAGGGCGGCTCGGCGGCCCCCTCCAGGGCCCAGCGCATCCGCATGGTGGCCGCCTCCCGGTTGATGGACAACCTGCTCAAGGACTACGCAGGCACCCACTACCGCTACGACGCACGCGGCAACCTCGTCGAGCGCACCGCCAACGCCCGCAAGACCACCTTCACCTGGGATGGCTTCAACCGCATGACCGGTGCGAGGACGGAAGAAGGAGAAACCACCTTCCGCTACGACCCGCTGGGGCGGCGCATCGGCAAGACCAGTGCAGCGGGCGAGACGATCTTCGGCTGGGACGGGGATGTGCTGGCCTATGAGAGCACGACCAGGCCCAGGGACAGCCAAGCCCACACCGTCCACTACATCCACGAGAAGGACAGCTTCGTGCCGCTGGTGCAGGCACGCAGGCCGCAGGCGATCCAGCTGAGCGCCACCACCGACGTGAAGGCGCTGATGCGGGCCAATGGGGGCCGGTATGACATCGAGCAGGACCCACTGTGGAACGGGCAGCAGGA
>NZ_JBBKZS010000072.1:0-2526 GCF_037889955.1 Variovorax robiniae
GTATGCGTCCGGCGAACCCATCTTGAATTCGCCGTAGGAGCAAAGGATGCTCGTATCCACTAACTCATGGTGGATACGTGCACACTATCTCTCCCCAAGCTTCCGGTGATCGTCGGCGACGCCGACTGCATAGCGACGAGTTCAAGGCCAACGCCGTCGCCTCGGCAGCGCAGCCTGGCGTCTCGATGGCATCGGTGGCGATGTCCCTGGGAATCAATGCGAACTTGCTGCGTCGCTGGGTGCGCGACGCGGAGGTGCCGTCGGTCAACCCGGCGGAAGGCAACGCACCGCAGCTCTTGCGGAGCTCTGAGCCGAAGTCCTCGCCGTCATCGTTCGTGCCTGTGCAATTGCCTGCACCAGTCACCCCGGCAAGCGACATTCGCATGGAGGTCAAGCGCGGCTCCACGACTGTCGTTGTGACCTGGCCGGCAGCACTTGCTACCGAATGCGGGACCTGGCTGCGCGAGTTGCTGCGGTGATCCGCATTGACGCAGTCTGGTTGTCGGTCGAGCCGATGGACATGCGCGCAGGCACCGAAGCGGCATTGGGCCGTGTGGTGAAGGTCTTCGGTGAAGCCCGTCCACATCACGCCTACCTGTTTGCCAACCGTCGCGCCAACCGCATGAAGGTTCTCGTTCACGATGGCATCGGCGTTTGGTTGGCCGCGAGGCGACTGAACGCCGGCAAGTTCGTCTGGCCACACGACACGACGGGGACGCTGTCGCTCAGCAGACCGCAGCTCAACGCACTCGTTCTGGGGCTGCCCTGGCAACGCATCGGCGAGGCTGGAATCATCCGCGTTCTGTAGTGATGCGCAACTGATGGATGTGCCGATACCACTGGCGCACTTCATCTGGCACGATCGGCCTCCGTGATCACCTCCCAGCAGTTGGACTCGTTGGATCCGGAGCAGATGCGCCAAGCCATGCTGGCGTTGATGAGTGAGCTGTCGGCCAAGGACGAGCAGCTGCGAGACAAGGCCGATGAAATCGCGAGGGCGCACCGCGAGGCTGCCTTCAAGCAAAACCTGATCGACAAGCTCACGCACGAGATGGCGGTGCTCAAGCGCCTGAAGTTCGCCGCCACGAGCGAGAAGTTCAGGTCCGGCCTGAGTGCCGAGCAGACAAGCCTGCTGGAAGAGACCCTCGATGGCGACATTGCCGAAGTCACCGGCGAGATCGAACGGGCCACCGGCAACAACAAGGGCAAAGACAAGAAGGACAAGGAGCAGCCAAAGCGCCAGCCGCTGCCCGCGCACCTGCCGCGGCGTGAGATGCGCCATGAACCCGAGAGCACTGTGTGCAGCTGCGGTTGCCAGATGAAGCGCATCGGCCAGGACGTTTCCGAGAAGCTCGACTACGAACCGGGCGTGTTCACGGTGGAGCACCATGTTCGCGGCAAGTGGGCTTGCGCGAATTGCGAGAAGCTGGTGCAAGCCCCCGTCGCGCCGCACATCATCGACAAGGGAATTCCTACGGCAGGCCTGTTGGCCCAGGTGCTGGTGGCCAAGTTCCTCGACCATCTGCCCTTGTATCGTCAGGAGCACATCTTCCAACGCGCCGGCATGGCCATCGCGCGCTCGACGCTGGCGCAGTGGGTGGGTGAATGCGGGGCGCAGCTGCAGCCGCTGGTGGACGCCCTGGAGGCCGAACTGCTTCGCCACGACGTGCTGCACGCCGACGAGACGCCGGTGGCCATGCTCAAGCCTGGCAACAAGAAGACCCACAAGGCCTACATCTGGAGCTACTGCACGACCAGCTTCAACTCAACCAAGGCGGTAGTGTTCAACTTCGCAGAGACGCGCAGCGGCGAGAACGTGCGTAGATTCCTCGGCCAGGACAGTGACACCCCTTGGAAGGGCACGCTCGTTACCGACGGCTACTCGGGCTACAACGCGACCATTGCAAAGGGCGTGACGGCTGCAAATTGCATGGCCCACGCACGCCGTAAATTCCACGAGCTGTGGGCCAACCATGGCAGCAAGGTTGGCGAACAGGCGCTGCGGTACTTCCAGTTGCTGTTCAAGATCGAGGCGAAGCTCGGCCCACTTCCCCCAGATGAGCGACGACGAATCCGCAAGCGCAAGTCGCGCCGGGTAGCCGCGTTGCTCTACAAATGGCTTCTCCTGCAGAGGCAACAGGTTCCACCAGGTTCGGCCACGATCAAAGCGATCGACTACAGCCTGAAGCGCTGGCCAGCATTGACGCGGTACATCGAGGACGGTGACGTCCCTATCTCGAACAATTGGGTTGAGAACCAGATCAGGCCCATTGCTCTTGGAAGGGGCAACTGGTTGTTCGCGGGCAGCCTGCGAGCTGGCAAGCGTGCCGCGGCGATCATGAGCTTGGTCCACTCGGCACGCATCAACGGACACGATCCCTATGCGTACCTGAAGGATGTCCTCGAACGCCTGCCTACCCACCCGGCGAGCCGCATCGACGACTTGCTGCCACATCGTTGGCAGCCGGAGTTCGCCACGCACTGACCTCCGTGCCCGTCGTCAAGACGGGTTTGCCGGACGCATAC
>NZ_JBBKZS010000073.1:0-2467 GCF_037889955.1 Variovorax robiniae
CCCCGATCGACACTTCAAATTCCCCCGGTTGTCGACACCCAAATTCCTCCGGGCAGGACAGGGGTTGCATTATTGATCGATCACGCCTCGACCGCGATCGCCAGGCGTGCCGCGGCCTCCTTCATCCTGTAGCTCCTGCCTTCGAACTCGAGCATGACGGCACGATGCATAAGTCGATCGAGGATGGTGGTTCCCATGGTCGCATCGCCGAGGTACTTCCCCCAGTCCTGCACGACGCGATTGGAAGTCACGACGATGCTGCCTCGTCGCTTGTAGCGCTGATGCACAAGGGTCTGGAGCAATTCAGCGGCGGCATCGGAGACGCGCCGCGCAAGGAAGAGATCATCGAGAACAAGCAGATCGGATTCGAGGTAGGAGCGCATCAGCGTGGTCTGCTCCTTGGCACTGGCCAATGCGAAGTGAGCGAACTCGGTGTCGGCCTCGACGTAGCGAACGTCATGCCCTTGGAGGGTGGCGTGGTAGGCAACAGCCTTGGCCACATGCGACTTGCCGGTGCCTGGCTTGCCGATGATCAGGGCGTTGGCGCCGTCGGCGATGAACTTCAGCGTGTGCAGCTCGAAGCATGCCTGACGGGGCAGCTTCGGGTTGAAGCGCCAGTCGAAGTCACCGAGGGTGGGTCGTTCGTCGAGACGTGATTGCTTGAAGCGTCGCTCGGTCAGGCGCGAGTGGCGCCGGTCGAGTTCGTCTTGCAGCAGTCCTGCAAGCGTCTCCAGCAGCGGCTGCTGCGAGGACTGCGCCTGCATGACGCGGGTGTTCAGGGTTGCAGCGATGCCGGACAGGCGCAGCTCGCGCAGCGTGCGTTCGATCTCAGTGAGGGTCATGCGCAGTACCTCCAGGGGTCAGGGGCAAGGAAGGCTGTGCCGCGGCACAGCGGGAGAACAATTCGGCGTAGATGTCGGCGGGCCGGATCAGCGGGTGTTCCTGCGTCAACGTGAGTTCGAGCTGGCGAGGTTCTTCGGCGCGTTCGATGGCCGCCAGTGCGTCGGCGACGATCTTCTCGGTCAGCTTCTTGACGTAGCTGTAGCTGTGGACACCCTCATGCATCGCCTGCGCACAAGCGCGATCGACAAGACGACGCGGGTAGCGATCGGCCAGGCGGACGATGCCCCAGAGCTTGCGCTGGCCGACGCGGCCTTCGACGGCGAACAGCAACTCGCACAGTCGCTCGGCGTCGCTACCGATCGCCTTGGCTTGCGCGAAGATGCGGCGGGTCTCGCGCGAAGGATTGAACACGCGCTCCTCCATCGGCAGCACCACGGTGCCGGGGCGATCGACACGAACGTGACTGCGCAGCAGCGCCTGCGTCTTCAGGTCACGGATTTCGATGCGGTGCTCGAACAAGCGCACCAGCACGTGGCTACCGATGGGTGCCGGCCGCGCCGCGTAGCTGCTGTGATCGACGCGCACGCAACTGTCGTCGCACACGGTGCGCTGGGCCTCGGTGAAGTACTGCATGCCCTGGGGCGGCAGTGGCTGCAGGAGCGGCCGCTCCTCCTCGAACATCGCCTGCACCTGGCGCCGCGCGCTGCCGTGAATGCGCGAGGCGGCCCATCGGGTCTCCCAGTGTTCAAGGAAGTCGTTCTGCTCCTGCAGCGACTCGAAGCGCCGCCCCTTCAAGGCCGTGGCCTGGGTGTGACCGATCGCGTTCTCGACCGAACCCTTGCGATTGGGATCGCGCACGCGGGCCGGATCGGCGACCACGCCGTAGTGGGCCAATGTGGCCGCGTACACCGGGTTCAATTGCGGCTCGTACAGGTCGGGCTTGAGGACGCCTTCCTTAAGATTGTCGAGCACCACATAACGACACGACCCGCCAAAGTACCTCCAGGCCTGCTCATGCAGGCGGGCCCAGGTCTCCTGGCCGGACTTCCAGACGACACGGCGGAAGCTGCGCCTGGAGTAGCGCAGTGTGGCGACGAACAGTCGCGGCTTGCGATAGCGGTTGGTTCCCGGCACGCGCGTTGGCGCGCCTTCGCCATAGTCGACCTGCATCTCTTCGCCGGGCAGAAACTCCAGCCGATCGAATTGTTCGGGCTCTTGGTGGCGAAGCTTGCGCGCGAAGCGCATCACCGACTCGTAGCGGGCGGTGAAGCCGTGCTGGTCGACCAGATCCTGGAAGATGGCCATTGCGTTGCGGCGCAGCCGCAATTGCGCCTCGATGAACCCGCGGTGCGGCTCGCACGCCGAGATGGTCGCGGGCGAGCGCGCCGGCATCGGAGTCGGTAGACAGGGCGGAGGAATTTGCCCTCCGGAGCCGGCCGACACCCCGGGGGAATTTGCTGCCATCGCGGCAAAGCGCTTCTGGTATCCCCGGATCGTCTTGCGGTCGATCCCCGTGACGCGCTCGATCTCCCGTTGGCTCGCGCCGGCGGCTAACAAGGTCCAGATGGTCGTCTGCAAATGCGGCTTCAAGACATTCACTCCGTCACCCCCTCAGTGCTGAGGA
>NZ_JBBKZS010000074.1:0-2463 GCF_037889955.1 Variovorax robiniae
GGCCCCTGCGGGGGCTGAAATAATGAAAGCCAGAACAGCCAAAAGAGAAGTCAGGCCATCCCGGTCTGACTCAAGCCAATAGGCCTCCTCGAAAGCCGGTGTGGTTCAGCTGCAAGTGGCGCCTGTTGGCAGGCCACTCGTGTTTCTGCTCGAGCACCATGGCGGCTCGTGATCGAGCGTCATTGGGAAAGATCAACGCGACGTTCCGTTGCAACAGATGAGTCGCTCAAGCCGAAGGGCAGGCTTGCATCCTCAAGCGCGGCGATGCCCAACTTGCGCGGCAGCCGTTCTTGCTCAAGTCGAAGATTCTTGCCCCAGCGGTGCTGACGCAGGCCGTCGTACACGATCCGTTCGCTTGTGGTCAGGCGTGGCATCTCTGCGACAGGACATTGAACCTTTTCCTCGACCGCGAGATGAAGATATGGCAGGAGCGTTTGCTCATCCATCAAGCCAGAGCGAAGCCTCGGCAGGACGCGTCGGGCCCGGTCGAGCATCGCGAATCCGTGCGTGTCCACGTCGCCCCAATAAATCACGCTGATACCTTGCAACCAAGGAAGCCTGTCGAGGACACCTACGGCATTCCCGAGCTTCATCAATGCGACGCAACCCGGCATGTCCGGTAGCGCCACGCCTGTTTCCAGGTTCTCGACAATCACCACGACCCGCGGCCTGAGTGGCAGGAGGGCAATCTCATCTGCGGGCGCTTCAAAATCCCTCAAGCCCCCAATGTGCGTGCGCAGCTTCGGGCACAAAACGCGGACACGAAGGCGGTGCACCGGTCGCTGTAGTCCGCACGTTTCATAGAAGTCGCGCGGCGCACCGTCACCGCGTATGCCTTGAAGCACGTCCATGATGAGTCCACGACGGGGCTCAACCCACTTGGTGTCCAAGCCTTCGACCGGTAACTGGCGAA
Source organism: Variovorax robiniae (assembly GCF_037889955.1). Classification (NCBI taxonomy): domain Bacteria; kingdom Pseudomonadati; phylum Pseudomonadota; class Betaproteobacteria; order Burkholderiales; family Comamonadaceae; genus Variovorax; species Variovorax robiniae. The sequence goes on from NZ_JBBKZS010000074.1 coordinate 914, forward strand.
GGTAATGGCCCGACGCGGGATTGGCCTCGACCCAGTCCACGAGTCTGACGAGCCGATCGAAGTCCAACGAAGATTAATCGGCCAGCACGTCGTAGTTGCGCCGAAGGACGGATGAAGTCGCTAAGCGTGGCCACTTGGCGACAAGATGGCCGTGCCGCTCAGAAGCCGTCCTCCAGCGAGCGGCCTGGGTCTGGGACACAATCCTGGCAACACTTTCCGGGGAGTCCAGCACCAGCGTACCCGGAAATCTCTGCCGCCCGAGGCGGCCGTACGAGCGGTCCTCCCAAATCAGCGTGCCGACGCCCGAATGGGCGGCCCACGCGCCGGCCCATCGCCGCACTCCATCAGGGTCACTCACGATGTATTTTTCCGTGGGCATCCCAAGCGAGAGCACGAACGGCCAGGTGCCCTCCCCCTGTCGGCGCCGATTCGATATTGACCACCCTGGGGTGCCGCTAAAAACTTGGACTGTTTATGCCATGAGCCCGAAGCCTTCGTCGGTAGTCAAGCGGGCTGCGCGCGCCCAAGGACATCTTGATCCGCTTCTCTTTGTACCAGCGGATGTAGGAGTCCAAGGCCTGGGTGAACTGCTCAATGGTCGTTGATTGCCAGTTGCCAGGATAGAACCATTCGGTGCGTCCAGCACTTGGGCGTGGCCGCGTTTGTGGAACTGCAGTCGCCCGCCATGGGTGCCCGGGATTCCTGCAAGTTGCGGGATCTATACCGCAACGATGTCAGCCTCGTTGAACCCGCTGATGAAAGAGATGGAGTCGCTGCGTATCCATTGGTTCTTTGTGGCAGTGCGAAATCTGATGGGGCCGAACAAGGGATGGAAGAAGGTGCCTTCTGGCATGACGACGGCCTCACTCCTTGGACAATTCGGCCACAGCCGTGGGCGTGCTGGGTCTTGATGCCGTTGCAGCGTTGGTCCCGGCTGTTGCGTCGGAAGGCGTTGTGCCGTTGCCCTTCTTGGCACCATTTGCGATCGCGAGGCCTAGACCGTCGCCCAGGTTGCGCGCTGCATAGCCCGTGGCAAAGTACCGTTCGATACCGAATCCGAGGCTTTGTGTCTTCGTATTCGACTTGAACTGGCCCAGCACGGACAGGGCATCCAGGGCAACAGGGCCATCTCCATCTCCGTCTGCGCCCATGATCGATTGGACTTTGCCGTTGTAGTTTCGGGTGGTCGCGGGGATCAATGCAATGCTGCGTTCGTTGTAGCCAAGCACGAACTGCACCCCCTGTTGGGCCAACGACCCTGCGATGTCGATTCCGATGACATCCGAACGGGCAAACAGCAGCGGCTTTTGGTAGGGGGCCTTTTCAACATCGTATGTGGCCTTCTTGTCTTCCGACCCCGGCTTGCTCTCGGACTTCGCCAGATCCGTGTCGGGGAGCCCGAGTTGCAGCCTCTTGGTTCTCTCTGCCAGCCGTATCGCCGTGTCTGTCCGGTCTTCCCCGTCGCTTGACGGCGGACACGGACGCACCGGTCAGATGTCGATGACCCGTCGAAGGTGAACGTATGGCACGCTCCAGGACGCCTCGCCGGT
>NZ_JBBKZS010000075.1:0-2399 GCF_037889955.1 Variovorax robiniae
GTCGGCCTGCTCGCCCGCGGGCATGGGCTTGCCGAAGTCCAGCACGAGGAGCGTCTGCGACAGGCGCGTGGCCGTGATCTGCTCGATCTCGTTGCGATGGCTCTGGCCGACAGCCAGTACGGGGAAGCTGTGGCTGCGGCCATCGGCGGCGTGATAGGTCAGTGCAGCCTGGCCATTGGCCTCAACAACGTCGACGCGCGTGCTGAAGGGCGTCAGCCAGCGTGCGCCAAGAAGACCCTTGTCATAGGCGGCCAGGTCGCTGCTGTAGGTCCGGGTCCACGCAATGGGCAAGGGCGCGGAGAGGACGAAGTCGCTGTGGCTGAAGCTCTCGCGTCCGGTGGCTAGGCTGATGGCGCCGCCTTTCTCCGCGGGGGCCGGACAGTTCTTGCAGCCGGGGTTGCCTTTGGCGGGGGCCTGGTTGTTGTTGGCACCCAGTTCGCCCCCGGTCCTGTTGGCCTCGACCTTGGCGCCCTTCTTTTGCGGCACGAGGGCACCGTGCTTGGCCTTGTAGGCGCGCGATGCCGCAAGCAGGTGCTGCAACAGCCACATGATGGACTTCTCTGCCTTGGCGTCGGCCATCGCCGTCAACTGCTCGCGCAGCAGGCCCTTCAAGTCGGTCAAGCCCCGGACCACGGTCTCGATCACAGCCTTGGCGCTCGCCGGCAAGCGACTGGCCGCGACCTTGACGGCGTAGTTGGCCGCCTGCCTGGCATAGCGGTCGGCTGCGGCCAGCATGCGCGCCCAGGTGCTTTGCTTCCTGGGGTCGTGCAGCGCGGTCTCGGCGGTGACGGGGGCGGCGACCTTGAACAGGTCTTCGCCGCCAGTGCAGCGGCGCAGCACGCTGATCAGGTCATCGATGACGTCTTCGGCCTGCTTGGCGCACTCGTCGAGGAGCTCGGGCAGTTTTCCCACCGCGCCTTGGACGAATTTGTCGATCTCGCCCGCGATGGTGGCGTTCAGGTGGGACACCAGCACGGCGATGAGCGCATCGCCGATTTGGGCGGCGTTCTGGCGCACGAGGTGCAGCGTGGGCCGCAGGCTCATGCGCGCTGCCGCGAGTGGCGTGGGCAGCACGCCGATGAGGTTGATGCCCAGGCTCACCCAGTCGAGGAACTCGGTGCGCTTCTTCTCGATCACCTGGCGCACCAGCGTGACGATGTCCGTGACAACGTCGATCAGCGCCATGATGTTGCCCAGCACCGGCAGGCTGCCGGCCACGGTGCTCAGGCGCTCCAGGGTGATGTAGCCGCCGCTGATCTCGCGCAGCCACTCGTCGAACTTGTTGCCGCTCTCGCCGATGTCCTCGGGGGCGATGGTGTTAAGAGGGGCGACGGCGATCTGGCGCTCGCGCTCCTTCGTCTCCGGCGGCGTCGCCGGGGCTCCCTGATCTGACATTTTTTAGTTATCCCTGATCTTCTTCTGACAGCGCCGCCCACTGGCGGTCGCGCACTACTTCGACCTGTCTCGACCTATCTCAACTTCCAATCTGTCTCACACCATTTGTCGCTCAACCCGCGAAGCCTGGCGTCTGTCCGGGCGGGGTGCGCATGCCACCCTTGGCCCAGTTCGCTCCGGCATTTGGCAATGCCTCCGGCAACTTGGCCGCCATCGCCTGCATGGCGGGTCCAGCGAAACCACCCGCCGCACCAGCTATGCCCGCAACGCCGGCGATTCCGGAGGCCGCCCCTGCCGCCACGCCGACGATCTGCCCCGCCTGTCCCAGCACGGCTTTGGCACCGCCCTGCTTCACGGTCTGCACCGCACCCGCGGCTTGTTGCGCCATGCCGGCCGCTTGGCCGACTTGGCCGAGCGCTCCGGTTGCACTGCCGAGTCCTCCAAGGCCATTCGCGGCTCCTCCGGCCGAGCTACCCAAGGCCTTGACGCCTTGCCACAGTCCCGCCGCGCCTGGTCGCCCGGCACCACCCGCAGCGCCTGCCGAGCTCTTCGAGGCCACGCCGTCCGCAATCGCCTTGGGCGGCCACTTCTCCGAATCCGGGAAGTGACTCGCCTCATCCCACGGATCCCTCGGATCCTTGCCGAACACCACCTTGGCCGTGCCGATCGGAAGCCCCGCCACGCTGGCGAAGCCCTGCCCATCCAGACTGCCCGAGTGCACCCCGCCCTCGAAGTCCGTCACCGTGTACCCTCCCTGCTTCACACCCTGGCGCTTGTCTCCATCGGGCTTGAGGTAGTGGTTGAACAGGTCCAACTGCCCCTTGCCGAGCTTCATCGTCTCGGGCAGCGTGGGCGAACCCAGGCTGTTGGGGCCGACCAGGGAGTGCACGGAGGCATGCTCGCGCCACAGCCCCTTGGTACCGTGCTCGATGCCGCTGGCGCTCCACTTGCTGTAGCTGGTGCCGCCATTGATCAGCACCTCCTCCTTGGCCGTGATGCTGATC
>NZ_JBBKZS010000076.1:0-2380 GCF_037889955.1 Variovorax robiniae
TGTCGGCGCCGGTTGAATTCTGACCCACCCTGCCGGTTGAACTTTGACCCGGGGACGGAGGCCGGCATCGTGAACGCCGACTGTGGATAACTGTAGCTCGTTCCCCCTTTCTTGCCTTGCTTGTTGATGCCGGATGTTCGGTCTCAGAGGGCGCGGAGGGCGAAGCCCGTAGCGCCTTGTCCCTGCCTGCGGTCGATCAGGCGATGTTCGCTGGTGGCGCTTTGGCTTCTTTGCGTTCTTGCTCCCGAGCGCGGATGCGCTTCTTCGAGTTGGCCGTGGCGTGAGTGATGCGGTAGCTGTCGTTTCCCGTCTCCACGATGTGGCAGTGGTGCGTGAGCCGGTCCAGCAGCGCAGTGGTCATCTTCGGATCTACGAATACGCTTGACCACTCGGCGAAGTCCAGATTGGTCGTCACCACCACGCTCGTGTGCTCGTAAAGCTTGGAGAGCAGGTGGAACAGCAACGCTCCTCCCGCTTGGCTGAAGGGCAGGTATCCCATCTCGTCGAGCACCACCGCGTCCAGCCGGAGCATGCTCGCGGCAATGCGCCCGGCCTTGCCTTGGGCCTTCTCCTGCTCCAGCGCGTTCACCAGATCGACCGTCGAGTAGAAGCGCACGCGCTTGCCGTGCTGCGTGATGCCCGCCACACCGATGGCGGTCGCCAGATGACTTTTTCCGCTGCCTGGCCCGCCGACCAGGACAACGTTGTGCGCCTCGTCGGTGAAGGCCATCTCCGCCAATTGCAGTACCAGCTTGCGATCGACCGGCGAGACCTCGAAGTCGAAGCCCGCCAGGTCCCGATGCACCGGGAACTTCGCCGCGTTCATCTGGTGGCTCACCGAGCGCGTGGCGCGCTCGGTCGTCTCGGCGCGCAGCATCTGCTCGACCAGCCAGCGCGATCGCTCCAGCTCGTCCTTGTTCTGCTCCAGCAGATCGGCCCAGGTCCCGGCCATGCCGTGCAGGCGCAGCGCCTTGAATTCGGCGATCACATCACACGTCATGGCCAGCCTCCTGGATGTCGCGCAGCCGGTCGTAGCGGGCGGTGTCCGCGATCGGCGGCGTCAGCACCTGCAGCGACGTCACCACGTTGGCCGGCCGGGGCGCAGCGTTCAGACGCCCCAGCACGTTGATGACGTGCTCGACGCTCACCCGCCCGGACGGGGGCGCGCTGTCGAGCGTCAATTCCACGGCCACCAGCACCGCTTCCAATCCCGCCGTCGGCACCAGGGCCAGCACCTTGGCCATGACGCGATCGCCACCGTCCTCTCGCAGCAAGCCGCGGCGAAGCCGTTGCAATGCTGGCGGCAAGTCGGTGAACGGCGCCCCGTTGCGCAGCGCCCCCGGCTTCCTCTGCACCAGCGGGATGTAGTGCTGCCAGTCGTAGCGCGTCTTGCCCTTGTCGCTCAGCCGCTCGTGCTCGGCCACGACGGCATCGCCGGCTACCACCGTCACCCGCGTCGGGTACAGGTGCGTGCTGACCATCTGCCCGGCCAGCTCGCACGGCACCGAATAACGGTTGCGTGCCACGGACACCAGGCAGGTGCTGCTGACCCGCGCCACCTCCTCGACATAGCCATCGAAGGCGGCAGGCATCGGCATCAGTTGCAGCCGCTCGTGCTCGAGCATCTCGGCGATGCTGAACTGCTTGTGTTCGGGATGCATGATCTCCTGCCACAAGGCCCGGCAGCGCTCGCCCAGCCAGGCATTGAGCTCGTCGAAGCTGGCGAAGCGCCGCTCTCGCGCCTCTATCCAGATGCGCCGGCGGCTGTCCTGCACGTTCTTCTCGACCACCCCCTTCTCCCAGCCCGAGGCCACGTTGCAGAAGTCGGGGTCGTACAGATAGTGCGCGCACATCACCGAGAAGCGCGCGTTGACGGTGCGGCCCTTGCCCTTGTGCACCTTGTCCACCGCAGTGCGCATGTTGTCGTAGATCCCCCGGCGCGCCACCCCGCCCAACGCCGCGAAGGACCGGGTATGCGCATCGAACAACATCTCATGCCCCTGGCTCGGATACGCCACAAGGAAGAACGCGCGGCTCGCGCACAGCTTCATGTGCGCGACCTGCAGCTTGCGGTAGATGCCCCCGATCACCAGCGCTTCCTCGCTCCAATCGAATTGGAACGCCTCGCCCAGTTCGAAGACCAGCGGCACGAACGCCTTGCCCATCGCGACGCCGCCTTGCTGCGCTCGCCATTCACGAATGAAGTCCGTCAACTGGGTGTAGCCGCCCTCATAGCCGGCTTGGGCAAGCTGCTGCAGCAGCGCCCGGGCAGTTCTGCGTTCCTTCTTCGGGCGATGCGCATCCGCAAGCAACGCCAGCTTCACCGTCTCCACGAACGGGGCCAACTTCGTCAATGCCGCGCGACGCTCGTACTTCGGCA
>NZ_JBBKZS010000077.1:0-2374 GCF_037889955.1 Variovorax robiniae
CTGGCAGCCCGTGCGAAGCACGTAGACGATTGCCTCGAACACCAGTCGAGCCGGCTTTGGTGGCCGGCCAGCCCCTGGCTTGCGCACATAGATCTTGTCTGCCGCCGAGCGAGCAGGAATCAGCGGCTCCACACGCTGCCAGAACTCATCGGTCACCACCCACGACTCAACACGTTTTGCCAAGATCTCGATCCATCGCCGCGCCCAATGCGGCTCGGATCGACAGTTTACCTATTTACGGATAAGTTCTAAAGCTCAGCACCAGTAACGGGCTTTCGGTCACGGATTATTTCGGGATGTCGAACATCGTCCAGGAGTCCAATGCCGATCAAGACCTCGGCTCGGGTGGCGCGCTGGTGCTACCGGATCTAGCAGATGCAAGCGGGGCCGTTCATCACCTCACCGTGGGAGTGGGCAAGGACGCGACCCTCTATGTGCTCAACCGCGATGCGATGGGAAAATTCAACGCCGCTGGCGACAACGTCTACCAGAAGGTGCCGTTGAACAGCGCCGAGTTCGGCATGCCGGCCTGGTTCAACAACACGGTCTACATCGGCACCGTCAGTGATCACATGAAGGCGTTCACGGTGGCCAACGCGCGGTTGTCGGCGAAGCCTTCCAGCCAGACCGCCATGACCTTCGTGTTTCCGGGGACCACGCCAAGTGTCTCGGCCAACGGGACGGCCAATGGCATCGTGTGGGCGGCCGAGAACGGCACCGTTGCGGCGCTGCATGCGTTTGATCCCGGCAACCTTGCCACCGAGCTCTACAACAGCAACCAGATGGGCACCCGTGATCAGTTCGGCGCGGGGAACAAGTACATCACACCGATGATTGCCAATGGCAAGGTCTACGTCGGGACCACGAACGGCGTCGCAGTTTTTGGTCTTCTCCCGAAGGGTTGAGGGTTGGCATTTCGCAGCGCAATCGGGAAGGGACTGGCAACCGCGCCGAACCTAGTGTTCTCACAGTGGGTACCGGCACGCTTTTTTCGCGGTGATGGCGGTCGGTCGCCTGATCGCACAACGATGTGGTCGGAGTGATTGCCGATGCCTGCAGCGGAAGCTGCCCCAAGGTTTGCAATCTCCATTGGCAATCTCTATTGATTTCGTGGGAGCACTATGCCTGCGTCGTAGACCTACGTGCGGTGTGCCGAAAATCGCGCAGCCGCTGACCGTCGCGTTGAAGGAGGGTAGAAGCCTAGATGGTCGTGAACTTGGCGGCACACCTTTCAACGTTACTTGAAGCTGGTGCCGCGCGCAAATCGCAATCACGCGTGGTGCTGCCGTCCGCACCCTGTCCGCCCACCTCTTCAATGATGAGTCTTTTGAGCCTTCAACCAGGAGCACGTCATGGGCAACGAAAACGCATACGACAAACTTTGGAAAATCATCCAAGACACCAAGTTTGGCATGTTGACGCATCGGCATGGTGACGGGCATCTGCACAGCCAGCCTTTGACCACGCAGAACAAGGCACTTGACGAGGATTCATTGCTTTGCTTTTTCGTGGCTCGAGACGGCGACATTGCACGCCACGTGCCCACTGACGCGAACGTCAATATTGCGTACGCCAACGTGCACGATGACGACTATGTCTCGATTTCCGGCACCGCAACGATCAGCGAGGATCAAGCGAAAAAGGACGAACTCTTAGATGTGAATGCTCTTTCTGCGTATCGGTACCCCGCAAGTAAGCGACTGAGTCGCCCTCGCAGTCCTCAGCACCGGTGCGCCGAGTGTTGGCGGTGATGCCGCAGGCAATGTTCGAGAAAGTCGTCCAGTTCCTCGGTCTTGTCGAATGCCGCGCGTGCTGCGAGCGCCAGGCAGTGCGCCCGGTTCTCTTGGGTGACCGAGTTTGGTCAGCACGATAGCGCGATCGCACTCCGCAGGGTCATTCATGCTTTCGAGCATGCCCATTCCCTGTCGCAGGAACAGATCCAACAGTGCCAGTTCCCAATCGTCGGATGCTCCTGGATCCAGGCGGCAGCGGCGCCGCCTCGGTACGGTGGCAACGACCTCACAGAACTCATCGTTGCATGGGGGCGGTTGTACTTTCGGCCCCCCGGTGGCGAAAAGGGCACCGCACCCTGCCCCGCCCGCTGACCTGCACGTAGTTGGCCCGCCGGCCATTGCCAGTGGCTGCCGACGATGCTGACAAGGAGGTTAGGGCGCACGTCCTCGTCATGGCAGGAAGTGAGAAATGCAGACGCAGTGACGTTGCTGGCCGCAGATTGCGGCGCTGCGCGCCGGGGCCGGCAAGCTTACTCACCAGTCCGTAATTAAAGCGACAAAAGATTCAATTGATGGTAGTCTCGAAAGGCATGAAACGAGACGGCCGCACACTCGACCACGCAACGCTCGAAGAGTTTCGG
>NZ_JBBKZS010000078.1:0-2275 GCF_037889955.1 Variovorax robiniae
GCGCCCGCCGAGTCGGGCATCGGTCATCCGGCAGCGACTCATCGACGCCATTGCCCCTGTGCGCTCGCTGCTCGCGGGCGTGAGTCGCCTGCCTTGGCAGGCCACCGGGGGTCATCCAGTGCTCGATGCCCTGGACAGGCTGCGGGCCGCGTACGCGGGCGGCACCAAGCGACTTCCTGCCGAAGTCGCGGCATTGCGCCTGGGCCCCGCCTGGCGCGAAGCCATTGCCGACCCTGACCGCGAGCGCGCCTTCAAGGCGATGGAGGTCGCCACCCTCCTCGCGCTACGCCGCGCGGTGCGCAACGGCTCGGTCTGGATCGAGCATTCACTGAGTTTCCGCGGGCGAGAGCAGCTGTTTCTTCCTGACGAGCGCTGGAATTCGGAAGCGCGGCGCCACTACGCCAGGTTGCAATTGCCAGCCAAAGCGAGCGAGTTCCTGGCGCCATTGCTCGAGCGCGTGCGCGCCGGCGTCGAGGCAGTGGCGGCGGCCACGCGCACTGGTGATCTGCGCGTCGACGACGAGTTGCACCTGGCGGCATTGGCCGCCGATGATGAGGATCCCGAGGTCACACGACTTCGTGCCCAACTCGATCGGCGTATCGGCGAGGTGCAACTGCCTGAGGCCATCCTCGCTGTCGACGCCGAGGTGCGCTTCAGCTGGATCATGCTTGGACGCGAGCCGAGGACGGGCCAGGAACTGCTGATGACATATGCCGGCATCCTGGCGCACGGCACCAGCCTCTCGGCGGCCGAGTGCGCACGCATGATCCCGCAGTTGTCGGCCGCCAGCATCCGTCAGGCCATGCGCTGGGCCGGTGACGAGCGTCGACTGGCACAGGCTTGCCAGGCAGTCCTTGAATTCATGCAGCGCCACCCGATCGCCGCGACCTGGGGCCGGACCGATCTTGCCTCCTCGGACATGATGAGCCTGGAGACGAGTCGGCGTGTGTGGCAAGCACGTCAGGACCCAAGGCGCCAGACGGCTTCAGTCGGTGTCTACAGCCACGTGCAGGACCGCTGGGGAATCTTCCACGCCCAGCCGATCGTGCTCAATGAGCGCCAGGCTGGCGCCGCCATCGAGGGCGTCATTCGACAGGAGCGGATCGAGACGGCCCAACTCGCTGTGGATACTCACGGCTTCACCGACTTCGCGATGGGCCTGTCTCGACTATTGGGCTTCGACCTGTGCCCACGGCTGAAGGAGCTCAAGCAACGCCACCTGTTCTTGCCCAAGGACATGAAGGTCCCCGGCGAAATCGCCGCGGTGTGTCAGGCCAGCGTGGACACCGCTTTGATTGAAGCCCATTGGGACACTCTCGTGCACCTCGCCGCATCGGTGATGTCAGGCCATGCCAGCGCGGTGACCGCATTGGCCAGATTCGGATCGGCCGCACGGGGAGACCCGATCTATGACGCAGGCGTCCAGTTGGGCAAGCTACTGCGGACGGCGTTCCTGGCCGACTACTTCGTCAATGCCGGCTTCCGTCGCGAGCTGCGAAGGGTCCTCAACCGCGGCGAGGCGGTCAACGCGCTCAAGCGCGCAATCTACACCGGCCGCGTCGCGCCGGCGCAAGCCCGGCGTGCCGACGAGATGCAGGCCGTAGCCGATGCGTTGAGCCTGTTGGCCAACATCGTGATGGCTTGGAACACGACGCAGATGCAGGCGGTGCTGGATCGGTGGGCCAACCGGCGCCAGATCGTGCCGCCGGCGCTGACCGGGCGCATCGCGCCGACGCGACTGGAGGGCATCAACCTGCGGGGCGTGTTCCGCTTCCCAGTCGAGCGCTATGCCGCGCAACTTCTACCGTCACAAACTGCAGGGAAAACAAGGGCCAGTGGTTGATATCAACCCAGCATCGGCGCGCCCTGGGAGGCCGCGAGAGGGGTAACAGAAACTCGCGGAGCGACAACGACTTGCGAGCGGGAGCCTTCGGAAACCCGCGCCAAACCTCAGTGCTCGAACCGTCAGTTTGTGCACTGAAAACAAATGGACCCCGCAAGCTGCCGCCCGCTGCTGAAGTTCTTCGCGTCGCCTATGGTCGCCACCATTGCGCTGGCAGTGATGGGCCCGATGCCCGGAATCTCGGCCAGCTTTCTGCTGATCTCGTGATCTCGATGCCAGGCGATGATCTGTGCCTCGATTTCATCGGCCTGACGGTGAAGGCTGTCGGCGCCGGTTGAATTCTGACCCACCCTGCCGGTTGAACTTTGACCCGGGGACGGAGGCCGGCATCGTGAACGCCGACTGTGGATAACTGTAGCTCGTTCCCCCTTT
>NZ_JBBKZS010000079.1:0-2228 GCF_037889955.1 Variovorax robiniae
CGAGCAACCCAAACACTAAACTTATGCACAGCCGACCAACGAAAAGTCGGCTTCCACCCCCTGGTCAAAATTCGATCGGCCCGGGTGGTCAATATCGAATCGGCGCCGACAAGACCAGCGGTCCGCAGCAGACCGGAAAGCGGGAAATGAGGCCTCAGCTCGAGCACGATCAGCGTCCTTTCGCGGGCACTGAGCGTGTCTTGACTCGAACCAAGGCCTGCGCTTTTTTTAGGTACGCGTTCTCCATGCGTAGCTGCTGAAGCTCACGCAGTAATTCCTGGCGGCTGCGCTGATCTTCTGGCAACACCCCTTGGTCTTTGGGCCGTCGCGGCGTCCTGCTCATCTTCGTCTGTTGCACCTTCCAACCTGGTTGTAAGGCAGCTGCACCGTGCAGGGTAAACAGCCGCCTCCATTCGGCGACTTGATTGTGGCGTCGAACACCAAAGATCGCTGCTGCCTGTCGACAGGAAAGGCCGTCATCGCGCATGCGATTCAGAACCAGAAGTTTGAATTCAAGCTCGTAGTTCTTCCGCATCTTGGCCGCAATACCTGCCGCGCCATGATTTCGGTGGGCCGCGACCCAGCTCCTCAGGGCATCAAAGCCTACCGCATGCGCCTGCGCGATTGCTCGCAAACCTCCCTGTCCTCGCTCATACGCCTCAACGGCTTCGAGCTTCTGCTTCTCTGTGTACTTGGTCAATCCCGGGTCCTTGGTTTGTCCAAGTTTCGGGGGTCAGATCACTGTACATGGGTACGTAGCCTCACACTTCGTCGCGCTCAAGGGAAGGGCGTGGTTTATTGCGCGCTTACATTCCAACCACGGCCGGCACCGGCAGCGAGGTGGGCCGCGGCGCAGTGCTGATCCTCGACGACGGTCGAAAGGTGGGCGTGATCTCGGCGCATGTGGTGCCGAAGGTGGCCATCTGCGACCCGGACCTGACGCTCGACTTGCCGGCGAGGCTCACTGCTGCCACCGGCATGGACGCGATCGCGCACTGCATCGAGACCTTCATGGCCCCGGCCTTCAACCCGCCCGCCGACGGCATTGCGCTGGACGGACTATGGCGCGCATGGGCGCACATCGAGCGCGCGACACGCGAGCCGCACGACCGCGAAGCACGCCTGCAAATGATGTCGGCGTCGATGCAGGGCGCGATGGCGTTCCAGAAAGGCCTCGGGTGCGTGCACAGCCTCAGCCATTCGCTCGGCGGCCTCGATCCGAGCCTGCATCACGGCATGCTGAATGCCGTGTTCCTGCCCGCCGTCATCGAGTTCAACGAGGCAGCGACCACGGTCAGGAACGAGAACAAGCTCGCCCGCCTGGCTCACGCCATGGACTTGGCCGATTCGTCTTCCGTCGGCGATGCCATCACTGCGATGAACCGTCGTCTGGGTCTGCCAACGAGGTTGCGCGAAATGAACGTCAGTGAATCCATGTTTCCACGCATTGTTGAAGGCGCGCTGCAGGACCATTCGCACATGACCAATCCGCGTCCCGCCGAAGCCAGTGACTACGCACGAATGCTCGCTCGTGCAAGGTGACCCATGACAGCGGTCCCTCCCGGTGTCTATCAAAGAACGGCGTCGTCGTAGACCATCGGGATCACGACGGTCGGGATCGCCAGCCCGGCTACGAAGGCGATGTCTTCACCGACCACCGGGTGCGCGGCCCATTGACGCGCCCGAGATCTCCCTCGGCCCGGCGCCGGCATGCGAACGCAGCGCATCGCCGGTGACGGCGCGCGCGCTGCTTCGATTCGTCGTCATTTGGCACTCCGTCCTCCAGGTCGAGCATCAGCACGTCGACGGGCAGCGTCAGGGCCTTCGCGACCTTGGCGGCGACGTTGCCCGGCGTCGCGAGCATGCGATGCCTTGAGCTCCTTCCTTGAGAAGCCGCAAGGCACGGCTGACTGAACCAGCACATAGCTGGCAAATACCTGGTTCACCACGGCGGAGGCAGCGCCAACCACAGCTCCGAAAGCGCGACCTCTTGCACGGCTCGATCTTGAGGCGGTGCACGCGGCTTCATTGCCCAAGCTTCCTTGAATACGTCGAGATGCTGAGCCACTTCCTTGGCGCGATACAAGGTACGAGTAAGCCCGCGTAGAAGAGCTGAAGTGAAGTTGACCCGATTTCGCGGACACCCGATCCTTACGGATGAAGGAGTCCGATATGCCCACACCGAAGCCTCCGTACCCGGCGGAATTCCGTCGACAGATGGTCGAGCT
>NZ_JBBKZS010000080.1:0-2049 GCF_037889955.1 Variovorax robiniae
GCGGGCACAGGCGAACCAGCAGATGAGCTCGCTGGCCGCGCAGTTGGCCGAGTTCAAGCGCCGGGTGTTCGGCGCCCGCAGCGAAGCGCTCGCGGTGCTGCAGCCCGAACTCTGGCAAGACGTCGTCGAGCTCCCGGTGCCACCCGAACAACTCGACGAGGTCAAGGGCCACCGGCGCCGCCGCCAGGGCCGCCCGGCCATCGATGAGAGCTTGCCGCGCCGACGCGTCGAATACGACCTCAGCGACGAGGACAAGGCCGGCTTCGCACGCGTCGTGCGCATTGGCGAGGAAGTGTCCGAGACGCTGGAATACACGCCGGCCAGGCTCGAGGTGTTGCAGCATGCGCGGCTGAAGTACCGGTGCGAAGACGAGGCCGGGCGCAGCACGATCCGCACCGCGTGGGCACAGGCGTCGCCACTCGTGCGCAGCAACGCCGGCGCGGGGCTGCTTGCCTACGTGACGGTGTCGAAGTACGCGGACCACAGCCCCCTCGCTCGGCAGGAACGGGGACTCGCCAGGCACGGCGTGCGGCGCTCGCGCCAGACGCTGTGCGACTGGACGCTGGGCACGGCCGAACTGCTCGCCCCGCTGATGGTGCCGCTCAAGCGCCACGTGCTGGGCAGCGCCGTCATCTTCACCGACGACACGACCCTCGCGCTGAAGGCGCCACGCGGCGAGTCCCAAGGCAAGACCATCACGGCGCGGCTGTGGGTCTATCTGGCCGGCGGCTGGCTGCCAGACCCCGAGGGGCGCTGGCGCCGCGTGGCGCCGGCGGCACTGTATGACTTCACCACCGACCGGTCGGGTTCGCACGCCCGGCACATGCTGGGCGCCTGGCGGGGCTTCCTGCAAGCTGACGATTTCTCCGGCTATGCCGCGTCGTTCCGCTCGGGCGTCGTGCACGCGGCCTGCCTGGTGCATGCGAGGAGGCGCTTCGCGAAGATCGTCAAGGATGCGCCCAAGGGCTCGCCGCCGGGGCTCGCGCACGAGGCGATGCGTTACTTCGCCGAGGTCTACCGCATCGAGGGCGAGATCCGCGGGGCCGACCCTGACGAGCGCCTGCGCGTGCGTCAACTCGAGACCCGGCCCCTGATGGTCGAGTTCCACCGCTGGCTCAGCGGCCACGCGCCCACGGTGCTGCCCAAGTCGCCGCTGGGCGAGGCCTTCGGCTATGCCCTGAGCAACTGGGCGGCGCTCAACACCTTCATCGAGCACGGCATCCTGGAGGCGGACAACAACATCAGCGAGCGTGCAATGAAACCAGTGGCCCTGTCGAGGAAGAACTGGCTCTTCGCGGGCTCCGAGCGCGGCGGGCGCGCGGCGGCGGTTGCCTTCAGCCTCATCGAGACGGCACGGCTCAACGGCGTGGAGCCCTACGCGTACCTGCGCGACGTGCTCCAGCGCATCAACGGCCATCGCCAGGACCGGCTGGAGGAGTTGCTGCCGATGAACTGGAGGCCGGCATGAATACGCGCACGCCGCCGATGCAAGACGCCACGCTGATCGACGCGCTGAACCAGGCGACGAGCCTCGAGTTGTACCAACTCAGCGCGCTCGTGGAGCGACTGATGACGGACCCGCGGCGCATCGTGGCCGTGCGCCGTGATCTGCACCTCGGACAGGTCGTGCGTTTCTACGATGGCCGCCGCGACACGATGCGTGAGGGGCGCATCATCGAGATGCGCGATGCGCAGGTGACGTTGCATGACACGCAGCAGCGAGTGCATTGGAAGTTGCCCTACGCAGCGATCGAGCCGCCGCAGTCCGCAGCGCAACCGGGCCCCGCAACACCGCCGGCGCAACCCACGCCTCCTGCTGCCCCGAGACCCACACGCGCTGACTTCGCGCGCGGCGACAAGGTCTCCTTCACCGATCGTCATTTGCAGACGCACGTCGGCGTCATCACCCGCAGCAACCCCAAGACCGCCACCATCGACACGGGAGAGGCCTCCTGGAGCGTGTCCTACGGACACCTGCGGCGGGTCATCGACATCTGACTGACACGCCGCTTCTCCGTCGTCAAGCGACGGGGAAGACCGGACAGACAC
>NZ_JBBKZS010000081.1:0-2036 GCF_037889955.1 Variovorax robiniae
CTACGAGAAACTCGAGCGCAGCTTTGTCGCCCTCAACCACCTTGCCGCTGCCATCATTGCCTTCCGCAAGGTACCTGCCGACGTCAACATAATTTACGGATAAGTTCTTAGCACATCCTATGAGGAGTCCAGTTGCGCAGCAGGAGAGCGGAGGACCAAGATGCTCTACCGCAGAGTATGCGCATTGGTGGCGGCGTTGATGCCATTGGTATTGGCTTATGCGCAGTCTCCTCTCAACGAGATCACAAGGCGCGCACAGCAGGAGGCATCGCCGATCGATCCAAAGACCAAGCCTCCGCCTTCACCGAAAAAGCTGCCAGCGGACGTAAAAAAAAACGGTACGACTGCAGCAAACAATGCAAGGCCACGGACCCTCTGTATAAAGGAATGGATCGACTCTGATTGCCAAGCTGTATGCGGTTCTGGGCCAACCAAGTTCGCTCCACCACCCAGCCCGGGCTATCGTGCGAGCGGGAACGATCGCGCCTATATCCTGCTGGAGCCGAAGGTCTACCAGGTTGGCACAACGGAGATCACCATCATGATCCCTACCGCTTTGTGACCGACCCTGCGAGCATTCCTCAGCCGCGCTGGAGTCTCCTGCCTCCGAACGATCAGTACAACCGCGCGGCAATCGTGCACGACTACCTCTACTGGTCGCATGCTTTGCAACAGCGAGCAGGCCGACAGCCTCTTCTTGATCGCGATGAAGGAAAGCGAGGCGATCAGCGCAGCGCTCGAAATGAGCAGTACTATCATCGAGGCGCCGAACGGCTAGCAAAGCAAGATGATTGATCCCAGCGTTGTCGAAACTTGTTCCGCCCCGAGCGGAGACATCTGTTTTCGGATGCGGCTTCGTTTCCGGCTGCAGAAGAAACTGAACATTGAAACCGCGGAGCATCGCTTCCGTGTCGGGAACGTCGAAGCCGTACTCTCATCGTTCGACAAAGAACGCCCGATCAAGGATAGCTACTGGCTCGTGATCAATGCGCGGGGATTCGCGACCGCCGATGATGCACGCGCATACGGAGACGGCTTGCGTTTTGCCGTCGAGCTTGCTTCGATTGCGACGCGTCTTGGAGTCGATACCGGCGTTGATGCCGTGACCTCTGGCGTGGGTCAAGTCGTGCGCGAGGCTCTGTTGCAGCAACAGGGGATACTCCTCCGCGACAACGTTCATGGTGTCGACGTTTTTTCGAAGACGACCCGCGCGTTTGCATATTCTCGATGGAGGCAACTGGCGAGGTCCTTGCGGCGCACGAGCACTTTCTGCCATTTGCAGCGGATCTATTTGAAGCGCGGCAACCGCTCTCGCAGAATGCCCACAACGTCATCATCCTGCTGAACAGTGCGTTGATGCTGACCGAGCCCATCGGCCAGATCGTGTTCGCAGTCTCTGCCGTCGAAATGATCGGCCAGGATCTCGACTGGAGCGCCGCGCAAAAGCGCGCGCTTGCGCCGCTCGCTGCACTGGCACAGGAACACCCGGACCTGCACGCGGACGAGCGCACCGAAGTCGCCTCTGCAATTAAGAAGCTCCACCGCATCAGCCTGCGCCAGGGTGTTTTTCGGTTGCTGGACGGACTGTCGTTGTCCCATCTGCGGAAGCCCTGGGACAAGCTCTACAAGAAGCGAAGCGCGGTCATTCATGCGATCGCACCGCAGCGCGCTGCAAACTACAGCGAGTTGGCGAACGAGACTGTCACACTCTGCGGCTACATCCTGCTCAAGGCCATAGCCGCCGAGTTTCCGTTCGCGGACCGATTTGCCGATCGCTACTTTCAGCCGCCGCAGTAGAGACCATCGCAAGGCAGTAACGAGACTACTCGTTGAACCACACCGGCTTTCGAGGAGGCCTACTGGCTTGAGTCAGACCGGGATGGCCTGACTTCTCTTTTGGCTGTTCTGGCTTTCATTATTTCAGCCCCCCGCAGGGGCCGCCGGAGGCGCCCCCGGTTGGGCCATGTACTCATGGTTCAACCCTCCTGCAGTGCCGCCGGATGAGCAGGCTTGGTTGTGGTCACAGCCTGGGCTTG
>NZ_JBBKZS010000082.1:0-1894 GCF_037889955.1 Variovorax robiniae
CACGAAGCTGTCGTTGCCGTGGAAGTTCTCGACCGGCGTGTAGCTGTAGGTGCCATCGGCGTTGACCGTGACCGTGCCGTTGGCAGCGCCCGTCTTCAGGGCAACGGTGGTTTCGCCGTCCGCATCGACCGCGCTGATGCTGCCGGTAATAGAGAGAGCGTCCTCGTCACCCGAGGCGCCAGCGTTGGTCACCACCGGCGCGTCGTTGACCGACGCGACCGTGTAGCTCTGTGTGGCAGCGACGCTGCCACCGTTGCCGTCGACCACGTTGTAGGTGAGCGTCACCGGGCCGTTGAAGTTGTCGGTGGGCGTGATGGTGTAGGTGCCGTCACCATGGTCCACCACCGTGCCATTGCTGGCGGCCAGACCCGCCACGCTCAGCGAGTCGCCGCCGTCCACATTGCTGAAGCCGGCCAGCAATTGCGCGGCCGTGACGATGTAGGGGGTGTCCTCCGTGCCCGCAGCCAGCACGGCAGTGGCCATGCCAATCGTGAGGCTGATGTCACCGGACTGGTCGCCCGCGTTGCCAGCGGCGTCGAGAACGAAGGCTGAAAAAGTATAGTTCCCGATAGCGAGGGGCGAAGTCAGCTG
Source organism: Variovorax robiniae (assembly GCF_037889955.1). Taxonomy (NCBI): domain Bacteria; kingdom Pseudomonadati; phylum Pseudomonadota; class Betaproteobacteria; order Burkholderiales; family Comamonadaceae; genus Variovorax; species Variovorax robiniae. The sequence continues at coordinate 592 of NZ_JBBKZS010000082.1, forward strand.
GTAGGTCCACGCTCCGTCGGCGCCAATGTCCGTGACCGGCCCTATTGAGTAGGTTGCGCTGGCAGTCGTCACCACAATGAAGAGCCTCTCGTCTGCAGCAATGGGCAGGTCGAGTTGACCTGAAATTGTCAGCAGGGTGTCGGCCGTTGCGCCGCCATGGATCGGACCGGCATCGCCCGAGACTGAAAGCACGGGACTGACGGCTATCGGCGCCGTTGTGTCCACGCTAATGTTCTTGCTTGCGGTAGCAGTATTGCCGGCCGCGTCGGTCTGCGATGCCGTCAGACTATGGTCGCCTTCGGTCAAGTCAGTAAGGACGAAGGACCAATTGCCGCCGCTGTTCACCGCGGCGGTGCCCAGCACGGTTGCGCCGTCCTTGATGGTGACGACGCCTGAGCCGATTTCGGCGGTGCCGCTGATTGTGTTGTCGCTGGTCTGGCCGCTGACGACCGTGTCACCGCCCAGACCCACCGACGCGATGGTGAGCGTAGGGGCAACGGTGTCCACGGCGAACGTGAAGGCGCTGGAGGTGCCGGTGTTGCCGGCAGCGTCCGTTTGAGTGGCCGTGACGCTCTTGCTGCCGCCCTCGCCCAGCGTGATGAGGTTAGGCGCTGTCAGGCTGTAGCTCCAATGGCCAGTGCCGTCGGCCGTGGTCGTGCCCAGCTGGGTGGCGCCCGTCATGATCGTGACGGTGCTATTGGCTTCTGCCGTCCCCACCACGGTGTTGTCGCCGCCTTGGCCGCTGACTGTGGAGTCTCCTGCGCCCACGCTGCTGATGGTGACCGTGGGATCCAAGGTGTCGATGGCAATGGTCGGTGTCGTGCCCGCACCGCCGCTGTTGCCCGCTGCATCGGTGTAGCTGCTCGCGCCCACGGTGATGCTGGCGCTGCCGCTGGCCAGGTTGGCCGTGGGCGTGAAGGTGGCGGTGTAGACCTTGGGGTCTGCCGTGACTGCCAGTCCTGTCACGGCACCACCAGAGACGGCGATGTCGCTAGTGGTAAAGCCCGTCGGGGCTTCCGAGAAGCTGAAGGTGATGAGGGCGGTCTGGCCAGCTTTCACAGCGGCCATATTGCTGGTGATGGCCACCGTGGGGGCCAAGGTGTCAATGGCAATGGTCGGTGCCGTGCCCGCACCGCCGTTGTTTCCCGCTGCATCGGTGTAGGTGCTCGCGCCCACGGTAATGCTAGCGCTGCCGCTGGCCAGGTCGGCCGTGGGCGTGAAGGTGGCGGTGTAGACCTTGGGGTCTGCCGTGACCGCCAGTCCTGTCACGGCACCACCAGAGACGGCGATGTCGCTAGTGGTA
>NZ_JBBKZS010000083.1:0-1733 GCF_037889955.1 Variovorax robiniae
GGCAGTGATGCGTGAGTCGATCCAGCAAGGCTGTCGTCATCTTCGCGTCGCCAAACACACTGGACCATTCGGCGAAGGTCAGGTTGGTCGTGATCAGCACGCTCGTGTGCTCGTAGAGCTTGGACAGCAGGTGGAACAGCAAGGCTCCGCCGGCCTGGCTGAAGGGCAGGTATCCCAGCTCGTCCAGGATCACGAGGTCCATGCGCAGCAAGCTGCTGGCAATGCGCCCCGCCTTGCCTTGGGACTTCTCCTGCTCCAGCGCATTGACCAGGTCGACGGTCGAGTAGAACCGCACCCGCTTGCCGTGTCGCGTGACCCCAGCCACCCCGATGGCCGTCGCCAAATGCGACTTCCCGGTGCCAGGTCCACCGACCAGGACGGCGTTGTGCGCGACCTCGGTGAATTCGCCTTCGGCCAACTGGTGGATCAGCTTGCGGTCCACCGGCGACACGGTGAAGTCGAAGCCCGCGAGATCCCGATGCACCGGGAACTTCGCTGCATGCATCTGGTGACTCACCGAGCGCATCGACCGATCCGTGCTCTCTGCCTGCAGCAGGTGCTCCAGCAGCCAGCGCGAATTCTCGGTGTCCGCGTTGGCGCCTTGCTCGACCAGATCGCCCCAGGCGCCGGCCATGCCATGCAGACGCAACTGTTTGAGCTCGACGATGAGGTCACGCATGACGAACCTCCGCCACGATGTCGTCAGTGCGCAGGCTGTCGTAGCGCGCTGTGTCCGCCTTTGGCGGCTCCAGCACTTGCAGAGCCGTCTCGACCGCCGGCGGCACCGGCTTCGCATTCAAGCGTCCCAGCACATTGACCACGTGCTCGACGCTGACCCGCCCCGACGGTGGTCCGCTCTCCAGGGCCAGCTCCACCGCCACGAGCACGGCCTCCAGTCCGGCCGCCGGCACGATGGCGAGAACCTGTGCCATCAGGCGATCGCCACCAGCTTGACGCAGCAGTCCGCGGCGCAACTGCTGCAGTGGCTCGGGCAGATCCGCGAACGGCGCGCCGTTGCGCAAGGCGCCGGGCTTGCGCTGCAGCAAGGGGATGTAGTGCTGCCAGTCGTAGCAGGTCTGTCCTTCGGCACCGAGGCGCTCGTGGCTTGCCACCACCACGTCCTCGGCCACCACGACGACCTTGGCCGGATACAGCCGCGTGCTGACCATCTGGCCGGCCAGCTCGCACGGCACCGAGTAGCGGTTGCGCGCCGCCGCCACCAGGCAAGTGCTGGAGACGCGCGCCGGCTTCTCCACATAACCGTCGAACGGCTCGGGTACCGGCATCAGGTGGGGCCGCTCGTGCTCCAGCATCTCGGCCACGCTGAACTGGCTGTGTTCGGGATGCCGCACGTCCTCCCACAGCGCACGGCACCGGTCACCGAGCCACGCATTGAGTTCGGCGAACGAGCCGAAGCGCCGCTTGCCCGCCTCGATCCAGATGCGCCGCCGGCTGTCCTGCACGTTCTTCTCGACCACACCCTTCTCCCAGCCGCTGGCGACGTTGCAGAAGTCGGCATCGAACAGGTAGTGCGCGCACATGACGGAGAACCTGGCGTTGACGACACGGCCCTTGCCCTTCTTCACCTTGTCGACCGCCGTCTTCATGTTGTCGTAGATGCCTCGGCGCGCGACGCCGCCCAGCGCCGCAAACGAGCGGGTGTGCGCGTCGAACAGCATTTCGTGGCCCTGGCTCGGATAAGCCACCAGCCAGAACGCGCGGCTTGAGCACAG
>NZ_JBBKZS010000084.1:0-1662 GCF_037889955.1 Variovorax robiniae
ACCCCCCCGCGTCAGAATAGTTGTCGCCCCGATAGAACCAAGAACCTGGGGGCGGCGATGAAGGATGAGAGTGGCTCGATACGGACAAGCATTCAAGGACCGAGCGGTAGCAAGGTTGCTTCCGCCGGAGAGTTCGGCAGCAGAGGTGGTGGCCCGCGAAGTGGGCATTGGGGTGGGGACGCTGCAGCGATGGCGCGAGGATGCGCAGTCCAGGCCCGCCCGAGGGCGGGCCTGGACTGCGGGCGCTCGACTTGAGGCTGTGATCACCACCGCGGCGATGAGCGAGACCGGCAAGAGCGCATGGTGTCGCGAACAGGGCGTGTACCCGGGCGATCTCGACAAGTGGCGATCGAGCGCCACGGCCGCGCTGGCAGAGCCCGAGGAGGCTCGCGCCAGCCCACAGGCTACGCGGGCCGACCGCAAGCGCATCAAGGAGCTCGAGCGCGACCTGCTGCGCAAGGACCGGGCGCTGGCCGAGACCGCCGCCCTGTTGGTACTCTCAAAAAATCTCGAGGCGATCTTCCACAAGGGAGGGGACGAATGATCGGCCTCGAAGATCGCCAGATCGTGGCCCAGAACATCTCCAAGGCTCACACCGCCGGTGCGCGGCTTCGCCTGGCCTGCCAGACCGCCGGCATCGACGTGCGCACCCTGCAGCGTTGGCAGGCCCATGAAGGCCTCACCGCGGGCGATGGCAGGCCGCAGGCCGTGCGCCCCATGCCCAGCCATGCGCTGAGCCAGGAAGAGCGCGCACGGTTGCTGGCGGTGGCCAATGAGCCGCGGTTTGCGGCCGTGCCGCCGGCGCGCATCGTGCCCATGCTGGCCGATGAGGGCGTCTACCTGGCGAGCGAGTCCAGCTTCGCCCGCGTGTTGCGCGCGCACGGCCAGTCTGTTCATCGCGGACGTGCCAAGGCCCCCAGGGCCGTGCGCCCGCCCACGACGCATATCGCCGAGGCACCTCGACAAGTGTGGTGCTGGGACATGACGTACCTGCCCGCGCTGGTGCTTGGGCGCTGGTTCCACCTCTACCTGATCCTGGACTTGTACAGCCGCAAGATCGTGGGCTGGGAGGTCCACGACACCGACGACTCCGACCATGCCGTGCATCTGGTGCGCCGCACGGCGCTCGCCGAGGGCATCGCCATGCTCGACACCAAGCCGGTGCTGCATGGCGACAACGGCTCCACGTTGAAGGCCACGACAGTACTGGCGATGCTCAATTGGCTGGGCGTGAAGCCGTCGTATTCGAGGCCTCGCGTGAGCGACGACAACGCCTATGCGGAATCGTTGTTCCGCACGGCCAAATACCGCCCAGAGTTCCCCGCCAAGGGCTTCGCCGACTTGGACCACGCGCGCTCCTGGGCGGCCGGCTTCGTGCGTTGGTACAACCAGGACCATCGACACAGCGGCATCCGCTACGTCAGCCCTGCGCAGCGTCACGACGGTGAAGACCAGGCCATCCTCGCTGCTCGCCACGCGCTGTACACCCGTGCCCGCGCGCTCAACCCAGCACGCTGGTCAGGGCCTACTCGTGACTGGACGCCCGTCGGCGCTGTGACCCTCAACCCCGAACGGGACTGCATCGTTCAGAAACAGTCGAGGGCATCGAACATACAGCCCCTGGCTGCATGATCGAGGCGACAACTACCTTGACGCGCGCCG
>NZ_JBBKZS010000085.1:0-1569 GCF_037889955.1 Variovorax robiniae
AGCTGGCCATTCGAGTCGAGCAACAACTACGCCAAATGCAGAAAGACCGGCGCTTGGTGCGCTCGTTCTTCCAAGTGCCATCTGTCGCCTATATTACGGACTGCTGAGTAAGCCGAGCGGCCCGAGCTCGCATCTATCAAACTCGGAACGAAGGCCTTCGATCGATTGCATAGGGACGTTGATTGGGGTACAGCTTTTCGATCGCCGCGCGACTCTCGCTAATCTTCGAAAAGATCGAGATTGCGCTGAAATGCATACTCTTTGAGTCGGCCTGCCTTTGCGTTCCCCCACGGGCCAGAGCGAGCCATCCCCGGGAGCGTACCTGGCGCGGGAAGATCCCATTTCGGGGGCAAAAAGAGTGCAATTGGTTGGGCAGACGCGTTGAATCGAGCCTTGATGCGGCTTCGGGCGCTGGAAAGTTCGGGCATCGCCTCCCTGCAGTACTTGTCCAGCTCGCAGAAGAGACCTTGGCAGTCGATTCCGTGCAGCGGGCGACCGAACAGCCCGTTGAAGGGGAGCCGCAGGCGAGCAAACTCCTTGTGCTGACGATCGACCATCCAAAGAATGGCGTCCGCCGGCGAGTAGTCCCCGAGATCGGTGAACGCCTTCTTTAGGCCGCGGAGGGCACCGGGCCCGGCCTGAACGTAGTCGTTCTCGCTGAAGTCCGTCAAGGTGGAGTAGTTGATGTCGATGGCCGTTTGATAGGCCATAAACGGTCCCATCAACGGAAAGCTCTGGAGAAGGGCAACCAACGCTTGCATGCTCGGTGTCTCGATCACCCGGCTCGCGCACTGTTGGTCAACAAACATATGCCGGAAAAGTGCGACGTGATTGCGATGTTTCTCGTCGAAGCCAAAGGCCTTGTTTGCGCAAAGTATGAATGCGCCGGTATACAGCCCTCCTTTCTCGACCTTGACTTGGTCAAGCACCCTGAGGAAGTCACCCGAGCGCAAGTGACTGATTCGGGGGGCGCCGCCAAGGAGGCGTGTCACTTCCTGCCATGTCCTGATATTGCTGAACATGCGGAACGCGACGATCTGAAAGACCCGATCCTCGGGGGTTGACAGCGGGTTCTCGCCATACGCGACCTCTTTGATCAGGAATTGAGAGACGCGATCCAACGCACGGAAGACGTTGCAGAACTTGAAGATCTGCAAGATTGGGTCGTTTGACCAGGGCTGGTTTGCACCAGCCAAGCGAGCTTCAAAGGCGCGATGCCTTCGCGAGGCGAAGGACCAGTAGAGTTCGTATACCCCAGGGCGAGGGGTTGGCGGACGCCGCCGCACTAACGCTTGCATGTGCCGCATCATTTCTGGCGTACGAAGACACCCGTGCCATGCAAATTGAAGTATCTAGGGTCTTTGGCAAGGGCCTTTGCGGCAATCCGTTCACCTATTGTGTCAACGAACATGTTTGTTCCGGTCCAATGGTCGAAAATGATGACTCCACCCAACTGGGTGAACCACACCGGCTTTCGAGGAGGCCTATTGGCTTGAGTCAGACCGGGATGGCCTGACTTCTCTTTTGGCTGTTCTGGCTTTCATTATTTCAGCCCCCGCAGGGGCCGCC
>NZ_JBBKZS010000086.1:0-1505 GCF_037889955.1 Variovorax robiniae
TGACATGAGGAAGTCCATCGACGGCCTGTCGCAGATCGTGGCCGCTGCGATGGGCATGAACCCGCTGTCGGGTCAGGTCTTCGTCTTCATCGGGCGACGCCGCGACCGCGCAAAGTTGCTCGTGTGGGATCGCCACGGATTTTGGGTCCTCTACAAGCGTCTCGAGGCGGGCCGCTTCACTGACCCTGCGCGGCTGCACGCAGGCGGCATCGCAATGAGCGAGCTCGTCGCATGGCTGGAAGGAATCGACCTGAGTCGAACGAGACGGTTGCGCACGCTCGACGTGAGCGTCGTCGCCTGAGGACGGAGGGACTTCAGGCCTTCAAGGCAATCGGCAATTCACCGACTGCCCACAGCGCGGTCGCGCTGAGATCATCGACACCCATGCAACTGCTGGCTGTCCCTGTCGATCGAGCGAGCCTGCCCGACGACGTCGAGGTGCTCAAGGACATGCTGGTGGAGGCCGCGCAGGCCTTCCAGGCGCTGCGGGCACAGGCGAGCCAGCAGATGAGCTCGCTGGCCGCGCAGCTGGCCGAGTTCAAGCGCCGGGTGTTCGGCTCACGCAGCGAAGCGCTCGCGGTGCTGCAGCCGGAACTGTGGCAAGACGTCGTCGAGCTCCCGGTGCCACCCGAGCAACACGATGAGGTCAAGGGCCACCGGCGCCGCCGCCAGGGCCGCCCGGCCATCGATGAGAGCCTGCCGCGCCGACGCGTCGAATACGACCTCTGCGACGAGGACAAGGCCGCCTTCGCACGCGTCGTGCGCATCGGCGAGGAAGTGTCCGAGACGCTGGAATACACGCCGGCCAGGCTCGAGGTGTTGCAGCACGCGCGGCTGAAGTACCGGTGCGAGGACGAGGCCGGGCGCAGCACGATCCGAACCGCGTGGGCACAGGCGTCGCCGCTCGTGCGCAGCAACGCCGGCCCCGGGCTGCTCGCTCACGTGACGGTGTCGAAGTACGCTGACCATTGCCCCCTCGCGCGCCAGGAGCGGGTACTCGCCAGGCACGGTGTGCGGCGCTCGCGCCAGACGCTGTGCGACTGGACGCTGGGCACGGCCGAACTGCTCGCCCCGCTGATGGCACCGCTCAAGCGCCACGTGCTGGGCAGTGCGGTCATCTTCACCGACGACACCACGCTCGCGCTGAAGGCGCCACGTGGAGAGTCCCAAGGCAAGACCATCACGGCGCGGCTGTGGGTTTACCTGGCCGGCGGCTGGCTGCCCGACCCCGAACATCGTTGGCGTCGCGTGGCGCCGGCGGCACTGTACGACTTCACCACCGACCGCTCGGGTTCGCACGCCCGACACATGCTGGGCGCCTGGCGGGGCTTCCTGCAAGCTGACGATTTCTCGGGCTACGCCGCGTCGTTCCGCGCGGGCGTCGTGCACGCGGCCCCCGATCGACACTTCAAATTCCCCCGGTTGTCGACACCCAAATTCCTCCGGGCAGGACAGGGGTTGCATTATTGATCGATCACGCCTCGACCGCGATCGCCAGGCGTGCC
>NZ_JBBKZS010000087.1:0-1409 GCF_037889955.1 Variovorax robiniae
GTTGTACAAGCGGCGCAGCATCATCAATGCTTCGACGTCGTTCTCGAAGGCCATGTCGGCCACGCCGCTCTTGGTGGTGTGGGTGGAGGCGCCGCCCAGTTCTTCCGCGGTCACGTCCTCGTGGGTCACGGTCTTCACCACTTCGGGGCCGGTGACGAACATGTAGCTGGAATCCTTCACCATGAAGATGAAGTCGGTCATGGCGGGCGAATACACCGCACCGCCCGCGCAGGGGCCCATGATCATGCTGATCTGGGGCACCACGCCGGAGGCCATGACGTTGCGCTGGAACACCTCGGCATAGCCGCCCAATGAAGCGACACCTTCCTGGATGCGCGCGCCGCCGGAGTCGTTCAGGCCGATGACCGGGGCGCCGACCTTCATCGCCTGGTCCATCACCTTGCAGATCTTCTCGGCATGGGCCTCACTCAGCGCACCGCCGAAGACGGTGAAGTCCTGGCTGAAGACGAAGACCAGGCGGCCGTTGATCATGCCGTAGCCGGTGACCACGCCGTCGCCGGGGATCTTGTTGTCCTCCATGCCGAAGTCGGTGCAGCGGTGCTCGACGAACATGTCCCATTCTTCGAAGGTGTTGTCGTCCAGCAGCAGCTCGATGCGCTCGCGTGCCGTGAGCTTGCCCTTGGCATGCTGCGCGTCGATGCGCTTCTGGCCGCCGCCAAGGCGGGCGTCTGCACGGCGCTTTTCCAGGAATTCAAGGATCTCTTTCATGGGTGTCTTGCTTGTAGGTTGTTATTGCCCACGATCGCGGGCGGTGTGGGGAATGGATGAGTCAGACGGTTTGAAGTGACACGGCCGCGCGGATCTGCTCCAGCACATCCTTCGCACTGGCCGGGATCGGCGTGCCCGGGCCGTAGATGCCCTTGACGCCGGCCTCGTACAGGAACTCGTAGTCCTGCCGCGGGATCACCCCGCCGACGAACACGATGATGTCGTCCGCACCCTGCTTCCTGAGCTCCGCAATGATCGCGGGCACCAGCGTCTTGTGGCCGGCCGCGAGCGTGGAGACGCCCACCGCATGCACGTCGTTCTCGATGGCCTGGCGCGCGCACTCCTCGGGTGTCTGGAACAGCGGGCCCATGTCGACGTCGAAGCCGAGGTCGGCGAAGGCCGTGGCCACGACCTTCGCGCCGCGGTCATGGCCGTCTTGGCCGAGCTTGGAGATCATCACGCGGGGGCGGCGACCCTGCTCCTCGGCGAAGGCGGCGATCTCGTGCTGCAGCGTCTCCCAGCCTTCGGCCGAGTCGTAGGCGGCGGCATAGACGCCCGTCACCTTCTGGGTGTCGGCGCGGTGGCGGCCGTAGACCTTTTCGAGTGCATCGCTGATCTCGCCGACGGTGGCGCGCAGGCGCACGGCCTGGATGCTGAGGTCCAGCAGGTTACCCTCGCCG
>NZ_JBBKZS010000088.1:0-1287 GCF_037889955.1 Variovorax robiniae
CTACGAGAAACTCGAGCGCAGCTTTGTCGCCCTCAACCACCTTGCCGCTGCCATCATTGCCTTCCGCAAGGTACCTGCCGACGTCAACATAATTTACGGATAAGTTCTAAGGTGGCATCTTCTTTTGTCCAGGTGTCCCAAAATTTGGACCTGCATGTGACAGACCATTTATTCGGCATGGCAAAGGTCTTTCGTGGCGCTTGTGCTGGTGCCGGTACAGATGCAAGTGCAGGTGCGGGGGCAGAGGCCGATGCAGATGCAGATGCAGATGCAGGTGCAGGTGCAGGTGCTGGTGCTGGTGCTGGTGCTGGTGCTGGTGCTGGTGCTGGTGCTGGTGCTGGTGCTGTCGAGTTTGAGGCCCCTTCATCGCCCGAGGACTCACCGGTTGGCTTCCCGTGAAAGGTGAAGTAGACCAGCGTCGGGATGAGTGTCAGGGTTGCCCCGACGGCTAGCCACTGAAATTGCCTTAGCGGCCTTGGCGACTGGTTGGAAGATTGTGGAGCAGGACTGGTCTCGTGTGGAACAAACTCGCGAAGTGCGTCCAGAACTCGTAGATAGCGCGGCTCGTCACGGCGTCCATCCCATCGGGCCAGTTCCTCCGCGTGCGTGCCGCTGAAGTCGAGCGGTTGATCGAGGCCCTTATCGATCAGCAACGGCAACACCTTCTTTTGCTTGAGCGCCCATCGAGCTTCTCCAAGCACCCAATCACTCGCTAGCGAAGCGCGCGACCACAGCACCACGACGCACGCGGCCTGCTCCAACTCCTTCTTGATCACGTCGTGAAAACGCTGCCCGCCTCGCAACTGGTGATCCCACCAAACCGATCTCCCCTCCGCGATCAATGCCTCCGCAAGCTTTTTCGCGAAGTCACGATCTTGGCTTGAATAGCTAAGGAAGACGTCTGCCATATGGAATGGAAAAGCCTCGCTCGAGTGTGACACATCTCGGCCATCGAAGGCCAGAAGTAGCCGTGTGTTCCGAGGACCCTAGACCCCCAGACGATGCTGCGTTTTTGAACTCTTATCAACGTGGGTTGTTACTGTATAAACATCCACTACCAACCACCCTCTCCTTCATGGACCGCGACGCCTGGTTAGCCATTGCGCGCATTGCGATGACAATGGCACACGGGCAGTCGAGTGGGCGCTGCGTCGCTCAAGGTCTGCAAGGCTTCAGGCTTGAACCGCCCCGGCTTTTGAGGAGGCTCCTTCGATTGAGAATGGAGCCAAGATGAGAAAGTCACCGAAGTTTTCCCCCGAGGTCATGGAGCGCGCGGTGCGCATGGTG
>NZ_JBBKZS010000089.1:0-1277 GCF_037889955.1 Variovorax robiniae
GTGTCGGCGCGGTGGCGGCCGTAGACCTTTTCGAGTGCATCGCTGATCTCGCCGACGGTGGCGCGCAGGCGCACGGCCTGGATGCTGAGGTCCAGCAGGTTACCCTCGCCGCTTTCGGCCGCAGCCGTGAGCGCATCGAGCGCCGCCTGGGTGGCCGCAGTGTCGCGCCTGGCCCGAATGGCCTTGAGCTTGGCAATCTGCCCATCGCGCACCTTCACGTTGTCGATCTGCAGGATGTCGTGCGTGTCTTCCGTCTTGAGCTTGTACTTGTTCACGCCCACGATCACATCCTTGCCCGAGTCGATGCGCGCCTGCTTGTCCGCAGCCGCCGCCTCGATCTTGAGCTTGGCCCAGCCGCTGTCCACCGCCTTGGTCATGCCGCCCATGGCCTCGACTTCCTCGATGATCTTCCACGCGGCATCGGCCATGTCCTGGGTGAGCTTTTCCATCATGTAGCTGCCAGCCCAGGGGTCGATCACGCTGGTGATGTGGGTCTCTTCCTGGATGATGAGCTGGGTGTTGCGGGCGATGCGCGAGCTGAATTCGGTGGGCAGCGCGATGGCTTCGTCCAGCGCGTTGGTGTGCAGGCTCTGCGTGCCGCCGAACACCGCGGCCATCGCCTCGATGGTGGTGCGGACCACGTTGTTGTACGGGTCCTGCTCGGTCAGGCTCCAGCCCGAGGTCTGGCAGTGCGTGCGCAGCATCAGGCTCTTGGGGTTCTTCGGCTCGAACTCCTTCATGATCCGGCACCACAAGAGGCGCGCCGCGCGCATCTTGGCCACTTCCAGGTAGAAGTTCATGCCGATGGCCCAGAAGAAGCTCAGGCGCCCGGCGAACACGTCCACGTCCAAGCCCTTGGCCAAGGCCGTCTTGACGTATTCCTTGCCGTCGGCCAAGGTGAAAGCCAGTTCCAGCGCCTGGTTCGCGCCGGCTTCCTGCATGTGGTAGCCGCTGATGGAGATCGAGTTGAACTTGGGCATCTTCTGCGCCGTGTACTCGATGATGTCGCCGATGATGCGCATGCTCGGCGCGGGCGGGAAGATGTAGGTGTTGCGGACCATGAACTCCTTGAGGATGTCGTTCTGGATGGTTCCGCTGAGTTGATCCTGTGCCACGCCCTGCTCTTCGGCGGCGACCACATAGCCCGCGAGCACCGGCAGCACGGCGCCGTTCATGGTCATGGAGACGCTCACCTTGTCCAGCGGGATCTGGTCGAACAGGATCTTCATGTCCTCCACGCTGTCGATGGCCACGCCGGCCTTGCCGACGTCGCCGGT
>NZ_JBBKZS010000090.1:0-1196 GCF_037889955.1 Variovorax robiniae
AGACGTCCAGGATCTTGGCAACCACGCCCGAACCCACGGTACGGCCGCCTTCACGGATGGCGAAGCGCAGGCCCTCTTCCATCGCGATCGGGTTGATCAGCTTCACGGTGATGCTGACGTTGTCGCCAGGCATGACCATTTCCTTGTCCTTGGGCAACTCGATCGCGCCGGTCACGTCCGTCGTGCGGAAGTAGAACTGCGGACGATAGTTGTTGAAGAACGGCGTGTGACGGCCGCCTTCATCCTTCGACAGGACATACACCTCGGCGGTGAAGTGCGTGTGCGGCTTGATCGAGCCCGGCTTGCACAGCACTTGGCCGCGTTCGACTTCTTCGCGCTTGGTGCCACGCAGCAGCACGCCAACGTTGTCGCCAGCCTGGCCTTGGTCCAGCAGCTTGCGGAACATTTCCACGCCGGTGCAGGTGGTCTTGACCGTCGGGCGGATGCCCACGATTTCGATTTCTTCACCGACCTTGATCACGCCACGCTCGACGGCGCCGGTCACGACCGTGCCGCGACCCGAGATCGAGAACACGTCTTCGACGGGCATCAGGAAGGTGCCGTCCACAGCGCGCTCGGGCGTCGGGATGTAGGTGTCCAGCGCCTCAGCCAGCTTCATGATGGCTTCTTCGCCCAGCTTGCCCTTGTCGCCTTCCAGGGCGAGCTTGGCCGAGCCGTGGATGATGGGGGTGTCGTCGCCCGGGAATTCGTACTTGTCCAGCAGTTCGCGGACTTCCATTTCGACCAGCTCGAGCAGCTCGGCGTCGTCGACCATGTCGCACTTGTTCAGGAACACGATGATGTAGCCCACACCCACCTGGCGCGCCAGCAGGATGTGTTCACGGGTCTGGGGCATCGGGCCGTCGGCGGCCGAGCACACCAGGATCGCGCCGTCCATCTGGGCAGCGCCGGTGATCATGTTCTTGACGTAGTCGGCGTGGCCGGGGCAGTCGACGTGTGCGTAGTGGCGGTTGGCCGTTTCGTATTCGACGTGGGCGGTGTTGATGGTGATGCCGCGGGCCTTTTCTTCGGGCGCTGCGTCGATCTGGTCATACGCCTTCGCTTCGCCGCCGAACTTGGCCGACAGCACCGTTGCGATTGCAGCGGTCAGCGTGGTCTTGCCGTGGTCGACGTGACCGATCGTGCCGACGTTGACGTGCGGCTTGGTGCGGGTGAACTTGCCTTTTGCCATTTTT
>NZ_JBBKZS010000091.1:0-1105 GCF_037889955.1 Variovorax robiniae
GCCGAATGCACGGTTCCCAAGATCACCGTCATCACCCGCAAGGCCTACGGCGGTGCCTACGACGTGATGGCCTCCAAGCACCTGCGCGGCGACGTGAACCTCGCGTGGCCCCGTGCCGAGATCGCCGTGATGGGCGCCAAGGGTGCCGTTGAAATCATCTTCCGCGAAGACAAGAATGATCCGGAAAAGCTCGCCGCCCGCGAAGCCGAATACAAGGCCCGCTTCGCCAACCCGTATGTGGCCGGCACGCGCGGCTACATCGATGATGTGATCCTGCCGAGCGAAACCCGCAAGCGCATCTGCCGTTCTCTCGTCATGCTGCGCGAGAAGAAGCTCGAGAACCCGTGGCGCAAGCACGGGAACATCCCCCTCTGAGAAACGGGAAGAAGAACATGTTCAAAAAAATTCTGATCGCCAACCGCGGGGAAATCGCCTGCCGCGTCATCAAGACCGCGAAAAAGATGGGCATCCTCACCGTGGCCGTCTATTCCGATGCCGACAAGGAAGCCCGCCACGTCGAGCTCGCCGACGAAGCGGTCCACATCGGCGCCGCCCCCAGCCGCGAGAGTTATCTGCAGGCCGACCGCATCATCGCCGCCTGCAAGCAAACGGGCGCCGAGGCCGTCCACCCCGGCTACGGCTTCCTCTCCGAGAACGAAGCCTTCGCCCGCAAGGTCGAGGAAGAGGGCATCGTCTTCATCGGCCCCAAGCACTATTCGATCGCCGCCATGGGCGACAAGATCGCCTCCAAGAAACTGGCCAACGAAGCCAAGGTCAACACCATCCCCGGCTGGAACGACGCCATCGAGTCGGCCGAGCGCGCCGTCGAGATCGCCAAGGACATCGGCTACCCGGTGATGATCAAGGCCTCGGCCGGTGGCGGCGGCAAGGGCCTGCGCGTGGCCTTCAACGACAAGGAGGCCTTCGAGGGCTTCACGTCGTGCCGCAACGAGGCGCGCAACAGCTTCGGCGACGACCGCGTGTTCATCGAGAAGTTCGTCGAGGAACCGCGCCACATCGAGATCCAGGTGCTCGGTGATTCGCAGGGCAACGTGATCTACCTCAACGAGCGCGAGTGTTCCATCCAGCGCCGCCACCAGAAGGT
>NZ_JBBKZS010000092.1:0-1099 GCF_037889955.1 Variovorax robiniae
TTACTCACCAGTCCGTAATTAAAGCGACAAAAGATTCAATTGATGGTAGTCTCGAAAGGCATGAAACGAGACGGCCGCACACTCGACCACGCAACGCTCGAAGAGTTTCGGTTGCTGGCGCTGCGTCGGGTCAAGGAAGGCGAGAAGCCATCGGCGGTTGTGGCCTCCCTCGGGATGAACCGTACATCGATCTACCGGTGGCTCAAGGCCGCCTCCGATCGCGGACAAGGCGAACGTGCACTGGCGTCCAAGCCGGCGACAGGTAGGCCCGCCAAACTCACCGTCAAGCAGCAGGAGCAGGTGTTTCGCTGGATCAATGGACGCGACCCAAGACAGTACGGACTGGACTTCGGCCTGTGGACGCGGCAGATCGCCGCCACCCTGATCGAGCAGAAGTTCGGCGTCAACCTGGGCGTCACGGCTGTGGGCAGGATGTTGGCGCGCTGGGGCCTGTCGCCGCAGAAGCCGTTGCAGCGCGCCTACCAGCGCGACCCACAAGCCATCGAGCGCTGGCAGCGCGAGACCTACCCCGGTATCGCTGCCGCTGCGAGGGAAACCGGGGCCGACGTCTACTTCTGGGACGAGTCGGGCTTTCGCGCAGACACGGTGCACGGCAAGACTTGGGCGATGCGGGGCAAGACCCCGGTCGTCGAACGTCCCGGGCAACGCCAGTCGATCTCCGCCGCTTCGGCGGTGAACGCCAAGGGCGCGTTCTGGTTCGCGACCTACGAAGGCGCGCTAAACGCCGAATTGTTCATCGAGTTGCTCAAGCGTTTGATGAAGGGGCGCACCCGCGCAGTTCATCTAGTGGTCGATGGCCTGCCGGCCCACAAGAAGGCCAATGTGCGCGAGTACATCGCTTCCACAAACGGCAAGCTCACCATGCACATCCTGCCCGGCTACGCGCCGGACCTGAACCCGGACGAATTGGTATGGAGCCATGTCAAGCGAACTGGTGTGGCCCGCAACCCGCTGCGTGCCGGCGAAAAGCTGGCCATTCGAGTCGAGCAACAACTACGCCAAATGCAGAAAGACCGGCGCTTGGTGCGCTCGTTCTTCCAAGTGCCATCTGTCGCCTATATTACGGACTGCTGAGTAA
>NZ_JBBKZS010000093.1:0-1055 GCF_037889955.1 Variovorax robiniae
GCCTGCAGCACGCCGCGGCGCACCTGGTCGCGCTCGATCGACTGGAACAGCGCCTTGAAGTTGCCTTCGCCGAAGCCGTCGCTGTAGTCACCCTTGCGCTGGATGAATTCGAAGAACACCGGACCGCCGAACACCGTCTCCGAGAAGATCTGCAGCAGCAGGCGCGGCTGGCCGCCTTCGGTCGTGCCATCGAGCAGGATGCCGCGCGCCTGCAGCTCGGGGATCGACTCGCCGTGGCCCGGCAGGCGCGTTTCGAGCATCTCGTAGTAGATGTCGTTGGGTGCGGTCAGCAAGGGGATGCCGGCCAGGCCGAGCTGGTCGATGGTGTCGATGAGGTTGTCGCTCAAGAGCGCGATGTGCTGGATGCCCTCGCCGTTGAACTTCATCAGGAACTCCTCGATCTGGCCGGAGCCCTTGGACGATTCCTCGTTCAGCGGAATGCGGATCTTGCCGTCCGGTGCCGTGAGCGCCTTGGACGTCAGGCCGGTGTATTCGCCCTGGATGTCGAAGTAGCGAATCTCGCGGAAGTTGAACAGCTTCTCGTAGAAGTTGGCCCAGAAGGTCATGCGGCCACGGTAGACGTTGTGGGTCAGGTGGTCGATGACTCGCAGGCCGACGCCCGGCGGGTGGCGGTCCACGCCCTCGATGAATTCGAAGTCGATGTCGTAGATCGACTTGCCATCTTCATAGCGGTCGATCAGGTACAGCGGCGCGCCGCCAATGCCCTTGATGGCGGGCAGGCGCAGTTCCATCGGTCCGGTGGCGATCTCGATGGGCTGCGCGCCGAGTTCCAGCGCGCGGGCATAGGCCTTGTGCGAATCCTTCACGCGGAAGGCCAGGCCGCAGGCCGCGGGGCCATGCTCGGCCGCGAAGTAGGCGGCGGGGCTGTGCGGCTCGCGATTCACGATGAAGTTGATGTCGCCCTGGCGGTAGAGCACCACGTCCTTGGAGCGGTGCTTGGCGACCAGCGTGAAGCCGAGCTTCTCGAAAAAGGGCTCCAGGGTGTTCGCGACGGGCGAAGCGAATTCAACGAACTCGAAGCCTTGAAGGCCCAT
>NZ_JBBKZS010000094.1:0-1012 GCF_037889955.1 Variovorax robiniae
GTGCCCGCAACGCCTGGAAGGCCTGTGCGGCCTCCACCAGCATGTCCTTGAGCGCCTCGACTTCGTCGGGCAAGCTCGCTCGATCGACGGGGACAGCCAGCAGTTGCATGGGTGTCGATGATCTCAGCGCGACCGCGCTGCGGGCAGTCGGTGAAGTGCCGATTGCCTTGAAGGCCTGAAGTCCCCCCGGCCCTCAGGCGACGACGCTCACGTCGAGCGTCTGCAACCGTCTCGTTCGACTCAGGTCGATCCCTTCCAGCCATGCGACGAGTTCGCTCATCGCGATGCCGTCTGCGTGCAGCCGCGCAGGGTCTGTGAAGCGGCCCGCCTCGAGACGCTTGTAGAGGACCCAAAATCCGTGGCGATCCCACACGAGCAACTTCGCACGGTCGCGTCGTCGCCCGATGAAGACGAAGACCTGACCCGACAGGGGATTCATGCCCATCGCGGCCGCCACGATCTGCGACAGGCCGTCGATGGACTTCCTCATGTCAACGGCCTCGCCATACACGTAGGCCCGGATCGCTGACGACAGGATCATGCGAGACGCGCCACTACGCTGGCCAGAACTCGTTCGGCGGCCTCGCCGCTCAGGCGCAGCGTCATGCCCTCCAGGGCGACCTCCACAAGCGCCGCAACCTCCGCGCGAGCAGTCGATACCGGCACGAATGCGGCTGGTCGTGACGGCGTCGGCTTCGCGGTCACCGCACTCGCGCTCGAGCGCTTCTTGCCACTCACGCGATGTCGATAGGTCGACAGTGCCAGGGCATTGGCCGAGCAATACTGGCGCACGCTCACGCCTTGCTCCAGGCGACGCTGTTCGTGGTCACGCCAGAAGGCCTCGTCATGCTGCACCATCGTCTGGCCGGTTCGCCAGTCCACGCGCACGCGCTGCGACACGCCGGTCTCGACCGGTCCTGCTTGATCTGTCATTGAACTCTCCGAAAAAGGGAGAGCTGACCTTCGTCGATCAGGCCGCCTCAGGCAATGACGGGGAATCTCGGACACTCAC